>JALSJQ010000035.1 GCA_026989275.1 Albidovulum sp.
CCGAAGACCCGCCCCCCCTCTCGGGAAGCGGAATCACCGGGGCCACCCCACCCCGGAATGGGCAGAGGAGTGAACCGCGCCGCGGAGACGAGGAAAGCCGGCCGCCGCAAGGGCTCAGTCATCCTTTCCTCCGTGGCCGCCGTGATCATCGCCGCCGTCACCACCGTCGCCGCCGCCACCGTGATCACCGCCATCATCGCCATTTCCGCCGTGATCACCGCCGCCATCCTCCCCCTGGCTGCCACCGCCCGGCCCGTCGCTCCCACCGGCATTCTCCGAATCGTGATCGCCGCCCGTACCCTGGCCCTGCGAGCCGGAGCCGGCATGGGCGCCGTCATCGGATGATCCGCCTCCTTCGCCGTCCCCTCCGCCGAAGAGCCAGCCGAAGAGCCCGCCCTCCTGCCGCTCCCTTTCCTTGTCGCTCACATAGTCACGCAGGATCTCCCCGCTGGAAGGATCGACGACGATCTCGCGCCGGCGCCCGTCTTCCTCGGCGAGGATCCGCACGCGCCCGAGAAGGGTCCGGCGGACCTCGATACGGGCATAGCCCTCGCGCGTCAGCTTGCGCAGGATCTCGTCCTGCGGAGCCGCCTGCGCCATGAGCGGCGCCGGCGCGAAAGACAACAGGAGGGCCAGTGCCAGCACGGGCATCTCGAAAGGCCGTTTGCGGTGATCGTTGAGCTTTTTCATGGATCCGATCCTGCATCCAGATCATGCATGGCCGCAAGGGGACATTCCTGCTCAGGCCATTCAAGAGAGCGGGGGCACGCCACCTTCGCGGCGGCGTGCCCCTCGAGCGGTGCGGAGGGCGAAGGGGTCAATCGTCCCCTTCGTCGCCATGGTCGCCGCCTTCGCCACCATGACCGCCACCGGCGCCCCCACCGGCACCGGCGCCCGCACCGGCGCCCCCACCGGTACCGCTGCCCTGGCCGCCACCGGCGCCTGCGCCGGCTCCTGCCGCACCGGCGGCACCGCCCATGCCCGAAGCACCGTGATCGTCGTCACCTTCGTCCTCGTTGCCGGCAGGGCCTGCCATGCCGCCCATGGTGCCGTTCCCGGCGCTGGCGGCATGGCCATGGTCGTCATCCTCATGCTCACCGCCGCCGAAGCCGCCAAAGCCGCCCTGGCCGCCGAGGGCCTGACCGATCGAGCCCATCGCCTGATCCTCGAGTTCGGCGCGCTCCTGGGCCGAGCCGATCATGTCGCGCTCCATGTTGAGCACCGCACCGGTGGCGGGGTCGATCACGACCTCGACCTTGGCATTGCCCTGCAGTGCCTCGACCTTCACGTTGCCGTTGCGGTTCTGCATTTCGAGGATCGTGGCGTCGCTGCCGAGGATCTGCGACAGCAGGCCGGCCAGACCACCACCCGTGGCGCCGCCAGTCGTGCCGCCAGTGTTTCCACCGGTATTGCCGCCCGTGGCGCCGCCAGTCGTTCCACCGGTCCCGGTGTTGCCGCCAGTCGTTCCACCGGTCCCAGCGTTACCCCCGGCATTGCCGCCCGTGGCGCCGCCAGTCGTTCCACCGGTCCCGGTGTTGCCACCAGTCGTTCCACCCGTTCCGGCATTTCCGCCAGTCGTGCCGCCGGTGCCAGCGTTGCCGCCCGTGGCACCCCCGGTATTCCCACCGGTCGTGCCACCAGTGTTTCCACCGGTATTGCCGCCCGCAGCACCACCAGTCGTGCCGCCCGTTCCGGCATTTCCACCAGTCGTCCCGCCGGTCCCAGCGTTGCCGCCCGTGGCACCCCCGGTATTCCCACCGGTCGTGCCACCAGTGTTTCCACCGGCATTGCCGCCCGCAGCACCGCCAGTCGTGCCATCAGTGTTTCCACCGGTCGTGCCGCCCGTTCCGGTGTTGCCACCAGTCGTCCCGCCGGTCCCTGCGTTGCCGCCGGCCGGGGTGGTTGCGATCGGTTTCGGGGTGGTTCCCCCTGCATTCGGTGCGGTCTGGGCCGTCACGACCATCGGCGCCGCCAGGACCGCCAGGGCCGCCAGGGCCGCCAGCATGGCCGTGCTGCTCTTCAGTTTCTTCATGTCCTCTCTCCCGAGTTCCGAGCGACGATGGCCCGCCGCTCACATTCTGCTGTCACGATGCCGGAGCCGCTCCTGCCTCCTGCTGGACACCCGGAAGTGGTACGGTCTCCTGCCTGTCGCGGCTCCGGCATACCCTCGCGGGCTGAGCGAGACATGGCACCATTCCTGCCCGGCGGCCATCCACCACAGGATTAGCAATCACTTCGTAAACCTGGAATATAGCTGCATAAACTCAGGTTTATGAGGTGAATGAAAGGGTGACAGCCCTCTTGTCGAATTCCGACAAGATCTCGCCATGCTTGCCGTTTCCCGACATCCGCCCTCGTGGCGTTGCGTCAGAGGCGGGGCTTGCGCGCCTTGCGCGCTTCGTTGCCGAATATCTGGATGAAGATGCCGAGAATCAGATCGTAGCCGCCGACCTCGGTCGCCCGGGCGCCGTCGTCAAGACCGTCAAGGCGGAATTCGACCTGCATCCCTTCCTCGGCAGCCAGCGCCGCGGCCCGATCGAGAGCGGGGCGGCAAGATCGAAAGCGGCGATTGCCCAGCCGTGGCGGCCGGATGAACGGCATCGCGCCCCTCCCCGTCGGCCGGCGAGAGCGCGCGACCGCCCGCCGGGGCAGGTCAGGACCCATGGGTTTTCGACGCGGAAGGCCGCCGGGGCGGTGCCGAAGAGATAGTCCTCGGCGGGGCGGCGGTAGCGTTCGGATCAGTAATCCGCCGGATCCCCGTTCATATCCCCGTTCATGCCGCCCGTTCCTCCCCGCCGGTCTCGCGGCGCCGCAGCCGCCGGCCGACAAGCTCGACCCACCAGCTGACGCCGGCCGGGATCGCCTCGTCGTTGAAGTCGTATTCCGGGTGGTGGAGCGCCGCCGTCTCGCCATTGCCGACGAGAATGTAGGCGCCGGGACGGGCGTTGAGCATGTAGGCGAAATCCTCTCCCCCCATGATGCGCGGCGCCTCGTCGCACTCCCCGGCCACGGCACGGGCCGCCTCGCGGGCGAATTCGGTCTCCTGCGGGTGATTGCGCATCACCGGATAGCCGCGCTGATAGTCGATCTCGGCGCGGCAACCGAAGGCGGCCGCCATATGGGTGACGATCTCCCGGAAGCGCTCTTCGGCCAGATCGCGCACCGCCTCGTCGAGGGTGCGCACCGTGCCCTTGAGCGTCACGGCCGGAGGAATGACGCTGTGGCTGTCCCCCTCGGAACGGAAGGTCGTCACCGACACCACCACCTGCTCGATCGGATCGACCGAACGCGAGGCGATGGTCTGGAGCGCCGTCACCACATGGGAAGCCGCCACGATCGGATCGACCACCTTGTGGGGCATCGCCGCATGTCCTCCCTTGCCGCGGATGACGAGGGTGAACTGGTCGGCCGAGGCGAAGAAGGCGCCGGCACGGATGGCGAACCGGCCGACGGGCAGGCCCGGCATGTTGTGCATGCCATAGACCTCCTCGATGCCGAACCGTTCCATCACCCCTTCCTCGACCATCACCGCGCCGCCGCCGCCCCCTTCCTCGGCCGGCTGGAACAAGAGCACCACCGTGCCGTCGAAGTCGCGGGTTTCGGCCAGGTGCTTCGCCGCCCCGAGCAGCATCGCCGTGTGCCCGTCATGGCCGCAGGCATGCATCTTGCCCGGCACCTTCGAGGCCCAGGGCTTGCCGGTCGCCTCCTCGATCGGCAATGCATCCATGTCGGCCCTCAGGGCGATGGTGCGCCCGGCACCGTTGCCACGGCCGCGGATGACGGCAACGACGCCGTTCTTCGCGATCCCCTCATGCACCTCGTCCACGCCGAACGCCCGCAGCTTTCCGGCGACGAAGCGGGCGGTGTTCCCGGTGTCGAACATCAGCTCGGGTTTCTCGTGCAGTTGCCTGCGCCACCCGGCGATCTCTTCCTGCATGGCGGCGATGGAATTGCGGATGGGCATGGTGCGTCCTCCAGTGATCCGGTGATGACGGCCCCCGTCGGCGCATGCGTGCCGGCGGCCGGCCCTTCACGCGACAATCTGCGCTCCGGGCGACCGGTGGTCAATGGCAAAGGGGGGCGGCTCCCCGTGTGCCGACCGCGGCCGACAGGACGCCCCCTTCACAGATCGAGAGGCCGCCCCTTGCGTTCGCTCTTCTCGAGGCGAAGGCGAATCGAGCGTATCACCCACCAGACGAAAAGCACCGTCGGCGGCACGGCGGCGGCCGTGAGCCATGCCTTGTCGATGCCGAAATCCTTGCCGAAGGGATAGACGACATAGGTCACGAGATTGACGGCATAGTAGCTCAGGGCGATGATCGAGAAGCCCTCGACCGTGTGCTGGAGCCGCAATTGCAGTGCCACGCGGCGGTCCATGCTGGCCAGCAGCTCCTGGTTCTGCTCCGCACGCTCGACATCGACCCGGGTGCGCAGATGGTCACCGGCCCGCTTGGCCCGCACCGCCAGCTGTTCGAGCCGCAGCGCGGCCGAGGAGATGGTCCGCATGGCCGGTTCGAAACGGCGGGTCATGAATTCGCGGATCGTCATCCGCCCCTCGATCCGCTCCTCGCGCAGAAGCTCGATCCGCTCGCGCATGATCTGGGCATAGGCTTCCGACGCCCCGAAGCGATAGGCCGTGCCCGACACCTGCTCCTCGATTTCCGATGCGATGTCGAGCAGCCGTTCGAGGGTCTCTTCGGGCGGGGTGTCGGAATCGTTCATCGCCTGCACTTCCCGGGCCAGCACCACGTCGAGCCGGTTGATGCGGCGGGCTACCTCCTTGGCACGGGGCAGACCGAGAAGCGCCATCGACTTGTAGGCCTCGAGTTCGAGGATCCGCTGGATGATCCGTCCGAGCCGCCGCTCGGATATGTGCGGCCGGGCGAAGACGGCAAAGCGGATCGAACCTGTCGGGTCGAGCATGAAATCGGTCGCCACGAAGGCCGAATCGTCATTGACGCGCGAGAAACAGAGCGCATCGGGGGAGAACCAGCTGCGGATCCGTTCCTCGTCGGGCGGCTCCGGCTCGGCCCAGAGCTCGACGCGCACCAGCGCGGCGGTCAGCGTGAGGCCCGGCGCCCGCGCCACCCAGTCGGCGGGGAACACGTCATAGGCGTCGGGATCGAAGGGTTTTTCCGCCACCCCGTCCACGAAGATCGTGTAGGTGACGAATTCGGTGTAGCACTCCCAGCGCAGATGATACTTGCCGACCTGGCCGTAATAATGGGAGGCCCCTTCGGGCGGATGGTTGGCGCCGAACCGGTCGAGCAGCTCGATCAGGTGGCGCCGGTCCTCCTCGCGATCGCGATTGGCGGCATCGCGCGGCTTCTTGATGGCCAGAAAGACCGCATGACAGGGCGCCCGGAGCCGGGGAGAAGGTCGCGCGTGGAGCTCGTGGACCAGCTGGTAGCGCAGCGGGTGATCGGGCGGCAGCGGCATCGCGTTCCTCGTCGTCCTCTTCGGCCCGGTGCCCTTCCCCCCGGGGCGCCCCGAGCGCTCCGACGACAACGGCCCGTTCCCTCTTGGCGTCATCATGCGGCTTTCGTGGCAAAGTGCAATGGCGGGAGCCCCACCGCGACATCCTGACGAGGCGGCCGAGGAAACCTCGGAAGACACGGCCCGGCCCGCGCGGCCCCGACGAGGTGGCCGCCGCTGCAGGGATCGGACGCATTTCCTTCGGCCGTGCAGCGCAGAAGCGGCAGGGCCGCCGCCCGCGGACGCGGAAAGGCCGGCCCTCCCCGCGCCAGGCACGCCGCAGGGGCCGGAGGAGGAGAAGGGAGGAGGAGGAGTCGCCCTTCTCGTCCTGCCCGGCGGAAACGGCGACGGGGGATCAGCCCGAAGAGGATGCATCCGGGCGGCGGCGCCTCCCTTCGATCAGAGCACCTGCCGCCCCCATCGCCGCCAGGGCGACGGCCGCAGCCGCGAGGAAGGTCGCCCGAGGCCCCGCGAGATGCCACAGAAGCCCGGCCAGCCCGTTGCCGAGCAGCAGCATGCCACCGGCCACGAGATTGAAGACGCCGAAGGCCGTGCCCCGGAACGCCGCCGGCGCCGCGGCCGCGACGAGCGCCGCGAACACACCCTTGCTCAGCCCCAAATGCAGCCCCCAGAAGAGAAGCGCGGCGACGAAGGGCGCAGGGGCGGAGGAAAAGGCGAACAGGAAATGGGCCAGAGCCAGCGCCAGCAGCGAGGTCATGACGATGCCCTTGCCGCCGATCCGGTCCTGCAGGCGGCCCGCCGGATAGGCTGTCAGGGCGAAGACCACCGACAGGATGACGAGCACCAGCGGCGCATGGTTCATGGCGAAACCGGCGTCGAGCGCCCGCAACACGAGAAAGGCTTCGGAAAAGAGCGCGAGCGCGGCCAGCGCCCCGACGACGACGATCTTCCAGAAAGGCCGGCCGAGCGCCCGGAGCGCCGCCCGCTCGAAGGCCGGGGCGGCAGCGCTTCCCGTGCCCGGACGCACCGGTTCGGGAACGGCGAAGACGATCAGCGCCACGGCGAGGAAACCGGGAATGGCCGCCACCCAGAAGACGGTGCGAATGTCGCCCCCCGTGAGCTCCATCAGCACCAGCGCGATCAGCGGGCCGATCACGGCGCCCACCGTGTCGAGCGTCTGGCGCAGCCCGTAGGCCGCGCCCTGAACGGCCGGCGGGGTGACATCGGCGATCAGCGCATCGCGCGGCGCGCCACGGATACCTTTGCCCATCCGATCGACCAGCCGCGCGAGCAGCACCAGCCCCGCCCCCTGGGCAAGAGCAAAGAGCGGCTTGGTAAGCGCGGAAAGGCCATAGCCCGCGAGCACCAAGAGCTTGCGCCGGCCGAGACGGTCGGACAGGAGCCCCGAGAACAGCTTGACGATCAGCGCCACCCCTTCGCCGAGCCCCTCGATGATGCCGAGGGTGACGGTGGACGCGCCGAGGGTGACGACGAGGAATACCGGCAGGAGCCCGTGCACCATCTCGGAGGAGACGTCCATCAGCAGGCTGACGAAGCCGAGCACCCACACCGCTGCCGGCAGGGGCGTCGCGGCGCGTCCTCGCGGCCCGCCCCGCGGGGCGGCAGCGCCCCGTTTCCGCTCCGCCTCGCCCCTCTCGCCCATCACGCGCTCCCTTCCGCTCTTCCGAAGGCCGATCCCGCGAAGCCGGCGTCTCCCGTGCATGCTCCCATGCGGTCTGCCTTTCCCGCTTCTAGACCTGCGCCCGGAACAGCGCAAACGAAAGGGGCGGCCCTTCCGCGCCGCCCCTCTTTACGCTTGCCAGTTCTCTCGCCCGGCTCAGTCGAGTGCCTGGATGACCTTCTCGACCGAGTCCTTGGCGTCGCCATAGAGCATCCGGGTGTTCTCCTTGTAGAACAGCGGGTTCTCGATGCCCGAATAGCCCGTGCCCTGGCCGCGCTTGAGGACGATCACCTGTCCCGCCTTCCACACTTCGAGCACCGGCATGCCGGCGATCGGCGAATTCGGATCCTCCTGCGCCGCCGGGTTGACGATGTCGTTGGCGCCGATGACGATCACCACGTCGGTCTCGGGGAAGTCCTCGTTGATCTCGTCCATCTCGAGCACGATGTCGTAGGGCACCTTGGCCTCGGCAAGCAGCACGTTCATGTGCCCCGGCAGGCGGCCGGCCACCGGGTGGATGGCGAAACGGACGTTCTTGCCCTTCTCCCGCAGCTTGCGGACGAGTTCGGAGACGGCATTCTGGGCCTGGGCCACCGCCATGCCGTAGCCCGGCACGATGATGACGTTCTTCGCCGCCTCGAGCGCTGCGGCCACGCTTTCGGGGTCGGTCGCGACCATCTCCCCCTCGACCGCCTGCTGCGGCCCCCTGGCGCCGCCGAAACCGCCGAGGATCACCGAGATGAAGGAACGGTTCATCGCCCGGCACATGATGTAGGAGAGGATCGCACCCGAGGAACCGACGAGCGCCCCGGTCACGATCAGAAGGTCGTTGCCGAGCAGGAAGCCCGTCGCCGCCGCGGCCCAGCCCGAATAGGAGTTGAGCATCGAGACGACCACCGGCATGTCGGCGCCGCCGATCCCCATGACGAGATGCCAGCCGAGAAGGAGCGCAAGCAGCGTCATCACGTAGAGCGACCAGGAGCCGGCGCCCTCCATGTAGAGGATCATCAGCCCGAAGGAGGCGATGATGACGAGCGCGTTCCACATATGGCGCAACGGGATCGTCAGCGGCTTGCCGTCGATTCGTCCCGAGAGCTTGCCCCAGGCCACCAGCGAACCGGTGAAGGTGACGGCACCGATGAACACCCCGAGAAAGATCTCCGCCTCGTGGATGATCTTCTCGGCCTCGGTCGGGAACTCGAGGGCCATGATGTCGGAGTTGATGCCGATGAAGACGGCGGCCAGGCCGACGAAGGAGTGCAGCAGCGCCACCAGCTGGGGCATGCCCGTCATCTCGACGCGGATCGCCACCCACGCCCCGATCACCGCACCGATGACGAGCGCGGCAATCAGCAGCGCGTTGATCGCGACGCCGGGTCCGAAGATGGTGGCCAGAATGGCGAGAGCCATGCCGACGATGCCGAACCACACCGCCCGCTTGGCGCTCTCGTGGTTCGAGAGCCCGCCGAGGGCGAGGATGAAGAGCACCGTTGCGGCAATGTAGGCGGCGGTCTGAAGTCCTGTGCTGATCATGATCTCTCTCCCGCCTCAGGATTTCCTGAACATCTGCAGCATCCGCCGCGTGACCCAGAAGCCGCCGACGATGTTGATCGTCGCGATCAGCACCGAGACGGCGGCGAGAACCTGGACGATCAGCTGCGGTGCCCCGATCTGCAGAAGCGCACCGATGACGATGATGCCCGAGATCGCGTTGGTGATGGCCATCAGCGGCGTGTGCAGCGCATGGTTTACGTTCCAGATCACCTGGAAGCCGACGAAGACCGCCAGCACGAAGACGATGAAGTGCTGCATGAAGGCGGGCGGCGCATAAAGGCCGATGAAATACATCGCGATGCCGCCGAGAACGAGCAGCGCCACTTGGCGCATCCCGGCCCGCCGCCGGGCCGCCGCCTCCTCGGCGGCGATCTCTTCGGGGGTCTTCTCGGGCCGGGCGGCCGGCTTCTTCGGCGCCGCCGACACCTTCACCGGCGGCGGCGGGAAGGTGATCTCGCCCCCATGCACCACCGTGGCATGGCGGATGACCTCGTCCTCCATGTCGAGCACGATCGCGCCGTCCTTATCCGGGGTCAGATCGCCGATCAGATGGCGGATATTGGTCGCGTAGAGCTCCGAGGCCGTGGTCGCCATGCGGCTCGGCATGTCGGTATAGCCGATGATCTTGACCCGGTTCTCCGTCTCGTAGAGCTCGCCCGGCACGGTGAGTTCGCAGTTGCCGCCCTGCTCGGCCGCCAGATCGACGATCACCGAGCCCGGCTTCATCATCTCGACCATGTCGCGCGTCCACAGCTTCGGCGCCGGCCGGCCGGGGATGAGCGCGGTGGTGATGACGATGTCCACGTCGGGCGCCTGCTGGCGGAAGAGCTTCATTTCCGCCTCGAGGAATTCGGGGCTCGCCGGCTTGGCATAGCCGTCCTCGGAGGAGAGCCCCGAATCGGAGAAGTCGAGCATCAGGAACTCGGCGCCCATCGATTCGATCTGCTCGGCCACCTCGGGGCGCACGTCGAAGGCACGCACGATCGCCCCGAGGCTCACCGCCGTGCCGATGGCGGCCAGTCCGGCGACGCCGGCTCCGATCACCAGCACCTTGGCCGGCGGGATCTTGCCCGCCGCCGTCACCTGACCGGTGAAGAAGCGGCCGAAATGTTCCGCCGCCTCGATCACGGCCCGGTAGCCGGCGATGTTGGCCATCGAGGAAAGCGCGTCCATCTTCTGGGCCCGCGAGATGCGCGGGATCATGTCCATCGCCAGCACCGTCGCCCCCTTGTCGGCGGCGATCTTCATCAGATTCTCGTTCTGCGCCGGCCAGAAGAAGGAGATCAGGATCTGCCCCTTGCGCAGATGCCGTTTCATCTCCTCTTCCTCCGGGGGCCGCACGCGCGTGACGACCTCGGCCTCCTCATAAAGCGCGGCGAGATCGGGGACGATCTTCACCCCCGCTTCCTCGTAGTCCCGGTCGAGAAAGCCGGCCTCTTCACCGGCGCCGGCCTCGATCAGGCATTCATGGCCGATCTTCATCAGCTCCCGGGCCGATTTCGGGGTCATGGCGACCCGCTTCTCGCCCGGATGTCTTTCCCTGGGTGCGCCGATCTTCATGCGTCGCTCTCCCTCGTTGCATCGTTGTGGCGCCATGTCGTGATCGTCGGCGCCGGAAGGGCCGCAGCCCCGGTCATCCTGCCGTTTTAGCGGCATGGGGGGGCAAGGCAAGTGTATGCAGGCGGCCCCATGCCTGCGACCGGCTGACGCAGCGCCCGCCGAACGAAGGACGGCAGGAGGAATCACTTCCGGTCACAGCTGCGTGAAAGGGACGGCCAGGACCTTCCCGTGCGATTGCACGCCGCTATGGGCGATGCATACTGCCGCGGCCCCGCCCGCCCCGTCGAGCGGAAGGCCCGCCCCGGCCCGGTTCGCCAAACGCGGCCCGCGACGGCCCCGCCCACACAATGCATGATGCACGAGGAGACACGAATGCCCCCGATCCACCCCGGCCGCCGCGCCCTGCTCGCCCCTCTTGCGAGTCTGCTCGCCCTGCCCCTTCTCGGCCCCGGCCCGGCCCGTGCCGGCCATGACGCGCCGAAGAACGCTCCCCCGGAAGGAGAAGGCGGCGGTGCGAAAGCCGCCCCCTTCGGCACGCTCGACGCCCCCACCGCCTACGAGAAGGCGAAGGCCGGCGAGATCATCCTCGTCGATATCCGCACCCCGCCCGAATGGGCCGAAACCGGCGTCGGCGAAGGGGCGCTGGCGATCAACATGCGCGATCCGGCATTTGTCAAGGCGCTGGTGGTGCTCCGGCAGCGGAACCCGGAAAAGCCGATCGCCCTCATCTGCCGCACGGGCAACCGCTCCGGCTATGTGGTGAAGACCCTGGCGACCCAGGGATTTCCCGGCCTCGTCGATGTTTCCGAGGGCATGGCCGGCTCGAAGGCCGGGCCCGGCTGGCTCAAGCGCGGCCTGCCGACCTATCCGGGCACGAAGGAGGAGATCGTCAAGCGTATCGAGGCAGCCTTCTCCACGCCTCCCAAGGGCTGAGGCCGGGCGCCGGACCGCGTCTCCCTGACGTTGCGGCAGGGTTGATTGCCGGTCGCGAGATGGCAAAGTGCTTCCTGGAATCCCCCTCGCCGGGGCGCAGAACGCACACCGGCTCCGGGCCGGCACGACAGGGAGCGCACGCCATGTATCAGATCGACCTTTCGGGAAAGCACGCCCTCGTCACCGGCGGCGGCACCGGCATCGGCCGGGCCATCGCCCTGGCGCTTGCCGAGTCCGGGGCGAAGGTGACGATCACCGGCCGGCGCCTCGAAGTGCTCGAGGAAGTCGCGGCTCTCGATCCGCGGATCTTCCCGCGGGTGATGGACGTGACCGACGAGGACGACATCCGCCGCACCATCACCGAAGCGATCGCCGCCGACGGGCCGGTGCAGATCTGCGTGCCCAATGCCGGCATCGCCGAGACGGTGCCGGTGCGCCGGATGACGCTCGACTTCTGGCACCGCATCATGCGCACCAATCTCGACGGCGTGTTCCTCACCATCCGCGAATGTCTGCCCGGCATGGTGGACGAGGGCTGGGGCCGCATCATCACCATCTCCTCGATCGCGGGGCTCAGGGGGCTGCGCTATGGCGGTGCCTACACGGCGTCGAAACACGGCGTGATCGGGCTCACGCGGGTGATCGCCGAGGAGCATGTGCAGGACGGCATCACGGCCAACGCCCTGTGCCCCGGCTATGTCCGCACCCCGATCGTGGAGCGCAACATGAAGCTGATCGCCGAACGCTCGGGCATCACCCTCGAGGAGGCGCTGGCGGCGATGGTGAAGGACAACCGCCACGGCCGGCTGATCGAACCCGAGGAAGTGGCCGAGGCGGCGGTCATGCTCTGCGGCCCCCGCTCGGGCAGCATCAACGGCGAGACGATCGCCATCGCGGGCGGGCAGGTCTGAGGCATCCGCGGGCGGCAAGGGACGGATCCCCTTCCTTCCGTTCCCGGCACCGTCAGCCGCGGCCTTCCCGTTCCGGGGGCAGACGCACGAAGACATGCAGATCGGCGACATTGGTGCCGGTCGGCCCGGTGACGAACAGATCGCCCGCAGCCGCGAGCGCCCGGTGACTGTCATTCGCCGCCAGCAGGGATTCGGGCACGAGCCCTCTTGCACGGATGCGGTCAATCGTGCCTTCATCGACAAGCCCGCCCGCCGCCTTCGTCGGCCCGTCGCGCCCGTCGGTTCCGGCAGCGAGAAACGCCCACCTCCCGCCGAGACCGGCCCGTGCCGCCTCGCTTGAGAAACGCAACGCAAGCTCCTGATTTCTACCACCCTTTCCGGTTCCTTCGAGCGTGACGACCGGCTCGCCACCGGCGAGGAGCGCCACCGGGCCCTCCACCGGCAGCGCAGCCGCTCTCTCCAGGAGCCGACGGGCTTCCCGTGCGACATCACCAATGAGCGGCTCTTGCACGATCACGACATTCTTCGCACCAAGGCGACGTGCGGCCTCCTCCGCCATCGCCGCGCGCGAGAGGGCGTTCGAGCCGATGAGGACGGGCGCGGCGGCATTCTCCGGCCGGGCGAGCGGCAGATCGTCCGCGGCCGCCCGGTGCGCAAGGGCTGTCCGCACGGCCGCCGGCAACCGATTCCATATCCTCCTGCCCTCGAGGAGAGCCCGCGCTTGTCGCGCCGAGGCCGCCGCCCAGGCCGTCGGCCCCGATCCGATGACGGCGGGGTCGTCCCCGATCACGTCCGACAGCAGCCAGCTTTCGACCTGTGCCGGCGCCGCCAGACGCGCGAGCTGGCCGCCCTTGATCTGTGACAGCGCCTGGCGGACGCGGTTGATCTCGTCGATCGTGAAGCCGTGAGCGAGAAGCAGCCGGGTCACGGCAACCTTGTCCGCGAGGGACAGCCCCGCGACCGGCGCGGGCAGGAGCGCCGAGGCGCCACCCGAGACGAGGGCCACCAGCCGGTCGGCCGGCCCGAGCCCGCGGGCCATGGCAAGAATGGCCCTCGCGGCGTCGTGCCCTGCCGCGTCGGGCAGCGGATGCCCCGCAAGAAACAACCGGTCGGGGGCCGCCGCCCGGGCAAGGGCGGCGTTCTCGCGAGTGGTGACGCACCAGCTTTCGGGCCGCAGCCCGCGGTCCCGGGCATGGGCCCGGGCCGCCGCCAGCATCGCCGGGGCCGCCTTGCCGATCGCGAGAAGAACGAGCCGCCCCTGCGGCGGAAGCGACCAGTCGGCACCGGCGGCAAGCGCCTCTCGAAGCGCCGCTCCCGGTTCGGCCGCACGCAGCCCGGCCTGCCAGAGCAGACGGGCCAGCCGACGATCCCCCCTTTCGGGCGAGGACGGCATTTTCAATCTATTCCAATAAGTTGCCGTGCATTTTTGAAGCCCGCCTGCCTCACCCTGCTTCCTCGACCGTGATCGACTGGCTTCCCAAGCCGTCGATGCCGAGCTCCATCACGTCGCCGGGTCTGAGGAAGCGCTGCGGGTCGCGTCCCATGCCGACGCCGGGCGGCGTGCCGGTGGTGATGATGTCGCCGGGCTCGAGCGTCATGTAGCGGCTGAGATCGGCGATGAGCTCGGCCACGGTGAAGATCATCCGCCCGGTATTTCCCTGCTGCATCACCTCGCCATTGAGCTTCAGCCACAGACCGAGCGACTGCGGGTCGGGGATCTCGTCGGTCGTCACCAGCCACGGGCCGATCGGGCCGAAACCGGCATGGCTCTTGCCCTTAGTCCACTGGCCGCCCCGTTCGAGCTGCCAGGCTCGTTCGGAAATGTCGTTGACGACGAGATACCCCGCAACATGGGAAAGCGCCGTCTCGGGCGTCACCTCCCGCGCCTCGCGGCCGATGACCACCCCGAGCTCGACCTCCCAGTCGGTCTTCCGTGCCCTCTGCGGCAGGCGCAGCGGATCCTGCGGCCCTGCGATGGAGGAGGTCGCCTTCATGAAGACGATCGGCGCTTCCGGAATCGGCATGCCCGCCTCCTCGGCATGATCCGAATAGTTGAGGCCGATCCCGATGAACTTGCCCGGCCGGGCGAGCGGCGGGCCCAGCCGCACCGGGCCTTCGACCAGCGGGCAATCCTCGACGACGAGGGCGCCAAGCCACGCCCGGTCGGCAAGGGTGGCGGGGCCGATGTCGTCAACATGGGCCGACAGATCGCGCAGTCTTCCCTGCGAATCGATCGCGCCCGGCTTCTCGGCGCCGCTGTTTCCGTATCTGACCAGTTTCACCATCTTCAGCCCTTTCGTTCGCGATGCGGGGTCAATGGCCTGCGATCGCCCCATTTCGGCCCTTCGCGCGGCCCATTCATCGGGTCAGGTGGAGAAGACAATGAACCCGGCCCGCGCCGGGATGCAAGGCTCGAGGAGAGAACGGTCCGAACTGCGGAACGCGCATGCAACGCAGCACACGGCATTGCGGAGTCCGTCGCACATGGCACCACACGGGCACCGTTTCGGGCCGGACAGCCGGCGGGCCGGGCTCGAGCGGCGAGGCTGCCTCATGGCCGGGCTCCGGCACGGCACATCGCTCGCCCGCGGCCTTACCCGCTGCGGCGCCATTGCGGTATCACAACGATGGAGACGACAATGAAAACGACAACGAGACATGCTCCGGTGACGACGGCCCTGGCAATGACGCTGGCATTGCTCGCGACCCCTGCCGCCTTCGCCAGCGAACAGGTGGATGTCGTCGGTCCGACGATCTTCCCGCCCGAGATCGCGGTCCCGGCCGGAGCGACGCTCAGGATCCACAACCGCGGCGACGAGCCGGTGACGATCGTCTCGGAACCGGCCACGGGCGACGGCGCCTGGTCGGTCGGGCCGATCGAGCCCGGTCAGAGCAAGGAAATCGTGATCACGCCCGAGCTCGTCCGCACATATGCGGTTCAGGGCGGCTGGATGAAACCGGCGGTCATCAAGCTGCAATGACCGGAAAGGCCGCCGTCCCGGCCCCCAAGAGGGGAGAGCCGGGGCGCGCCTTTGCCGACCGAGCGCGCCCCGTCCCTCAGCGCAGATCGGTGCAGAACTCGGCGATCCGCGCCAGCGCCTCCTCGAGTTCGGCATCGGCCGCCGCATAGGAGAGGCGGATCGCCCCTGCATGGCCGAAGGCCGCGCCGGGCACGACGGCCACACCCGCTTCCTCGAGCAACGCCAGGGCGAAGGCGGTGTCATCGGTGATCGCCCGTCCCTTTCGCGTGCGCCGGCCGAGGAGCGCCCCGATTTCGGGGAAGACGTAGAACGCCCCCTGCGGTGTCGGACATGTGATCCCCTCGATCGCCGACAGCGTCGCCACCACCTTGTCACGGCGGCGCATGAAGACCATGCGCCATTCCTCGAGAAATCCCTGCGGCCCCTCGAGCGCCGCCAGCGCGGCATGCTGGGAGAAGGTGCAGGGGTTCGATGTCGATTGCGACTGGATCACCCGCATCGCCCCGATCAGCCATGCAGGCCCCGTGGCATAACCGATGCGCCAGCCGGTCATGGCATAGGCCTTGGAGACGCCGTTCACCGTCAGCACCCGCTCCGCCAGATCGGGCGCGACGGCGGCGAGCGTCGCGAAACGGAAGGGGGGATAGGCGAGGTGTTCGTAAATGTCGTCGCAGAGCACCAGCACATGGGGATGGCGCCGCAACACTTCGGCCAGGGCGGCAAGCTCCGCGGCCCCATAGCCGGCGCCGGTGGGGTTGCCCGGCGAGTTGAGGACGAGCCAGCGCGTGCGTTCGCTCAGGGCGGCCTCGAGCGCCTCGGGAGAGAGCTTCCAGCCCTCGGCCGGCCGCGTCGGCACGATCACCGGCTCGGCTTCGGCGAAGCGGACGATCTCGGGATAGGAAACCCAGAAAGGAGCCGGGATCACCACCTCGTCGCCCGGCCCGAGCGTGGCCAGAAGGGCGTTGAATATGACCTGCTTGCCGCCGCTGCCGACGATCACGGTTTCGGGCGTCGCGGCGATCCGGTTCTCGCGGCGGAACTTGGCGGCCACCGCCGCCTTGAGGGCGCTCATGCCGTCGGGCGGGGTGTAGCGCGTCTCGCCCCGCTCGATGGCGGCGATGGCGGCGCGGCGGATATGGATCGGGGTGGCGAAATCGCTCTCGCCGGCCGAAAGGGCGATCACCTTCTCCCCCGCCTCGCGCAGCGCGGTGGCCCGGGCGCTGATCGTCACCGTCGCCGAAGGCCGCACATGCGCAAGGCGCGGCGCAAGAACGGGCGACGCATCGGCTCTCGACGACATGGGTGCTCCCTCGCGGTCCGCTGCCCCGTCTTGCTAGCGCGCTCCCTCCCGCGGGGCAAGCATGGCGGGGCGGAATCGGGTTTGAACCTGCCCGCGGGAGGTGGCATCAGGAGAGGCGAAGCCGCCCTGCCCATCGGAGAGAATGCCATGAAGAGCCCCGCGCCGACCACCGAGGACCATGCCACCCGGCTCAAGCGGCTGCACATGCGGATGACCCGTCGCGGCATCAAGGAGATGGACATCATTCTCGGCCGTTTCGCCGCGGCGCGTCTCGAGGGCCTCGATTCGGCCACCCTCGATGCGCTCGAGGCATTGCTGGAAGAGAACGACCAGCATCTCTACGCCTGGGTATCGGGGCGGCTGGCCCCGCCCCCCTCCCACCGGCCGCTGATCGAGGCGATTCGCGCCGTCGCCTTCGGCACGGGCGGCGCAGCCGATGACGGCGCCGCTCCCCGAAAAGGCTGAGGAATCACCCCACCAGCGCGGATCGGGCGCGTGAAATCACCCGCATGTTAAACATTTGTTGGGATTTGTCGGGCAAAAGGGAAGGCAGTGATTCCCTCTCGGAGATCTGCCATGCGCCCAGCGCCCGACACCGCCACCGCCGCCCCGCCCCGGCCGGGCTGCCATGCGGCCTATCTCGAGACGCTCGGCCTGCTCGAGCGGCTCCACCGTCTGCTGCTCGACGTGATCAAGGACGAGTTCGAGCGCATCGGCCTCATCGCACTCAACCCGGTGCAGGCGCTCCTCCTGTTCAACATCGGCGACAACGAGCTGACGGCCGGGGAGATCCGCTCCCGCGGCTATTACCAGGGTTCGAACGTTTCCTACAACCTGAAGAAGCTGGTCGAGGGGGGGTATGTGCATCACAAGCGTTGCGAGATCGACCGGCGGGCGGTGCGCATCCGCCTGACGGAACGCGGCCAGGAGGTGCGGCGCATCGTCGATGACCTCTTTCGCCGCCATGCCGCCCTGTTCGACGAAACCGGCCTCTTCCGCGACCCTTCGCTCGGCGACATCGGCACCGGGTTGCGCCGCCTCGAACGCTTCTGGAGCGACCATATCCGCTACATCTACTGACCGGTACCGACCGGGCCGGCGGATCGGCCGACCGATCCGCCGGTGATGCACATGCCCCCGCCCGGGCCCGGCCCGGAGGCCGCAAGGCCGACCTCCGCCTCCACTCAGCCGAGAGCCTTCTGCAGGTTCTCCTCGACCTTGCCGATGAACCCCTCGGTGGTGAGCCATTTCTGGTCCGGGCCGACGAGAAGGGCCAGGTCCTTGGTCATGAAGCCCGATTCGACCGTCTCGACCGTCACCCGCTCGAGCGTCTCGGCGAAATTGCGCAGCGCCTCGTTTCGGTCGAGCTTGGCCCGGTGCTTGAGCCCCCCGGTCCAGGCGTAGATCGAGGCAATCGAGTTGGTCGAGGTGGCCTCGCCCTTCTGGTGCTGGCGATAGTGGCGCGTCACGGTGCCATGCGCCGCCTCGCTCTCGACCACCTTGCCGTCGGGCGTCATCAGCAGCGAGGTCATCAGCCCGAGCGAACCGAACCCCTGGGCCACCGTGTCGGACTGCACGTCCCCGTCATAGTTCTTGCAGGCCCAGACGAAGCCGCCCGACCATTTGAGCGCCGAGGCCACCATGTCGTCGATCAGTCGGTGCTCGTACCAGATGCCCTTCGCCTCGAACCGGTCCTTGAACTCCTGCTCGTAGATCTCCTGGAAAATGTCCTTGAAACGGCCGTCATAGACCTTGAGGATGGTGTTCTTGGTCGAAAGATAGACCGGGTAGCCCTTCTCGAGCCCGTAATTGAAGCAGGCGCGGGCGAAATCCGCGATCTTCTCGTCGAGATTGTACATGCCCATGGCCACGCCCGCCCCCGGCGCGTCATAGACCTCGTATTCCTGCACCGTGCCGTCCTCGCCCTCAAAGCGCATGACGAGCCTGCCCGGGCCCGGGAAGCGGAAATCGGTCGCCTTGTACTGGTCGCCGAAGGCGTGCCGGCCGATGATGATCGGCTTGGTCCAGCCCGGCACGAGACGCGGGATGTTGCGACAGATGATCGGCGCACGGAAGACCACCCCGCCGAGGATGTTGCGGATGGTGCCGTTGGGCGAGCGCCACATCTTCTTGAGGCCGAATTCCTCGACCCGGGCTTCGTCGGGGGTGATGGTGGCGCATTTGATGCCGACGCCGTGGCGCTTGATGGCGTAGGCGGCGTCGATCGTCACCTGATCGTCGGTCGCGTCGCGATTCTCGATCGAGAGATCGTAATACTCGATAGGCAGATCGAGATAGGGCAGGATCAGCTTCTCCTTGATCATGTGCCACATGATGCGGGCCATCTCGTCGCCGTCGAGCTCGACGATCCTGTTCTCCACCTTGATCTTGTCCATCAGCCTCTCCTCCTGCGCTCGGGCGGCCGCCCCCGGGGGGATGGCGCCGTGAATCGTCAGCCCGTCTCTAGCCCATCCGGCAGCGGGACGGAAGATGGTATACGAAGGTATGCATGAAGTCGCGACCGGCGCCGCCGCCCTCGCCCCGCCCCGGACGGGGAAGATCGCCCCGGCAGGAAGCTCCGCAAGGAACCCGGCAAGGACGGACGCCGGAAGGATGCCGGATCGGCAAGCGCGCCGGGTACGGGGCACGGGCCGAAGAGCCCGCCGCCACAGGATCGCAGGGCCCCGCCCTGCGCCATGCCATGCAGCGATTGCGCTCCGGACGAACGGCACGCCCCGGCCCGGCCGGTGCTGGCGGAGCCTTGCCGCCTTGCTCAGCCCTTGCTCTCGAGCTCGGCCCTGAGCGTCTCGGGATCCTTGAACTTGATCGACTCGCCGCAGCCGCAGGCCTCGGCGACATTCGGGTTGTTGAAGCGGAACCCGCTCTCGAGCAGCGAGACCTGATAGTCGATCTCGGTGCCGAAGAGGAACATCTGCGCCATCGGGGCGATCATCACGCGCGCCCCGTCCTGCTCGACCACCTCGTCATCGGGGCCGATCTCGTCGACATATTCCATGGTGTATTCCATGCCGGCGCAGCCGCCCTTCCGAACACCGATCCGCAGCCCCTTCTTGCCGGACCGCGCCATCAGCTCGCGGATCCGCCGCGCGGCCGCCTCGGTCAGCGTCACTGCCTGTTTGCCGGGAATGCCGAACATCCGTCTTCCTCTCCTTGCCGTTCCAGACTAGGCCGCCCATGCGGAAACGGCAACAGCCGCGGCGGCGAAAGAGGCGCGGCGGACGAAAAGCCGATCGCCGCCCGCACAGGGGCAGAGCATGCCGCCGATGACGACCCGGCAGGCCGCGGCGCTTCCGGGCCCCACCGGCCTGCAGCCTCGCTCCCGCGCCGTGCCTTCGGAGACCGGGCCAGCCCCCGGGCGGAAGGTCCGCTTCCTCTCCCGCTGCCGACGCCCCTTGCGAGAACATGCCCCGGCAGCCCCCCGAGGCCGGTCACATGAAGCCGAGTTCGAGACGGGCGGCGTCGGACATCATGTCCATGCCCCATTGCGGCTCCCAGGTGAGCTCGACATCGACATGGCGCACCCCTTCGACCCCCTTAACCGCCTCCGCGACCCAGCCGGGCATCTCGCCCGCCACCGGACAGCCCGGCGCGGTGAGGGTCATGACGATGTGCACGTCGTTCTCGTCGTTGATCTCGATGGTATAGACCAGACCGAGATCGTAGATGTTGACAGGGATCTCGGGGTCGTAGACCTCGCGGCAGCGCGCGACCACCGCCTCGTAGAGCGGATGATCGGTCGTGGAGGGACGGATGAGGGGCGCCCCTTCCATCGGGGCTTCCGCCGTGGCGTCGGCCGCTCCCTCCGCCACTCTCGCCGCCGTCGTTCCGCCGACCGGGCTTTCCGCGCCGCTCTCCTGCCGGCTGCCGCTCTCATCCGTCATGGCCGTGCCTCGATGCTGCGCCGCCTCCTTTTCCTTCACGGGCAGGCGGCCAATTCCCGACCAAACATATGGGGAATTTGTCGCCCGCTGTCCAGAGCGGCACCGATCGGCCGCGCATGGCGCCCGGCAGCGCGTGGCCGCTCCGCTGCCGCCGGCATCCTGTCGATGACGGTCGCGCTCCGGGAGGGCGAGACATCGGGCGCAACCTTCGGGAACGGGAACGGCCGCCCTTGCCATTGCCCGTCCCTTCGGGCAGATGCCCCCAGAGCATGAGAGACAAGATGACCGACACGCCCCGCTTCACCTTCACCCTGCACGGGAGATCGGGCAAGGCCCGTCTCGGCACGATCATAACCCCGCGCGGCGAGATCCGTACCCCGGCCTTCATGCCGGTGGGCACGGCGGCGACGGTCAAGGCGATGCTGCCCGAGAACGTGCGGGCGACGGGCGCCGACATCCTCCTCGGCAACACCTACCACCTGATGCTGCGCCCCGGCGCCGAACGGATCGCGGCGCTCGGCGGGCTGCACCGCTTCATGAACTGGCACCGGCCGATCCTGACCGATTCGGGCGGCTATCAGGTGATGAGCCTCGCCTCGCTGCGCGAGCTGACCGAGGAGGGCGTCACCTTCCGCTCCCATATCGACGGGGCCCGCCACAGCCTCACCCCCGAGCGGTCGATGGAGATCCAGAGGCTGCTCGGCTCGGACATCGTCATGGCCTTCGACGAATGCCCTCCCTGGCCGATCGACAAGGAACGGGCGGCCGAGAGCATGCGGCTGTCGATGCGGTGGGCGGCGCGCTCGAAGGCGGCCTTCGGCACGCGGCCCGGCCATGCCCTGTTCGGCATCCAGCAAGGGTCGGTCTGGCCCGATCTGCGCGAGGAGAGCGCCCGGGAGCTGACCGAAATCGGTTTCGACGGATATGCCATCGGCGGGCTCGCGGTCGGCGAAGGGCAGACGCGCATGTTCGCCGTTCTCGATCATGCTCCCGACATGCTGCCCGCGGACAGGCCGCGCTATCTGATGGGCGTCGGCAAACCTGACGATCTCGTCGGGGCCGTGAAACGCGGGGTGGACATGTTCGACTGCGTGCTGCCGACGCGCTCGGGGCGCAACGGCCAGGCATTCACCCGTTTCGGCACCGTCAATCTGCGCAACGCCCGCCACCGGGACGATCCGCGCCCGCTCGACCCCGAATGCGGTTGCCCGGCCTGCACCGGCTACTCGCGCGCCTATCTGCACCATGTCGTGCGGGCGAAGGAAATCATCGCCGCCATCCTCCTCACATGGCACAATCTGCATTATTATCAGGAACTGATGGCGCAGATGCGAGAGGCGATCGCGGCGGGGCGGTTCGAGGAATTCGAGCACGCATTCCATGCCCGCCGCGCAGAGGGCGACCTGCCGCCGCTCTGAGAACCGGGCCGCGGCGACGCCGGCGGCCGCCCAAGGAAGCCGGTCGGCAGGTGGGAAGGGATGGGAAGGAAGGGCGATGCGCGGTTCCGGTTTCCAGCGAGAACGCATCATTCGGGGCCTTGCCCTGTGGTATGGGGTCTGGCAGGGGGGACATCTTCTCTTCAACCTGGCCGCTCTGGCCGACGGCGGCGCCGGCGCCCGGGCGCTCCTCGCACCGGGCCTCGAACCGGATGCCTAGAAGGTGATGTGGGCGAGCTGGGCCGCCGATCTCGTCTTCGCCTCGCCCGCCGGCATGCTCTTCGCCTGGCGACGCCTGCACGGGCGCAGGGCCACGGCATGGGGGCTGGCCTCGACGGCGGTTTCCCTGACCACCGCCGGCATCGTCTATCATGTCCAGCAGGTCTTTGCCGGTCGCTTCCTGATCGACAGCGCCCCGGCCCTGGCCGTTCTCGCAAGCTGGGTGGCGTGCCCCATCCTCTTCGTCCTGCTCGTGATCGAGGCGCTGGACGAGGAGACATGAACGCACCCCGCCCCCTTCCCTTCCGGGCGCTCCTTCCCTCCGTGCCCCCTTCGGGAGACAATCGGTCCCACGGCCTTGCCCTTCCGGCCCGGGGCGGTCATCATGCCCGCTGGCGGACCGGCCCCGGACGGCACCAGCGCAAGGGAATCGCCGCGACGGGGGGCGGGGGCGACGAAGAAGGACGGAAAACGACAGATCAAGGGGCGCTTTCACGGCCGTTCACGGAACCGTCAAGCGCTTGAAAAATCAGGGGTTCACCCCCATCTGGGGAGCAAGACCGGTTTCCGGGGGAGAACAACCGCCCCGGCCGGAAGCCCAGACGAGGAGAAAAGATGAGCGAGAACAAGAAATTGACCTATCCGGTTCTGCCGCTGCGCGACATCGTGGTCTTTCCCCACATGGTCGTGCCGCTCTTCGTGGGGCGCGAGAAGTCGGTCCGCGCCCTCGAGGAGGTGATGCAACATGACGGGCAGATTCTCCTCGCCACCCAGATCGATGCGAGCGAGGACAATCCGACCCCCGAGGACATCTACCGCGCCGGCGTCCTCGCCAACATCCTGCAACTTCTCAAGCTGCCCGACGGCACGGTGAAGGTGCTGGTCGAGGGCGAAAAGCGCGTGAAGATCGAGGATCTCGTTGACAACGGCGAATATTTCGCGGCCGAAGCCCGGGAGATCGCCGAGGAGACGGGGGACGAGCGCCTCGTCACCGCGCTCACGCGCTCGGTGCGCGAGACCTTCGAGCGCTACGCCAAGATGAAGGGCAACATCCCCGACGAGGCCCTCGCCGCCGTGGCCGAGACCGAGGACCCCGGCCGGCTGGCCGATCTGGTCGCCGGGCATCTCGGTGTCGAGGTGGCCGAGAAGCAGATGATCCTCGAGACGGCCAACATCGCCGAGCGGCTCGAGAAGGTCTATGCGCACATGGAAGGGGAACTCTCGCTGCTCCAGGTCGAGAGCCGCATCAAGAAGCGGGTCAAGGAGCAGATGGAGAAGACCCAGAAGGAATATTATCTCAACGAGCAGATGAAGGCGATCCAGCGCGAGCTGGGAGATGGCGACGAGAACGCCGAGATCGCCGAGCTCGAGGAGAAGATCAAGACCACCAGGCTTTCGAAGGAAGCGCGGGAGAAGGCCGAGCTCGAGCTCAGGAAGCTCAAGTCGATGCCGCCGATGTCGGCCGAGGCGACGGTGGTGCGCAACTATCTCGACTGGCTCCTGTCGATCCCGTGGGGCAAGCGCAGCCGGATCAAGAAGGATCTCAGGCGCGCCCGGGCCATTCTCGACGCCGATCATTACGGCCTCGAGAAGGTGAAGGACCGCATCATCGAGTATCTGGCCGTGCAGACCCGCTCGAGCAGGCTCAAGGGGCCGATCCTGTGCCTTGTCGGCCCGCCCGGCGTCGGCAAGACCTCGCTCGGCAAGTCGGTCGCCCGGGCCACGGGGCGCGAATTCATCCGCATCTCGCTCGGCGGCGTGCGCGACGAGAGCGAGATCCGCGGTCACAGACGTACCTATATCGGCTCGATGCCCGGCAAGATCATCCAGGCGATGCGGAAGGCGAAGACCGTCAACCCGCTGATGCTGCTCGACGAGATCGACAAGCTCGGGCAGGATTTCCGCGGCGATCCGGCGGCGGCGCTTCTGGAAGTGCTGGACCCGGAGCAGAACGCCACCTTCGTCGATCACTATCTCGAGGTGGAATACGACCTCTCGCAGGTCATGTTCCTGACGACGGCCAACACCTACAACATGCCCGAGCCGCTTCTCGACCGGATGGAGATCATCCCGCTTTCGGGCTACACCGAGGACGAGAAGGTCGAGATCGCGGTGCGGCATCTGCTGCCCAAGCAGACCAGGGCCCACGGTCTCAAGAAGGGCGAGTTCGAGCTGCCGCGCGAGGTGATCGTGGACATCATCCGCTACTATACCCGCGAGGCGGGGGTGCGAAACCTCGAGCGCGAGATCGCCAAGCTCGCCCGCAAGGCGGTGACGAGGATCGTCATGGGCGAGGCCGAGCGCGTGATCGTCACCCGGGAGAATCTCGAGGAATTCCTCGGAGTGCGACGGTTCCGCTACGGACTCGCGGGCAAGGAGGACGAGGTGGGCGCCGTCACCGGCCTCGCCTGGACCCAGGCCGGGGGCGATCTCCTGACCATCGAGGCAGTGAAGATGCCCGGCAAGGGGCGCTTCAAGGCCACCGGCAAGCTCGGCGACGTGATGAAGGAATCGATCGATGCGGCGATGAGCTATGTGCGGTCGATCTCGCCCACGATCGGCATCAAGCCGACGCTGTTCGAGCGCATCGACATCCATGTCCACGTCCCCGAGGGCGCGACGCCGAAGGACGGGCCCTCGGCCGGCATCGCGATGGTGACCGCCATCGTCTCGGTGCTGACCGGCATTCCGGTGCGCAAGGACGTCGCCATGACGGGCGAGGTGACATTGCGCGGCAAGGTGCTGGCGATCGGCGGACTCAAGGAGAAGCTGCTCGCGGCGCTGAGAGGCGGCATCAGGACGGTGCTGATCCCCGAGGAGAACGAGAAGGATCTCAAGGAGCTGCCCGACAATGTCAAGGAAGGGCTCGAGATCGTTCCGGTCTCCGACGTGCGGCAGGTGCTCGAACACGCGCTGACGCGCCGGCCCGAGCCGATCGAATGGGACGAGGAAGCGGCGCTGGCCGCGGCCGAGGCCCGCGACGAGGCCCGGGCGATCGCGCACTGAGTGACGCGGCGAGAATGCGCAGATGAAAAGGGGCGGCTCCCGGCCGCCCCTTCCCCCTGCGCCGAGCCCATCGCGGCAACACGGATCCGGCCTCGCTCCTCGGGCAATGCCGCCCATGCGTCTGCGCCGCGACCGGCGACGCCGACCGTCAGTTGGGGCCTCCTCCCCCCGTGCCCCCCGTGGCAGCGTTGAGCAGCGTCACCGCCATGATGACGATCATGCCGATCATCAGCGTATTCTCGAACGAAGCATTGCCCGCATCCTGGGTGATCTGGGTGATCGTCATCTTCGGCTTCGGCGCGGTCTCCGCCTCATGCGCAAGGGCCGATCCGGCGAGACCGAGAGAAAGGGCCGCCGCAAGGGCGGCTCCGGCAAGACGGCTCCGTTTCATGGCAACATCTCCTTCTTCCTTCCCAAGAGTCTGCTCAAATATGCATCCCTGCATGAATCCGCAGCGGATTCGCCGCATCCTAGCATGACCGCTCCGCCTGTCGAGGAATTTCGCCGGAAGGGCAGCGCCACAACACCGCCGCCTTCCCGCAGCGGGCCATCCGGCGGCGCATTTTTCCCGCCCGCACGGCTTGCACAGCCCGGCCCGGCGAAGTATATGACCGCGCGAAGGGCGATTAGCTCAGTTGGTAGAGCACAGCGTTCACATCGCTGGGGTCACTGGTTCGAGTCCAGTATCGCCCACCACCCCGTTTCGACACGCGACAGCGCCCGGCGACGGGCGCATGCGCCGCCCGGGCGCAGGCCGCGCTTGATCCCCGGCCGTTGCCCCGATAGAGGAGGCGGGGGGCGATTAGCTCAGCTGGTAGAGCGCCTCGTTTACACCGAGGATGTCGGCGGTTCGAATCCGTCATCGCCCACCAGTCACCGCGCCGGCATCGGCGGCGACCTGCCCGCGGCCTGCGGGCCCGGAAGGAGTGAAGCATGCGCAACGCGGCCCTGATGCTCGGCATCATCGGCGGAATATGGGGGATGATCACCGGCTTCGTCGCCTGGGGATGGACGGAATTCGTCTTCTGGTTCAACGACGTGGCTCAGGGCGACATTCCCCTCGAAGACCCGGACCGGCTGCGGATCGCCGGGCTGCTGTCACCGGTGCTGGCCATCATCGGCGGGGCCATGGTCCGGGCCCGGCCGCTTGCGGCCGGTATGCTGATGCTGATCTCGGCCGTCGGCATGCAATGGGGATTCGGCTTCCATTTCTTCACCATGTTCCCGATCGTCATGGCCGGGATCGGCGGTCTGCTCGCCCTGATCGCCGGGGTCACCGGCGAGGAGGACTGACGCGGCAGGACAGGGCCGCGCCCGGCGGCCGTTCCCGCGCCGCAGGAGCGGCTCCGGCAGGAAGAAAGGAGAGGGCCGCTCTCCACCCATCTTCCGATCGGGAAGCCTCCCTTCCGCGCGCCCGGCGCAGGGCCCGGCGCGAGCCTCCGAACGAGGTGCCGCTCTCGCGATGGGAGCCCCGCGGCAGGCCGGCAGGGCGACGCCGCCCCGCCCCCGAAGGGTTCAGGCCCCGATGCCTTCGCCGACAAAGGCCTTCTCGACGACATAGTCGCCCGGGCAGCTGTTCGAGCCTTCCTCGAGGCCGGCCTCCTCGAGAATGGCCTTCATGTCCATGTTGAGCCCCATCGAACCGCAGATCATCGCCCGGTCCTCCGCCGCATCGAACGGGGCCAGAGCGTGCTGCTCGAAGAAGGCCCCCGAGCGGATCCGGTCGGTGATCCGCCCCATCACCGGGTAGTCCTCGCGGGTGGTGGCGGTATCGTGCAGCAGCTTTTCGCGCGCCTCCTCGCCGACGAGCGGGTCTTCGAGCGTCCGCCGCACCACGTCCTTGCCGTAATCGAGTCCGGTGACGGTGCGGGTGGTATGGGTGAGGATCACCCGGTCGAACTTCTCGTAGATCTCCGGGTCGCGGATCAGCGACGCGAAGGGAGCGATGCCGGTGCCGGTGGCGAAAAGGAACAGCCGCCGCCCCGGCTTCAGCGCATCGAGCACCAGCGTCCCCGTGGGCTTGGGGCGAACGATGACATGATCGCCCGGCCGGATGTGCTGAAGCCGCGATGTCAGCGGCCCGTCCGGCACCTTGATCGAATAGAATTCGAGCTCCTCGTCCCAGGCCGGCGAGGCGATCGAATAGGCCCGGAGGATCAACCTCCCATCGTCGCCCGGCAGACCGATCATCACGAACTCGCCCGAGCGGAAGCGGAAGCTGCGCGGCCGCGTCACCCGAAAGGAAAAGAGGCGCGGGTTCCAGTGATGCACCTCGGTCACCTCGCGGGCGTCGGGCATGGAAGCGATGTCGATCTCGGGCTTCGGAGCGGGTTGTTCCACGGGCTTGTCCATCGGCTGACCTCGTTCTTCGCAGCAGGCTCATACCCCTTTTGCCACGGCGCGGAAAGGGGCGCGCACGGCGCTCTTGCCGCAGCCCCCTCCGAGAGGCCATGATCGAGATCAAGATCGCGCGAGGCACAGCCGCGACATCTCGCCTTGCCCCTCAGGAGCCACCGAACCCGGGAGAGACCGATGCCCTTCCTGCCGAGCCTGCCTGACGAGGCCCACCTCTCGGACCTCTTTCGCCGCTTTCCCGACCATGTCCGCCCGCTGATGGCCTATACCGACAGCCTGCTGCGAGGCCCGGGCGAACTCTCGATCGGCGAGCGCGAACTCGTCGCAAGCTTCGTCTCGGGGCTCAACGCCTGTCATTTCTGCCACCATTCCCACCGGATCTATGCCGAAACCTTCGGCATCGACGGGGATCTCATCGACGCCCTCCTCGAGGACATCGACACCGCCCCCGTCACGCCGAAGCTGCGACCACTCCTGCACTACGTGAAGAAGCTCAACACCCTGCCGAGCCGGCTTGTGCCGGCCGATGCCGAGGCCGTGTTCGCCGCCGGCTGGAGCGAAAGGGCGCTTTACGAGGCAGCCTCCATCGCCGGGCTCTTCAACATGATGAACCGCATCGTCGAGGGCTGCGGCATCAATTTCGACTATACCGCCCACCCCGAGCATCACCCCGCGGCCGACCGCGACCCCGCAAGGCAGGCTCATTCCTACGGCCGGTTCGGCGCCCGCACCCTGGAAACGGCCCCGGACGAGCGCGAGGGGCCACCGGCGGCACCCTGAAAGGCCGGGCTCGGCAAGGGGGGCGGCCACCGGAAGATACCCGTGCCCTCCCACCACGGAAAGCCGCGCGGCGGGCGATCGGCTATTGCGGCAGCCGGGCGGTGTCCCTGTCGTGCCGCTGCTGCACATGCCCCCGTGGCCGCGCGACCGCAACCG
>JALSJQ010000036.1 GCA_026989275.1 Albidovulum sp.
CTCATAACCTGAAGGTCGCAGGTTCAAATCCTGCCCCCGCAACCAAAATCAGCAAATGAAACAGCACGCCAAGGTGGTCGCGGATGCGCGCCTTGTCGATCTGAATGACCTTTCCCATCCCTTTGGGCTTCTCGTCATCGTCCATCTTCAGCTTCTCGCAGAAAGTCTGATCGGAACCGTCGTCAAAATCAAATGTGCGAAAGATTCTGTACGTTATCGACCCTCCCCCTGCCGCCATTCCCCGGCTGCGGCATGATCGGCTTTGCCATTTCCGCGGGGCGGGGCTAAGAGTCCCGGAAATCCTCGACGGGAGTGCAAGGAATGGACAAGCTCTCCGACCCGTTGTTCTACGTGGTTGCGGCATCGGTGATCGTCGTCGGCGTCATCCTCGCCGTCGGCATCGGCGGCTTCACCCGCGGGGGCGATTTCAACCGCAAGCATGCCAACCGTATCATGCGGATGCGGATCGTCGCCCAGTTCATCGCCATTCTCGTCATCCTCGCCTATGTGATCTATCGCGGGCTCGACTGAGGAGGGAGGGCATGGTCGTTCTCAACCGCATCTACACCCGCAGCGGCGACGGGGGCACGACGGCGCTCTCCGACGGCAGCCGGGTACCAAAGGACGATCCCAGGGTCGAGGCCTATGGCACGGTGGACGAGGCCAACGCCGCGCTCGGCATCGCCCGTCACCATGCCGAGGCCGAGGCGAAGCGCCGGCGCATCCGCCCGGAGAGCTCGGCGCAGGACGCTGCCGAAGAGGCGCTCGAGAACGGGGGCTCTCCGTTCGACATCGCGGCCGCCATCGCCCGGATCCAGAACGAGCTGTTCGACCTCGGGGCCGACCTCTCCCGGCCCCTGGCCGAAGGAGAGGACGATGCCGCCCATCCGCCCTTGCGGATCGTCGCCGTCCAGACCGAGCGGCTCGAGCGCGAGATCGACCGCATGAACGCCGGGCTCGCCCCCCTCGGGAGCTTCGTCCTGCCCGGCGGCTCGCTCCTCGCCGCCCATCTGCACATGGCCCGCACCGTCACCCGCCGCGCCGAGCGTGCCGCCTTCGCCCTTGCGCGCCGCGAGGCGGTCAACCCGGAGGCGCTGCGCTACCTCAATCGCCTTTCCGACTGGCTCTTCGTTGCTGCCAGACATGCCAACGGCCGGGGAAGTCGGGACATTCTCTGGCAGCCCGGTGCCACGCGACCCGGTGCCTGACCCCATCGGGCCGCGTCGCCTTCCCCCCCGTCCACGCTCCCCCTTCCGGCTTTCTGACGCAACGAAACCGGTTGCCCGCACGGGAAGCGGGCAGTTTTCGCTACACTGCAGCATCGCTTTTGAGTAGAGAAAGGCAGACGAATCGCGGGTTCGCCCGCATGTCAAACCGGGAGTGACGCGCCATGAAGGTTCTCGTGCCGATCAAGCGCGTGATCGACTACAACGTGAAAGTCCGTGTCAAGGCGGATGGCAGCGGCGTCGATCTCGCCAATGTCAAGATGTCCATGAACCCCTTTGACGAGATTGCCGTCGAGGAGGCCATTCGTCTCAAGGAGGCCGGCAAGGCCGAGGAGGTGGTGGTCGTCTCCATCGGCGTTCCCAAGGCGCAGGAGACGCTTCGCACCGCGCTCGCCATGGGCGCCGACCGGGCGATCCTGATCGTGGCCGGCGAAGACGTCCATCAGGACATCGAGCCTCTCGCCGTCGCGAAGATCCTCGCCAGGGTGATCGAGGAGGAGGGGCCCGGCCTCGTCATCATGGGCAAGCAGGCGATCGACAACGACATGAACGCCACCGGCCAGATGCTCGCCGGACTCATGGGCTGGCCCCAGGCGACCTTCGCCTCGAAGCTCGAGGTCGAGGACGGCAAGGCCACCGTCACCCGCGAGGTCGATGGCGGTCTGCAGACGATCCGCGTGAAGCTGCCCGCCGTCGTCACCACCGATCTCCGGCTCAACGAGCCGCGCTATGCCTCGCTGCCCAACATCATGAAGGCCAAGCGCAAGCCGCTCGACCAGAAGAGCGTGGCCGATCTCGGCATCGACATCGCGCCGCGTCTCGAAGTGCTCGAAACCCGCGAACCCGAGGCCCGCAAGGCCGGCGTCAAGGTCGCGGACGTGCACGAGCTTGTCGAGAAACTCAAGGAAGCGGGGGTGATCTGATGGCTGTTCTTCTTCTTGCCGACATGAATGGCGCCGACATCGCCCTGGATCAGGTGGCCAAGGCCGTGACCGCGGCCGGCAGGCTCGGGGATGTCACCGTGCTCTGCGCCTCCGACGATTGCGCCGCGGCCGCTGCACAGGTCGCGAAGATCGAGGGCGTGTCGAAGGTGCTGACCGCCGAGGCGCCCCATTACGCCCACGGGCTGGCCGAGCCGATCGCCGATCTCGTCGTCTCGCTCGCCGGCGATTACGAACACATCGTCGCGCCGGCCACCGCCCATGGCAAGAACGTCCTGCCGCGGGTGGCCGCCCTCCTGGACGTGATGATCATCTCCGACGCCACCGCCGTCATCGACACCGACACCTTCGAACGGCCGATCTATGCCGGCAACGCGATCCAGAAGGTGCGTTCGAAGGATGCGAAGAAGGTCGTCACCTTCCGCACCTCGACCTTCGAGGCCGCGGGCGAGGCGGCGGACGCCGCGCCAATCGAGGCCGTCGATCCCACGGCAGATCCGGGGCTCAGCGAATGGGTGGAAGACAAGGTCGAGGCCAGCGACCGGCCCGAGCTCACCTCGGCGAAGATCGTCGTCTCCGGCGGCCGCGGCGTCGGCTCCGAGGAGAACTTCCGCCTGATCGAGGAGCTGGCGGACGTGCTCGGTGCCGCGGTCGGGGCCTCGCGCGCGGCGGTCGATTCGGGCTATGCGCCCAACGACTGGCAGGTCGGTCAGACCGGCAAGGTCGTGGCGCCGGATCTCTACATCGCCGTCGGCATCTCGGGGGCGATCCAGCACCTTGCCGGCATGAAGGATTCGCGCATCATCGTCGCCATCAACAAGGACGAGGAAGCGCCGATCTTCCAGGTGGCCGATTACGGGCTCGTCGCCGATCTGTTCGAGGCCGTACCCGCCCTTGCCGAGGAAATCCGCAAGGCGAAGGAAGCAGGCTGAACTGCTCCTCCTGTGACGGGCATTCCTTTCGGGGCCGCCTTCGGGCGGCCCCTTCGTTTCCGTTCCCGGCCGCCGGGCGTCTCCGCCCCTTGTCAGCCACCGCCGCCCCTCCCATGTCAATCGTGACGGGAATGCGAATGCAACGGGCAAGGCCGCCGCTTCTTGCCGGCGGCAGCAGCGGGAGGGAAGCAGGATGACCGACAGCACTACCGCCACACCCCGCGACGAGATGACCGAAGCGCGCGAGCGCATGGTGCGCGAGCAGATCATTGCGCGCGGCGTGCGCGATCACCGGGTGATCCGGGCCATGCTGACCGTGCCGCGCGAGCTGTTCGTCCCCGAGGCGCATCGTGCCAGCGCCTATGAGGACCGGCCGCTGCCGATCGGGAAGGGGCAGTTCATCCCCCAGCCCTACATCGTCGCCTACATGCTCGAAGCGCTCCTTCTGAGGGGCAACGAGAAGGTGCTCGAGGCTGGGGCCGGCTCGGGCTATGCGGCGGCCCTTCTGGCCCTTCTGGCCCGCGAGGTCTTCGCTGTCGAGAAGGATCCCGATCTGGCCGCCCGGACCCGGCGCAACCTTGCCGCGGCAGGGTATGACATGGTGCGGGTGATCGAGGGCGACGCCTGCAAGGGGCTGGTCGGCGAGGCGCCCTTCGACGGTGTGATGATCTCCTTCGGTGTCGCCGAAGTGCCGCAACCGCTCAAGGACCAGCTGGCGGTCCACGGCCGGCTCGTGGCCGCCGTCGGCCCGCATCCGGTGGCACGGGAGCTCATCCGCCTCACGCGTCGCGAGGACGGCACCTTCGACCGCGAGACGCTTGCCGACATCCGCCTCGTGCCGCCGACGGATGACGAAGGGGCGCTCGATCTTGCCGGCGCCGAAGGGGGGCGGCCGCGCGTCATCGAGACCCGGCCCCGGATCCATGAGGATCTGCCGGCCCTCATCAGCCGCAACGCCACCGCCTTCGAGTGCGTCGAGGACGCCGACATCGATGCCCTCGTCGAACGGGCGGGAGAGGCGAAGATCGTGCTTCTCGGGGAGGCCAGCCATGGCACCTCCGAATTCTACCGCATGCGCGCGCGCATCACCCGCCGGCTGATCGAGGAAAAGGGCTTCAGCATCGTCGCCCTCGAGGCCGACTGGCCCGACGCCGCCCGGATCGACCATCATGTTCGCCACATGGACGCGCCGCCGGCCGAGTGGACCGCCTTCTCCCGCTTCCCGAGCTGGATGTGGCGCAACGAGGAATTCCGCGCCTTCGTGGACTGGCTGCATGAATACAACAGCTCCCTGCCTTTCGAGAAGCGGGCCGGCATCCACGGCCTCGACCTTTACGCCATGCACACGGCGATGCAGCGGGTGATCGAATATCTCGAACGGGTCGATCCCGAACTCGCCCGCATCGCCAGGGAACGCTATGCCTGCCTCGAACCCTGGCAGGCCGACCCCGCGGCCTACGGCCACGCCGCCCTCACCGGCCGCTATCGCGAATGCGAGGCCGATGTGGTGGCGATGCTGGTCGATCTCTTCAGAAAGCAGGCCGAGCTGATGAAGGGCGACGGCGAATGGTTCCTCGACGCGGCGCAGAACGCCCGCCTCGTCGCCAATGCCGAACGCTACTACCGGGTGATGTATTACGGCTCGGCGGCCTCGTGGAACCTGCGCGATACGCACATGTTCGAGACGCTGCGGCTGGTGATGGCCTTCCGCGGGCCCGATGCGAAGGCCGTCATCTGGGCCCACAACTCCCATGTCGGCGATGCGGCCGAGACCGAGATGTCGGCCCGGGGCGAAATCAATATCGGCCATCTGGTGCGCGAGCACTTCCCCGGCGAAAGCTGGCATGTGGGTTTCGGCACCGACCACGGCACCGTTGCGGCGGCCAGCGAATGGAACGGGCCGATGGAGATCAAGCGCGTGCGGCCTTCGCATCGCCAGAGCTTCGAATACCAGTTTCATCGCACCGGCCTTCCGGGGCTGATCGTGTCGCTTGCCCGCGGGGCCGACCCGCATCTGCGGGCTGCCCTGGCCGAACCGAAGCTCGAAAGGGCGATCGGCGTGATCTACCGGCCGGAAACGGAGCTGGCGAGCCACTATTTCGAAGCCCGGCTCTCGCGTCAGTTCGACGACTACGTCTGGATCGACGCGACCTCCGCCGTCACGCCGATCCCGGCCGAAACGCTCGAAGCCGTCCCCGATACCTATCCTTTCGGCCTGTGATCGCCGAGCGGCCGGGCGCAGGAGCGCGTTCCGAAAGCCCCGTCCGCTCTTGCCGGCAGGGCACGCCGCACCTGTCATGCGGCCCGATGGCGTGGAAAGGGCGGGTCGAGGAGCGACCCGTCGGAGTGGCGAGTCCTCCCTCGACCGCTCATTTCCGCAAGGCGATGGCGAGAGGGGGCGCGGCCGCTTCCGCGACGGCATCCTGCGCAAGGCGCGCGCGGCCGACCCCTGCGACAATCGGAGAAACGCTTCAGTCGGCTGATCTCGTGTGAAGTCCGGAGACATGGTTTCAACTTTTTGGCCGGTTCAGATGCGTTATCCTGCCTTCCTCGGTAACAGGGAGGGAGGGGATCATGACGCCGGCTGCACGGCTGATCCGGGTGCGACTGCATGAACGGACAAGCAATGCCGGCCTCACCTGCCGGCGTTGCGGAATTTCACGGCCCACATTGCGCAAGTGGTGGCGGAGATATCTTGCCCAGGGTCTCGACGGGCTTCACGACCGTTCCCGGCGTCCGCGCCGTTCTCCGGCGCGCAAGGTTGGTCCCGGCGAGGAGAAGATCATCGTTTCCCTGCGCCGGCGGCGCAAGCTCGGATCATGATCCCGGCTCACCATTTTCTGCCTCGCTTCCCGAGCAACTGAACCGGGGCGTTGGCCCAAAAATCCCGTTCCACCACAAGTTGGCCGATCCTGGCGGGCAGCTTCTCGATCTCGGCGTCGTTGTCCTTTGCTTCCGATCCGGTGCCTTTGCCGAAGGCCCTCGCCATGTTCTCGATCGCCGCGCGTTTCCAGCCGCTGATCATGTCGGGGTGCACGCCGTGCTTCTTCGCCAGTTAGGCCAGCGTCGGTTCCTCGCGGATCGCCTCCAGCGCTACACGCGCCTTGAACTCGGCCGAATATCGTTGCCTTTTCGCCATTTCAAATCGCCCTTCCATCGGGCGATTCATCTTAACCACTGGTCCGAAATCTTGCGACCACCTCTCTCGGCGCCGTCAGTCCACAGACACCGGGTCCTGAGCCCGGCGGCCCGGTGCCGTGCGGCGGAAGCGGTAGATCGTGAAATAGTAGTGATCCACCACGTCCCAACGCGGATCGCTCTCGAGCTCCGCAAGGCTCACCTCGGGCACCAGCTCGCCGTCCGCGTCGATGACCGTCAGCTCCTCGAGCCGGAATGCATCGCCGAGCAGGGCCGGGATCGTTCCCGGTGCGAAGACCCGATGCAGATGGAACTCCACCCGCTGACGCCCCGTCGGCACCGCGATGTGCAGGATGCCGCCGGGTTCGACGAGAGCCGCAATCGCCGAAAGACCGCGCTCGTGCCCCCGCGGGTCCAGAGGGTCGCCGTATCGGCCCAGCCCGAAATGCTCGATGACGCTGAGAGAGGTCACATAGTCCGCCTGCCCCACGCGTTCGACGAGATCGGGGTCGAAAATGTCCGCCTGGACGAACCTGATGTTGCGGGCCCGCGTGGCGAGGGGGCGGATGTCGATCGTCTCGATCTCGCGAAATGACGCGACATGGGCAACGAAGCCATCAACCCGGGAGCCGACATCGAGAACCCGCCGGGGGGCGGCCTCGAAAACGGCCTGGGCGACGAGAAGATCGTGATGGAAATACGCCCCCCTGGCGACGCCGGCGGCATGAAAGCGGTCGGACAGGTGATACCGCACCCGGCTGATCGGGAAATCCGGCGCCTCGGCCGGGTAGCGGCGCCGATAGGCCGCCAGATCCCGCCGGGAAGCGCGCCAGCTGCGCCAGTAGGCAGCGATCTTTCCCCTCACGGTCCTGGGTCTGCTCATTGCCCGTCTCTCCCTTCTTCCACCGGCCAGCCGGAAACCGATTTCACCTCGAGGAATTCCTCGATTCCCCAGACCCCGCCCTCGCGGCCGTTGCCGGACTGCTTGATGCCGCCGAAGGGGGCGCCGGCACCGCGCGGCCGCCAGTTCATTTCCACCATGCCGGAACGCAACCTGCGGGCAAGCCGCCTGAGCCGATCGGGGTCCGAGGTCTGGACATAGTTCGTCAGCCCGTAATCGGTATCGTTGGCGATGGCCACGGCCTCATCCTCGCTTTCGAAGGGGATGATCGAGAGGACGGGGCCGAAGATCTCCTCGCGCGCGATGGTCATGTCGTTCGAGACGTCGGCGAACACCGTCGGGCGGACATAGTAGCCCCGGTTCATGCCCTCGGGCCGGCCGGGGCCGCCGGCAACGAGCCGCGCCCCCTCCTCGATCCCCTTCTCGATCAGCCGCTGCACCTTGTCGAACTGGGCGGCGGAGACGACGGGGCCGATGTGGCGTCCTTCCTCCGAGGGGGGGCCGACGGCGATGCTCCGGGCGATGCGTGCCGCCTCCTCGACCACCTCGTCATAGACCGACCGCTCCACCAGCATGCGCGTCGGCGCGTTGCAGGACTGCCCCGAGTTTTCCATGCAGCGCAGAACCGAACGCTTGACGGCCTTCTCGGGCGCGTCGGCGAACACGAGATTCGCCCCCTTTCCGCCGAGCTCGAGATGAACGCGCTTGATGGTATCGGCCGCGTTCTTCTGGATGGCGATGCCGGCACGGGTCGAACCGGTGAAGGACACCATGTCCACATCGGGGTGGCCGGTGAGCCGGGTGCCGACGCCGGGCCCGTCGCCGTTGACGAGGTTGAACACGCCCGCCGGCACGCCGGCTTCCTCGAGGATCTCGGCGAATAGCATAGAGGAGAGCGGCGCGATCTCGGAAGGCTTCAGAACCATGGTGCAGCCCGCGAGCAGGGCGGGGATGACCTTCAGCGTCACCTGGTTCATCGGCCAGTTCCAGGGCGTGATGAGGGCGGCGACGCCCACCGGCTCCATCAGGATGCGGTTGTCGGGCGCATGGGGGCCGAGGGGGCGCTCGAAGTCGAAATGCTCGAAGGCGCGGATGAAGTTGCGGACATGCCACGAGCCGGCGGGCACCTGCTGGCTGCGCGCGAGGTCGATCGGCGCACCCATTTCCTGCGAGATGGTGCGCGCCATCTCCTCGGCACGGGCGTCGTAGAGCTCGAGGATCCGGCGCACGAGGGCGAGTCGCTCGACCGGCGGCGTTTCCTTCCAGCCTTCGAAGGCGGCCCGGGCCGCGGCCACGGCGCGGTCGGCGTCGGCGTCGCTGCCGAGGGTGATGGTGGCGAAGGGCTCCTCGGTGGACGGGTCGATCACGTCGAAGGAGGTGCCGCCTTGCGAATCAACCCATGCGCCATCGATGTAATGCTGCCGCGTCCGTTCCATGGTCGATCCTCCCGACTTGTCTCGTGTCCGGATCTGTCAAGCATTTGCGGCGAACCGACGCAAGGGTGGACAAGGGTGGAAAAGCGGCGGCGTTGGCCCCATATGGGCCGCGGCGGGCCTTGGCAGCCACCGGTGATGTCTGCTAAGAGGCCCATGTTTAGAACCATTCAAAAAAGGAGGTTGCCATGACCCTGCGGATCAACGACGTGGCCCCGAACTTCACCGCCGACACCACCGAAGGCAAGATCGATTTCCATGACTGGATCGGCGACAGCTACGCCATCCTTTTCTCCCATCCCAAGGATTTCACCCCGGTCTGCACGACCGAGTTCGGCACCGTCGCGCGGCTTGCCGACGAGTGGAAGAAGCGCAACACCAAGGTGATCGGTCTTTCGGTCGATCCGGTCGAGGATCATCAGAAGTGGAAGGAGGACATCGAGAAATTCGCCGGGGTGAAGGTCGATTTCCCGATCATTGCCGACCCGAATTACGAGGTGGCCAAGCTTTATGACATGCTGCCGGCCGATGCCGTTCTGCCCGATGGGCGCACCCCTGCCGACAGCGCCACCGTCCGCGCCACCTACATCATCGGGCCGGACAAGAAGATCCGCCTGATCCTGATCTACCCGATGTCGGTCGGCCGCAACTTCGACGAGATCCTCCGCGCGCTCGACGCGATCCAGCTGACCGACAACGCACCGCTCGCCACCCCGGCCAACTGGGAGAAGGGCGAGGAAGTGATCGTCGCCCTGAGCCTTTCCGACGAGGAGGCGAAGGAAAAGTTCGGCGAGGTGGACATCAAGCTGCCCTATCTGCGCTTCACCAAGGTGGACGCCTGAGAAGATCCGCGCATCCACCGCGCACGGAATGAAGGCCCCGGCAGGCGCCGGGGCCTTTTCGTGTGGCTTCCCTCGGTTTCGTGGAACTTCCCTGCCCGATGTGTGCCTGACCGGAGCCCTACCCTTGCCCGGTCGGTGCTCCCGGCATGATGCGCCCGATCCTGTCCGATCACATCAGCAGGGCCACGAGGAGAGCTCCTCCGATCGCCCCGCCGCCGGCCCAGAGCCACGGGCGCAGGCGGCTGCCGCGTGCCGTCTCCCTGCGGCCGCGGGCATCCATCTCGTGCAGCGCCTTCTCCGCAAGGCCCGGCAGGCGCGGACCGAAGCGGGCAAGGACGAGAAGGGTGCGGTTGAGATCGCGCAGCGCCGCCTTGGGGCCGATGTTCTCGCGGATGTAGCTCTCGACCACCGGCCGCGCGACCTCCCAGATGTTGATCTCCGGGTCGAGGGAACGGGCGACCCCTTCCACGACCACCATGGTGCGCTGCAACAGGATGAGCTCGGTGCGGGTCTGCATGCCGAAGCGCTCCGTCACCTCGAAGAGGAGCGCGAGAAGCCGGGCCATGGAGATGCGGCGTGCATCCATGCCGAAGATCGGCTCGCCGATGGTGCGGATGGCGAGGGTGAAGGCGTCGAGATCCCGGTCGGCCGGCACATACCCCGCCTCGAAATGCACCTCGGCCACGCGGCGATAGTCGCGGCGGATGAAGCCGAGCAGGATCTCGGCATAGATCCGGCGGGTGTATTCGTCGAGCCGGCCCATGATGCCGAAATCGACGGCGACGAGCCGCCCGTCCTCCGCCACCATCAGATTGCCCTGATGCATGTCGGCATGGAAGAAGCCGTCGCGCAGCGCCTGGGTGAGGAAGCTCTGGAGCACGGTGCGGGCGAGGGCCGGCAGGTCGTGCCCCGCCGCGCGCAAGGCTTCCGGGTCGCCGAGGGGGATGCCATCGACCCATTCGAGGGTGAGCACGCGCCGGTCGGTCAGGCGCCACAGCACGCGGGGGACATGGAACCCGGCGTCCCCGGCGGTGTTCTCGCCATATTCGGACGCGGCTGCCGCCTCGAGCCGCAGGTCGAGCTCGTTCTCGACCACGCTTTCGAAATGGTCGATCACCTCGCTGGGCTTGAGGCGGCGCGAGGCCGGCAGCAGAAACTCGATTGCCGTGGCCACGAAATGGAAGGCGTCGATGTCGCGGCGGAAGTCGCGCTCGATGCCCGGGCGCAGCACCTTGACCGCCACTTCGGTGCCGTCCTCCTTGAGCCGTCCCTTGTGCACCTGGGCGATGGAAGCCGCGGCGATGACTTCCGACAGGTTCTCGAAGACTTCGGGAACAGGCTGCCCGAATGCCCGTTCGATCTCGGCCTCTGCCTCGGCCATCGGGAAGGGCGGCATCCGGTCCTGCAGCATCCTGAGCTCGGCGGCGAGCTCGGGTCCGACGATGTCGGGCCGGGTCGAGAGCAGCTGGCCGAACTTGACATAGGCCGGTCCCAGCGCCGTCAGCGCCCGCACGAGAGGCGGCAGGTTCGGGTCGCCCCTGTAGCCGAGCCAGCGGAAGGGCAGGCCGATCAACCGCGCCGCAAGGCGGATCCGCGCCGGAGCCCCCATCAGTTCGAGCACATGGCGCATCGCGCCGGTGCGCTCGAAGGTGGCGCCCGTGCGCACGAGGCGAATGATGTTGTGCGGGCCGCGCATCAGAGCTTCCACCCCGAATGAAGCGCCGCCACGCCCATCGTCAGGTTGCGCCAGGCGACATTCTCGAAGCCGGCGGCGCGAATCATGTCGGCGAACTCCTGCTGGGGCGGAAAGCGGCGGATGCTTTCGACCAGATACTGATAGCTGTCGCGATCGTTGGCGATGATCTGCCCCATGCGCGGAATGCAGGCGAAGGAATAGAGATCGTAGAGCTTCTGCAGGCCGGCATTGGGAATATGGCTGAATTCGAGCACCATCAGCCGACCGCCGCGACGCAGCACGCGCCAGGCCTCGGAGAGAGCGTCGGCGATGCGGGTGACGTTCCGGATGCCGAAGGAGATCGTGTAGACATCGAAACTGCCGGCGGCGAAGGGGAGCCGCATCGCGTCTCCCACCACCCAGGACAGGCGGTCGGAAAGGTTCTCCGCCTCGCCGCGCTGCCGACCCGCCGCCAGCATCGATTCGGTCAGATCGACGATGGTCGCCCGACTGTCCCCGGCCCGCGAGAGAAAGCGGAAGGCGATGTCGCCGGTGCCGCCGGCCACGTCGATCAGGTGCTGGCCGGGGCGCGGAGCGAGCCAGTCCATCATCGCATCCTTCCACAACCGGTGGATGCCGAAGGACATGACGTCGTTCATCAGGTCGTATCTTCCGGCGACCGAGGAGAAGACACCGTGGACCAGTTTCGCCTTCTCGGCCTCGGGCACGATGCGGCGGCCGAAATGGGTGGTCGGCGTCTCGCTTCCGCCGGCTGTGGCGGGGCTCTTGTCCTTCGGGGGCGACTGGCTCATGCTGCGGATCCCGCTCCTGTTGCCCGTCTCTTACAGGCAGGCGGAGAGTGGGGCAATGCATCCCGCGTGATGCGGCAAGAACGGAGAAGGGGCGATGCCGGAGCTGCCCGAGGTCGAAACCGTCCGGCGCGGCCTGGCGCCGGCGATGGAGGGGCGGCGGATCGCGGAAGTGACCGTTCGCCGCCGCAGGCTGCGTCGCGAGCTGCCGGACGATTTCGAGGCCCGGCTCGAGGGGCGGCGGGTGCTCGGTCTCGGCCGGCGGGGCAAGTATCTGCTCGGCCGGCTCGAGGGCGGCGATGTCTGGCTGGCCCATCTCGGCATGTCGGGGCGGCTGGTGATCGAGACGGATGCGGCACGGCGGAAGCCGGGCGAGTTTCACCACAGGGCTCCGGCGGCGCGGCGGCATGACCACGTGATCCTGGCGATGGAGGATGGCACGCGCGTCATCTTCAACGATCCGCGCCGATTCGGGCTGATGGACGTGGTGGCCGGGGAGGCGCTCGATCGTCATCCCCTTCTTCGCGACATGGGCCCCGAACCCCTCGGCAACGAATTTTCGCCGGCCTTTCTCCTCGCCCGCTGCCGGGGACGGCACCGCGCGATCAAGGAGATCCTGCTCGATCAGAAGACCGTGGCCGGCATCGGCAACATCTATGCCTGCGAGGCGCTCTGGCGGGCGCGAATTCACCCCCTTCTGCCCGGCACAGGGCTGGACATGGCGATGGCCGCCGCGCTCGTCGGCGCGATTCGCGATGTGCTCGCCGAAGCGATCGCCGCCGGCGGCTCGAGCCTCAGGGACTACCGCAAGGCGGACGGGAGGCTCGGCTATTTCCAGCATGCCTTCCGCGTCTACGACCGGGAAGGAGCGCCCTGTTCGCGGCAGGAATGTTCTGGAAAGATTGAGAGAATCCGCCAGGGAGGGCGCTCGAGCTTCCTCTGCCCCCTCTGCCAGGTCCTTCCCGCGAACCCTTGATCGCCGCGCTTTTGCTGCTAGGTATCGCCTTCGCAACAGCAAAGGACGTGAACGATGGCCTATCAGACGATCGTCGTCGAGACATCCGAACATGTCGGCATCATCCGGCTGGACCGCCCCGAGGCGCTGAATGCGCTCAACGCCCAGCTTCTGGAGGAACTCGTGGATGCGCTGCGGGCGATGGACAAGAACGAGAAGATCCGCGCCATCATCCTGACCGGTTCGGAAAAGGCCTTCGCCGCCGGGGCCGACATCAGGGAAATGGCGGAAAAGAGCTTCGTCGATGTCTTCACCAAGGATCTCTTCGGTTCCGAGGCCGAAGCGATCATGGCGATCCGCAAGCCGATCATCGCGGCCGTCTCGGGCTATGCCCTCGGGGGCGGCTGCGAACTGGCGATGATGTGCGACATCATCATCGCGGCCGACAACGCCCGCTTCGGCCAGCCGGAAGTCAATCTCGGCGTGCTGGCCGGCATCGGCGGGACCCAGCGCCTCACCCACGCCATAGGCAAGGCCAAGGCGATGGACATGCATCTGACCGGTCGCTTTATGGAGGCCGAGGAGGCCGAGCGTGCCGGGCTCGTCAGCCGGGTCGTGCCGGCGAAGAAGCTGATGGACGAGGCGATGGCCGTCGCCCAGAAGATCGCCGAGAAGTCGCCCATCACCACCATCGCCATCAAGGAAGCGGTGAACCGGGCCTTCGAGGTGCCTCTGCGGGAAGGGCTCCTCTTCGAGCGCCGGCTGTTCCAGAGCATGTTCGCGACCGAGGACCAGAAGGAGGGAATGGCCGCCTTCCTCGAGAAGCGCGAACCCGAATTCCGCGGTCGCTGACCGCAGCCGGGGTGGAAGGGGCGCTTCGCCGCGCCCGATTGCCGCCCGTGCCGGCCGGAGCGGGAAAGCGGTGTTTCCCCGGTTGACTTGCCGGTGAATCGCGCCTAATGGCTCGCACTCGGAATTCAGGAACCCGAACACGGGAACAGATACATGGCCAATACGCGTTCAGCCAAGAAACGTGTCCGTCAGACCGCCAAGCGGACCCTCATCAACAAGTCGCGCCGCTCGCGCATTCGCACCTTCATCCGCAAGGTCGAGGAAGCGATTGCGTCCGGCGACCACGAGGCCGCCATGGCTGCGCTGCGTGCGGCACAGCCGGAAATCATGCGCGGGGTGACCAAGGGCGTCTTCCACAAGAAGACCGCCGCGCGCAAGATCGCGCGCCTCAATCGCAGGGTGAAGGCGCTCGCCGCCTCCTGACGGGCCGGCCCATTCCGGCAGCTTTCGGGGCGCATCCTTCGGGGTGCGCCCTTTCCGTGCGTTCGTGCATGCACGAGAAGGAGCGCGGGGGTAAGGATTCCCTGCCGCCAAGACCTGCTCACGCCGCCTCCGATTCTGCGCAACAAATAGATCGGGACTACTTCATCTTGTGCGCCTTCTTGCGGTATGGCCCAAGATATTCCAGGCGCAGAAAATCGCGCACGAAGTCCGAGTCAAGCGCGAAGTTCGGTTGCGTCACCCGGACGAATTGCTACCTTCTTTCCAGCGATTCAGTCGTCTGGGGGGACGCTGCCAATCGCGGATCGCGTGAGTGCGCAAGCAGACGGAAACAGCCATCGGGGGCGGAAGGCCTTTCTGCCCAAGGGGGGGCTGTGCATCCCGAATCGGCCGCACCGCAATGGCTCGGAGAGCAGCTTTGCGGGGCCGCGCCAACTTGCGACGATCCGCATTCCCGCCACCTGCCGTGTCATCGGCAGGCGTGACGGGGGCCTGCGTCTTGACATGCAGCTCTCTTGCCGTCTGCGCCTTGCGGCAGACCGGCCTGCGCCCCTCTTCGGTCTGGATCGGCTGGAAGGACAGGCGCGGGCAGCCCGCCAAGCAAGAAGAAACGGAGTGCGGCATGAGCGAGGCGATCTGGTCGGAGGTCTGCAATGGTCTGGAAAGGGAAATCGGCAAGGAAGCCTTCCGCCACTGGATTGCACCGCTCGTCTTCGGGGGAGAAAGGGAAGGCGTCGTCGAAATCCAGGCGCCGACCCGCTTTCTCGGCCAATGGGTCGAGCGGCATTACGCGCGGGACATCCTCGCCCATCTGCGCAGGGCCGGCCGCAACGTTAACGAGCTGCGCTTCACCTGGGCGCGGGAGCGCGCCGGGAGCGCCATGCCGGCAGCGGCGCCAGGCCGGAGCGAAGCGCAAGCCGCCGCAGCACCGCAGCAGGCCGCGCCGCTGCCGACCGCCACCCTCAAGCCGCAGTTCACCTTCGAGACCTTCGTCGTCGGCAAGCCCAACATGATGGCGCATGCCGCGGCCCGGCAGGTGGCCGAGGCGGCGGGGGACAACAGCGCCGTGTGCAACCCGCTCTTTCTCTACAGCGGCGTCGGCCTCGGCAAGACCCATCTCATGCACGCCATGGCCTGGGAGCTTGCCCGCGACCGGGGACGGCGGGTGATCTACCTTTCGGCCGAGCAGTTCATGTACCGCTTCGTGCAGGCACTGCGTTCCCGCGACATGCTTGCCTTCAAGGAAATGTTCCGTTCGGTCGATGTGCTGATGGTGGACGACGTGCAGTTCATCGCCGGGAAGGACTCGACCCAGGAGGAATTCTTCCACACCTTCAACGCTCTGATCGACCAGGGGAAGCAGGTCGTTATCTCGGCCGACCGGGCGCCGGGCGAGATCGACGGCATCGAGGAGCGGATCCGCTCCCGCCTGCAATGGGGGCTCGTGGTCGATATTCACCCGGCCGATTTCGAGTTGCGGCTCGGCATCCTCCAGAGCAAGGCCGAAGCGCACCGGGCCCGCAACCCCGAGGTGACGATCCCCGACGAGGTGCTCGAATTCCTCGCCCGCAAGATCACCGACAACATCCGCGTGCTCGAAGGGGCGCTGACGCGCCTCGTCTCCTTCGCCGCGCCGCTCGGCACGCCGGTCACGGTCGACTTCGCCCGTCAGTGCCTTGCCGACATCCTGCGCGCGGCCGACCGCAAGATCACCGTCGAGGAGATCATGCGCAAGGTCAGCGAGCATTACGGGCTGCGGATTTCCGACCTCGTCGGCCCCCGCCGCTCGCGGGCCATCGCCCGGCCCCGGCAGGTGGCGGTGTATCTCGCCAAGACGCTGACCTCGAAATCGCTGCCCGACATCGGCCGGGCCTTCGGCGGGCGCGACCATACCACCGTGCTGCACGCGGTGCGGCGGATCGAGGCGCTCCGCGCGACCGATGCGCGCATCGCCGACGACATAGAGTATCTCCGCCGTCAGCTCGAGAGCTGAGGGCAGACAGCCCCGGCGCACCGAAGAAGCGGGACCGGGCGCGCCCCCTTGCGTTACCGGCTTTTTGCGCTAGGGTCGCGGGCATCGGGCCTTCGGTCGGTGCCGCGACGGAGAACGGATTGGCCCCGGCCGGGTGGCAGGAGACGGGAACAGGACACGGCGCCAAAGCGGGAGACGGCAATGAAGGTGAACATCGAACGCGGGGCTTTGCTCAAGGCGATGGGGCAGGCGCAATCCGTGGTCGAGCGGCGAGGCACGATTCCGATCCTCGCTAATGTGCTGATCGAGGCGGCCGACGACACCGCCCGCTTCCGTGCCACCGATCTCGACATCGAAGTGGTGGACAAGGTGCCGGCCAAGGTCGATGCGGCCGGGGCGACCACCGTCGCCGCCCACCTTCTGCACGACATCGCCCGCAAGCTGCCCGACGGCGCGCTCGTCGAACTGGCCACCACTCCCTCGGGGGACCGGCTCGACATTCGGGCGGGGCGGGTCCATTTCTCGCTGGCGACGCTGCCGAAGGAAGACTTCCCCGTCATGGCCTCGGCCGAATACGGCGCCAATTTCGCCGTGCCCGCCGCCACCCTTGCCCGCCTCTTCGAGAAGACCCGCTTCGCCATCTCGACGGAGGAAACCCGCTATTATCTCAACGGCGTGTATTTCCATGTCGCCGAGGGGGAAGGGGGCAGGGTGCTCAGGGCCGTGGCGACCGACGGCCACCGCCTTGCCCTCGTCGAGGCGCCGCTGCCGGCCGGGGCGGAGGCGATGCCCGGCGTCATCGTGCCGCGCAAGACGGTGCAGGAGGTGCTGAAGATCGTCGGCGATGTGGACGAGGGCGACCTCGCCGTATCGGTTTCCGAGACCAAGATCCGTTTCTCCACTCCCGATGTGCAACTCACCTCGAAGGTGATCGACGGCCAGTTCCCCGAATACGAACGGGTGATTCCCCTTGGCAACACCCGCCGCCTCGAGGTGGATGCCGAGGAATTCGCCCGGGCGGTGGACCGGGTGTCGGTCGTCTCCGCCGAGCGGACGCGGGCCGTGAAGCTGATGCTCGACGAGGACCGGCTGGTGCTTTCGGTCAATTCTCCCGAGAGCGGAGCGGCCGAAGAAGAGCTTGCCGTGGCCTATGCCGACGAGCCGCTGGAAATCGGCTTCAATGCCAAGTACCTGACCGAGATCGCCGGCCAGATGGACCGGGAGAATGCGGTCTTCCTCTTCGAGGGGCCGAGCAATCCCACCCTCGTGCGCGAGGGCAACGACACCAGCGCCATCTATGTCGTGATGCCGATGCGCGTCTGACGGGCCGGCCCGAAAGGGCGCCATGCATGCTGCCGCGATCCTCTCGCTGAAACTGTCGCATTTCCGTTCGCACCGCGCCTCGGAAGTGGCTGCGGGGCAGCGTTCGGTGGCCCTCGTCGGGCCCAATGGCGCCGGCAAGACCAACGTGCTCGAAGCCGTCTCGCTCCTTTCGCCGGGCCGGGGGCTGCGGCTGGCGAAGGCGGAGGAGCTGGCCCGCCGGCCCGAGGGCATCGGCTGGCGTCTTCTGGCCGAGGTCATGTGCCGCGACGGTTGGCACGAGGTCGAGATTCGTGCCGAGGGACAGGGGCGGCGCAAGGTGCTGATCGACGGGAAGGCGCGGCCCCAGCTGGCGCTGGCCCGGCTGGTCCGCATCCTGTGGCTGGTGCCGGCGATGGATCGGCTGTGGACCGAGAGCGCCGAAGGCCGGCGCCGTTTCCTCGATCGGGCGACGATGAGCCTCTTCCCCGATCATGGCGCGGCCGTGCTGGCCTATGAGAAGGCGCTGCGGGAGCGTAATCGGCTGCTGCGCGAAGGGGTGGACGATCCGGCCTGGCACGAGGCGCTCGAGGCCGAGATGGCCCGGCACGGTGCCGCGGTGATGGCACGGCGGCTGGAGGCGCTCGATCTCGTTGCCGCGGCCCTCGACGAGATGACGGAAACGCATTTCCCGCGCCCCGCCCTCTCGCTCGTGCCGGCGGAAGGCGAGCTCCTGGTCGCGAGCGAGGATCTGCGCCTCGCGCTCTGGCAGAACCGGATGCGCGATCTGGCAGCTGGTCGCACTCTTCTCGGTCCGCATCGGGTCGATCTCGAGGCGATCTATGCCGCGCGGGAGATGCCGGCCCGGCTGTGCTCGACCGGAGAGCAGAAGGCGCTTCTCGTCTCCTTCGTGCTGGCCAATGCGCGGGCGATCATGAACCGCACCGCCCTGCCGCCGGTGCTGCTGCTCGACGAGATCGCCGCCCATCTCGACCCGGAGCGCCGCGCCGCCCTCTTTGCCGAGATCGTCGCCCTCGGAGCCCAGGCCTGGATGACCGGCACCGATGCGACGGTCTTCGCGCCCTTCCCCGCGGAGCTTCTGCGGCTCTTCGTCCATGCCGACGTGAACGGCTCGCGCATTGTCCCGCTCGAGGAGGACGGCTAGGGTAGGACGCGCCGCCGCGAATGGCGGGGATGACGAGAGGGATGCGTAATGAAGAAGCCGGCACGGAACGGGGCGAGGTGGAGCCTGATGCTGATTGCGGCGATGTTGCTTCTCGCGCCGGGCTCCGCCACGCTGGCGGCAGGGAAGGCCGGGCCGGAAGCCGCCCGGGCCTTTCTCGACCGGCTGCGGACCATCGCGCCGCGCTGGCGGGCCGTCGGCGTGCAGCTCGGCGACATCAGCTGGGGCATGGAGCTCGATCTTGCCGGCAAGGCGCCGAAGGTCCGCTACCCCGACCTCGGTTGCGAAGGACATTGGGAAGTCCTCGGCAAGGCGCCCGACGGGCCGCTCGTCGTCATCGAGCAGATCGACACCGGTCTGAAGGAATGTCTCGACGGGGGCGTCGCCTTTCTCGAGGTGATCGACGACACCATGCTGCGCTACCGCTGGCTCGACGGTGACGGCGAGGCCGTGGCCAAGGCGGTGCTGGTGCCGGGGCGTTTTCGTTCCGATCTTGCCGAGGCGCTCTACGATCTGACCATGGAGCACGTCGATCGCAGCTTCCTTTCCCTCGCCGAAACGCGCGGCCTCGTGCCCTATCGCACCCCCTGACCGGGACCGTGTGTCGAAGAAGGGGCCTCGCGGCAGGCACGCCGGGCGGCAGAGGCCGCGGCGGGTGCCGCGCGAGCGGCCCGAACTCCGTGGCCAGGGCCACGAAAGTTGTCGGGAGCATGGCAAGGGATACCGACTGACATGACGGTCACGGCGCGGGATCTTCTTCTCTACACGGGGGCCCTGGCGATCCTTTTCCTGACGCCCGGCCCCGTCTGGGTGGCCCTCGTCGCGCGAGCGGTCGCGGGAGGGTTCCATGCCGCCTGGCCCCTCGCCTTCGGGGTGATGGTCGGCGACGTGCTCTGGCCGCTTCTGGCCATTCTCGGAGTGGGATGGATCGTCTCGGTCTTCGCCTGGTTCCTGCTGGCTCTCAGGTGGCTGGCCGTCGCCATCTTCCTGTGGATGGGGGTCGCTCTGTGGCGCCGTGCCGGACGGCCGCCCGATCCCGATTCCCGGCTGACACGCCCCGGCGCGGCGGCGGGCTTCTCGGCCGGGCTCGCGGCGATTCTCGGCAATCCCAAGGCCATTCTCTTCTACATGGGCGTCCTGCCGGGGTTCTTCGATGTCGGCCGCCTGACGTGGGCCGACATCGCGGCGATCTGCGCCCTGTCGGTGGCCGTCCCGCTTGCGGGCAACCTGCTGCTCGCCGCTTCGCTCGACCGGGTCAGGCGCCTGGCTTCCGCGCCGCGGACCCTTGCGCGCATGAACCGCGGCGCGGGAGCGGCCCTCGTCCTCGTCGGTCTCGCGATCGCCCTCGGCACGGTTGGCGGGTGAGCGGCCAAGCCGCGAAATATCGGCTCCCCGGCGTGACATCCGGCCGCGGAATCCCTATATGTGACATGACCCTGGACAAGGCGGAATAATGACGACAGAGCAGGCAGAAAGGCGCGAATACGGCGCCGATTCCATCAAGGTTCTCAAGGGGCTGGAAGCGGTTCGCAAGCGGCCGGGCATGTATATCGGGGATACCGATGACGGCTCGGGGCTGCATCACATGGTCTATGAGGTGGTGGACAACGCCATCGACGAGGCCCTGGCCGGTCATGCCGACCGCATCGAGGTCGTGATCCATGAGGACAATGCCGTCTCGGTGACGGACAACGGCCGCGGCATTCCGGTGGCGATTCACCCCGAGGAGGGCGTTTCGGCCGCTGAGGTCATCATGACCCAGCTGCATGCCGGCGGCAAGTTCGACGACAATTCCTACAAGGTCTCGGGGGGGCTCCACGGGGTGGGCGTTTCGGTCGTCAACGCCCTTTCGGACTGGCTCGAGCTCACCGTGTGGCGCGACGGGAAGGAATATTTCGCCCGTTTCGAGAAGGGGGAGACCGTCGAGCCCGTGCATGTGGTCGCGGAAGCGCCGGGCCGGCGCGGAACGCGGGTCAAGTTTCTCGCCTCGCGCGAAGTGTTTTCCTCGATCGACTACAATTTCCGCACGCTCGAACATCGCCTGAGGGAGCTGGCCTTCCTCAACCGAGGCGTGCGCATCTTCCTCGAGGATCGGCGCTCGGCCGAACCGCAGAAGGTCGCGTTGCATTACGAGGGCGGCGTGCGCGAATTCGTGCGCTGGCTCGACCGTTCGAAGACCCCGCTCATCCCGGAACCGATCTACATCACCGGGGCGAAGGACGGAATCGAGGTCGAGGTCGCGCTGTGGTGGAATGACGGCTATCACGAGAATTCCCTCGCCTTCACCAACAACATCCCCCAACGTGACGGCGGTACCCATGTCGCCGGTTTTCGTGCCGCGCTCACCCGCACCATCAACGCCTATGCCCAGAGTTCGGGCATCGCGAAGAAGGAGAAGGTGGCGCTCACGGGCGAGGATGCCCGCGAAGGGTTGACATCGGTGCTTTCGGTCAAGGTGCCGGATCCGAAATTCTCGTCCCAGACCAAGGAGAAGCTGGTTTCCTCCGAGGTGCGGCCGGTGGTCGAGAGCATCGTCGGCGAGAAGCTGGCCGAGTGGTTCGAGGAACACCCGTCCGAGGCGAAGGTCGTGGTCGGCAAGATCGTGGAAGCGGCGCTGGCGCGCGAGGCGGCGCGCAAGGCCCGCGAGCTCACCCGCCGCAAGACGGCGATGGACGTCGCCTCGCTGCCCGGAAAGCTCGCCGACTGCCAGGAGCGGGACCCGGCCAAGTCGGAGCTGTTTCTCGTCGAGGGCGATTCGGCCGGCGGCTCGGCCAAGCAGGGCCGCTCGCGGCAGAACCAGGCGGTGCTGCCGCTCAGGGGCAAGATCCTCAATGTCGAGCGCGCCCGCTTCGACCGGATGCTGTCCTCCCAGGAGATCGGCACGCTGATCACCGCCCTTGGCACCGGCATCGGCCGCGACGAGTTCGACATCGACAAGCTGCGCTATCACAAGATCATCATCATGACCGATGCCGATGTCGATGGCGCCCATATCCGCACGCTGCTTCTGACCTTCTTCTTCCGGCAGATGCCCGAGATCATCGAGCGCGGCCATCTCTTCATCGCCCAGCCGCCGCTCTACAAGGTCACGCGCGGCAAGTCCGAGGTCTATCTCAAGGACGAGGCGGCGCTCGAGGCCTATCTCGTCGAGCAGGGGACCGAAGGGGCGGTGCTGCGGCTCGAGAGCGGCGAGGAGATCGCCGGTCCCGATCTTCTGCGGGTGGTCGAGACGGCCCGCAAGGTCCGGCGGCTGATCGAAGCCTTCCCGACGCGCTATCCGCGCCACATCCTCGAACAGGCGGCCATTGCCGGCGCCTTCCTGCCGGGCCGGGCCGAGGACCGGCCGCAGGAGGTGGCGGCGGCGATCGCCGAGCGGCTCGATCTCATCGCCGAGGAATACGCGCGCGGCTGGCGGGGCGCGGTCACCGAGGAGGGGGGCATTCGTCTCAGCCGCACCCTGCGTGGCGTGACCGAGAGCCACCACCTCGACCCGCATCTTTTCCGCTCCCTCGAAGGGCGGCGGCTCGGTGAATACACCGAAAGCCTGCAGGAAGTGCATGCCCGCCCCGCGGTCTTCACCCGCAAGGAGCGCCGCCACCCGGTGACGGGGCCGCTTTCGCTGCTCGCGGCCGTGCGCGCGGAAGGGGAGAAGGGGATCTCGCTTCAGCGCTACAAGGGGCTCGGTGAGATGAACCCCGATCAGCTGTGGGAAACCACGCTCGACCCGGAAGCCCGCACGCTGCTGCAGGTCAGGGTCGAGGACATGGCCGAGGCCGACAACCTCTTCACCAAGCTGATGGGGGATGCGGTCGAGCCCCGGCGCGAGTTCATCCAGGAAAACGCTCTCGCCGTCGCCAATCTCGATTTCTGACGGAGCGCACCTGCCGGGCCTTCGGTGGCGCCCTGCGACCTGCCGCTGCTCTGCCGCTGGGGAGGATCACGCGAAGGAGCGTTTCCCGGCCGGAGCGCTTTCCGTTGCGGACCGTTGCGGCGGGCGAGCGGCAACGCCGATCCGCCCTGTCATCCGTCGAAGCAGGACCTATATTGGGGCCTGCATGAGCTGCCGGGCATGCCCGGCCCCGAGCGAGGACCGAGCCATGACGCTGACCGAACAGATCGCCTGGGATGATACCATCCTGCCCTTCCAGCTCGACCGTTCGGGGATCCGCGGCCGCGTGGTCCGGCTCAGCCGCGCGCTCGACCAGATGCTGCTGCATCACCACTACCCGGGCCCGGTCAACCGGCTGGTGGCCGAGACGGCGCTGCTGACGGCCCTCGTCGGCCATGCCATCAAGCTGCGCTGGAAGCTCTCGATTCAGATCCGGGGCGACGGGCCGGTGAAGCTGATCGCTTCCGACTATTTCGCTCCGGCCGAGGCGGGCGAGCCGGCCCGGATCCGCGCCTGCGCCGACTACGACGCCGAAGCCCTGGCCGCGCTCGGCGAGAGCGAGGATCCCTATCGCCTCGTCGGCAAGGGGCTCTTCGCCATCCTGATCGACCAGGGGGCCGGCAATCTGCCCTATCAGGGCGTGACGCCGATCAGCGGCAATTCGCTTTCCGAATGTGCCGCCACCTATTTCGCCCAGTCCGAACAGCTGCCGACGCGGTTCCGCCTTGCCGTCAGCTGCACCGCCGAAGGCGACACGACCCGTTGGCGGGCCGGCGGCGTCATGCTGCAGAAGCTGCCCGAGGGCGAGACGCGCCATGAGGGCGGGACCGGGGCCGACGGGCTCGTGCATCCGGACGGCATTCTCGCGGGAGAGGAGGCCGAGGACTGGCACCGGGCCAACATCCTGCTCGACACGGTGGAGGAGGCCGAGCTTCTCGGCCCCGAAGTCTCGCCGATCTCGCTCCTGGTGCGCCTTTTCCACGAGGAGGAACCGCGGGTGTTCGACCCGCAACCCGTCACCTTCGGCTGCACCTGTTCGCAGGACAAGGTGCGCGAGGTGCTTTCGCGGCACGACCGCGCCGAGCTCGAGGAAATGGCGGCCTCGGGCGGCGGCGAGATCACGGCCGATTGCCGCTTCTGCGGTCGCCGATACCGTTTCCGCCCCGAGAACATCACCGCTGCCGACGAGGCCCCTTCCCCTGCACCGCCCTCGCCGGGCGAAACGGGCCGTGACGGCGCCGGCGAAGAGGGCTGATCTTGGCGGTCGGGGCGACAAGGCGGGAGGAGGGCGCCGCGCTCGAGGCGTGGCTGAAGCGCGCCCTTGCCCATGTGGCCGGTCGCGCCCCCTCCTCCGATTTCGATCTCGACCCTGATCAGGCGCCGCCCCGGGCGAACCCGATACCGGCCGCGGTGCTCGTTCCGGTGATGGTGGGGGAGGTGCCGCAGATCCGCCTCACCCGCCGTTCACCGGCATTGCGCCATCATCCGGGGCAGATCGCCTTTCCCGGCGGCCGGATCGACCCGGAGGATCGCGACCCGGTGGCCGCGGCCCTGCGCGAGGCCGAGGAGGAGATCGGCCTGCCGCCGCCATCGGCACGCATCCTCGGCACCCTGCCCCCCCATCGCACGGTGACGGGGTATCACGTCACCCCTGTGCTCGCGCTCGTCGCGCCCTTCGCGCCGCACCCCGAGGCGAAAGAGGTGGCCGAGGTCTTCGACGTGCCCCTCTCCTTTCTGGCCGATCCTGCCCGCTATCGGGTCGAGGGGCGGCGCTGGCGCGGCCGGCGGCGGCATTATCACGTCGTCCCCTGGGGGCCTTATTACATCTGGGGGGCGACGGCGCGGATGCTGCGACAGCTGGCCGACGGCCTGGCCGCCACCCGTTGAGCTTGCTTTTCGCCGCAATGTGGCGATGAAGGGGGCATGAGCGAAGAACGCCGGCTTCATCCCCATTGGCTCGACCATGCCGGGCTGCGTCGCCTGACCGGGGCCTTGCGCCGGGCCGGGCACGACGTCTGGTTCGTCGGCGGCGCCGTGCGAGATGCGGCGCTGGGACATCATGTCGAGCGTCCCGATGTAGACATGACTACCGATGCCCGTCCCGAGGAAGTGACGGCCATCGCCCGGCAGGCGGGTTTCAAGGTGGTGCCGACCGGCATCGAGCACGGCACGGTGACGGTGATCGCCGACGATCTTCCGGTCGAGATCACGACGTTGCGCGAAGACATCGAAACCGACGGGCGCCATGCGAAGGTGGTGTTCGGCACCTCGCTCGAAGCCGATGCCCGCCGTCGCGATTTCACCATCAACGCCCTCTACCTCACGCCTGACGGCCGGCTGATCGACCCTGTGGGGGGGCTTGGCGACATCGCGGCGCGGCGCATCCGCTTCATCGGCGATCCCCGCCAGCGGATCCGCGAGGACTACCTGAGGATCCTGCGGCTCTTCCGCATGTTTGCCCGTTTCGGCGATCCCGAAAGGGGGCTCGACGCGGCGGCGCTCGCGGCAGCGGCGGAGCTGGCCGAGGGGCTCGCGCGGATTTCGCCCGAGCGGATCGGGCAGGAGATGCGCAAGCTCCTCGCGGCGTCCGACCCCGTTCCCGCGGTGCGGGCGATGGAAAGAGCCGGGGTTCTTGCGCGGATCCTGCCGGGGGCCTCGGCCGAGGGGCTGGCGCGCCTCGTGGCGGCGGAAAAGACGCTCGGCCTTGCCCCCGACCCCGTCCGCCGCCTTGCGGCACTCGGCGGGGAGGATCCGGTCCGGCGCCTGCGGCTTTCGCGCCGCGAAGCGCGTGCGCTCGAGCGAATGGCCGAGGGGGCCGCGTCCGGGCTTTCCGCCCTTGCGCTCGGTTACCGTCTCGGGGAAAGGAACGCCATCGGGGCGCTTCTTCTGCGTCATGCCCGGGAAGGGAGCGTGCCGGAGCGGGAAGATCTCGAGGCGCTGAAGCGGGGCGCGGCGACGCGCTTCCCCCTCAGGGGGCGGGATCTCCTTTCGCTGGCCGAGGGGCCGGCGCTGGGCCGGCTGCTCGCGCGGCTCGAGGATGCCTTCATCGCTTCGGGCCTTTCCCTCGACCGCGATGCGCTGATGGCCCTGGCCCGATCCTTCGCCGCAGAGGAAGAGACGAAATGAACGACGTGATCGAATGCACCGTCGCCGCTCTCGACGGCGATGGGAACGGTGTGTGCCACCATGCGCAGGGACGGCTGGCCGTGCCTTTCGTCCTGCCGGGCGAGGCGGTGCGCCTGCGCCTCGGGGCGGAGGGGAAGCCGGTCGGGGTGGATCTGCGTGCTGCGGCGCCCTTCCGCGCCACACCGCCCTGCTCGTCCTTCGGACGTTGCGGTGGCTGCCGGTTGCAGCATGCCGCGCCCGACTGGCTCACCCGCTGGAAGGAGGAACGCGTGCTGGCGCTTCTCGCCCGTCGCGGCCTCGAGGCGCCGTTGCGCCCGGCGCATCGTTCGCCCCCTGCCTCCCGGCGCCGGGCGACGCTGGCGGGGCGGCGGACGAAGAAGGGCGCTCTCGTCGGCTTCAACGCCCGTCGCTCTCACGAGATCGTGCCGCCTCGGGGCTGCACCCTGCTGCGGCCCGAGCTTCTTGCCGTGCTCCCGCTCCTTGCGCGGATCGTCGAGGCTGGGGGCAGCCGCCGGGGCACGCTCGATCTGGCGCTGACGGCATCGGAAAACGGGATCGACATCGCCGTGCGCGGCGGCAAGCCGCTCGATCTCGATCTGCGCATGGCCCTGGCCGGGATCGCCGCGGCCGGCCCCGTGGCCCGCATCGCCTGGGACGACGAGGTGGTGCTGACGGTGGCCGCGCCCGTCCAGCGTTTCGGCAAGGCGGAAGTGGTGCCGCCGCCCGGGGCCTTTCTCCAGGCCACGAGAGAGGGCGAGGCGGCGATGGTCGCCGAGGTGCGGGAGATCCTCGCGGGCGCTGCGCGGGTGATCGATCTTTTCGCCGGCTGCGGCACCTTCACCTTTCCGCTGGCCGAGACGGCCGGGGTGAACGCGGTCGAGAAGTCGCGGCCGATGCTGGAGGCCGTCGAAGAGGCGGCCCGGCGAGCCCAGGGGCTGAAACCCGTTGCGGCCGCCCGGCGCGATCTCTTCGCCCGCCCCCTCACGCCCGAGGAGCTGCGGGGGGTGGATGGGGCCGTGATCGATCCGCCCCGGGCCGGGGCGGAGGCCCAGGCGCGGATGCTGGCCGCGGCGCCGCCCGAGCTCGAGCGACTGGCCTATGTTTCCTGCAACCCGGTGAGCTTCGCCCGCGATGCCGCGATCCTGGTTGAGGGCGGCTGGCGGCTTCGGCATCTGCGGGTGATCGACCAGTTCCTCTGGTCGCCCCATGTCGAGCTTGTCGCCGCCTTCACCCGCGGCGCGGCATGAGCCCGTTGCGCTCGAGCAGATGCGCGAGCGCGAACAGCCCGGCATGGGCGAGGAAGGAGAGGGCCAGCATCAGCCCGTAGACCCGCAACCGGGCGATGTCGTCATCGAGGGGCAGGGCGGCATAGGGCATGAACCCCAGCGGGCGGAACACCACCTCGAGCAGGAGGATATAGGCCACCACCGCGAGCGCCAGCCAGGCGAGCACGGCCCGGGGCTGGCGGAACGCCCTGTTCGGGAAGGCCGTGATCAGCTGGGCGAGCGGCGCGATAATGCCGACCCAGAGTCCCGCGAAGACGGGAAGAGCGGCCGTCGCCCCGTCGAACCCCGTCCGCGCCTCGACCATGAGAAGCACCGTGTTGATGACGGCGCTCACGGCGATGGGCACGCCGATCTCCCGGATCCTCCAGCCGCGGTCACGGGCAACGAGAAGCGCCATGCCGAGCATGGTTCCGCCGAGTGCCCAGAAGGAGAAATAGGCCAGGATCCGGGGGCCGATCAGAAGCAGGCCGACGAGGAAAGCCAGAAGCGAAAGCGCCAGCACGGCGATATGGATGATCCGGGAGATGCGGGAGGAGGGAGGAATGCCGGCCCTGTCGTCCATTCTCGCGTCTCTCCGTGCCTGCCGTGTCGTCGTCCGTTCGCTCGCGCCCTCACCGGCCCTGCCCGGCGTGTCGTCCGGTGGCGCCGAGGCGGGGAATGCCGAGCATGGCGAGAACCCGCGCGAGGATGCCTTCGGCATCGAGCCCGGCGGCGCGATACATCGCTTCGGGCGTGTCGTGGTCGATGAAGCGGTCGGGCAGGGTCAGGGACCGGAAGCGAAGCCCCCGGTCGAATACGCCTTCCTCGGCGAGCAGCTGGGCGACATGGCTGCCGAAACCGCCCACCGCGCCTTCCTCGACCGTGAGGAGTGCTTCGTGCTCTCGGGCAAGGCGCAGGATGAGGTCGCGGTCGAGCGGCTTGGCGAAGCGGGCGTCGGCCACGGTGGGAGCAAGCCCCATCTCCTCGAGCCGCGCCGCTGCCTCGAGCGCCGGGCCGAGCCGCGTGCCGTAGGAGAGGATCGCCACGCGCCCCCCTTCGCGGACGATGCGCCCCCGGCCGATCTCGAGAGGCACCCCATCTTCGGGCAGATCGACGCCGACGCCGCTGCCACGCGGGTAGCGCACCGCCGAGGGGCGGTCGTCGATCGCGGCGGCGGTGGCAACCATGTGCACGAGCTCCGCCTCGTCGGCCGCGGCCATCAGCACGAAACCGGGCAGGTTGGCGAGATAGGCGATATCGAAGGCGCCGGCATGGGTCGGCCCGTCGGCGCCCACGAGTCCGGCGCGGTCGATGGCGAAGCGCACCGGCAGTTTCTGCACGGCGACATCGTGCACCACCTGGTCGTAGCCCCGTTGCAGGAAGGTCGAGTAGATGGCGCAGAACGGCTTGAGTCCTCCCGCGGCCATGCCGGCGGCAAACGTCACGGCGTGCTGTTCGGCGATGCCGACATCGAACATGCGACCGGGGAAGCGCTTGCCGAAGAGATCGAGCCCGGTGCCGCCCGGCATGGCGGCGGTGACGGCCACGATGCGCGGATCCTTCTCGGCCTCGCGAATGAGGCTCTCGGCGAAGACGCGGGTGTAGGAGGGGGCGTTGGACGGGCTCTTCCTCTGTTCGCCGGTGCGGATATCGAACTTGCCGACCCCGTGCCCCTTGTCGGGCGCCCGCTCGGCAGGGGCGTAGCCCTTGCCCTTCTTCGTCACCACATGGACGAGGATCGGCCCGTCGGCGCGTGCCCGCACCGTGCGCAGGACCGGCAGAAGCTGGTCGAGATCGTGCCCGTCGATCGGGCCGACATAGGAGAAACCGAGCTCCTCGAAGAGCGTGCCGCCGACCGTCAGCCCCTTGATCAGCTCCTTGGCCCGTCGTGCGCCTTCCTGCAGCGGTTCGGGCAGGAGCGAGACGGCCCCCTTGGCCGCGGCCTTGAACTCCTGGAACGGGGCGCCGGCATAAAGCCGGGAGAGATAGCTCGAAAGGGCGCCAACGGGCGGGGCGATCGACATCTCGTTGTCATTGAGAATGACGATCAGGCGCTTGCCGAGATGGCCGGCATTGTTCAGCGCCTCGAAGGCCATGCCGGCCGACATGGCCCCGTCACCGATGACGGCGATCGCGTCCCCGATGCCGTGCTCGCTGGCGCCACCCAGTTCGCGGGCCATGACGAAGCCGAGCGCGGCCGAGATCGAGGTCGAGGAATGACCGGCGCCGAACGGGTCGTGCGGGCTTTCGCTGCGCTTGGTGAACCCCGAAAGACCGCCGCCCTGGCGCAGGGTGCGGATTCGGTCGCGCCGACCGGTGAGGATCTTGTGCGGATAGCACTGGTGGCCCACATCCCAGATGATCTTGTCGCGCGGCGAATCGAACACCGCGTGCAGCGCCACCGTCAGCTCCACCACGCCGAGAGAGGCGCCGAGATGCCCGCCCGTTTCGGAAACGGCGGAGATCACCTCTGCCCGCAGCTCGCGGGCCAGCTGCCCGAGCTCGGCATCCGACAGGGTCTTGAGATCGGCCGGCGACCGCACCCGGTCGAGAAGCGGCGTCGCGGGCCGCGGATTGCCGGCACCGGTACCCGACAGCCTGTCACCGTCGGCGTCGGCCCGGCCGGTTCCGTTGCCCTTGTCGGAAGGATGCGCCATCGGCTCGCCTCGCGCGGGGAATCCGCGTCACCTGTCGCGGGAGATAACGAATTCGGCCGCTTCCCGCAAGCCGGCGGCCTTCGCTCCATAGGGGGCCAGCGCCGCCTGTGCTTCCTCGACGAGGGCCCGTGCCCTGGCCCTTGCCCCTTCGAGGCCGAGAAGGGAGACGAAGGTCGCCTTGCCGCGGGCCGCATCCTTGCCGACGCGCTTGCCGGCCCGGACCGGGTCGCCTTCGACGTCGAGAATGTCGTCGGTGATCTGGAAGGCGAGGCCCAGGGCTTCGGCATAGCGGCCGAGCGGGGTCGGGTCGGCACCGCCCATGCGGGCGCCGGCCTCGGCGGAGAAGCGGATGAGGGCGCCGGTCTTCTTCGCCTGAAGCGTGGTGATGTCCGCCAGGGTGAGCGGTGCGGGCGCGCTCTCGGCCGCGAGGTCGAGCATCTGCCCATGCACCATGCCGCCGGGGCCGGCGGCCTCGGCCAGCGCGGCGACGAGATCGGCCCGGACCGCCCCCGGAAGCGGGGTCGCCGGAGCGGCGATGATGCCGAAAGCCAGGGCCTGCAGCGCATCCCCCGCGAGAATGGCCGTGGCCTCGTCCCACTTGACATGCACCGTCGGCAGGCCGCGGCGCATGTCGTCGTCGTCCATCGCCGGCAGGTCGTCATGCACGAGCGAATAGGCGTGCATGCACTCGACGGCGGCGGCGACGCGGTCGGCCGCGGCGGCCGGAACATCATGCAGCCGGGCGCTCTCGATCACGAGGAAGGCCCGCAGCCGCTTGCCGCCCGACAGCGCGGCATGGGCCATCGCTTCGCGCAAGGGCCCCGCCGGCTCGGCCATGATCGCGGCTTCGAGCGCCCGTTCGACCCGCCCGCGCGCGGCTTCGAGCGCGGCGGCGAAGCTCATGGCACCTCCACCTCCTTCAGCCCTGTGGGGCGCCCCTCGGCATCGAGAGTGATGAGCTCGATCTTTTCTTCGGCTTCGCGCAACCGCGCCTCGCAATGCTTCTTCAGCTCGTGGCCGCGCTCGTAGAGGCGGATCGATTCCTCGAGCGGCACATCACCGCGTTCGAGGCGCTCCACTACCTGTTCGAGCTCCTTGAGCGCTTCCTCGAAGCTGAGTTCCCCGACCGGTCTTTCCGCCGTTTCCGTCATTCGTCGGCCCCTTCTTCCATCAGCGTGGCGACATGGGCCGCCACCGATTGCGCCAGTGCCGAGAGAGCATATCCGCCCTCGAGAGTCGAGACGAGACGCCCCCCGGCATGTCGCCGGGCGAGGGCGGAAAGCTCACGGGTGATCCAGGCGAAATCGGCCTCCGCAAGGGCGAGATTGGCAAGAGGGTCGGCGGCATGGGCATCGAACCCCGCCGAGACGAGCACGAGTTCGGGGGCGAACCCGTCCAGCCAGTCGAGGGCGGGGCGGACGGCCGCGCGATAGGCGGTGCCGTCGCTGAGCGGGGGGAGCGGCACGTTGCGGATGTTGTCATGGGCGCCGCGCTCCTCCGGGGAGCCGGTGCCGGGCCAGAGCGGCATCTGGTGGGTCGAGACGAAGCGGATGCGCGGCTCGTCCCACAGGATGGCCTGGGTGCCGTTGCCGTGGTGAACGTCGAAATCGAAGATCGCGACCCGCGCAAGGCCGTGGCGCTCGAGCGCATGGAGCGCGCCGATGGCGACATTGCCGAAAAGGCAGAACCCCATGGGCCTTTCGGGCTCGGCGTGATGGCCGGGCGGGCGGATGGCGCAGAAGGCGTTGGTGGCTTCTCCTCCCAGCACGGTATCGATGGCGGCGAGAACGCTGCCTGCGGCCCTGCGCGCCGCGCGCCAGGAGCCGGGGGAGAGCCATGTGTCGGCATCGAGCTGGACCACCCCCTCCTCGGGCACGGCCTCGGCGATGGCGCGGACATATCGCGCGGGATGGGCGAGGGCGAGATCGGCCTCCCCGGCAAGCGGCGCTTCGCGGCGCAGGATGCCGTCGAAGGCGGTGGCGGAAAGGGCCTTCTCGATGGCCGCGAGCCGCGCCGGGCTTTCGGGATGGCCCGGCGGCGGGCGATGGGCATGGCAGTCCGGGTGATGGAAGAACGCGGTCGTCATGGAGCATCCTCGCAGTGCGACACCGACAATGCCGCAGGGGCCGGTCGGGGGCAATGCATGGCCGGCCGCGGTCGGAAGGGAACGGTCAGAAGGGACGGCCGAACAGGGCGCCGATCACGTCTTCGATGATGGTGGTCTCGGTCCCGCGGCCCTTCCGGGGCTGACGGGCCCGGGCTTCGGCCAGCGCGGCGGCCTCCGGGTCGATCATCGGCAAGGGGCGCGCCGGCAGGCCCTCGTGGATCCGTGTCATGACCTCGCGCCAGATCTCGGCCGGCAGACCGCCCCCGGTGACGCCGGTGAGCGGGGTGTTGTCGTCGTAGCCCATCCAGACCCCGGCGACATGATCGGCGGTGAAGCCGACGAACCAGGCGTCGCGGGCGGCCTGGGTGGTGCCGGTCTTGCCGGCGGCGGGCCGTCCGGGGAGTTTCGCCCGCTTGCCCGACCCCCGCTCGATCACCTGATTGAGCATGTAGACGAGCTGGCGCGCCGCCGCGCGGCCGATCACCCGCTCGCCCGGACCGCCAGAACGAGTGATGAGGGGTTCGTCGCTGCCCCGCAATCGCAGCTCGACCAGCCCGTAGGGGGTGACCGCCCGCCCTTCGTTGAGGAAACCGGCATAGGCGGCGGTCATCTCGAGCGGGGTTGCCTCGGAGGCACCGAGCGCGAGGGCGGGGCCCTCGGCAAGCTCCCCCGAAAGACCGAAGCCGCGGGCGACGGCCCGCACCCGGTCGAGCCCGGTTTCCATCGCCACCTTCACCGCCACCGTGTTGATCGACTGGGCCAGGGCGGTCGTCAGGCTCATCTCGCCATAGTTCCTGCCCGTGTAGTTTCTGGGGGACCAGGGGCCGGAGCCCGGAATGTCTATGGTGACGGGCTCGTCCACCACCCGGCTGTCGAATCGGTAGAGACCGAGATCGAGGGCGGCGGCATAGACGAAGGGCTTGAAGGAGGATCCCGTCTGCCGCCGCGCCTGGATCGCCCTGTTGAAGCGGCCCCCGCCCCGGCCGCGCCCCCCGACCATGGCGCGCACCGCCCCGTCGGGGGACATCACCACCAGCGCCACCTGGGCCTTCGATCCGGGGCGCACGCGGTTCTCGAACACCCATCTTACGGCTTCTTCCGCCGCCTTCTGGATCTTCGGATCGAAGGTGGTGCGGATGATCACATCCTCGGTGGTGCCCGAGGCGAGGAAGGAGGGCACCGTTTCCATCACCCAGTCGGCGAACCAGCCTCCGGCCCGTTCGCGCGCCTTTTCCGAGAGCGTGGCCGGATTCCGCCGCGCCGCCTCGGCCTCGGCCGGCGTGAGATAGCCCTGCTCCTCCATCAGCGAAACGATGAGACTGGCCCGGGCCTGGGCACGGGCGAGGTTGCGCGTCGGGGCATAGTATGACGGCGCCTTGAGAAGCCCGGCGAGCATGGCGGCCTCGGCCGGGGTCACGTCGCGGGCCGACTTGCCGAAATAGCGCTGGGCCGCAGCCTCGAAGCCGCGCGTGCCGGCCCCGAGATAGACCCGGTTGAGATAGAGGGTGAGAATGTCGTCCTTGGAATATTTCGCCTCGAGCGCGAAGGCGAAAGGCACTTCCTTGATCTTGCGCCACAGCGAGCCCTTGCGGCAGTCGGCTTCGTAGGCGGCTTCGTTCTTCCAGCGTTCCGGGTCATAGGGCTGGCCGAGACACAGGAGCTTGGCCACCTGCTGGGTGATGGTCGAGCCGCCATTGCCCTCGAAGGGGCCGCGTCCTTCGGCGAGGTTGATGCGGATGGCGGAGGCGATCCCCCGCGGGCTGATGCCGAAATGGCTGTAGAAGCGTCGATCCTCGGTGGCGAGGATTGCATGGAGGAGATGGGGCGAGACGGTGGCGGCGGTGATCTTGCCGGCGAACTGGTCGCCCCGCCAGGCGAAGGGTTCGCCGTTGCGGTCGAGAAGGGTGACGGAGCCGCGCACGCGCCCGTCGATCAGCGTCTCGATCGGCGGCAGGCGCGCATAGTCGTAGATCGTGGCCGCGCCGACGAGAAGGGCGGCCACGAGGGCGAGACGCCAGCCGAGCCGCCATGCAAGCCGCACCGTTCCGCGCAAGAGGCCTGCGCCCGCGGCCGGGATGCGGCGCAGGAAGGCTGCAGGCATCCGTCGCCGGCCGGAGCCGGCCGGCTTGCGGCGGCGCGACGGAGGTCTCTTTCTCGCGGTTTTCGTCATCTGCTCATCCTGCCTGCGGGAATCACATTAGAGATCGGCGCCGCCCCTGCCCAGTGTTGAGGCAGGCATGGCGCTTCGGCGGCCCGAGACGAAAGACAGTCATTGCTCATTTTTAGTGCATTCATGGCGCGGAGTCGCGCAATTTTCGGGCATTCCATCGCTGTGGCCGAACCGGCGGCAGGGCTTTCATTGTCCGAACAGCCGGTGGCGACGAGGTTGATCGTGATTTCCGGGCGGGTCTGCCGGCACGAGCTGCCGGAGCAACGCCCGACCGGAGAGCAATGCGACAGGAACAGCGAAGGAACGAACCCATGCGACTTCCATCCCTCAAGGCACTCTCGGCACTTTCGGCCGTCGGGGCGGCGCTTCTGGCCTCGCCGGCTTCCGCGGAAACAATGGACAAGGGCGATGTCGCCTGGATGATGGTTTCGACCGTGCTTGTCCTGTTCATGATCCTGCCGGGCGTTGCCCTCTTCTACGGCGGCCTCGTGCGGACCAAGAACATGCTCTCGGTCCTGATGCAATCGACCGTGATCACCGCTCTCGTGATGGTGATCTGGGTGCTCTACGGTTACTCCTTCGCCTTCGGCGGCGGAACCAACCCCTTCTGGGGCGGGCTCGGCAAGCTGTTTCTTGCCGGCGTCGGCCCCGATTCGATGGCCGCGACCTTCACGGACGGCGTGGTCATCCCCGAATACGTCTTCATCGCCTTCCAGATGACCTTCGCCGCCATCACCGCGGTGCTCGTCATCGGCGGCTTCGCCGAACGCATCAAGTTCGGCGCGGCTGTGCTGTTCTCGGCCCTCTGGGTGACCTTCGTCTATTTCCCGATCGCCCACATGGTGTGGGACGGTTCGGGCTTCATCATGGGGCTCGGCGCGCTCGATTTCGCCGGCGGCACGGTGGTGCACATCAATGCCGGCATCGCCGCGCTGGTGGGCGCTCTGATCATCGGCCCGCGCATCGGTTTCGGCAAGGACATGATGGCGCCCCATTCGATGACGCTGACCTTCGTCGGCGCGGCCATCCTCTGGTTCGGCTGGTTCGGCTTCAATGCCGGCTCCAACCTCGAGGCCAATGGCGGCGCGGCCGTCGCCCTCATCAACACCTTCACCGCGACGGCGGGTGCGATCCTCACCTGGTCGCTTGTCGAGAAGATCCTGCGCGGCAAGGCCTCGATGCTGGGCGCCGCCTCGGGCATGATCGCCGGCCTCGTGGCCGTCACGCCGGCTGCCGGCACGGTCGGACCGGTGGGGGCGATCGTTCTCGGCGCCATCGCCTCGCTCGGCTGCTACTGGGCCGTGGGGCCGCTGAAGAACAAGCTCGGCTATGACGACAGCCTCGACGTCTTCGGTGTCCACGGCGTGGGCGGCATCATCGGCGCGATCGGCACCGGCATCTTCACCGCACCGGCGCTCGGCGGCTTCGGGGGCGACGACTACAGCCTCGTCGGCCAGACGATCGTCCAGATCGAGGCGGTGGCCATCACCATCGTCTGGACGGGGGTCGTCTCCTTCATCCTCTACAAGATCGTCGATGCCGTGGTCGGGCTCCGGGTCACGGAGGAGGAGGAGCGCGAAGGGCTCGACCTCGCGACCCACGGCGAGAGCGCCTATCACTACTGATCTTCCGGTCCTCCCGCATGCGCCGGAAGCGGGCCCCTCGGGGCCCGCTTTCGCCTGCCTGCCTTGCCGATGCGGCGGCGCCCGGTCCGGTGGCGCATGATCCGCCGCTTCCGCGATCTTGCGGGGGCGGGTTCTCCCGCCTTTCCTTCCTGCCGCGGGCAGGCTAGTTTCCCTTCAGTTTGCGAAGGAGACCCACATGACCTTCATGGATCTGTTCTGGCTGATCTTCCTGCTTTCGGCGTTCCAGCCGGTGATTCAGCAGCGCATGCTCGAATTCCGCCGCGTGCGGATGATCGCCGATCTCGAGAAGAAGCGCGATTCGCGGGTGATCCTTCTGGTCCACCGCCAGGAGACGATGCGCTTTCTCGGCTTTCCGCTGGTGAAATACATCGACGTGAACGACTCGGAGGAGGTGCTGCGGGCGATCAAGCTCACCGATGACGATGTGCCGATCGACCTCATCCTCCATACGCCGGGCGGGCTTGTTCTGGCCGCCTTGCAGATCGCCCGGGCCGTGCAGGCCCATCCGGCCAAGGTGACGGTGTTCGTGCCCCATTACGCCATGTCGGGCGGCACGCTGATCGCGCTGGCGGCCGACGAGATCGTGATGAACGACCATGCCGTGCTCGGACCGGTCGATCCCCAGCTCGGGCAGATGCCGGCGGCCTCGATCCTCACGGTGGAGGAGAAGAAGCCGGTCGAGAAGATCGACGATCAGACGCTGATCATGGCGGATGTCGGGCGCAAGGCGATCCATCAGGTGCGCGAAGCGGTCAAGAAGCTGCTCTCGGGGCGGATGTCGGTGCAGAAGGCGGCGGCGGTTGCCGACAAGCTCGCCACCGGCACCTGGACCCATGACTACCCGATCTCCCACGAGGAGGCGAAGGAGATGGGGCTGCCGGTCTCCACCGACATGCCGGAAGAGGTGCTGGAACTGATGGCGCTCTATCCCCAGCCGGTGCGCCAGCAGATGGGCGGGGTCGAATATCTGCCGATCCCGCGCGAGCGCAAGGGCGTGAACGGCAAACACTGAAGCCTTTTCGGGGCGGAACGGGGAAGGGCGCTCCGCGGAGCGCCCTTCATCCTGCCGGCAGGCTCGGAAAGGTCATTCCAGGCTCGCGATCATCATCACCGGCAGGGTGAGTATCAGCGCCGCCTGGGCGAACCACTGGCGGAGCTCATCGAAGATGTCCTTGCGGACCGAATAGAGTCGCCGTTGCCGATCCACGCGCTGACGGACGAGCCCGGCTTCGCGCAGGATCCGCAGATGACGGGAAATCGCGGGGGGAGAGATGTCGGCCACGTCGAGGAGCGCGCCGACAGGCATCTCGCCCTTCTCCAGGAGCCGGCCGATGATCGCAAGGCGCGTCCTGTCGCCGAGCGCGGCAAAGATCTTCGGCAGATCGAGCCTCGCCGTCTTTCTTTCGATCAGCCGGCGGGATTCGCGGGAGCGGGGCGGAATGTTCTGATCGGTTCTCATGGGTAATGCCTCTTGCTACGGATAAATGATGCAAATTTGCGCAATTATCTAAATAGGAGTCGGTCGCCGGGTCAAGTCCCGGACAGCATTTCTCACCACCGCTTTTTCCTGGGACAGCTCGCCTGACAGGAATATGAGGTTCTTCCGTGGCCTACACAATCTCAAGGCGTTGAAAAACTCGAGAATCAATCGCCAGTTTCGCAGTCTCGCGAAGGCTTATCTTCTATGAGGCGATGTCGTTCACGGGCGCTATCGCTCATGGGGTCTTCCCGCGCGCGAATCGGTCGCGTGGAAAGCGGATGTCACCATTTTCCGACGAAACCGTTTCAGCATCCGCCATCGCGCGTGGCCCGTTTTCCCGAGTGCAATCCCGGGTGATTCGGCTGCTGCCGGAGGGCGCCGCCACTCCTGCCGCTTGCGGGATGTGCGTTCGGGCAGGCGGCCCGCCCCGTGGCATGGACGACGGGCTCAGATCAGCCCGGCCTCGGAGAAGAGACGTGCGAGATCGACCTCGGGCCGGGCGCCGATATGGCCGATGATCTCGGCGGCGGCGATGTTGCCCATGCGTGCGGCGGTGGCGCTGTCATGGCCGTGGGTGAACCCCCAGAGGAAACCGGCGGCAAAGAGATCGCCGGCGCCGGTCGCGTCCACCACGCGGGCCGGCCGGGTCGGCACATGGGTGAAAGCCCCGTCCTCGATCACATAGGCGCCCTTGTCCGAATCGGTGACCACGAGGATCCCGACATCCTGCCCGCCCCGGGCAAGGGCCTCGTCGAGGCTGTCGGTCTCGTAGAGCGAGAGGATCTCGTCGCGATTGCAGAACAGAAGATCGACATCGCGGCGGATCATGGCGAGGAAGGCGGCGCGGTGGCGATCGACGCAGAAAGGGTCGGAGAGGGTGAGCGAAACCTTCCCCCCGGCCCCTTTCGCGGCCCGGATCGCCTTGTCGAAGGCCTCGTGGTTCTCGGGGCCGTCGAAGCGGTAGCCCTCGAGATAGATCCATTCGGCATCGGCCATCATCGCCTCGTCGATGTCGCCGGGGCACAGATGCTCGGAAACGCCGAGATAGGTGTTCATGGTGCGCTCCCCGTCGGGCGTGACCAGCACCATGCAGCGGCCGGTCTCCTCGGCCGTGTCGGCCGGGGCGGCCGGCGTCTCGTAGACCGCGCCCTGGGCCCGCAGATCATGGGCGAAGATGCGGCCGAACTGGTCGTCCCGCACCTTGCCGACATAGGCGGTGCGCCCGCCGAGGGCGGCGATGCCGGCGATGGTGTTGGCCGCCGAGCCGCCCGAGATCTCCCGCGCCGGGCCCATGCGTTCGTAGATCGCGCTGGCCCGCCCGCGATCGACCAGCTGCATCACTCCCTTGATGACGTCGATCTCCTCGAGAAAGGCGTCATCCACATGGCAGAGAATGTCGACAAGGGCGTTGCCGATGCCGACCACCTGAAAGCGCTTCGTCATGTCGTCTTGTCCGGATAGAGGCACAGATCGCGGATGAGGCATCGGGGGCAGTCCGGCTTGCGCGCCTTGCAGACATAGCGCCCGTGCAGGATCAGCCAGTGATGGGAATGGGTCTGGAACTCGATCGGCACCCGGTCCTCGAGCCCGCGTTCGACATCGATCGGTTCCCCGCCCGGTGCGATGCCGGTGCGGTTGGCGACGCGAAAGATATGGGTATCGACCGGCTGCGCCGGATAGCCGAAGGCGACATTGAGCACGACATTCGCCGTCTTGCGCCCCACCCCGGGCAGGGCGGTGAGTGCCTCGCGCGAGGTCGGCAGCCGGCCGCCATGCTCCTCGACCAGGATCTTGGAGAGCCGGATGACGTTCTTCGCCTTCTGGCGAAAGAAACCGAGACTTCTGACGTGCTCGACCAGCCCCTCCTCGCCGAGAGCGAGCATCTTCTCGGGCGTGTCGGCGATCGCGAAAAGACGCTTCGTCGCCTTGTTGACGCCGACGTCGGTCGCCTGGGCCGAGAGCACGACCGCCACCAGAAGGGTGAACTCGTTGGTGTATTCGAGCTCGGTCTTCGGGCATGGATTGGCGGCCCGGAAACGGGTAAAGATTTCCCTGAGGGCCGGGTAGCCGAGCTTTTGCGGTGCGCGTGCCATGGGCCTTCCTTAAGGGGCGGCGTTGATGGCTGCAAGCCGTGCACCGCGCCCCGCTGGAGAGAGAGCATGGGAACGGAAGAGCCCGCAGGGATAGCGCTCCTGGGACGGCGCGGCGTCATCGTCGGCGAATGCGAAACGTGGCAGGGGCTGCTTCTGGTCGAAGATGTGCGGACCGATTGCGGCCCGATGCTCGCGGCCGGCAGCGGGAAAGGGGTCGCGGCGCTCCTGCCGCTGCATGCGGGAGAAGAGGCCGCGCAGGCCGATCTGGCGCAACGCTGGCCCGCGGCCCGTTTCGCACCTGCCGGAGGAAGGCTGGCTGCCCTGCTCGGAGCCGATCCGGTGCCGCTCGTTCTCGTCGGGACCGGTTTTCAACGTGCGGTCTGGCGGGCGCTTCTGGACATCGCGACAGGCGAGCGCACGAATTATGCCGCCCTTGCCGCCGCCATCGGCCGGCCGCGGGCGGTGCGGGCGGTGGGCACGGCCGTCGGCCGCAACCCGCTGGCGGTGCTCGTGCCCTGTCATCGCGTGGCGAGATCGGATGGCGGGCCGGGCGGATATCGCTGGGGGCTCGACATGAAGGCGCGCCTGCTCGCCCGCGAAGCCCCGCCGGCGTGAGGAGGCGCGGCGCCCGGAGAGAGGGCCGGCCGCCCCCGGCACGGCCTGCCGACCATCGCCGCCCGGGCTGCTCCGCCTGCCAGGTGCCGGGGTCACGGAGGCGGCTCCCCCTGCCGCCGCTCCCGCGCGGCAGGATCCGGCCGCTTTCCTCCTCTCCGAACCCTCCCCCTGTCAAAACCGCTCGTGGTGCCTATATTGATGCCGAAGAACGCTCCCGAAGACGGAGCGGCAGTTTCGAGGCGAAGGAGGCAGGCATGGGCATGTCACGGATCACCGCCGCCGCCATGGCCGCTGCACTGGGGCTTTCGGGCTGCGTCGAGACTACCGGCGCACCCCCTTCGAAGGAGCGGCAGGGCGCGGTTGCCGGGGCCATCATCGGCGGTTTCTACGGGCTGACGCGCAAGGGCGGCAACAGCCTGCTCAAGGGCGCCGTCGGAGCGACGATCGGCGCGGCCGTCGGCGGCGCCATCGGCCATTATCTCGACAGCATGGAGAGCGATCTGCGCCGCCGGGTGACGGACGACCGGGTGCAGATCAGCCGCAGCAATGACGCCGTCACCATCACCATGCCGAATGCGCTGCTCTTTCCGACGGGCTCGGCCGAGGTCGGCCCCGAAATGCGCCAGGCACTGGCCGGGATCGCCGATCACCTCGCGGCCTATCCCGACACGACGGTGGATGTGATCGGTCACACGGACAATGTGGGTGATGCCGCCTACAACATGGAACTTTCGCGCCGGAGGGCCGAGAATGTCGCTCTCGAGCTGGCCCGGCTCGGCGTCGATCCCGACCGGATCCGCGCCTACGGCCGCGGCGAAGACGACCCCGTCGCCTCGAACCTGACCGAGGAAGGCCGGGCGCGCAATCGCCGCGTCGAGATCGTCATCCGGCCGCGGCAGGGCTGAGAGCGGCGCCCCCGCTCTCGCCCCGATGGGCATGAAGAAGGCCGACCCTTCCTTCATCGCGGAAAGAAGCAGGCGGCCCGTCCGGGTTGAGTCACGAAAGGCAAGGCACTGCGCTGCGGGGCGATCACGCGGCGATGCCCGTGCGCGCCCTTGCCGCCGAAAGACGAGGCCCCGCCCCGGAGGGCGGGGCCGCGCCGCGCCCTGCCCCGCAACAAGAGGTGGCGAAAACGGAAGGCGGCAAAGGCACCCGCCCGCTCCGCGCTACATCGCCGCCTCGAAAAGGGCGCGCGTGTTTTCGGGCGTCATCTCGACCGGGTTGCCGCCGCAGGAAGGATCGGCCAGCGCCGCTTCGGTCAGGGCGTCGAGATCCTCCGGCCTCACGCCGAGCGCGGCGAGCCCCTCGGGAATGCCGAGGGCGGCGTTGAGGGCGCGGACATGCGCGAGAAAGCCCTCGAAGCCGCTCTCGATGCCGAGATAGGCGGCGGCACGGGCGATCCGCTCTTCGATCGCCGGACGGTTGAATTCGAGCACGGCCGGCATCACCACCGCGTTGGTGGTGCCGTGATGGGTGCCGTAGCGGGCACCCACCGGGTGCGACAGCGCATGGATGGCGCCGAGCCCTTTCTGGAAGGCCACCGCGCCCATCATCGCGGCGCTCATCATGTGGCCGCGGGCGACGAGATCCCCGGGATCCGCCATCACCTTCGGCAGGTTCTCGAGCACGAGCCGCATCCCCTCGAGGGCAATGCCCTGGCTCATCGGGTGATAATGGGGCGAGGAGTAGGCTTCGAGATTGTGGGCCAGGGCGTCCATGCCGGTGCCGGCGGTGATTGCGGGCGGCATGCCGACGGTCAGTGCCGGATCGGCGATCACCACCTTCGGCAGCATGTCGGGGTGGAAGATGATCTTCTTCGTGTGATCGCGGGTATTGGTCAGAACGCCCGCCCGGCCCACTTCCGACCCGGTGCCGGCGGTGGTCGGCACGGCGACGACGGGGGCGATGCCGGCCCTGTCGGCCCGGGTCCACCAGTCATCGACATCCTCGAAATCCCAGACCGGCCGGCTCTGGCCCGACATGAAGGCCACGAGCTTGCCGAGATCGAGCGCCGAACCGCCGCCGAAGGCGATCACCCCGTCATGCCCGCCTTCGCGGAAGGCGGCGAGGCCGGTGGCGAGATTGGCCTCGTTCGGGTTCGGGTCCACCTTGCTGAAGGTGGCATGGGGAATGCCGGCGCCGTCGAGCACCTCCTGCGCCTCGGCCGTGATCGGCAGGGCGGCAAGGGCGCGGTCGGTGACGAGCAGCGGGCGGGTGATGCCGGCTTCGGCCAGGGCGTCGGGCAATTCCTTCAATCGGCCGGCCCCGAAGCGGATCGCGGTCGGATAGGACCAGTTGGCATGTGGCGTGGTGGTCATGTCAGCCCCCGTTGGCAAGATGGTCGTGCAGGGTGCGCACGGATCAGTCGAGACGCTTCTTGAGGTGGAAGGACTTGGGCCGGGTGACGGCCTCGTAGCCGAGGATCGAGAGCGAGGCGCCGCGGCCCGTGTCCTTGCAGCCGGTCCAGCACAGGCCCGGGTCGAGATAGTCGCACCGGTTCATGTAGACGGTGCCGGTCTCGATCTGCCGGCCGAGGCGGGCGGCGCGTTCGGGGTCGCGGGTCCAGAGCGAGGCGGTGAGCCCGTAGGGGCTGTCGTTCATCAGCGCCACCGCCTCCTCGTCGGACGACACCTTCATGATGCCGACCACGGGGCCGAAGCTCTCCTCGCGCATCACCCGCATCTCGTGGGTGACATCGACCAGGATCTGCGGCGCGAGATAGGTGCCGCCGTCATCCTCGGGGAAGCGGGCCGGGTCGATCAGCGGCCTTGCGCCCATGCGGATCGCTTCCTCGATCTGCGCCCGCACCGTTCGGGCGACCTTGAGACTCGCGACCGGGCCGATGGTGGTTTCGGGGTCGAGCGGGTTGCCGAGCTTCTGGGCGTGCACCCATGCCACCGCCTTCTCGACGAAGGGGGCATAGAGGCTTTCGGTGACATAGATGCGCTCGATGCCGCAGCAGCACTGGCCGGAATTGTACATCGCGCCGTCCATCAGCGAGGCGACGGCCGCGTCGAGATCGGCGTCCTCCATCACATAGCCCGGATCCTTGCCCCCCAGTTCGAGGCCGAGCGGGGTGAAGGTGCCCGCCGCCGCCCGCTCGATGGTCCTGCCGGCCGCGACCGAGCCGGTGAAGTTGACGAAGTCGAAATGGCGCGTCGCGATCAGCTTCTCGGTGGTGGCGTGATCGAGAAAGAGATTGCGGAACACGGTTTCGGGCACGCCGCCGCCATGGAGCGCCTCGGCCAGCCGCTCCCCCGCAAGCAGCGTCTGCGAGGCATGCTTGAGGATGACGGCGTTGCCCGCGATCAGCGCCGGCACGATGGTGTTGATGGCGGTGAGATAGGGATAGTTCCACGGCGCGATGACGAAGACGACGCCGCGCGGCTCCTTCTCGATCCGCCGTTCGAAGGCCTCGCTTTCCTCGACGACGATCGGCGCCAGCCCTTCCTCGGCGATCGAGGCCATGTAGGCGCTGCGCTCCCACACGCCGCCGTATTCGCCACCGTGGCGCACGGGGCGCCCCATCATCCAGGCGAGTTCCTCGGTCACGCGGTCGTTCATCTCGCCGAGGATCTCGATGCCGCGCAGCACCCTGCGCCGCCGCTCCTCGAGCGGCAGCGCGGCCCATTCCTGCCGGGCGCTGCGGGCCTCGCCGATGGCGGCGGAAGCTTCCTCGAAGGGCATGGCGGGGCGTTCGGCATAGACCTCCCCGTTCACGGGAGAGATGCATCGGATCATGGTCGTCATGGCGTTTTCCTCGGCGTTTCGGCCCGCCTGCGGGCCACGGGTTCGTTCGTCCGAAGGGCGGGCATGGCGGCGTGACGGGCGGCTCTCTCAGGCACGCTCGAAGAGCCGCTGCACCTCCCAGTCGGTCACCACCCGGTCGAGCTCCTCGACCTCCCAGCGGGCGGCGCGGACATAATGATCGATCACCTCGTCCCCGAAGGCGGCGCGCAGCATGGCCGAGCCTTCGAGAAGGTCGGCGGCTTCGCGCAGGGTTCTGGGCACCTCGCGCACGCCGGCGGCCTGATAGGCGTCGCCCCGGAACTCGTCCTCGAGCGGCAGTTCGCGCTCGATGCCGTCGAGCCCGGCGGCCAGCATGGCGGCCAGGGCGAGATAGGGGTTGAGATCGGCCCCGCCGATGCGGCACTCGATCCGCACCGCCCGCGTGTCCTCGCCGCAGATGCGGAAGCCGGCGGTGCGGTTGTCGATCGACCAGACGGCCCTGGTCGGGGCGAACATGCCCTCGGTGAACCGCTTGTAGGAATTGACGAAGGGGGCGAGGAAGGCGGTGATCTCCCGCGCGTGCTCGAGCAGCCCCTGGAGGTAGTGGCGCATCAGCACCGACATGCCGTGGGGCTGGCTCTCGTCGAAGAAGGCGGGAGCGCCGGCCTCGGTCCAGAGCGACTGGTGGACATGGGAGGAGGAACCGGCGCGGCGGTGGTCATATTTGGCCATGAAGGTGACGGCCCGGCCGTGCTGCCAGGCGATTTCCTTCACCCCCTCCTTGACGAGAACGTGGTTGTCGGCGGTGTCGAGGGCGTCGGAATAGCGGACGTTGATCTCCTCCTGCCCGGCTTCGGCTTCGCCCTTGGAATTCTCGACCGGAATGCCGGCGCCGTGAAGGCCGTTGCGGATCGCGCGCATCACCCCTTCCTCGCGGAAGGTCTGGAAGATGTGGTAGTCCTCGTTGTAGGGGCTGATCGGCGTCATCCGGTGCCAGTTGCGCCGGCGCAGCTTCTCGTAGCTCTCCTCGAACAGGAAGAATTCGAGCTCGGTGGCCGAAAGGGCGACGAGCCCCTTCTCGCGCAGCCGGGCGATCATCTTCTTCAGCATCGCCCGCGGCGAATGGGGAATCTCCTCGTGGGTGTGGTGATCGAGCACGTCGCACAGCACGAGCGCAGCGCCCTCCGCCCAGGGAAGCCGCCGCAAGGTCGCGAGATCGGGCTTCATGACATAGTCGCCATAACCGGCTTCCCAGCTGGTGGAACGGTAGCCGGGGACGGTGAACATCTCCATGTCGGTGGCGAGGAGATAGTTGCAGCAATGGGTCTCCTCGCTGGCATGTTCGAGGAAGTTCGCCACATGGAAGCGCTTGCCCATCAGCCGCCCCTGCATGTCCACGATGCAGGCGACGACGGTGTCGATCTCGCCGCGTCCGGCGGCGTCCTTCAGGGCCTCGAGAGTGAGATTTCCCGGCATGGTCTCCTCGGCGTGTTGGCGGGGACTGCCCCGCAAGGTGAAGGGAGGGAGCCGTGGCTCCCTCCCGATCCTGCATCAGACGCAGCGATAGGGCGAGCCCGCTTTCTGCATGGCGGCGTTGTATTCCTTGAATATGTCCACCACCTTGCGCTTGACGGGGCTCTCGGCCGCGATCTCCTCCCAGAACTCGCGGGCCGCTGCCTCGACCTTGCCCCACTCCTCGTCGGGGATCGTGGTGAGCTTGAGCTTGTCGCCATAGACCCGCAACTTGGCCTCCCCGGCCCAGTACCACCACAGCCGGTAGTAGTGGGAGGCGTCGAAGCAGAGCTGCATCAGATCCTTGATCCTGTCGGGCAGCTCGTTCCAGCGGTCCATGTTGGCGAAGAAGTGACCGATCCACGCCCCGGAGATGTTGTTGGTGAGGAAGTATTCGGTCACGTTGGCCCAGCCCACCGTGTAGTCCTCGGTGATGCCCGACCAGGCGATGCCGTCAAGCTCGCCGGTCTGCAGCGCCACCTCGACATCCTCCCAGGGCAGCGTCACCGGCACCACGCCGAAACGGGCGAGGAAGCGGCCGGCGGTCGGGAAAGTGAAGACCCGCAACCCCTTGAGATCGTCGAGACTGCGGATCGGCTTCTTGGTGGCGAAGTTGCACGGATCCCACGAACCGGCGGAGATGTGCTTCACGCCGACCTTGGCATATTCCTCTTCCCAGATCTGCTTGAGGCCCCATTTGGGATCGTTGAAGAGAGTCGGCACGTCGAGCGAATAGCGTGTGGCGAAGGGGAAGTAGCCGCCGAAGACCGCAACTTCGGTGGGCGAAGCCATCGAGTCGTCGTCGGACTGCACCGCATCGATCGTGCCGCGCTGCATGGCGCGGAAGAGCTCCCCCGTCGGCACGAGCTGGTCGGCGAAGAAGAGGTCGATCTGCATCTCGTCGCCGGCGAGCCGGTTGAAGAGCTCGATCTGCGGCTTTATGACATGCTCGGCCAGCGCCGGGCCGGCATAGGTCTGCATGCGCCAGCGGATCTTCGGGCCGGCATGGACGGCGGGCGCGGCCAGCGCCGCGGTGCCGAGAGCGGCCGAAGTGGCCAGGAACTTGCGTCGTGTCGTCGTCGTCATTTCTACCTCCTTGTGCGGCTCGTTTCCTCTCTTGTCCTCTCTTGCGTTGCACCGCCTTGTTGCCGGCGGCTTGAATTCAGCGATTGTAGATCGTGTGGGGCAGCCACAGGGCGATGTCGGGGAAGATCATCACCAGCGCGAGGGCGACGATCATGATGCCGACGAAGGGGATGATCGACCGATAGATGTCGTGAATGGTGATCTCGGGCGGCGCCATCGCCCGCATCAGGAAGAGATTGTAGCCGAAGGGCGGTGTCATGTAGGCGATCTGGCAGGTGATGGTGTAGAGCACGCCATACCAGATGAGATCGAAACCGAGGGCCTTCACCAGCGGGATGTAGAGCGGCGCGACGATCACCAGCATGGCGGTATCGTCGAGAAAGGTGCCGAGCAGGAGATAGCTCAGCTGCATGAGGATGAGGATCTCCCAGGGGCTGAGCTGCAGCCGCTCGGTGAAGAGCGTCTCGAGCGCGCGCACCGCGCCGAGCCCGTCGAACACGGCGCCGAAGCCGAGCGCGGCGAGGATGATCCACATGAACATGCTGGTGACGCCGAGGGTCTCGCGCAGCGAGGTCTCGAACACCTGCCAGGTCATCCGTCCCTTGAAGAGAGCGGCGAGAAAGGCCGCCAGCGCCCCGATCACCGAGCTTTCGACCAGCGAGGTCCAGCCCTTGATGAAGGGCACCATCATCACGAGGAAGATCGCCACCGGCAGGATGCCTCCGCGCAACAGGGCGAGCTTCTCCCTCATCGGGATCGCGGCCAGTTCCTCGCGCGAGAGCGGCGGCCCGAGGCGCGGGTTCACGCGGCACCGCAGCCAGATGTAGATGATGAAGAGACCGGCCATCATCAGCCCGGGGAAGACGCCGGCGAGCCACAGCTGCGACACGGGCTGGCGGGCGATGATGGCATAGAGCACCAGCACGACCGAGGGCGGCACGAGGATGCCGAGGGAGGAACCGGCCTGGATCACCCCCGTCACCATCAGCTTGTCGTAATTGCGCCGCAGAAGCTCGGGCAGGGCGATGGTCGCGCCGATGGCCATGCCGGCGACGGACAGCCCGTTCATCGCCGCGATCATCACCATCAGGCCGATGGTACCGATGGCCAGCCCCCCCGGCACGGGACCGAACCAGACATGGAACATGCGGTAGAGATCGTCCGCGAGCCGGCTCTCGGAGAGCACGTAGCCCATGAAGATGAACATCGGCAGCGTCAGCAGCGGATACCATTTCATCAACTTCATCGCCGCCGAGAACGGGATGTCCGCCCCGCCGGGCCCCCACAGCAGCAGAGCCGCCGCCGCCGCCACGAAACCGATGGCGCCGAAGACCCGCTGACCGGTCATCAGCATCAGCATCATGGTGGCGAACATGGTGATGGCGATCATTTCATAGGACATCGCCGAGCGCCTCCTCGCAGGGAATGCCGCTCCTGATCGGGCGGCCCATGAGCTTGCCGAGATCCTTGAAGAAGATGGCGAAGGACTGGAGCAGCATCAGAAAGAGGCCGATATCCATCACGATCTTGATCGGCGCCATGTAGGGCCGCCAGGACGAATAGCTGCGTTCGCCGTATTCGAGGGCGTAGATCGTCGAGGTGATGCCGCCGTAAAGGAGCACCCCGAGATAGAAGATCATCGCGAAGATTGAAAAGGTATCGACGAGGGTGCGCTTTCGTTCCGACCAGCCGGAATAGAGCAGATCCATCCGCACGTTGGAGCCGAGCTGCAGCGAGTAGGGCCCGCCGAGCATGTAGTAGGCCACGAGCGAGAACTGGGCCATTTCCAGCGTCCAGATCGAGGGAATGACCAGCACCTTCGAGATCGAGGACCACAGCAGGATCCCCATCATCACGAAGAGGAAATACATCATCAGCCGGCCAAGGCGGTAATTCAGCCATTCGACCGCCCGCACATAGGCCTCGATCCAGCGCCACATGCCGCTCATCCTCCCATCACTCTGCTTTCGGGGCCCGCCCCCCTTCCCTTCCGCTCCATGCCGAGCGCCTCGCCGAGCGCGGCGGCAAGGGCGCGGCCGATGCGCTGCGCATCCGCATCGGCGGCCACGAGGTCGTTGCGGATCTCGATCATCACGTTCTCGAGCCCGTAAGGCAGGGCGTGGAGCCTGAGGGTGTGCGTCACGCCGTCGGCGGCGCTGTAGGGGCGGTTGAGGTCGATCCGCAGCGGAAGGTGGGGCGCAAGCTTCTCCGCGAGGCGCCGCGCCAGCCTGTCGTCCGCGTCGTGGATGAGGCCGATTTCCTCCTCCCGCCGCCTGCCATCGAACACCGGGGTGAAGCTGTGGACGGTGACGATGGCAGGGTGCTCGCCCCTCAGCAGCGCTTCGGCGATCAGCTGCCGGAGCGCGGAGTGGAAGGGCAGATAGATCTCGCGCATCCGCCTGAGCCGCTCGCTCGCGGGCAGATCGGCATTGCCCGGCACCTCGTGCCGTTCGCTGCGGGCGGGCATGGCGTCGGGCGCGTCGGGCGGGCGGTTGAGGTCGTAAACGAGACGCGAGAGCCCGCCGTGAACGAGCGGAGCGCCGAGCTTGCGGGCCACCTGCCGGGCCACGTTCAGCGCCCCCGGATCCCAGGCGACATGACTCAGCCGGCTCTCGGGGGCAAGGCCGAGATCCGCCAAGGCGTCGGGAATCGCCGGCGAGGCATGCTCGCACACGACGATGGCCGGTGCGCCTTCGCTGCGCTCCTTCCCCTCGACATGGACCGATTGCTGCACCAACCCGTCTGTCCCCCGAACCGGTTTCCTGTCCGTTTCTCGGCGAAACCTCCTGCCCGCCCTTCGGCGCCCGGCAATTCCGTGACAAGGATCAGAGCCTTCGGGCGATTCTGTCAAGATTTTTCCGACAAATATTTTTCATGTGCGCGGAATCGGTTATCATTTGAACAGAGCGCCGGAACCCGGGAGGAGATGCCGACGGGTTCCCGCGAAAGGGCGCCTCGGCGCGTCGGAGGCCGCGACCCTTGGCGGTGTGTCACCGAAAGCGGTTGACGTGCCCGGCCATGCCGACCAGGCCCGGTGGGAAAGGACGATCTTCGGGTGACGGAGCGGGAGAAGGGCATGGCTGGAAAGGACATGGCTGAAAGAGGAAACGGGGGCGAACAGGCACGGGACGCCGCACCCGCCTCCGGGCCGTCGCTCAGATGTCGGCTCGAGAACGAGGGGGGCCGGTTCACTCCTTCCGAAAGGCGCCTCGCCGAACACCTCCTGCGCAACTACCCGGTGGCGGGGCTGACCTCGATCACCGCTCTTGCCCGCGATGCCGGCGTCTCGACGCCGACCGTCGCCCGTCTCGTCCACAAGCTCGGCTTCCGCGGCTACCCCGATTTCCAGGACGCCCTGCGCGGGGACGTGCAGGAGATGCTGGCCTCGCCGCTCGCGCGGCACGAGAGATGGGCGGCCGAGGCGCAGGAGAGCCACCCGCTCAACCGCATGGCGGACGCGGCGCTGGCCAATCTTCAGGCCACGCTCTCGCGCATCGACCATCAGGAATTCGATGCGGCCTGCGATCTCGTGGCCGACCGGAAGCGCACGGTCTTCGCTCTCGGCGGACGAATCACCCATGCCATCGCCGATTATCTCGTCACCCATCTGCGGATCATGCGCCCGGCCGTCCGGCTCGTGCAGGAGGCGGCCCACAACTGGCCGCCGGCACTTCTCGACGTGCGGGCCGGCGACGTGATGGTGGTGTTCGACATTCGCCGCTACGAAAATCAGGTGCTCGAGATCGCCTCCCTCGCCGCGGAGCAGGGCGCCGAGGTCATCCTCTTTACCGACCAGTGGGTGTCCCCCGCGGCCGACATCGCCCGTCATCGCTTTTCCTGTCATGTCGATGTGCCTTCGGCATGGGATTCGTCGCTCACCGTGCTGCTTCTCGTCGAGACGATGATCGCCTCGGTGCAGGAGAGACTGGGCGAAGAAGCCGCGGATCGCATGCGCGCGCTCGAGCAGCTCTATGCCCGCACCCGCTTCTTTCGCCGCCGGTCGTGAGCCTTTCCCACTTGACGCGCCCGGCCGCTTCGCCTACACCGCCGGCCGTCGGCGAGGTAGCTCAGCTGGTTAGAGCGCAGGACTCATAATCCTGAGGTCGAGGGTTCGAGTCCCTCCCTCGCTACCAGCCCCGCCATTCCCGTTCCCGAAGCGGCACCGCGGAAACGGCACCGAAGCCCGGAAGACCGGAGCGGGCCCTTGCGCGGCAGGCCGCGGCTCACCTCGGCGGGCGCCTGCGGCTCCGGCGCACCCGCGGAACGCGGCTGAAGCGCGCAGGATAGACCATTTCCGGATAGGGCGGCATGCCGTGGGTGCGGCGCCACCAGTCGGGCCCGCCGCGCAACAGCCAGGCAGGCAGGATCAGGATCACTCCGGCAACGAAACCGCCGGCATGGGCCCAGTAGGCCACGCCGCCGGTGGTCGGGTCGGACGCCATGCCCAGGAGCAGCTGGATGAGAAACCAGTAACCCAGCATGAACCAGGCGGGCAGCTGGATGATCTGCACGAACACGAAGAAGATGATCAGCACGTCCACGCGGGCACGGGGGTAGAGCATGAGATAGCCGCCGAGCACGCCGGCGATCGCCCCCGATGCGCCCACGGTCGGGATCTCGGAAAGGGGGTTGCTCCAGTAGTGAACGAGCGCCGCGAAGATGCCGCAGGTAAGGTAGAAGAGCAGGAAGCCGACATGGCCGAGCGCGTCCTCGACATTGTCGCCGAAGATGTAGAGGAAGAGCATGTTGCCCAGAAGGTGCATCAGCCCGCCATGGAGGAACATCGAGGTGATGATGCCGCTCCAGTCCCCCGTCAGCGTGACCTTGGCCGGAAGCAGCGCCCAGCGCGAGAAGAATTCGAGCGCCGTCTGCTGGTCGAGGAGATAGGGCCAGGTGAAGAGGAAGATCGCCGAGTTGATGACGATGAGGGCCCAGGTGACATAGGGGGTGGAGCGAGCCGGGTTGTGGTCGTGAATGGGAAACATCTGCGCTCTCCTCGCTGGCCGGCTCAAGGTGACGGGCGCGCTCCTCGGGGTCAACCCGAAAGCCGGTGCTCCCGAAGGCGCTCCCTGTTCGCGGTCGCCGTGGCGGGGCGCGGCAGAACGGCAGGATGCATGCCCTGCCTTGTCCTGCCGTGGCCGGGTGCGGCGCATGGGGGCGGCCCCGACAGAGGGCGCGAGTGGCCGCCGATGCGCCCCGGCGGCGGCTCGGCCGCCCGCTTGCCCCCCTGTCGTCGAGCGCCTAGAAGGCGGCAGGGCCATCCGGACGACGGAGGAGCGTGGCGATGAACATTCTCATTCTCGGCAGCGGCGGACGCGAACATGCCCTTGCCTGGGCGGTGCGGCAGAATCCGAAATGCGACCGGCTGATCTGCGCTCCGGGCAATGCCGGAATGGAGGAGATCGCCGATTGCGTCGCCCTTGATGTGGAGAACCCCGAGGAGGTGGCGGGCTTTGCCGCCCGCAACGCCGTCGATCTCGTCATCGTCGGCCCCGAAGCGCCGCTTGCCGCCGGGGTGAGCGACGCGCTCCGGGCCGCCGGCATCCGCGTCTTCGGCCCTTCCAGGGCGGCGGCGCGGCTCGAGGCATCCAAGGGCTTCACCAAGGAGATCTGCGCCGCCGCCGGCATCCCGACCGCGCGCTGGGCCCGGTTCGAGGATGCGACGGCCGCGAAGGCCCATATCCGCAAGGAGGGCGCCCCGATCGTCGTCAAGGCCGACGGACTCGCCGCCGGCAAGGGCGTGGTGGTGGCCATGACGGAGGCCGAGGCGCTGGAAGCCGTCGATGCCATGTTCGGCGGGGCTTTCGGCGCGGCGGGCGCCGCCGTCGTCATCGAGGAATTCATGGAAGGGGAGGAGGCTTCCTTCTTCGTCGTCTCCGACGGGAGGGACATCCTGCCCCTCGGCACCGCCCAGGACCACAAGCGCGCCTCCGAGGGGGACAGGGGCCCCAATACCGGCGGCATGGGGGCGTATTCGCCGGCGCCGGTGATGAGCGAGGCCGTCATCGAGCGGACGCTCGACGAGATCATCCGCCCCACGATCGCCGAGATGGCCCGTCGCGGCACGCCTTACGAAGGCGTCCTTTATGCCGGGCTGATGATCGCGGACGGCGCACCGCGGCTGGTCGAATACAATGTCCGTTTCGGGGATCCCGAGGCGCAGGTGCTGATGATGCGGCTCGGCGCCCAGGTGCTCGACGTGATCGACGCTGCCACGCAAGGCCGTCTCGACGAGGTCACGGTCAACTGGGCCGACGATCATGCGCTGACGGTGGTGCTGGCGGCGAAAGGCTATCCGGGAGCCTACGAGAAGGGCACGGAAATCCGCAGCCTCGGCCCCGTCCCCGAAGACAGCAATCACATGATCTTCCATGCCGGCACCCGCCGCGAAGACGGACGGATTCTCGCCGTGGGGGGGCGGGTGCTCAACGCCACCGGCCGCGGGCGCACGCTCGAGGAAGCGCGCGATCGGGCCTATGCCCTGGCCGAGGCCGTTGACTGGCCCGAGGGCTTCTTCCGGCGCGACATCGGCTGGCGGGCGCTCGGCCGGCGCCGCTGAAGCGGTGCGGGGGAATCGCGCTTTCCGGCCCTTTTGCGAACAATTCTTGCAAAATGCTCCGCATTTTCGGGGGATTTCCCCGCAATGGGCGCGGATGCGTCAACCCGATCTTCATCTCTTCCTGTCACGCTTTCCTGGAACATTCGACGGGAAAGGGAGGTGCGGAGGACGTATTGACGAGATCTTCCGCCTCGAGCCAGCCGCGGCGCGCCTGGTCGAGGGCATGTCCGATCTGCTTCTGGCGCTCGGGGGTGTAGGCGGCGCTTGCGAGGAGAAGCCTTGCGCCGGCCTGCCGGGCCATGCGGGCGTGCACGTCGGACAGGTCGAGCCTTTGGGGAATGCCGCAGATCTCGAGGCACACATCATGGGCCCGGGCCGCTTCGATCAGCCGGGCGGGGTCGATGGAAAACTCGGCGCTCTCGAGCACCCGCCGCCCGGTGGGCGTGGCGAGAATGTCGATCAGCCCGGTGGCGACCGCCTTCTCGACGGCTTCGGTCATGTCCTCGCGCAGGGCGGTGGCACGGGGACGGGCGATGATGACGAAGCCGCGTGCGCGCCAAGGGGCCGGATCGGGTCGGATGCGGCCGGATGGTTCGATCGCGAAGATGCCGCCGCACACGAGTTGCGGGGCGGCGCCCTTCGCATTCCAACGGGCAATGGCGTCGGTGCGGCGGGAAAGCGCGTCTGCGGAAAGAGCGCCGCGCAGGCCCGAATCCGGCATCGGATCGGCAATGCCGAGCCAGTCCAGCCCCGCCTTGCGGGCGGCTTCTGCCTGGCGGGCGACGATCACCCGGCCGTCGGGACCGACGCCGCGCACGCGCCCGTCACCGCGGATGTCGGCGCGCATCACGAGTTGCGGCAGCTGGTGGCTCGAGGCGGCGGCAAGCTCGCCGCGCATCTCGCGCAGCTCGGGCGGGATCCAGTCCATCGCGAAGGCGGCGTAGAGCCCCTCCTCGCCGGGTCCGGCCAGGCATCTTTCGCCGGCAAAGAGCCCGTATTCGTTGAGTTTCCACCCTCTCTCGCGGGCCAGATGGCGCATGGCGAGTGTATGGGCACGGGCGCCGGTGAAATAGGCCAGCGTCGTGCCCCAGCTTTCGGGAGCAACGACCCTGAGATCGACCTGGAGCCCGTCATAGAGAAGGATGGTTGCCCGGGTGATGCCGGCGTTCAGGGTTTCGGCCCGGCGCGGAAATGTCAGGAAGTGTCGAATCGCCCCTGCCCCGTCCCTCGCCGCCATCACGCAGTCGAGATCGCCGACACTCTCCTTGCGGCGGCGAAAACTGCCCGCGATGGCGGCATGGACCGCGCCGGGGAAGGCTTCGAGATGGGCCGCGATCGCCCGTGCCGTTTCCTCGACCTCGGCGAGGAGGCGCCGCCCGCCGCCCGGATGCCGCATCCGGGCGATGGCGGCGAGGATCTTCTCTTCGGTCTTCGGGCCGAAGCCCGACAGGCGCCGCAGCTTGCCGGAGCGAATGGCGTCCTCCAGTTCCCGGAGCGTCTCGATGCCGAGCCTGTCGTGCAATAGGCGCACCCGGGCCGGGCCGAGCCCCGGAATCGACAGCAGGTCGAGCAGCCCTTCGGGCATGCGGGCGAGCATCTCGTCGAGGAGCGGCAGCCGGCCGGTTTCGACGATGGTGCGGATCTTGCCGGCAAGATCCTTGCCGATCCCGTAATACCGCGTGAGGTTCTCGCCTTCGGCCACCATCGCCGCCACCGGCCGCGGCAATCCCTCGACGATGCGGGCGGCGCGGCGATAGGCCTCGACGCGAAAGGGGTTGGCACCCTCGATTGCGAGCAGATCGGCAAGGGTGCGGAACATCGCCGCCACCTCGCCGTTGGTGATCTCCCCCGACACGCCGGCGGCCGGCTTGTGGTGTGGCGCCTTTCCCCCCATGGCATTTCTCCCGTGGCCGGGGAAAGCCTGCCCCGAAGCGGCCGGTCTCGCAAGGGGCGGAGTATCCGGGGCGGTTGCAAGACGGCGTATTCGCGAGAATGGCCGCCGGCGGCTTGTCGGGGAGAAGGCGAAGCGCCCATGCAGGGAGCGCGTTGCGGAGCGCGGCACGGTCGGCGGTCAGGGCGCGGCCCTTTCCCCGGCGGGGAGAATTGCGCGGTCATTCCGATCACGTCGGAGGGCGATCGCGCTCCTCTCCCCGGTGCGGGGAAAGATGGTCGATTTCCGGAAGCCCACCATTCGGCATACCTCGTTCCCCGGCACAGGAGGGCATGAGAGAGCCGGCCCGATGAATCTGAACAGTTGAGATAAGTGGATTGTCTGCTCCCAATTCGGCAGGATTGCCGGGAACGGAGCGAAGAAGATGACGAGACGACCGGTTGGGCCCACAGCCCTGCGT
>JALSJQ010000037.1 GCA_026989275.1 Albidovulum sp.
CGCTCCTGGCTCTCGGAGAGCATCATCTCGTAGGCCGTCATGCCCTCTTCGCGCACCGGCACGCGGTCGAGATCGAGCCGGATGCCGAGATCTCCCTTGTCGCCCATCTCGACGGCCGAGCAGGTGAGGCCGGCGGCGCCCATGTCCTGGATCGAGATGACGGCGCCCGTCTCCATCAGCTCGAGGCAGGCTTCGAGAAGGCGCTTCTCGGTGAAAGGGTCGCCCACCTGCACGGTGGGTCGCTTCTCCTCGATGGTCTCGTCGAACTCGGCCGAGGCCATGGTCGCCCCGCCGACGCCGTCGCGCCCCGTCCGGGCACCGAGATAGACCACCGGGCGGCCGATGCCGGAAGCGGCGGAGGTGAAGATGGCGTCCTTGCGCACGAGGCCGGCGGCGAAGGCGTTGACGAGGCAGTTTCCGTTGTAGGCGCGGTGGAAGCGGACCTCGCCGCCCACCGTCGGCACGCCGAAGCAGTTGCCGTAGCCGCCGATCCCCTCGACCACGCCGCGCACCAGATGGGGGGTGCGCGGATGGTCGGGCGTGCCGAAGGAAAGCGCGTTCATCGCCGCGATCGGCCGCGCGCCCATCGTGAAGACGTCGCGCAGGATGCCGCCGACCCCGGTCGCCGCACCCTGATAGGGCTCGATATAGGAGGGGTGGTTGTGGCTCTCCATCTTGAAGACCACCGCCAGCCCGTCGCCGATATCCACCACGCCGGCATTCTCACCCGGACCGATGAGGACCTGCGGCCCTTCGGTGGGTAGGGTGCGGAGCCACCTCTTCGACGACTTGTAGGAACAGTGTTCGTTCCACATCGCCGAGAAGATGCCGAGCTCGGTGAAGCGCGGCTGTCGGCCGATGAGATCGAGGATGCGCTGGTATTCTTCGGGCTTGAGGCCGTGGGCCGCGACCAGCTCGGGGGTGATGTCGGGCTCGGTCATGCCCGTGTCGGGGGCGGGGCGCTTGTCGGCGGGCATCGTTTGTCGCTCTTCGAGATGACGGGTCGCCCCCTCTCTATGCGCACGGGCCGCGAAGGGGAAGGGGGCCCTTTGGCGCAAGGGACAGGGGCGGGCGCGGCGCATGTTCGGATGCAGCGGGATGCCGCGGTGCAGCGACGCGGGCCATGCCGCTCCAAAAAAGAAGGCCGAGCTTTCGCCCGGCCCAAGTCCAACAGGGAGGTAGAAGAAAGCGGAAACTGCGAGGGAGACGCTCACCGCTTGCTTCGCCGCCTATCTAGGCCGCTTTCTCCAACCCTGCAAGGGAAAATGCCCTGCATGCGGCACAATGCCGTTATGCCGTTTCGGCATGGCTCCCGCGGAGAACGGCTAAACCCTTATCCATATTCGCATATCTGAATTTGGTGTATCGGTCGGGAAATGTCGTGGTCGGAAGGGAGGGGGCGTCACGCAGCCTTTGCAGGCGCAGAAAAGGGCCGAGGGGCGAATCGCGAAGCGGCGAATCACGCCGGCCGCGGTGCAGGCGCCGCCCGCACGGGGATGCGCCGGTGCGGAGAAGGGGGCCGGGAGGGCGGAGCCGGGACAATGCCGCGGGCGCCGCCGGAGCGGTGGGGTGCGAGCCGGGGCGCGGCGGCGCCGGTGCTCCGCTTGTGCCTTCAACCGGCGGCGCGCGGCGATGCGGCCGCGGCGCCGGTGCCGGGGGCGATTCCGCCGATCTCTCCCGCGGTGCGGCCGGTTCGGCTCAGCCCTCGCGGGCGGCGGCGTCCTCCGTCAGCCGCCGGCGGTGGGCCACCACCTCCTCGACCACGAAATCGCGGAAGGCGGCGACGCGTTTCGAGTGCCGCAATTCCTCCGGATAGGCGAGATAGACCGGCACCTCGTTCGATTCGATCTCCGGCAGCACCCGCACGAGCTCCGGGAAATCGACGGTGACGTAGTCGGGCAGAACGCCGATGCCGAGATTGTTCCGCACCGCCTGAAGGATGCCG
>JALSJQ010000038.1 GCA_026989275.1 Albidovulum sp.
CGTAGTCCTTGAAGTCGCCGTAATACTTCGTGATCGCCGCCGTCAGCGTCGTCTTCCCGTGGTCAACGTGACCAATCGTGCCAACGTTCACATGCGGTTTCGTCCGCTCAAACTTTTCCTTCGCCATTTTTCGCCGCCTTCGTTGATGGACAGACAAAGGCCCGCCAGGCGGGCCGGAATTGCATCGCGCGCTCCCTATCCGCATGGCGCGAAAAAATCAAGCGCAACTTTTCGCCGCCAGGCGGCCGCGACGCCGGATCAGCGGCCGGTCTCGGCCTTCGGCTTCGGATGCGGACTGGCCCCCTCTCCCTCGAACCAGTGGCGGTTCTCGTAGAGCCAGTCGTTGATCGCCTTCGCCGCCTGCCGAGCCAGGCCTGCGAGCTGCTCCTCGGCACTGCGCGTGTAACCCGATCCGACCAGGAAACCCGCCCCCGGCTCCTCGATGATGGTGATCTGGTGCGGCTTCTCGTTGAGCTTCTTCTTCTTCGCGTCGTCCCAGACGGTGACGAGCAGCACGAGGGCCGACTTGGGAGAAAGGACCAGCGGGATCCCCGGCTGGGCGAGAACGTAGAGGCCGACATTGACCGCCACATGATAGAGCCGCTCGCCCTCGTAGCGGCCGAGCCTCGCGCGAATCGCCCGGTCGAGCGCCGTCTCGATCGTCTTCGGGTCGACCTCGCGCGAGAGCGGCCCCTTCTGCACCTCGTCGGCCACCACCACCACATAGCCGAGGCGGAAATCGCCCAGGGGCGGCAGCTTCACCGTCGCGGGATCGGGCGTGGTGCAGCCGGCAAGGCCGCCTCCCGCGGCAAGGGCCAGGGCGAGCGTGGCGCGGATCATGCCGCGCCGCGTCGGCCGCGCCCTCCGAAGGAAGCCCTCCCTGCTCGCCGCCCCATCTGCCGAAACGCTCATACCGTCCCCCTCCCTCGCTGTCCGCCTTCCATAGCCCCTTCGCGGAAGCGAGACAATCGCCGGTCCGACGACCGGTGCGGACTGGCGGGCTGGTGGACGATTCACCGCATTCGCGCCCACACTTCCGAAACCACATGCCCCCGGACACGCGCCGCAGGGCGCGTGCCGGGCACGGCGTCTTCCTTTCCTCCGCCGGCCGTGCCGGCGACCAGCTCACCCGAAGCGGTTGTCCCTCGGAAAGCCGCGCGGCGCCATCCGCCCCGCCCCGGCACGCCTGCCCAGCCATTCGGCCAGTTCCTCGGCCCGCACGGTGCGGGTGCGCCCGGCCGGATCCTTCCACCGGAGCCCGTCGGCAAGGCGGAAGGTGCGGGCGTCGGACAGGCCGCCATCGCGATATTTCTGCAGCCGCACCCCCTTGCCGCGGCTCATGTGCGGCAGCTCGCTCAGGGGGAAGACCAGCAGCTTGCGGTTCTCCCCGACGACGGCCACATGATCGTCGCCCTCGGCCACGGGGCGGCAAACCCTGAGCCGCGCATCGCCCCTGAGGTTGACCACCTGCCGGCCGCTGCGGGTCTGGGCCAGAAGCCGGTCTTCGGGCGCAATGAAACCGTCCCCGGCCGAGGAAGCAAGGAGCAGCTCCCGCCCGGGCCGGTGCGGCAGGAGCGCGACGATCCCGGCCTCGTTCGGCAGTTCGACCATCAGCCGCACCGGCTCGCCCATTCCCCGCCCGCCGGGCAGATCGGCGGCCCGCAGCGTGTAGCACCGGCCGTTGGAGCCGAGGAGCAGCAGCCTGTCCGTCGTCTCGGCATGGAAGACGAAGCCCGGCCCGTCCCCGTCCTTCCATTTCAGTTCCTGATCGAGCGGCGCATGGCCCTTGAGCGCGCGTATCCAGCCCATGCGCGAGCAGATTACGGTGATCGGCTCGCGTTCCATCATGGCCTCGAGCGGCACGTCCTCGACCTCGGCCGGCGCGGCAAA
>JALSJQ010000039.1 GCA_026989275.1 Albidovulum sp.
GCCATCTGGCGGGCCTCGCGGGGGGCAATCTCTTCCGACCAGTCGCCGCCGAAGGCCACGTTGGAAAGCTGCGAGATACGATCCATCGGCGTCTCTTTTCCGGGATGTTTCGGCTTGAATGGGTAAGAACATTAGTAGAACATTTACCCTGATTCCGCCAGATACAGGATCTTGTGCATGGGACCGTTCCGCACCCTCTATCTCGACATGAACTCCTTCTTCGCCTCGGTCGAACAGCAGGAATCACCCTCGCTGCGCGGCCGGCCCGTCGCCATCACCGCCGTCGAGGGCGGGCACGGCATCTGCGTTGCCGCCTCCATCGAGGCCAAGGCGCAGGGCGTGCGCACCGGCACCCCCGTCGCCGAGGCCCGGCGCATGGTGCCGGGCATCGTCTTCCAGCCCTCGCGCCACCGCCTTTACGTGCGCTACAACCTGCGCCTGGCCGAGATCTTCGACCAGATGGCCGAGCTTGAGCGGATCCGCTCGGTCGACGAGTTCCAGCTGCGCCTGTCCGGCCCGGCCACCACCGTGGAGGGCGCGCGTGCCCTGGTCGAGCGGATGCGCGCGCGCGTGCGGGCGAAGATCGGGCCGGCCATCCGGTTTTCGGCGGGGATCGGCCCCAACCACCTTCTGGCCAAGATCGCCGGCAAGCTGGAGAAGCCCGATGGTTTCCAGTGGCTCCACCGCGACAACATGCCCGAGCGCCTGGCGCAGCTGAGTCTGAGGGACCTGCCCGGGATTTCCCGGGGGATCTGCGCAAGGCTCGAACGCGCCGGGATATTCACCATCGAGGCGCTCTACAGGCTCGATCCGCGACATGCCCGCCTGATCTGGCGTTCTGTCGAGGGCGAGCGCTTCGTCCGGGCCCTGCAGGGCGAGAACATCCCCCTCCTGCCGACACGGCGGCATGGCTACGGCAACAGCAAGGTGCTTGCCCCCGAATGCCGCGTGCCGCGCGAGGCCTGGCTGGTAGGCCGCTGGCTGCTTGGCAAGGCCGCGGCCCGCATGCGCCGTGACGGCCGGGTTTCCCGGCGCCTTTCCCTGATGGTCCAGCCCGTGAACGGAGGGCGCTGGTCCGGCGCGATCCGCACCATGCCGACGGCGGACACGCCGTTTCTCCTGGGGCTCTATCGCCAGCTGTGGCAGCAAATGGCGCGGGAGGCCGGACCTCGCCGGATCCTGTCGCTCGGGGTGCACCTGGGCGAGGTGATCGACCTGGCAGACCGGCCCGGGGATCTGTTCCTGCCCGTGCCCCCCGGCGTGGCGAGCAGGCGCGAGCGGCTGTCCGGGGTGGCCGATGCCATCAACCGCCGCTTCGGCCCCGGAACGATCCACTTCGGCATCGAGCGCCCCCACCCGGGGTTTTTCGAACGGGGATGAGGGTCCTGGGCAAACCATGGTCCGGAAGGCTGCGCCCTTTTGCAGGCTCACCTGGAGGATCCCTTGTTCCACCTCTCCACCACCAACCCCGGCACACGGCCTGCCACCCTTTCCACATCCCGCGCCAGATCGAGCCGCTTGCGCAGTTTCACCTGCGGCACCAGCAGGAAGATCGGCACGGTGGCGCGCCCGCGGCCGGTTTTGGAGCGCGACGCCACGCCGAGCCCGCGGTTGCTGAGCCGCCCGTCGGCGACGAGCAGGCTGGGCCTGCGGCGGCGGTAGACGAAGCGCAGGCGCATTCCACGACGCCTTTCCCACTCCTCCGGCGTCAGGCGCGCACCGCCACGGCCCTTGCCGGCGGCAGGAAGCGGGATCGCGAGCCAGAAGCCCGCCTGCGAGCGGATCAGCACCCCGCGGTCATGCGCCCCGACAATTTCCGGCGCGT
>JALSJQ010000040.1 GCA_026989275.1 Albidovulum sp.
TCCGGCCGGAGGCGAGATCGAACGTGCGACCTTCTTTCCGACGGCCGGTTACGTCACCGATCCGCAAGGGGCCGCCGCCGCTCTCGCCCGCGAGGCCGAGGCCCGCGGCGCGCGCTTTCTCTTTCGCCGCAGCGTTGCCGCCATCCTGCGGACGGGGGGGCGTGTCGGTGGTGTTCGCCTCGCCGACGGCGAGGAGATCCACGCGCCGGTCGTGGTCAATGCCGCCGGCCCCTCCTCCTTCCGCATCAACGTCATGGCCGGCGTTCACGACGAGATCCGCGTGCCGACACGGCCTCTGCGGCAGGAAGTGGCACATGTCCCCCAGCCCGAGGGGATCGACTTCTCCCCCGACGGACCGATCGTCTCCGACAGCGACATCGGCTGCTATGTCCGCCCCGATCACGGCGGCAACATTCTCGTCGGTTCCGAGATGCCCGATTGCGATCCGCGCATCTATGTCGAGGACGAGATCGGCTTCGACCGCTCGCATACCGACCAGTGGACCAATCAGGTCTGGCGCTACGCGCTGCGTGCCCCGCGCCTGCCGATCCCTCATCACCCGTCGGGCGTGGTCGATCTCTACGACGTGACGCCCGACTGGATCCCGATCTACGATCGCAGCTCCCTCGAGGGTTTCTTCCTCGCCATCGGCACGTCGGGCAACCAGTTCAAGAACGCCTTTTCCGCCGCGCGGCTGATGGCGGGGCTGATCGAATATTGCGTGAACGGGGGGGACCACGACACCCGCCCCTACACCCATGCGCTGCCCCATGCCGGCGTCGCGATCGATGCGGGCTTCTTCTCGCGGCTGCGCGACCCCGTGGGCGAAAGCTCGCGCTCGGTGCTCGGCTGAAGGGTCGCGGAGCCCGTTTCATCATGGAGGCATCCATGCCCCGAGACGATCTCATCGCCCGCCTTGCGGCAATCGTCGGCCCCGACCAGGTGCTGACCGACCCGGCCGCCACCGCTCCCCATGAACGCGACATCACCAGCCAGTATCGGGGCCGCGCCCGCGCCGTGGTCCGGCCCGCCTCGACCGGGGAGGTCGCCGCGATTCTCGCCCTTGCCGAAGAGACCCGCACGCCCGTCATCCCCCAGGGGGGCAATACCGGGTTGTCGGGCGGCGGCGTGCCGGATGCCGGCGGCCGGGCGATCATCCTTTCGCTTTCCCGGATGAACCGCATCCTCGCCATCAAGCCCGCCTCGCGGGTGGCCGTCGTCGAGGCCGGCGTGATCCTCGACCGGCTGCGCGAGGCGGCGGAGGCGCACGATCTCGTCTTCCCCCTCGTCTTCGGCGCCCGCGGCTCGTGCCAGATCGGCGGCAATCTTGCCACCAATGCCGGCGGTTCCAACGTGCTGCGCTACGGCAATGCCCGCGCGCTCTGCCTCGGCATCGAGGCGGTGCTGCCGGGCGGCGAGATCCTCGATCTCATGAGCGAGCTGCACAAGGACAATTCGGGCTACGATCTGCGCGACCTCCTGATCGGCTCGGAAGGCACGCTCGGGGTCATCACCCGGGCGGTGCTCCGGCTCTTCCCGAAACCGAAGGCCCACGCCACGGCGATGGTGGCGATGACGCGGCTCGAGGACGCGCTCGACCTGCTCAACCGCCTCGTTGCCGAGAGCGGCGGCGCGGTCGAGGCCTTCGAATACATGCCGGCCGGCTATTTCGACATTCTCGCCGAAATCGCCCCCGATCTGCGCCCGCCTTTCGCGGCATCCCATCCCGTCAACATCCTGATCGAGATCGCCGCCACCGGCGAAGGCGACGCCACGCCCGATGCGGCCGGCCGGCTGCCGGTCGTCTCCCGGCTCGAGGAAGTGCTCGGTGCATTTTTGGAAAAGGGGCTGGTAACCGATGCCGTCATCGCGCGCTCCGAAGCCCAGAGAGCCGAGATGTGGGCCCGCCGCGAATGGGCCTTCGAGGTGGCAATGGCCCGCGGCGTGCCCGTGGCCAACGACATCGCCCTGCCGCTCGAGGCCGTCGCGCCCTTCCTCGCGACGATGGAGCGGAAGCTTCCGACCGTCGCGCCGCGGGCCGAGAGCGTCACCGTCGCCCATCTCGGAGACGGCAACCTGCATTACGCAGTCTGGCCCGAACCCGGCGCGCCGCGCGATCCGGCCCTGGCCGACCGGGTGATGGAGATGGTCGAGGAGGAGGTGCGGCGGCTCGGCGGCAGCTTCTCGGCCGAACATGGCATCGGCGTCTCCAAGCTCGCCTCGATGCGCCGGCGCAAGGATCCGGTGGCCCTCGCGACGATGAAGCGCATCAAGAAGGCCCTCGACCCGCACGGCATCATGAACCCCGGCAAGCTCCTGCCCTGAAAGGGGCGGCCGGAAGCGCGGCACATTCTTGCCTCCGGGCTTTTCCCCGGGCGCTGGCAGGCGATCTCCCGGCTGCACCCCGGAGCGGGCGTCTGCCTGGAAACTGCCGGAGCATGGAGCCGAGCGCTCCGGCAGGACCATCCACCCGGTGCGGCATGGGCGATCATTGCATGGGCGAAGGCTGGCGCCGGGCGGTGCAGCGCATTCCGAGGGCGGCACGAGGGGTGAGGGCAGGTCGTCCTAGCCGGCGCAGCAGGAGAGCCGGTTCACGTCCTTTTCGAAGGTCTGCGCCGCCAGCTTCAGCCCCTCGACCATGGTGAGATAGGGGAAGATGGTGGCGGCGAGATCCTCATGGGTCATGCCCTGGCGGATGGCCAGCGCGAGGGTCTGGATGCTGTCGCCGGCCTCGGGCGCGAGGATCTGTCCTCCCAGAAGCCGCCCGCTCTCGCGATCGGCCACGAGCTTGATCAGCCCGCGCACATCCCGCGCCGCCGCCGCCCGCGGCACCGCTTCGAGCGGCAGCAGCGAGGTGACGACTTCATGGCCCTTCGCCCGCGCCTCGGCCTCCGTCATGCCGACGGCGGCAAGCGCCGGATCGGTGAAGACGACGCTCGGTATCGGCCCGCCGTCGCGCACGAGCCCCGCCGCCTTCACCGCGTTGAGAGCGGCGACCCGCCCCTCATGGGCCGCCATGTAGACGAAGGGATCGCGCCCCGTCACGTCGCCGGCGGCGAAGATGCCCGGCACGCTGGTGGCCATGTGTGCGTCGGTGACGACGAAACCGCGATGATCGGTCTTCACCCCGGCCGCTTCGAGCCCGAGCCCGTCGGTGTTGGGCACGCGGCCGGCCGCCACGAGAAGGGCGTCGGCCACGAGAGCCGCGCCGCCTTCGGGAAGAAGCCGGATCTCCGCCCCCCTGCGTTCGACGGCGCGATAGCCCTTCACCGTCACGATCCCGATTCCCTCGGCCGCAAGATGGCGCATGAGATCGGTGCGGATCTCGGGTTCGGCCTGCGGCAGAATGCCGCGGCGCGACAGCAGCGTCACCCGCACTCCGGCTCGCGCGAAGAGCTGCGCCAGCTCGCATCCGACATACCCCGCCCCGATAATGATGAGCCGCGCGGGCAGCGTCTCGAGATCGAGGGCCTCGGTGCTGGTCAGGCAGCCAGCTTCCGCAAGCCCTTCGATCGGCGGCAGATAGGGCCGGCTGCCGGTGGCGATGACGACCCGCCCCGCATCGAGCGGCCGCCCATCGACCATGATCGCGCCCCCCTCGCCGAGGCGCGCCCTGCCCCCGATCAGGCGGATCGAGGGCCAGGCAGGCAGCAGGTCCACGTATTTCCTTGCCCGCATCTCTTCCACGAGGGCGCGCTTGCGGGCAACGGTTTCGGCCCAGTCGGTCAGCCGGGCTTCGGCCTCGATGCCGCCGAAGCGGCGCGCCGCCGGTGCCCGGGCGAAGATCTCCACCGCCCGGATCAGCGCCTTCGAGGGCACGCAGCCGACATTGACGCAGGTGCCACCGATGGTGCCGGCATTGACGAGGGCGACCTTCGCCCCCTCCTCCGCGGCGGCAATGGCGGCCGAGAATCCGGCCGAGCCACCGCCGATCACCGCGAGATCGTAGCGGTGGGCGAAAGCGTCGCCGGAATGCGCGGAAGGCTCTGGTGGTGTCATGGCGGGTTCCTTGTCGGTGAAATCGGGGCGATTCGACGAGGTGGGCGGCTCGGAAGCCGATCCGCAGGCGGGGGATGCACCCTGTAGCCGATGCAGGGTCAAGCCCCGCCGGCCGCTTCCGGCAAGAGCGCCCCGAGCGCGTCGCGCCGCCCCGAGATCGAAGAAACCGGAGCCGGGTCATGATCGCGCCGCGAGAACCGGACGCATCCGGCCTTGTTCGGGGGTGCGATACGGCGCTTCGGACACGGCAGGCCTGCGTGGCGGCCCGTCCCCTCGCCCATGGTGCCGGTGCAGGGAAGGGCGCTCCGGGGGCAAGCCGGTCAGTCCTCGAAGAAGCCCGGCCCCGCGAGGCGCAGGAGGTAGCGGCCGAGCCCTTCGCCCAGCTCCTCGGCCAGCGCCGGCGTCGCCCGCATCCGATGGGCATGACGCACCGAGCCGTCGGGCCTGAGAATCTCGCCTTGCAGCAGGATTTCGGAGCCGGTGCGTATTGCATGCCCGCCGATCGGCGTGCGGCAGGAGCCGTCGAGCACCCTGAGAAAGGCGCGTTCGGCCACGAGGCATTCCCAGGTCGGCGCGTGATGGATGGGCGCAAGGAGGTTGGCGATGCGCGCATCCTCGATGCGGCGCTCGACACCGATCACCCCCTGCGCCACCGCGGGCAGCATCTCCTCGACCGGGATCGGCGTGGCCGGCACCTCGCCCATGAGGCCGAGCCGCCGCAACCCCGCCATGGCCAGAAAGGTGCAGCGCGCGACTCCGTCCGCAAGCTTGCCGAGCCGGGTCTGCACGTTGCCGCGAAACTCGACCACCTCGAGATCGGGGCGCCGGGCCAGAAGTTGCGCCCGCCGCCGGAGCGAGGAGGTGCCGACCACCTCGCCCGCCGCAAGATCGTCGAGCGAGTGCACCCCATCGCCCACGAGCGCGTCGCGCGGATCCTCCCGCTCGAGGCAGCAATCGATGACGAGCCCCGGGGGCTGTTCGACGGGCATGTCCTTCATCGAATGCACGGCGATGTCGATCGTGGCGGCAAGAAGCGCCTCCTCGATCTCCTTCGTGAAAAGCCCCTTGCCGCCGATCTCGCCCAAGGGCCGATCGAGCACCCTGTCGCCCGTGGTGCGGATGACGACGATCTCGAACGCTTCTTCGGGAAGATCGTGGGCGGCGGCGAGCCTGTCGCGCACTTCATGGGCCTGGGCCAGCGCCAGCGGCGAACCGCGGGTGCCGATGCGCAGGGGCGAGGCGGGGGTGGGCATGGCGTCGGTCATGGCGCCTTCCTATCCGAGCCGTGCCGCCCTGCCAACCCGGCCCGGTTGCGGACGAAAAATCGCATCCGGGTTCGTCTCGCCGTCTCCTCGGGAACGAGGAATGCCGAATCGGGCCATGCGCGCGACGGGAGCCCGGGCGGTCTTCCCCGGTTCGGGGGGCGGGGCTGTTTCCGGCCCCGGCAGCTTCGGCAGCGGGGAGGGACGGAGCGCGGCGGGCGCTCTTCGCGACAACCATGCCACGGCCCCGCCCGGCCGCGGGTCGGGCGGCCCGCCCCGGCTTCGTGAGCCGGCCGATGGCAAGCCCCGCCCTTGCACCGCATTGACAGGGGCGAAGCGAGCGGCGAAGGAAGGGCCAGCCAGGGAGAGCGCCATGTCCGACACTGCCGCCAGACCGCCCGCCAAACCCCTTCTCGCCGCCCTCCTTGCGGGGCAACGGGTCGATCCACCGCCGATCTGGCTCATGCGCCAGGCGGGCCGCTATCTGCCCGAATACCGGGCGACGCGCGCGAAGGCCGGAGATTTCCTATCGCTGTGCTATACGCCCGAACTGGCCGCCGAGGTCACGCTGCAGCCGATCCGCCGCTTCGGCTTCGATGCCGCCATCCTTTTCGCCGACATCCTTCTGGTGCCCCAGGCTCTCGGTGCCGATCTGTGGTTCGAAACCGGCGAAGGGCCCCGGCTTTCCACCGTCACCACCCCGGCGGACCTTGCCCGCCTCAAGCCGGCCGAGGCCATCCACGAACATCTTGCGCCGGTCTATGAAACGGTGCGGATCCTCTCGCGCGAGCTGCCCCGCGAAACCACGCTGATCGGTTTTGCCGGCGCCCCGTGGACGGTGGCGAGCTACATGGTTGCCGGTCGCGGCACCCCCGATCAGGGCCCCGCCCACCGTCTGAAGGCGGAGGACCGGCCGACTTTCGACGCCCTGATCGACCGTCTCACCGAAGCCACCGTCGTCTACCTGTCGGCCCAGATCGCGGCCGGGGCCGAGGCCGTCAAGCTGTTCGACAGCTGGGCCGGGTCGCTGAAGGGCGAGGATTTCGACCGCTATGCGCTCGTCCCGGCGCGGCGCATCGTCTCGGCGCTGAAGGAGCGGCACCCCGGCGTGCCCGTGATCGCCTTTCCCCGCGGGGCCGGCGAACGCTATGCCGGTTTCGCCCGTGCCAGCGGGGCCGATTGCGTTGCCCTCGACACGGCCGTCGATCCGGCCTGGGCGGCGCGCGAGGTGCAGAAGGACGGTTGCGTTCAGGGCAATCTCGACCCTCGGCTGATGGTAGAGGGTGGCGCGGCACTCGAGGCCGAAACCCGCCGCATTCTCGAGGCCTTCTCGGGCGGCCCCCACATCTTCAATCTCGGCCACGGCATCACTCCCGATGCCGACCCCGACAATGTCGCCCGTCTGGTCGATATCGTTCGCGAATGGGGGGCCACGCGGCGCTGATGCCGCCGCCCGGGGCTCGCAGGTCCGTGTGCCGCGGTCCGGCCCCCGAGCGTTCCCCTCGATTCCCCCTCGGTGCCGGGACCCTTCACCCGCTGTGCCCCCGCAGGGACCGGACGTTCCTGCGCCGGTGCCGGTTCCCTTCCTCGTCGCGATCGGGAGACGGAAGGCGATTCGCCGCTCTTTCGGCCTCTCGGGGCATGGCCCTTCCGCACGACCTCCCGTCTTTCAATGAGTTGGGCATTGTGCCGTGGCACGCGGTTCGCGTTTACCCTTTCTTGATGCTTTCCCGCGATCATGGGGGCGAAAGGATTGTGCCATGCTCGACCAGCTCAGCCCTCATCCGCCATCACGGCCCTTCACCCCCGCCGCGGCCTCCCGGCCCGCCATGGCCGAATTGCCGCCGGCCGAGCGGCTTGCCCGCTTTCGCCTTGCCCGCTCGCGTGGCGTCGGCCCGAAGCGGTTTCATCGGCTTCTTCATGAGCACGGGTCGGCCCGGGCGGCGCTCGCGGCGCTGGAGGAAAGCTGCCCTGGCGCCGTGCCCGGAGAAGCCGCCGCGCTCGAGGAAATCGCCCGTGGCCATGAAGCCGGCGCTGAATGGTCCGTCTTCGGCGACGGCGCCCACCCCGCCTTCGGCGACGATCCCGCTCCCTTTCCGCCGCTCCTCTGGCGACGGGGAAACCCGGCCTGCCTCGCCGGGCCCGCGGCCGTGCCGGCCGTCGCCATTGTCGGGGCGCGGGAGGCCTCTGCGCCGGGCCGCGCCCTCGCACGGGAATTCGCCGCCGCTCTCGCGGAGGCCGGTCTGATCGTCGTATCCGGTCTCGCCCGCGGCATCGACACCGAGGCCCACCGGGCGGCCCTTTCGGTTGCGGGGGGCCGGTCCGTCGCGGTTCTTCCCTGCGGCATCGACCGGGTCTATCCGGCACGCAATGTCGCGCTGGCGCGCCGCATGGCCGATCCTGCGGGGCCCGGGGCGGTGATCTCCGCCCTTCCGGTCGGCACGCGGGTTCATCCGCGCAACTTCCCCGCCCGCAACCGGCTGATCGCCGCCCTTGCCGGCGCCGTCATCATCATCGAAGCCGCCGAACGTTCCGGCACCATCCTGACGGCTCGTCTCGCCGCCGAGCTTGGCCGTGAGGTGCTCGTCGTTCCCGGCCATCCCCACGATCCGCGGGCCCGTGGTGCCAACCGCCTCATTCGGGAAGGCGCCATCCTCGTCCGCGACGTCGAGGACGTGTTCGAGGCCCTCACATCGCCCTTCGCCAACCCGATGGCGGCCCCCCGGCCCGCCGCGCGAGGAGGCGGGGCAGACGAGACGGCTCCGGCGGTGCAAGGCGCCACCCCGCCTGTTTCCACCGCCGCAGCCGCTCCTTCGCTCCGGGGGAGCGGCGCTGCCCGGTCGGAGAACCGGGAAAAGGGCCGAATACGCGGGCTCCGCCGCCAAGATGAGGAGGCATCGCCCCCTGCCACGGTCGGCGCCGCGCAGCTCCGGGACGCCGCCGTTCGGGCCGCCTGCGGCAAGGAGAAGCATGAGGCGCCGGGTTCTGCCGGCCGCCGCCTCCTGCGTGATGGAAAGGACCGGGGCGGGGTGCAGGATGAAGATATTGCCGGCCGCCGTGCCGGAGATGCCCCGCCCCGGAGCGCCTCCGCCACTTGCGACGCGGATCCGCCGCGAAAAGCGGAACGGGGTGATCGGCGTCCCCCCTCAGAACGCCCAAACACCCCCTTCCCGGGGGCGGTTCTCGCCCCGGCAGAACGGGAGATTCTCGCGCTCTTCACCTCCGAGCCCGTTCTCGAGGACAGGATCCTGCGGGCGACCTCGCTGCCGGTGCGCAAGGCGATCGCCCTCATCACCCATCTCGAACTGAAGGGATACCTCGCCCGTCTGCCCGACGGCCGCATCCGGAAACTCGAGGAGACGGGGCATGCCTGAGGCGGCAAGCGTCCGGGGTCTGCCCGCTCGGCATGTCTCGGAGCTGCGAAGACGTGCCGATGGATGCGCGGGCGGCTACCGGGTCGGCCTGCCTGCCCTGCCCCCACGATCGCGGCTCTCCCGACCTGTTGCGGCCGGCATGCGCGTGGTGGCAATACCCCGCTTCTTCTCCTCTCTCGTGCTGGCCCGCCATCATGCGCCAATGCGCCTTGCAAGTCACGGCACCCGGCCTCCCGCTTCTCACGGCAACGAGCCGCCATGTCTGCGCGACGATGGAGAGGCCGTGGAGAACGATCACCCGGCTGGACACCTCCGGAAACACCACATGTGTGATCTGCCCGGATCGTTTCGGCATGGCCGGCGACATGGAAAGCCGCCGCGCGCCAGCCGGCATCGGGTCGAAAGGAGCAGGCCCCGATCCCGTGCCGTCGCGCCACCTCGGCCACCGTTGCCCGGCCCGCGACATCTCGGCAACGAACCGCCTCTTTGCCTCGGCTTTGCCCCTGTCGGCCTGTTGAACCCTACGACACCTTCAGACGTTCCACGCCCGACTCTCCGTCCCCCGCAAATGCTGCTCCGTTCGAGGCGCCGGTTGGCCTCGCGGCGGCGGGGAAGAACGGCAGGTCGAGGCGGGAGGTCCGAAAGGGGGGCGCGTGGGGGGTGCGGTCCGGAATGCCCGGCATCGCCCGGTCCGCGACATCACCCGGCATGCAGCATGGCCTGCCGTGTCTGTCACTCGGCCTCACACCATCTCGATCACTTCGGGGTCGATGGCCAGCACATAGCCCTTGCGCGGGATCGAGCGGATCAGGAGTTCCGACACGATCTGGTTGCCGAGGTGATCGCGCAGCCGCTTGATGCGCATGGCGCCGGCGGCCTCGTCGCACTCCTCGACCGGCTTGCCGGTGATGAGCGATTCGAGTTCGGCCCCGGAGAGGAAGTCGCCGTCGAGTCGGGCTTCGCACAGCACCGAGAGCGTCTCGCAGCCCGAGGGGGTGAGCTTGAATTCCATGTCGTTGAGAAGCACCGCCGGCGTGGTTCGGTCCACCGTCAGGCGGTTGATGTGAATCCCCTTGCGCTCGATCTCGGCCATGCGCCGCCCCAGGGCGATGATGGTCAGGAGGAAGACGAGGGCGGCCACGAGCAGCGCCGCGGCGAACAGCATCAGCACGAGGATGATGCGCTGATAGGAGGCGATGGTGTCGGCAAAGAGGCTGCCCGACCGCGCCAGGATCTCGAGCAGCTTGATCTCGGCCTGATCGGTCAGGTTGTCGTTCTCGACGAAGAGCCGCTCGACCTCGCGATTGAAGAGATCGGCATCCGGCAGGTGGAGATAGAGCACCGCCGAGACGCCGAGAAGAATGACGAGAATGGCGGCGATCCCGCCGAACACGATGCCGTTGCCCCGGCCGGCGAGGCGCGGCAGACGCCAGCGCCCGCCCCTTCGGCGACGGGGGGGCGCGGCGGCCCCGGCGGTGGTCCTGTCAGTATCGGAGGAAGTACTTTCCGGCACGGCGACGCAACTCCCTGAGGCGGCCCGGATCTCCCTTGCGGGCCGAGAGGATGACGAGAAGCGTCCAGCCGTCGCGGCCGATCCGCTTCTGAACGAGAGCCGGGAGCTGCGCCTTGCGGGCACAGGCAGCATCGGGGAACGCGATCACACCGTAATGCAGCTCGAGAGGCGGTCCCTTGCGGGCCTTGTATTCGACGATGCAGGCGGCATTCGTCGCCCCCGCCCCGATCACCGGGACAAGGCCGACGGCCAGGGCGAGCATCAGCGCTTTCGACAGCAGCCGCATGAATCCGTCCTCCATGATCGGGCCCCTTGTGCCCGGCTCCCCGCGATTATGCGATAACATGGCGGTCCCTGTCATCCGCCCCGCGCATGTTATCCGCTATCGGCGGCCCGATATTGCCTCTCCCGCCCCTTCCGACAGAGGCTGCCCGCATCAGGACGTCGCGCCTCGCGGCGGCTTCACGCAGGGATCAGGCAAGGAGGACGGAACAATGAGAGGCATCAACGACATCGGGAATGCCGGACTGCCCGGGAAGGTGTCGCTCGGGCGGGTGGCGGAAATGCTGGCGAAGGGAACGATCATCGGCCTCACGGCCTTGTCGCTTTCCTTCGCGGGGGTCGTGCCGGCCGATGCCCGCCCCGCCCGTCGCAACGACGATCTCACGGCGTTTCTTGCGGCCATGGCGGCCATGGCGATCATCGCCAGCACGGTGAACAACAGCCATGCGGCGCCCCGGCCGGTCGAGCCGCCGCGCCACCGGCCGCCGCGTCCGCGCAAGGTGCTGCCCCGGCGCTGCCTTTCGCTGGTGCCCGGTCCCTACGGCGGCACGCGGCTGCTCTACCGGGCCTGGTGTCTCGAACGGCGCGTCGAATCGCCGCTGCCTCAGGCCTGCCGGACGAGCGCCTGGATCGACGGGCGTTACATCCCGGTCTATCGCGGCCGTTGCCTCGAGCGCCGCGGCTGGTTGATCTGAGGCTTGCCTTTTCAATCGACATGGTGTTTCAGGAATCGGCCCATGCGTGTGTGAGAATGTGTTTGTCGGGGAGGGCCGGAAGGGGGCGAGGCAGGTCTTCGCCCCCTTCTTTGCGTCTCGAGCTCCTGCACCCTTTCCTTGCCCTTCCGTGCCGATTAAGGACGGGGCAGGAGGGACAGGATGGATCTGCGAGCGTTCGACGAGGTTTTCGGTTTCGGCAGGGGGCGCATCGTCGCCGGGGTGGACGAGGCCGGGCGCGGTCCGCTGGCCGGTCCGGTGACGGCCGCCGCCGTCGTCCTCGACCCGGCCCGCATCCCCGACGGGCTCGCCGACAGCAAGACGCTGACCGACGCGCGCCGCCGCGCCCTCGCCGCGCAGCTCGAGGAGGTGGCTGTGGTCGCCGTCGCCCATGCCACGGTGGAGGAGATCGACCGGCTCAACGTGCTGCGGGCCTCGCTCCTCGCCATGCGCCGGGCGGTCCTCGCCCTCGCGCGACGGCCCGAGATCGTGCTCGTGGACGGCCGCGAGATTCCCGACGGGCTGCCCGGACGCGCCGAGGCGGTGATCGGTGGCGACGGGCGCTCGCTCTCGATCGCCGCGGCCTCGATCCTGGCCAAGGTCGCTCGCGACGACATCATGCGCCGGCTGGCCGAGGAATGCCCCGGCTATGGCTGGGAGCGGAACAACGGTTACGGGACGCGCGAGCATCTCCGGGCCCTGCAACATCTTGGGGTGACCCCACATCATCGGCGTTCCTTCGCTCCCGTCCACAAGATATTGTGTAAAGAATCCGACACAACCCCTTGATTCAAAAAAGAAATTGACTTTGCCCGGAAACTCGGCACACTGGGCGCAACGATAATCGGCGAAACAGCCGCAGTTGCGAGGCAGTGATGGCAAGGCAAGGGCTGGCGAAGCGCGGCAAGGCGCTTCCTCTCGACAGGATTCTGGCAGGTGACTGCATCGAGGTGATGAACGGGCTGCCCGAAGGCTCGGTCGATCTGATCTTTGCCGACCCTCCCTACAATCTCCAGCTCAAGGGCACGCTGCACCGGCCCGACAACAGCCGGGTCGATGCCGTCGATGACGACTGGGACCGGTTCGACAGCTTCGCCGTCTATGACAGGTTCACCCGCGCCTGGCTGAAGGCGGCGCGGCGGCTGCTCAAGCCCGACGGCGCCATCTGGGTGATCGGCTCCTATCACAACATCTTCCGCGTCGGTGCGGCGCTTCAGGATCAGGGCTACTGGATCCTCAACGACGTGATCTGGCGCAAGTCGAACCCGATGCCGAATTTCCGCGGCAAGCGCTTCACCAATGCCCATGAAACGCTGATCTGGGCGGCGAAGTCGGAAAAGGCGCGCTACACCTTCAACTACGAGGCGCTCAAGGCCCTCAACGAGGGCGTGCAGATGCGTTCGGACTGGGTGATCCCGATCTGCGGCGGCCATGAGCGGCTGCGCGACGAGGAGGGCAACAAGCTCCACCCGACGCAGAAGCCCGAGGCGCTGCTGCATCGGGTGCTCCTGGCCACCACCAACCCGGGCGACGTGGTGCTCGATCCCTTCTTCGGCACCGGCACGACCGGGGCGGTGGCACGGAAGCTCGGCCGGCATTTCATCGGCATCGAGCAGGAAGAGAAATACCGTCGCATCGCCGAACGCCGCATCGCCGCCTGCCGGCCCTACGACAAGGCTTCGCTCGAGGTGAGCACCTCGCGGCGAGCGGAGCCGCGCGTGCCCTTCGGCCAGCTGGTCGAGCGCGGCCTCTTGCGGCCGGGCGAGGAGCTCTGGTCCATGAACGGGCGCCACCGCGCCAAGGTGCGCGCCGACGGCACGCTGATCGCCCATTCGGCCAAGGGGTCGATCCATCAGGTCGGCGCGGCCCTCGAGGGAGCGCCCTCCTGCAACGGCTGGACCTACTGGTGCTTCAGGCGCGACGGCAAGATGATCCCGATCGACATCCTTCGCCAACAGATCCGCGCCGAGATGCGGGAGGGCTGAGCGTTCCGATATCCCGGCAAGGTCCGGGCCGTTTCACCGCCGCGCCTTCGGGCACCACCTGCCCCGCCTTCGGGCGGGGTTCTTTTGTGCCCGGCGCATCATGCCTCGTCGCTCCACAGGAGAAGGGGCGCCCGGCCGCGCTCGGCTCTCAGAAGGGCGCACTGGCCGAATTCCCGTGCCAGGGCGCGGGCGCGGCGGGGGGTGATGTCGAGAATGCAGAGCGTTTCCTCCTCGGGCCACTTTCCGGCCGGATCGCGGTTGACGCCGGGCAACGCCCGCCACCCCGCCTCGGCCACCTTGCGGGCCAGACGCGCCTGCCGGGCCCGGTTCTCCTCGGGCGACAGGGGCTTGCTGGCGGGGTTGAAGGCGGTGATGCAGCTGAGCGAACCGGCGCCCATGCGCCCGAGAAGCCGGTCGGCCGCCGCGCTCGGCCGACCGACCCTGAGCACGACCGGGCCGCCGGGCCCCTCGACGCAATACTCGGCCGCCTCGTAAAGCGGGGCGAGACGGGCTCTCTCGCAGGGCATGGGGCGCTCAGGAGGCATTGCGCGGCAGCGGAAAATCCATCCGCCGATAGGGGCGCCAGTCGCTGATCTCGGGATAGAAGGTCCGGCGCCACGCCTTCACCCGCGGGTTCATCATCCGCTTCCACAAGGGCGGTACCATGGCGACGAAACCGGTCAGGGGGTAGCCGAAGGGCAGTTGCGGCGCCACGCGCTCGTCGTGATTCTGAAGAAGGGGAAAGCGCCGCCGGGGCTTGATGTGATGGTCGGAATGGCGTTGCAGATTGATGAGCAGCCAGTTCGTCACCCTGTGCGCCGCATTCCACGAATGATGCGGCCCCACCGGCTCGTAGCGTCCGTTGCCGAGATGCTTTCGGGTGAGCCCGTAATGCTCGACATAATTCGTCAGCTCCAGTTGCCACACGGCGATGAAGGCCTGGAAGACGAAGAGGCCGACCCCTTCCCATCCGCCCACGGCCCAGGCAAACGCCACGAAGAGCCCCGCCAGCGCGCCATAGCGCCAGAAGGGGTTGCGCAGGTGCCACCAGGGCAGGCCGGCCCGTGCGAGCCGCGCAAGTTCGGCTCTCCACGCCGAGCGCGGGCATTCGGCCAGAACCCGCGGGAAGAAGCGGTGAAAGCCTTCGTTGTAGCGTGCCGTCACCGCGTCGCGGGGCGTGCCGACCCAGGGGTGATGCACCAGAAGATGCTCCGAGCGGAAATGGCCGTAGAGCACCAGTCCCATCAGCAGATCGCCCAGCCAGCGTTCGAGCCGGCTCTTCTGATGCATGAGCTCATGAGCATAGGTGATGCCGATCGTGCCCGAGACGATCCCGATGCCGAAGAAGAGCCCGAGCTTTTCCCACCCGGCGAGATGGTGGCCACGGGTGACGAACCAGATGCCGCCGAAAATCACGGCAAGCTCGATCGGGAACCACACAAGCGTGACCAGCCGATACCAGAAAAGCCGCCCCTCGGGCGTCTGCGGGTCGGCATTGGCCCTATCGGGCCCGGTGAGGGCGTCGAGCAGCGAGGTGATCCACCAGGGAAAGGCCGGCAGCAGCAGAAGCGCCCAGCCTCCCGTGCTTGCGGCGAAAGCGACGAGCGGAACGATCAGGAGCGAAATCCAGAAGGGCAGAGCTTCGGCGAGGGTGCCGCGGATGGGGTGAAGGGGGGCGTTGTCCCCGGTCGGGATGTCTGTCCTGGCCATCGGTCGATCCTCGAGCTTCCGCCCTCAGCCTAGCGCATCGGCCGGGCGTTTTCACGGCCTTTGCGCCTGTTCCTCGAAGGCGGGGCGCGCGAGCCGCCAGACCTTGCGCATCAGGCTCGGCAGATCGGTTGCGCGAAAGGCACCGGCAGGGAGGAAGAAGAGCCCCTCCGGCGCTTCCGTCCCGGGGGGGAGCCGGGCCACGAGGACATCGAGATGAAGCGCGAAATGGGTGAAGACATGGCGCACCTCGCCTTCGAGGCGCCGCCAGTCGGCAGCCAGGGGCGGGTCGGCCTCGGGGCGCTCCGGCGACCAGGGAGTGGTCGGAAAGGCCAGCATGCCTCCGAGCAGACCCTCCGGCGGCCTCCGCTCGAGGAGAAGCGCGCCGTCGGCCCTGCGGGCGACGAAGGCGCTGCCATGACGGGTGGGCCGTGCCCTGCGCCGCTCCCGCTGGGGAAGACGGGCGGCGATGCCCTTCATCCGGGCCCGGCAATGGCTGCGCAGCGGGCAGGCGCCGCAGGCGGGAGCGAGGGGAGTGCAGAGGGTGGCGCCGAGATCCATCAGCGCCTGCGCATGGTCGCCGGGCCGTGATGTGGGGGTGAAGGCGGCGGCCAGCGCCCGCAGCTCCCCCTTGGCCGCGGGCAGGGGCGTCTCCACCGCAAGGAGCCGGGCCATGACCCGTTCGACATTGCCATCGACCACCACCGCCGGCTTGCCGAAGGCGATCGCCCGAATGGCGGCGGCGGTATAGGGGCCGATCCCGGGCAGGGCGAGGAGGGCGGCTTCCTCCTCGGGAAAGCGGCCGCCATGTTCGGCCACGACCTGCCGGGCGCAGCGGACGAGATTGCGCGCCCGGGCGTAGTAGCCGAGCCCTGCCCAGGCTGCCATAACCTCCCGCTCGTCGGCCGCCGCCAGCGCGTCGATCGTCGGCCAGCGGTGCAGGAAGGCGGTGAAATAGGGGATGACGGCGGTCACGCCCGTCTGCTGGAGCATGACTTCCGAGAGCCAGACATGATATGGATCGGGCAGCTGGCCGGCCCGGCTCCTCTCGGGCGGCACGCGCCAGGGCAGGGTGCGGGCGTTCGCGTCATACCAGGCGAGGAGGGCGGCCCCCACGGCCTCGCGGTCGAGCTTGTCCGCTCGGGTATCGGAGCGGGAGACGGGGTGATCTGGCGCTTTGGTCATGGCACGGTCAGCAACGGGGCATCTGCCGGAGGGGAAGGAACAGTCATGGGCGAAGGAGGCGCTCGAAACAAGGGGCGGCGCGGCCGTGGGGCGGTGCGGCTCGGGGAGATCGTTCGCCGGCAGATCCGCCCTGTGGCCGAGAAGCGCGGCTTCGCCGAGATCCGGCTTCTGACCCATTGGCGCGAGGTGGTGGGTGCCGAGATCGCGGCCATGTGCCGCCCCGTGAAGGTGAGCTATGCGAAAGGCGGTTTCGGCGCCACACTCACCTTGCTGACGAATGGCGCCTTCGCTCCGCTCATCGATGCCCGCCGCGAGGAGATCCGCGAGAAGATCAATGCGGTGCACGGTTACAATGCCATCAGCCGCATCCGCGTGACCCAGAGCGCCGCCGAGATGCTGTTCGTGCCGGAGCCTGCGCCGCCGGCTCCGCCGCCCCCGCCGCCGAAAGAGCTCCGTTCACTTGATCGCGAGCTGTCTTCCATCGAGAATGAAGATCTGCGCAAATCGTTGCGGAAACTGGGGGAGGCGCTCCTGAGCGAAAAGGCCGCCGGCCGCACCGGCCGCAAGGGTCCGTGAAGGAGCACAGCGCCCTCGGAGAAGATGAAACGGGCGGCCCCGGGAGGTCGGCCCCTGAAACGGGAGAGACGAATGGATCGTCGCACATGGATCGCTTTTGCCGCCGCCCTCCTGGTGGGCAGCGTGATCGCCGTCTTCCAGATGGGGGGGAACGCCGTCGCCACGGCCGTTCGGGGCCCCTCGCTCACGCCGCCGCTCGCGAAGACGGCCGGCACACAGGATCCTCCGGCCGCCGAAGCCGCCCGGCCGCAGAAGGTGCGCGACTTCTCTCTCGGAGACGGGAATGCCGCGCTCGAGATTGTCGAATATGCCTCCTTCACCTGCCCCCATTGCCGGCGCTTCCATGAAGAGGTCTTCCCGAAGCTCAAGGCCGAATACATCGACACAGGCAAGGTGAAGTTCACGCTGCGGGAGGTCTATTTCGACCCTTACGGCCTCTGGGCCGGCATGCTCGCCCGCTGCGGCGGCGGTGACAGATACTTCCCGATCGTGGACATGATCTTCAGGAAGCAGTCGGAATGGACCCGCGGGGACGGCCCGGCCGCCGTGGCCGAGAATCTCCGCAAGATCGGGCGGCTCGCCGGCCTGTCGGACGAGGAGATCGACACCTGCCTGCAGGACGAGACCAAGGCGCGGGCGATGGTTGCGGCCTATCAGGAAAACGCGACGCGCGACGGCATCAACGGCACGCCCACCTTCATCATTGGCGGCGAGAAGGTGCCGAACATGGCCTGGCCTGATCTCAAGGAGATCATCGACCGCAAGCTGGCCGAAGCCGGGAGCAGGTGAGGGTTTCAGCCGGTGCCGGGAAAGAGCCGCGCGAGAGCGGCATCGAGCGGCGCCGGCGCCTCGAAGGCGAGACGCACGGGGAGGCTCAGCACCTCGTGCCGCAATCCCGGCGGCAGCCGCGCCGCGTCCTTCTCGGTGGTGACGAGCCGCGCCCCCTTCGCCCGCGCCAGCTTGAGGAGCCGCCGCAGAAGCGCCGGCGAGATCGGCTGATGATCGGCGAGGGCCGCCGTGCCGACCAGTCGCGCGCCGAGGTTCTCGAGCGTGGCGAAGAAACGTGCCGGATGGCCGATGCCGGCAAAGGCGAAGACCGGCAGGCCGGCCCAGTCGATTCCCATCTCCACCGGCTCGAGCGCCCCTTCGAGAACCGGCGGCAGGGCCCGCCCCTTCTGGCTGGCGAGAAAGCGATGCCGTTCCCCGGGCGCGCCGATCACGAGCAGGAAATCCGCCCGTTCGAGCCCCCGTTCCACCGGCTCGCGCAGGGGGCCGGCCGGCATCACGCGCTCGTTGCCGAAGCCGCGCGCGGCATCGACGACGACGATCGCCAGGTCATGGGCGAGAGCGGGGTTCTGGAAACCGTCGTCGAGCACGATCGCCCCGGCCCCGGCGGCAACGGCCGCAAGCGCCCCCCGATGACGGTCCCGCGCAACCCAGGTCGGTGTGAAGGCGGCATGAAGGAGGGCCTCGTCCCCGACCCGCCGTGCATCGTGCCTTCCGGGATCGACCCGGAGCGGCCCCCTTTCGCTGCCGCCGTGGCCGCGGGTGACGACATGAGCGGTCACGCCGCGGGCCGCGAGCCGTTCGAGCAGGGCGATGACGGCAGGCGTCTTGCCGGTGCCGCCCACGGTCAGGTTGCCGACGCAGATCACCGGCACGCCGACCCGGTGGCGCGGCCCGTGCGCCAGGCGCCGTTCGGTGAGGGCCGCGCCGATGCGGCCGAGCGGCGCGAGCAGGCGCGGTGCCAGCCCGGCCCTCCCGGGCGGGCGATACCAGAAGGCGGGGGCCTTCATGCCGCGTCGCCCGCGCCGTCGCGCGGCACGTTCGGGGCAGGCGGCGCGCGTTCCTCGACCCGGTCGAGCGCGCCGAGAAGGAGGCGCAGCACCCGGTCCGTCACTTCGGCCCCTTCCGAGGAGACATCCCAGGCCTGGGTTGCCATGGCGGCGGCGACGTCGGGCTGGATCGTCTCCTGCACCGCCCGGGCGAGACTGGCGGCATCCTGCACCTCGCGGCTTCCGCCCCGTGCAAGGAGCCGGGCATAGACGTCCTTGAAGTTCTCCACATGGGGGCCGTGCAGGATGGCGGAGCCGAGGGCGGCCGGCTCGAAGGGGTTGTGCCCCCCCTTCTCGATCAGCGAGCCGCCGATGAAGCTCACCGGCGCCAGCCGATACCACAGGCCCATCTCGCCCAGCGTGTCGGCCAGATAGACATCCGTATCCGGCCCCGGCAACGCGTCGAGGGAACGGCGGCGCACCGAGCAGCCGGCAGCGCGGATCGTCTCGGCGATGGCAGGGCCCCTCTCGGGGTGACGCGGCGCGAGAATGAGGAGCAGGCCCGGCAGCGTCTGCCGGGCGATCCGGTGTGCCTCGAGGACGATCTCCTCCTCCCCCGCATGGGTCGAGGCGGCGAGCCAGAGCGGCCGGCCGGCAAGGGCGGCGGCAAGGTGCTGGCGCTCCTTCTCGTCACAGGGCAGGGCCGGGGCCCCTTCCTTGAGCGACCCCGTCACCTCGAGCCTGTCGGGCGCGAGGCCGAGGCCTAGAAGCCTCCGGGCGCTGTCCTCGTCCTGGGCCAGAACATGGTCGAACAGGTTGACGAGCCGTCGCGCCGCGCCCTTCAGCCGCCGCCAGCGCCGGGCCGACCGGGCCGAGATGCGGGCATTGACGAGCATCATCGGAATGCCGCGCGCATGGGTTTCGAGCATCAGCGCCGGCCAGAATTCGCTCTCGGTCCAGACGGCGAGGTCGGGCCGCCAATGGTCGAGGAAGCGCCGCACCGGCCCCAGAAGATCGACCGGCACGAACTGGTGCACCGCGCCCTCGGGCAGCCGCCTCGCGAGAATGCGGGCCGAGCTCACCGTGCCGGACGTGACCAGCAGGTTGAGGGCCGGCCGCTCGAGCCGCATCAGCCGCATCAGCTCGACGAGGGCCAGCGATTCGCCCACGGAAGCGGCATGAAACCATGCCAGCGGCCCGGCGGGTCGGGGCAGGGAAGGGTGCCCGAAACGCTCGGCCAGCCGCGCCTCGTCCTCCTTGCCTTCGGCCAGTCTCGCAAGGAGCCTGCGCCGGGCCACACCCTCGCCCCGGCGGGCGAGCAGCATGTAGAGGGCGAGGGAGGGTGGCAGCATGTCAGCCGAGCTCCTCGGTCGGGCTGTTCTCGCGTTCCTCTTCGCGCAGACGATGCAGATGGGCGATGAAATAGCGCATCAGCGCATTGTCCACCGTGGCCTGGGCGTGCTCCTTCCATGCGGCATAGGCGCTCTCGTAGTCGGGGAAGATCCCGACCACGTGGATCTTCTCCGGATCGCGAAAGCGCGTGCTGTCGGGGGAGACAAGTTCGCCGCCGAAGACGAGATGGAGGCGCTGGCGCTTCTTCGGATCGGTGGTCGCGGGCGAATCGTTCATGCGGAAACTCCCTTTCGGTCCCTACGCGGCAGGGATGCGTCTCGTGCGGCCGGCGGCCGCAGGGGCTTCCTAGTCCTCAAAGCCTTCCGGGTGCAACCGTTCGAGGAGCGCGTCATGCAGATCGGGCGGGGCGGCGATCACGCCGGGAACGCGAGGTGCGGGACGATTGAAGGACAGGGGCCGCCCCTGCCGGTCGGTCACGCGGGCGCCGGCTTCGCGGCAGATGACGTCGCCCGCGGCGATGTCCCATTCCCAGGCCGGGCGGAAGGTCAGCATGGCGTCGAAGGCGCCTTCGGCCACCAGCGCCATGCGCCAGGCAAGCGAGCTGCGGACATGGCGCACGAGCCGGGGCGGCGGGCTTTTCCAGTGCTCGGCGGCGAGGATGTTGCGCGGGCCGAGCACGCGGGCGCCGTCCGGGCTCCGGCGCGCCGAGGCGCGGATCGGGCGGCCGTCGCGCGTGGCGCCGCCGCCTGCACGGGCGGCATAGGTCGTCCGTCGGGCCGGCAGGTGGATGACCCCCGCCGTCGCCCGCCCCCCTGCGGCCACGGCAAGGGAGATCGCGAAGCCCGGGTCGCCGCGGATGAAGGCGCGGGTGCCGTCGATCGGATCGACGATGAAGACCCTCTCATGCGCAAGCCGGGCCCTGTCGTCTTCCCTCTCCTCGGACAGCCAGCCATAATCGGGCCGGGCTTCGAGGAGCCGCTCGCGCAAGAAGAGGTCGATCGCGAGATCGGTGTCGGTGACAGGCCCCTGGCCGTCTTCCTTGTGGCGGATGCCGGCGGCATTGCCGAAGGCGGCCAGGGCGATCTTCCCGGCCTCCTTCGCCGCGTCGAGCAGAAGCGCGAGATCACTCCCCGGCAATGGTCAGACCCTCGACAAGCAGGCTTGGCACGCGCCAGGAACGCCACTGGTCGGCATCGTTGGCCGGGCGGATGGAGCGCAGCATCTCGCGCAGATTGCCGGCAATGGTGCATTCATGCACCGGGCGCACAATCTCGCCGTCCTCGAACCAGAAGCCGCTCGCGCCGCGCGAATAATCGCCGGTATTGGGGTTGATGGTGGCGCCCATCAGCGAGGTGACGAGCAGGCCCGTCCCCGCCTCGCGCATGAGCGCGGCCCGATCGGCCGTGCCTTCGGTCAGGCGGATGCTGGTGACGGCGGGGCGGGGGGGCGAGGAGGTGCTGCGGGCGGCGTTGGCCGTCGATGGCAGGGAAAGCCGCCGGCCCGTGGCAAGGTCGAGCACCCAGCTGCGGAGAACGCCGTTCTCGACAAACGCCCTGGGCCGGGTGGCGAGCCCCTCGGCATCGAAGAGGCGCGATGCGGCGATGCGACGGCGATGAGGTTCTTCGACAAGGTCGATGCCGGCCGGCAGCACTGCCTCGCCCATGGCGTCGCGCAGCCAGCTGGCGCCGCGCACGATGGCGTCGCCGTTGATGGCGGCGAGAAGATGGCCCGCAAGCGAGGCGGCAACGCGTTCGTCGAAGATCACCGCAAAGGCACCGGTGGGCGGCCTTGTCGCGCCGCGCATGGCGGCGGCCCGTTCGCCGGCGGAGCGGCCGATCTCCTCGGGCGGGGGCATGTCGGCGGCGAAGACGCGGCTTTCGGAGCGGTAGTCGCGCTGCATCTCGCGCCCTTCGCCGGCCACGGCCACGCACCAGAGCGAATGGCTGGTGCGGGCATGGCCGCCGGAAAAGCCGTTGCTCGCGGCCAGATGGCTGCGCACAAGCTCCCAGCCGGCGCCCGCCTCGGACACCTGAGCGACCCCGTCGACCGCCAGCGCCGCCGCCTCGGCCGCCTTTCCGAGTTCCTCGAGCGCGGCAGGGCCAGGCTCGGCAGAGGGGTCGCACAGCTCGAGCGGCGCCGGGTCGCGCTCGGCGGCCAGCTGCCTCGGCTCCGCCAGGCCGAGCGCCTCGTCGCGCGGGGCCGCCCGGGCCATGGTGACGGCCCGTTCGGCGATCTCGCGCAAGGTGGAGGGGGTGATGTCGGAACTCGACACCAGCGCCTGCCGCCTGTCCACGATCACCCTGAGGCCGACTTCCACCTTCTCGCTGCGCTCGGCATGTTCCAGCCGTCCGCCGCGCACCCCGATCGAGAGGGAGCGCGCCGCAACGGCCAACGCGTCCGCTTCCTCGGCACCGGCGGCCCGAGCGTGATCGACCAGGGCTTCGGCCAGATCGGGGAGAGGGAGGCGGTCGGTCATCTCAGATCATCCTCGAGACGGCGTGCAGGAGAAGGCCGATGGCGACGGCGAAAGTGGTCGCGAGCGAGAGGGTCGCTCCCCATGCCCTCAGCCAGCGGGGCCTTTCGGGATGGGAGAAGTGGAGACCGTGGAGGACCCGGCCGACGAGAAGCGTCGTTCCGAAGAGATGCAGGGCGATGCCGGGGCTGCCGAGATGGGCCATGAGCGCCAGCATCAGGAGCGTCAGGGGCACGGTCTCGACGAAATTGGCCTGCCCGCGGATGGCCCGCCCCAGGGCCGCGTCGTCCCCGTCGCCGAACCAGATGCCGGTGCGCTTGCGCCACAGCAGGACCGTCCATGTCAGCCAGACGAGAACGAGGCCGAGCAGGCCGGCGTAAAGGGCGACGATGACAAGGGGATCGTTCATGCCTTCTCCTATCGAGGACCGTACGCGCCGCACCGGGAAAGCGGGGCCGGGCACATCCTTATGCCCGGCCCCGGTGATTGCAAGCCGTCTTCGGGCTCCATGCCGCCCGCCCCGACATGGACCGGCCCTGTGCAAAACGCTACTGGAGCTGCTGGCCGTTGACGACGAGCCCGCCCCCCTCGGTGAACTCGATCTCGGAGACGAGCTTGTCGCCTTCGCCGGCCGGCCGCGTGAAGACGCCGAGCATGGCGAGAACGCCGGTGGCGTCGTCTTCGGAGAGCACGCCCATCTGTTTCAGCCGGTCGATGGTGGCGTAGATCCCTTCGAGTTCGAAGGAAAGCTTGCCGCGGGGCATGGGCGGGCCGCCCATCTCCACCGCCGAATTGTCCAGGGTGATGAAACCGCTGCCCCTCACGAGCGCGCCAATCGCCCTGAGGAAGGCCGCATCGAGCGAAACCGTATCGACCACGGCCGGGGTCGGTCCGTCGAACGCATCCATCGCCGCCGTGTCCATCGGATCGACCAGCCAGCGCATCGTCCCCGAAAGGGCGAGGCGCAAGGTCGCCGGGTCACGCGGCAGGATCTTCTGCGGGTCGAACATGTCCATCAGCGCGTCGCCGGCGACGACATTCTCGAGTGCGACGGCAAGCTTGTAGGGCTTGCCGGCGGGATCGGTCGAGAAGGGCAGTTTCGATTCGAATGCCAGCTTTCCGAAACGCAGCTCCGCCGGCACCGGCAATTCGGGCGTCTCGAGCCCGAAGGCGATGTCCGTGCTCGAGAAGGCCATGCGGAAGAGCTCGCGGTTTGCAGCGAAATCGAAGCTCGACGGCCCTTCCGACCAGCCGAGGCGTGTCTCTCCGCCCTGCGGCGAGAGGGAGACGAGCTCGCTCTCCCCCTTCCCGGCCTCGTAATAGACTTCCAGTTCCATGCCCTTTCCGAGCGGGTTTTCGCCTTCCTCGACCGGCACGAGGCGCCCGTGACCCGTCAGGTGAAGCTGCTCCACGCTGCCCTTCATCGAGAGCTCGTTGCCGTCGGTGTCGGTGAAGTTGCCCAGCCAGACGATGCTGCCGGTGATGCCGGTGCTGTCGAACTCGATGCCGCCGGGCGCGCTGGAGCGGATGAAATTGTCGGACGCGTTGTCGCGGAAGGTGACGGTGAAGAGGAACGGCATCGGGTCTTCGCCGATCTGCACCTCGTCCACCGTCAGTTCGAGGCCGTCCTGCCGGCTCTGGTAGCGCCGCTCCTTCTCGTCGCCGCTGACGACGATCCGCGATCCCGTATGGGAAAGCGTCATGCGCCAGGTGACGGGCTGGTCGCTTTCCTCGTCGATGCCGTGGAAACGGCCGACGATCTCCGGATCGAAGCTGATATCGACCTTGCCGCCATCGATTTCCCTCAGGCGCAACCAGTCGATCGTGACGGTGCCGCCGCCCTTGCCGTCGGAGGGGGCGATGTCGATGCGGATGTCCTTTATCACGAGCGTGTCGCCCGAGCGGGTCTCGCTGCCGATGGCATGGCTGAGCCCCGGTGCGTCGAGGAGCGAGAAGAGGTCGCCCCGCACGTCGTCGGCGGTGATCTCCGCCCGGGCGATGCCCGCGGTCGCGAGGAGGGCGAGAGCGCCTGCGGCCAAGGTGCGCATGTAATGCATGGGACAAATCCTTTCGTGAAAGCGCGAGAAGAAAAGCATGGAATCGCATCTTCCAAAGGTCAACATCCGGGAGACCATTCCACCCGGTGGTCGCATGCCGGGTGGCGAAGACGGATTGCACTTCGCCCCGCCCTCGCCCATCCTGTGCCCATATGCGGTTACGGGAGGGGGACGGGATGCAGGCAGACGGCCTTTCGGGCAGAAGAGTGCTGATCACGGGAGCGAGCCGTGGCATCGGGGCCGAGGCGGCGCGGGCCTTCGCACAGGCCGGGGCGCGGGTGGCGCTCATGGCGCGCTCGGCCGCAGCGGTGGAGAGCATCGCCCGCGAGATCCGGGCCGCAGGGGGCGAGGCGCTGGCGCTTCCGGCCGACGTGGCCGACCGGGAGGCGGTGGCCGCCGCCGTCCGGCAGGTGGTCGGGAGCTGGGGCGGGGTCGATGTTCTCGTCGCCAACGCCGGCGTGATCAAGCCCATCGCGCCGTTCGACAAGGTGGATCCGGCGGCATGGGACCGGCTGATCGACATCAATCTCAAGGGCGTGTTCCATGCCGTTCGCGCCGTTCTGCCGACGATGCTGGCGGCCGGCGGCGGCACGGTGATCACCGTGGGATCGGGTGCGGCGGACAGCGCGCTCGAAGGCTGGTCGGCCTATTGCAGCTCGAAGGCGGCGGTGCATCACCTCGCCCGTTGCCTCGATCACGAGATGCGCGGCAAGGGCATCCGCTCGCTGGTGCTTTCGCCGGGCACGGTGGCGACCGACATGCAACGCCGGATCCGCGAATCGGGCATCAACCCGGTGAGCCGCATGGACTGGTCCGACCATGTGCCCCCGGCCTGGCCGGCCCGTGCTCTCGTCTGGATGGCGACGCCGGCGGCCGATCCATGGCGCGGCGAGGTCGTGCGCCTGTCCGACCCGGCGGTGCGGGCGGCGATCGGACTGGGCGGGGACGGGAGCGATGGCTGAGGGGGACGCCGGCGCCATTCGTCGGCGCGAGGAGGCCGGGGGGCGGCTGCGCTGGCTCGTGATCGACCGGCCCGGGAAGGCCAACGCCCTGACCCCGGCCATGCTCGAAGCGCTCTGCCGCGAAGTCGAGGATGCGGCAGGGTCGGCCGATCTTGCTGCGCTCGTCATCACCGGCAGCGGCGGAAAGGTGTTCTCCGCGGGAGCGGATATCGGCGATTTCGAACCGGCGACGATGGCGCGGCTGCCCTTGTGGGAGCGGCTTTCGGACGGCATCGCCGCGCTGCCCTGTCTCACCATCGCCGCGATAGGCGGCACGCTGGCAGGGGGCGCCTTCGGCATGGCGCTGGCCTGCGATTTGCGTGTGACCGTGCCCCATGCCCGCTTCTTCTACCCTGCCCTTGCCCGCGGCGTGCTGCCCCAACCGGCCGATATCGACCGCCTTGCCCGTCTCGTCGGGCCGGGGCGGGCACGGTTGATGCTGATGGCCGGCATGCGGTTCGATGCGGCGGAAGCGCAGGCCGCGGGGCTCGTCGAGATGGTCGTGCCGGCTTCCTCGCTCGAGGAGCGGGTGCGCCGGCTGGCCGCCCCGGCGCTCGCCGCACCGCCGGCTCTTCTCGTGGCCCTCAAGCGGCTGATGGCGGCGCCGCGTGATCCCGCCCTTCGGCGAGAGGCCTTCGCCGCCGCCCTCGACGGGGACGAGGCCGCCCTTGCCGCCTTGCGCGCCGCACCGCCGGCCGCAGACTGAACGCGCCGCCCACGCCTTCGACGGGAGGGCGACAACGCCGCACCGCCCGGGGCGGATTTCTCACAGCAGATGCCCGCTCTTCCTTGCCTTGGTGGCGAGATAGGCGCGGTTGTGCGGATTGAGGCCGACCTTGAGCGGCACGCGCTCGATCACCTTCACCCCGGCCCGCTCCAGCATTTCCACCTTGGCGGGGTTGTTGGTCATCAGCCGCGCCCGGTCGAAACCGAGCCCCTGCAGCATCTTCGCCCCGATGCGGAAATCGCGCTCGTCGTCCTCGAATCCGAGGCGGTGATTGGCCTCGACCGTGTCGAACCCCTGGTCCTGCAGCGCATAGGCGCGCATCTTGTTGGCAAGCCCGATCCCCCGCCCTTCCTGGTTGAGATAGAGCAGGATGCCCCGTCCTTCGCGGCCGATCTGTGCGAGGGCGGCGCGCAGCTGCGGGCCGCAATCGCATTTGAGCGAATGGAGAAGATCGCCGGTGAAACAGGCCGAATGCAGCCGCACGAGGACGGGTTCGGTGCGCGGGAGCGCGCCGATCTCGACGGCATAATGTTCCTCGCCGCCGTCGGCCGATCGGAAGACATGCACGCGCCCGGCCTCCGACACTTCCATGGGCAGGCGGGCGGAGGAGACTTCCTCGAGCACGAGCGCGGCGCCGGCGAGCGCGGCGAGGCCGTCGGCGTCGAAACGGGGCAGGAAGGCGGGCAGTTCGTGCGTCTCCTCCACGGGCAGCACGATCACCGCCGGCAGGAGCTGGGCGCGCTTGGCGAGGGTGAGGGCGGTGCGGGCGATGGCGACCAGATCCTCCGCATCGTCCCGGATGGCGTGGAACGGCCCCTTGAGCGGCGCGGCGAGATCGCGGGCCGGATCGGCCACTGCCTTGAGCCAGGCGGCGTCGGCCCCGGGCGGCAGTGCGAGGCGCACCATGTCGCCGTCATAGGCCGGGATGCGCAATGTGGCGGCGCGCCGCTCGGTGAGGGCGAGGAAGGGGGCGCCCATCTCCCCGAGCGCGGCAAGGCGCTCGGGCGAGGCCGTCTCCACCGGCAGCACGATGGCTCTCCGTTCGCCCCGGGCAAGCACGATCGGCAGGCCGATCCGCATCAGCGCCCGGGCCTCGGCGGCCTGCTCCCTCATGTCGGCTTCCAGCGTCATCGCACCCCTCTTGCCTTGCGCCCTTGTAACAATCGGCCTGGCCAGATGGCCAGAGCGCCCTGTCAGGGGGGCAGATATGTAACATCCCCCCCGATTTCGACACGCCCTCGTGAGGAAGCAGGTCACGCTCTTGCGAACAGGGCGTGAACACCCCATCTTGCAGGACAAAAGGAGAGGTAGGACCATGCCAGTCGTGAAGAAGATCCTGTTGGTCGATGACGATCCCGATCTGCGGGAGGCTCTGGCCGAGCAACTGATGCTGAGCGAGGAATTCGACGTTTTCGAGGCGGAGGACGCCGAATCCGCGCTCGAGAAGACCAGGGCGGGGCTTTTCGATCTCGTCATCCTCGATGTCGGCCTGCCCGACATGGACGGCCGCGAATTGTGCCGGGTGATGCGGAAGCACGGCGTGAAGTGCCCCGTCATCATGCTGACGGCACAGGATTCGGATGCCGACACCATTCTGGGGCTCGATGCCGGGGCGAACGACTATGTCACCAAGCCCTTCAAGTTCCCGGTGCTTCTTGCCCGGATCCGGGCACAGCTGCGCCAGCACGAGCAGTCGGAAGACGCAGTGTTCCAGATCGGCCCCTACATCTTCAAGCCGGCGGCGAAGATGCTGATCGACGAGAACGATCGCAAGATCCGCCTGACGGAAAAGGAGGCGAACATCCTCAAGTTCCTGCTGCGCGCGGGCGATCAGGTGGTGCCGCGGGACGTGCTGCTGCACGAGGTCTGGGGCTACAATGCCGGCGTGACGACCCATACCCTCGAGACGCACATCTACCGGCTGCGGCAGAAGATGGAGCCCGACCCGTCGAATGCGCGCTTCGTCGTGACCGAATCGGGCGGCTACAGGCTGGTGGCCTGAGCCGCGAAGCCCGGTTCACGGCTTCGGGGGCGGCCTGCGGGGCGGCTCCCGCCCCCCTTCCGCGCCTTTTTCGGGGGAATGCCGCCCTGCTCTGGCGATGCCGGCACAGGCGTGGTAGCGAGCCCGAAAAGCGGAGCGGGATCATGGGCCTCGATATTGCCACCTGGAACATCAACTCGGTGCGCCTGCGCGCACCGCTCGTGCGGCGGTTTCTCGAACGCGAGCGGCCTCACATCCTCGCGCTTCAGGAAACCAAGTCGCCGGTGGACAGGATCCCCGACTTTTCCGATATCGGCTATCGCTGGCAGGTGGCCCGCGGCGAAAAGGGTTACAACGGCGTGCTCGTCCTCTCGCGCATCCCGGTCGAACCCGTCCCCCATCGCGATTTCGCCGGCAGGGAGGATGCCCGCCACGTCGCCGTCCGGCTGCCCGACGGCACCATCCTGCACAATTTCTACGTTCCGGCGGGCGGGGACGTGCCCGACCCGGAGGAAAACGGGAAATTCGCCCACAAGCTCCGTTTCCTGCGCGAGATGCGCGACTGGTTTCATGGCGAACGGCCCGTGCGCAGCATCCTTGTCGGCGATCTCAACATCGCGCCGCGGGAGGACGACGTCTGGTCCCACCGGCAGCTTCTCAAGGTGGTTTCCCATACGCCGGTCGAGGTCGAGCATCTCGGCGAGGTGATGGATGCCGGCTCCTGGGTGGACATCACCCGCCAGGACATCCCCGAAGGCAAGCTCTATTCCTGGTGGTCCTACCGCGCCCGAGACTGGGCTGCGTCCGACCGGGGCCGGCGGCTCGACCATGTCTGGGCCACGCCCGACATCGCCCCGGCCGGCCACGGCTCGCGGATCCTGCGCGAAGCCCGCGGCTGGGACCGGCCTTCGGACCATGTGCCGGTGCTCGCCAGTTTCGATCTCGAGATTCCCGAGACGGCCGGTGGCTGACCGCCTTGCCCTTGGCGCGGCGCCGCGAAGTCCCATATATAAGAGCCAGCGAATATGTCGGCCCGGTTCGGCCAGCCGTTCTTCGGAACCGGTCGGGCGGCACAGCCAGACAGGAAAGGATCAGGACATGCTTGAGCTTGGGAACGGGGGCGAGAAACCCCGGAGCGACGATCTCGTGATCGACAGTGACGAGACCCGCTTCATGGAAGACGTGATCGAGGCGAGCAGGGAAAAGCCGGTCATCGTCGATTTCTGGGCGCCGTGGTGCGGTCCGTGCCGCACGCTCGGCCCGGCGCTCGAGAAGGCCGTGCGCGAGGCGGGTGGCAAGGTCCGCATGGTGAAGATCAACGTTGACGAGAACCAGACGCTGGCCGCGCAGCTGCGGATCCAGTCGATTCCCACGGTCTATGCCTTCCATGACGGCAAGCCGGTGGACGGTTTCATGGGCGCGTTGCCGCCTTCCGAGATCGGGAAGTTCATCGAGCGGGTGCTGGCCGAAGCCGGCGCCGACGGCGGTCTCGCGGCGGCGGTCGAGGCGGCGAAGGAAGCTCTCGCTGAGGGCAAGGCGCAGGATGCGGCCGAGATTCTCGAGGCGGTGCTGGCCGAGGAGCCGGAGAATGCCGCTGCGCTCGGGGCGCTGGCACAGGCGAAGATCGCTCTGGGGGATCTCGAAGCCGCCGAAAGGCTGCTCGAGGATGCGCCCGCAACCGCGGCCGAAGCGGCGGAGGTCAGGGCCGCGAAAAGCCAGCTCGAGCTCGCCCGCCAGGCGGCCGAGGCGGGCCCGCTCGACGAGCTGCGCGCCCGGATCGAGGCGGATCCTGACGATCTCGCCGCACGCTACGATCTGGCCATCGCGCTGCATGCGGGAGGAGACGTGGCCGGTGCGGTCGATCAGCTGCTCGAAATCGTCGCCCGCGACCGCGACTGGGAAGACGGCAAGGCACGCGAGCAGCTCGTCAAGATCTTCGATTCCCTGCCGCCCAACGATCCGGTGGTGCTCAAGGGGCGCCGGCGTCTTTCCTCGCTGATGTTCGCCTGAGATGCGCCGCCGCATGCCGACGGCGGCCGATCTGCCGCCGTCCCTACCGCTTTATGCTCTCGAAGGGGTGATCCTCCTGCCCGGCACCGTGCTGCCGCTGCATTTCTTCGAGGAGCACCACATGGCGCTCCTCGATGCGGCGCTGGCCTCGGAGCATCGCCTGATCGGTGTCGTCCAGCCATGCGACGAATCCGGCACCGCATTGCATGCCGTCGGCTGTGCCGGCCGGATCGAGCGCTTCGAGGAACGGGGAGATGGCAGCGCCCATGTCACCTTGCGGGGGCTCTCCCGCTTCCGGCTGTTGCGGACGCTCGGGGGAAACACCCCCTTCCCGAGGGCGGTGGTGGACTGGTCGGACTACTATTACGAACTCGCGGGTGGCGGCGTGCATGTCGGCAGTCATGACCGGGCGGCTTTCGAGGCGCTGGCGCTGCGCTATCTCGCCCTGTGCGACATGGCGGCGGACCCCGGCGAGATCGCGCGTGCTCCCGACGACCTGCTGATCGATTCGCTCGCGCTCATGTGCCCGTTCGCGCCGATGGAGAAACAGGCTCTGGTCGAGGCGACCGACCATGCCGAACGCCGAGAGATGTTGACGACGCTCATGCGTTTCGCGATCACGGAGGGCGAAATGGAGGGGAGAGTGCAATGACCGAAGCCAACGGGCAGGACATCCGGGCCGGGATCGGCGAGACACGCCCCGGCACCGGCTTCGATCCGAAGATGCTCGAAGTGCTCGTCTGCCCGCTCACCCATGGCCCGCTCGAATACGACGCCGCGGTCCAGGAGCTGATCTCTCCGCGGGCCGGGCTGGCCTTCCCGATCCGCAACGGCATTCCGATCATGCTGGTGGACGAGGCCCGGCCGCTCGAGTGATGCCGCGGCGCGGAAGACGCCCCTCAGAGCGGCCGGCCTTCGAGCAGGCGCGGCAACGCCCCGGTCAGCCCGGCGGCTTCGCGGATGAAGCGCCGCTTGAGCGCCGGCAGTCTCTCGACCGCCGCCAGGCCGAGATTGCGTCCCAGGCGCAGAAGCGGGTTGTCGTTTGAGAACAGGCCGTCGAGGGCGCTCATGGCGAGTGCCGTTGTCGTGTTGTCGAAGCTGCGCCAGGCGCCGTAACGGGCGAGCACGAGGGGGCTGCCGACATCCTCGCCGCGTCGTGCCGCCTCGACCAGCACCTCGGCCAGGGCGGCGCTGTCGCGCAGGCCGAGATTGAAGCCCTGCCCGGCAAGCGGATGGATGCCGTGGGCCGCGTCGCCGAGAAGGGCGAGCCGCGGCGCCGTCATCCGCTCGGCGAGCGAGAGCGACAGCGGATAGACGAAGCGTTTGCCGGCGAGGCGGATCGGGCCGAGGAAATCGCCGAAGCGGGGGCGCAGGGCGGCAAGGAATTCGTCTTCCGCAGCGTTCCTGAGCCGCGCGGCGAGCGCCGGCCGTTCGGCCCAGACGATCGAGGAGCGGTGCCCTCCCGGCAGGGGCAGGATGGCGAAGGGGCCCGCCGGCAGGAACAGCTGATGAGCCGCGCCGCCGTGATCGCGCTCATGGGCGACGGCGCAGACGATGGCGCTCTGCCCGTAGTCGTGGCGGATGCGATGAATGCCGGCGCGCCGTGCGGTGGGGCTCTCGCGGCCGTCGCAGGCGACGATCAGCCCGGTGCGGAGCGTTTCGCCGCTTTCGAGCGTGGCTTCGGCTCCGCTGGCCGTGGTCTGGTGATCGACCACCCGGGCCGGGGCGCGGATGTCGATGCCCGGCGTCTCCCCCAGCCGGTCGATCAGGGCGCGGCGCACCACCCGGTCTTCGACGATCCAGCCCATGGGGCCTTCCTCGATCTCGGCATGGTCGAAATGCACCGCGCCGAAACCGGCCCCTTCGCCGGGGCGGCCATCGGCGACCCTGATGTCGAGAATGGGCTGGGCCTCGTCGGCCATCGAGGGCCACAGCTCGAGCGCCGCGAGCATCCGCTTGCTGGCAAGGGAGAGGGCGTAGGCGCGCCCGTCGAAATCCTCGGCGGTGAAGGTGTCGAGCGGCCGGCTCTCGACCAGCGTCACCGGCATTCCGGCCCGGGCCAAGGCAATGGCGAGGGCCGCTCCGTTGAGCCCGCCGCCGATGATGAGCACGTCCGGTTTCATGTCGCCTCCGCGGGGGCTTCTTGCACCTCGGCCCCCGAGAGCGTTATCTGCCCTTCGGGCGGGCGAATGTCCACCATGAGCCGCCAGGGAGGGCGCGATGAGCGAAGCATGGCTGAAGATGCCGGCGGCCGATCTCGGGCGCGGGATCGCCACGGGCCGGATCGACCCGGTGGAGCTGGCCGAGACCTTTCTGGCCGCGATCGCGGCCCATCCGCTCGGGGAACGCATCTATGCCAGGCTCCAGCCCGAGCGAACCCGCGCCGAGGCCGAGGCCGCACGGGGGCGCCAGAAGGAGGGGCTGCTGCGCGGGCCGCTCGACGGGGTGCCGCTCTCCTGGAAGGATCTGTTCGACACGGCGGGGCTCGCCACCGAGGCAGGATCGGCCCTGCTCGAGGGCCGGGTGCCGGAGAGGGACGCCCGCGTTCTGCACGACGCGACCGAGGCCGGCACCGTCTTTCTCGGCAAGACCCACATGTCGGAGCTGGCGTTTTCGGGGCTGGGCTACAACCCGGTGACGGCGACGCCGCCCTCGGTCAACGATGCCGAGGCGGTCGCGGGGGGCAGCTCCTCGGGGGCGGCCGCTTCGGTGGCCTTCGGGCTGGCGCCGGCGGCCATCGGCTCCGACACGGGCGGCTCGGTCCGCATTCCCGCGGCGTGGAACGACCTCGTCGGCCTCAAGACCACCGCGGGGCGGCTTTCGCTCGAAGGGGTGGTGCCGCTCTGTCCGCGGTTCGATACGGTCGGCCCGCTGGCCCGCACGGTGGAGGATGCGGCGCTGCTGCTGGCCGCGCTCGAAGGCGGCAAACCGGCCGATCTGACCGATGCCGCGCTCGACGGGTTGCGCTTCGCGGTGTTGACCACGGCGGCTCTTGACGATCTGCGGCCCGAACCCGCACGCGGTTTCGAGGCGGCGGTGGCCCGGATCGCCGCCGGCGGTGCCGGGATCGTCGAGATGGAAGCGCCCGAAGTGGCCGAGGCGCTGCCGCTTTCAGGCATCCTCTACACCTCCGAAGCCTGGGGCATCTGGGGCGAGACGATCGAGCAGGCCCCGGAGCTGATGTTTCCCGAGATCCTCGAACGTTTCCGTGCCGGTCGCAAGCATCGCGCGGCCGATTATGTGGCCGCCTGGCGCAAGCTCGAGGCGCTGCGTGCCCGCTTCGCCGCCCGCACCGCCGCGTTCGATGCGGTGCTGCTCCCGACCTCGCCGATCCTGCCGCCGAAAACGGCGCGGCTTGCCGCCGATCACGACTATTACGTCACCGAGAACCTCCTCGCCCTGCGCAACACCCGCATCGGCAACCTCATGGGGGGACCGGCCGTCACCCTGCCCACGGGCGTGCCTTCGACCGGTCTGATGCTTCTCGGCAGGCCCTTCGAGGAGGAACGGCTCCTTCGGGTGGCGAAGGCCGTCGAGGCGGTGCTCGGGGCCTGATTTCCCCGTCGCGGTGCCGTGTGCGGAACGAGCTGCGGAACAACAAGCTGGACCGCGGCCGGCCGGGCCGGTAAACTCGTCCGAAAAGGGGCGGCAGACCCCGAGCGAGGCAGAGATGGCTTTTCCCGAGCGGTTGTCCGGCTTGCCGGAATATGTATTCCCGCGTTTGCGCAGGCTCATCGCCGGCATCGAGCCCGGCGGCCCGGAGGTCGATCTCTCGATCGGCGCTCCCCGCCATCCCTTCCCCGCCTTCGTTCCCGGCATCATCGCCCGCACGGCCGGGGATTTCGGCCGCTACCCGCCCAATGACGGCACGCCTGCGCTGCGCGAGGCCGTTTCCGACTGGATCCGGCGGCATCATGGGGTGCAGGTCTCGCCCGCGGACGAGATCATGGCGCTCAACGGCACGCGGGAGGGGCTTTTCAATGCCGGCCTTGCCCTCTGCCCGGAGGAAAAGCGCGGCCGACGGCCGGTGGTGCTGGTCCCCAATCCCTTCTACCAGGTCTATGCCGTTTCGGCGCTTGCCGCCTTCGCCGAGCCGGTCTATGTGCCGGCCACGCGCGAGAGCGGCTTCTTGCCCGATTACGCCGCCTTGCCGCCCGATGTCCTCGACCGCGCCGCCCTGGCCTTCGTCTGCTCGCCCTCGAACCCTCAGGGCGCGGTGGCGCCGGAAGATTATCTCGCCGATCTGCTGGCGCTTGCCGAGAAGCACGACTTTCGCGTGCTTTCCGACGAATGCTATCACGACATCTGGCGCAATGCGCCGCCGCCCGGCCTGCTCGGCGTGCGGGAGCGGATCGGGGCCGACCCCGAACGGGCGCTGATGTTCCATTCGCTTTCCAAGCGGTCGAACCTGCCGGGGCTGCGCTCGGGTTTCGTCGCCGGCGGTGCCGGAGCGATGGCGCGGATCCGCAGGCTCCGGGCCTATGCCGGCGCTCCGTTGCCCCTGCCGATCCAGCACGCCTCGGCCGCCGTCTGGGCAGACGAGAGGCATGTGGAGGAGAACCGCGCCCTCTATCTGGAGAAATACCGCATTGCCGACGAGGTCTTCGCCGGTCTTGCCGCCCATGTGCCGCCCGAAGGGGGATTCTTCCTCTGGCTCGAGGTCGGCGACGGCGAAGCGGCCGCGCGGGAGCTCTGGCGCCGTCACGGCATCAAGGTGCTGCCCGGCGCCTATCTCGCCCGCGAAGGGGAAGAGGGCAACCCGGGCCGTGCCTTCATCCGCGTGGCGATGGTGGTGCCGGCCGGGGCGCTGAAGGTGGCGCTCGAACAGATACGCTCAACACTTTTCGACAAGTGAGAGGTCCATGGCCTATTCCGGCAGACAGCGCGATCAGATCCTCGACGAGCGCATGTGGGAAGTGATCGAGAAGCGCGGACGCGAGATGCTGGGGCTCGTCCTCGTCATCCTCGCCGCCTTCTGCGCCCTTGCCCTTGCGAGCTACACGCCGGCCGATCCGGGCTGGCTCAGCGCCACCGGCCGCGAGGTGCAGAACGTCCTCGGTCTCGGCGGGGCCTTCACGGCTTCGCTGGTGATGGTGCTGATCGGCTGGAGCGGCTGGCTCCTGGTGCTGTTTCTCGTCGTCTGGGGCGTGCGGGTGATGACGGGGCGGCGCCCCGCCACCGCCCTTCTGAGGGCGCTGCCCTGGCTCCTGGCGGGGCTCGTCATCGGTGCAAGCTTTCTCGCGAGCCATGCACCGCCCCGGGGCTGGAGCCAGAGTTTCGGGCTCGGGGGCGTGGTGGGCGACACGATCCTCGGCCTCCTCCTCCAGATCCTGCCGCTGCCGCTCCTGTGGAGCTACCGGCTGACGACGATCGCGCTCGCCCTCCTGTCCCTGTGGATCATGGGCCACGCCCTCGGGATCGGGCGGGGCGAAAGGCGCCAGCTTCTCGTGTGGTTTCTCTACGGTCTGGCCGTCGTCTGGGGGTGGCTGATGGCGGTGCCCGGCGCCCTGTTCCGCGGCATGGCTGGGCTGGGGCGGTGGGCGGCCTCGAGGGCGCGCAGATCGTCCGGTGCGGCGGCTGGCGCCCCCGACGCCGCCCCCGACACCCCCCTGGCCGAACCCGTCCCCGAAGGCCGGTTCCGCTTCGCTCTTTTCCGCAGCGCGCGGTCGTCGAACCGGTCTGACAGGGCGGAGAGGGAATCACGCATCGACGGGGCCGGGAGTACTGCCGAGCCGCTGGCGGCCGGGAGCGGAGACGGCGTGGCGGGCGAAGATGTCGATCGGCGCATCCGCGCCCGCATCCGCGACATCCTTTCCCGTCGCTCCGAAGGCCCGGCGCGGCGGGCGGCCGCGCCCCGCGATGCGGGGGCGCCGGCTGCGGAGAACGCGGCGCCGGCAGAGGCGGTGTCGGCCGTGCCCGAGGTGCGGCACACGCTCGCTCCTCCGCCGATCGAGCGTGCAGACGCGGGCGCACCGGCCGCGCCGGTTCAGCCCAGGGTAGCGCCGCCATTGCACGGTCCCGAAGTGGCGCCCCCTCCCAAACCGGTGCCGGCGGCCAGAAGCACCCTCGATTCGGCGCAGGGCCGATTGCCGCTCGTGGAGGGCGAAGCGGCCGGCTACGAGCCGCCGCCCCTTGCCCTTCTGACCGACCCGGGCACCATCGAGCGGCACGTGCCGCCGCGCGAAGCCCTCGAAGAGAGCGCCCGGATGCTCGAATCGGTGCTGGCCGATTACGGGGTGAAGGGGGAGATCGTCGCCGTGCGGCCCGGCCCGGTGGTCACCATGTATGAACTCGAACCGGCGCCGGGGCTCAAGGCCAGCCGCGTGATCGGCCTGGCCGACGACATCGCCCGCTCCATGTCGGCGCTCTCGGCCCGGATCTCTACCATTCCGGGGCGCAACGTCATCGGCATCGAACTGCCCAATCCGCGGCGCGAGATCGTGCTTCTGCGCGAGGTGCTGGCCTCGCGGAAATACGCCGACGCCTCGATGCGCCTGCCCCTGGCCCTCGGCAAGGACATCAGCGGCACGCCGGTCGTGACCAATCTGGCGCGGATGCCCCATCTCCTCATCGCCGGCACCACCGGCTCGGGCAAGTCGGTCGCCATCAACACCATGATCCTGTCGTTGCTCTACAAGCTCCCGCCCGAGGAATGCCGACTCATCATGATCGATCCGAAGATGCTTGAACTCTCGGTCTATGACGGCATTCCCCATCTTCTCGCGCCCGTCGTCACCGATCCGAAGAAGGCGGTGGTGGCGCTCAAATGGGTGGTGGCGGAGATGGAGGAGCGTTACCGCAAGATGTCGAAGATGGGCGTGCGGAACATCGAGGGCTACAACAGCCGCGTGCGCGAGGCGCTGGAACGCGGCGAGATGTTCAGCCGCACGGTGCAGACCGGTTTCGACGAGGAGACCGGCGAGCCGATCTTCGAGACCGAGAGCATTCCGCCCGAACCGTTTCCCTACATCGTCGTCATCGTCGACGAGATGGCCGACCTGATGATGGTCGCCGGCAAGGAGATCGAGGCCTGCATCCAGCGGCTGGCGCAGATGGCCCGGGCATCGGGGATCCACCTCATCATGGCGACCCAGCGGCCTTCGGTCGATGTCATAACCGGCACGATCAAGGCCAACTTCCCGACCCGGATTTCCTTCCAGGTGACGAGCAAGATCGACAGCCGCACCATTCTCGGCGAACAGGGCGCCGAGCAGCTGCTGGGACAGGGGGACATGCTGTTCATGGAAGGGGGCGGTCGCATCACGCGGGTGCATGGCCCCTTCGTTTCCGACGAGGAGGTCGAGGAGGTGGTGGCGCATCTCAGGGCCCAGGGCGCGCCCGAATATGTGGCGGACGTGCTCAAGGGCCCCGATCCCGAACGCGAGGACGCACTCGACGCGGTGCTCGGCCTCGGGGGCAATACGGGCGGGGAGGATGCACTTTACGACCAGGCGGTGGCGATCGTCCTCAAGGACCGCAAATGCTCGACCTCCTACATCCAGCGCAAGCTCGGCATCGGCTACAACAAGGCCGCGCGCCTCGTCGAACGCATGGAGGACGAAGGGCTGGTGAGCCCGGCGAACCGGGTCGGCAAGCGCGAGATCCTCGTGCCGGAAGAGGGCGGGATCTGAGAGCCGGTCCGGCGCCCACGACAAAGTGAAGATGCGCGACGGGGCCGCCTCTTGCACCGGAGGCGGGAAATGCCTGTCTGGATCGGGGAAGGCCATGTCGGGGACCGTCGGCGAATGACGAGGAAGCGGATGGGAAAGACAACCGGGCCACGGGCGCGCGGGGGAGGACGGCGGACCGTCGTCGCGGCCCTTCTGGCGCTCGGCCTCCTCTGGCCGTTGCCCCTTGCGGCGGGGCCGACGGCGGGGCAGGAATCGGGGCAGGGTGCGCCGGCGGAGGATCCGACCCGGGCCGCGCCGCCCGCCGCATCCGAAGTCACCATCGACGACGTTTCCCGCGCCCTCGAACGGATCGGCACCCTCAAGGGCCGCTTCACCCAGGTGAATGCCGATGGTTCGCTCTCCCGCGGCACGGTATGGATTCATCGCCCGGGCCGTGCCCGCTTCCAGTACGACCCGCCCGACGAGCTGCTGGTGGTGATCGGCGGCAGCCGTGTCGCCATCTTCGACGATGCCGCTGCGGCCGACCCGACATCCTATCCCCTCCGGGAAACGCCGCTCTGGTGGGTGCTGGGGCCGAAGATCGATCTGCGGAAAGCAGCCGAGATCCGCGCGTTGCGCAGCGAAGGCGGGGTGACGCTGGTCCGGCTGGCTGACCGGGAGCGGCCCGAGCTCGGCACGCTCGAGCTGATCTTCACCAACGACCCGCTCGAGCTCAGGCGCTGGTCGGTGATCGACGGAGCCGGCAATCGCACCACCGTCATTCTCGAGGAGGTCGAGAAAGGGGGCGACATGCCCGCCTCGCTCTTTTCGGTGCCGCTCGAGATGGACCGTCGTCGCGAGGCGCAGGGCGGCCGCTGAGGTCTCAGCCGCCGACAAGAGCGGCGCGGGCCACCGCCTCGACCAGCGCCTCGGCAATGGCCGGCTCGGTCAGTGCATGACCGGCCGGCACCATCTCGAGCGTCGCCGCCGGCCAGCTCCTTGTCAGCGCCCAGGCGGTGCGGGGCGGGCAGATCATGTCGTAGCGGCCCTGCACCACATGAGCGGGAATATGGGCAATGCGGGGCAGATCGCGCAGGATCTGCCCCTCCTCGATGAAGCCGCGATGGGTGAAATAGTGGTTCTCGATGCGGGCGAAGGCGCGGGCGAAATCGAGGGGCACCGTGCCGTGGAAGGGGGCCTCGAGAGTCGCGAGCCGGCTTTCCCAGAGCGTCCAGGCGAGCGCCGCCTCGTCGGCGCGGTGCGGATCGTCGCCGAAAAGCAGCGCGTGATAGGCGGCGATCGGGTCACTCTCGGCGCTGTCTCTTATGGGGGCGAGGAAGTCCTGCCAGGCTTCGGGGAAGAAGCACGCCGCGCCGCCGCGATAGAACCAGTCGAGTTCGGCCTCGGTCATCAGGAAGACGCCGCGCAGGATCAGCCGCGTCACCCGGTCGGGATGGGCCTCGGCGTAAAGGAGCGACAGGGTCGCCCCCCAGCTGCCGCCGAAGAGCATCCAGCGTTCGATGCCCAGATGGGCGCGGATGCGCTCCATGTCGGCGACGAGGTCGGCCGTGGTGTTGTGCGCGACCGCGGCATGGGGCGTGGAGCGGCCGCAGCCGCGCTGGTCGAACAGGATCACCCGCCATCGGCGCGGATCGAAGAAGCGGCGCATGAAGGGGCTGGCGCCGCCGCCCGGGCCGCCATGAACGACGAGCACGGGTAGCCCGTCGGGGGTGCCGCTCTCCTCGACATGCAGCCGATGTCCCCGACCGACATCGAGCCGGTGGATCGCGTGGGGCGCCGTCGGGGCGAAGAGCCGCGGACGATGGCGGATGCTGCTCGCGCTTTCCATGGGAATCGGCCTATATCCTCTCGAGGGCGAAGATGCCCGAGGATAAGGCCGGCCGAGGAGAACATGCAATGACAGGGCTGCGTGAAACCATCGATCCTGCGGAGATCGCCAAGTTCGAGGCCATGGCCGACGAGTGGTGGGATCCTGCGGGCAAGTTCAGGCCGCTGCATATGCTCAACCCGTGCAGGCTCGATTACATCACCCGCCAGATCGCGGGGGAGTTCGGGCGCGATCTGGCGGCGCCACGCCCCTTCGAGGGGTTGCGGGTCCTCGACATCGGTTGCGGCGGCGGTCTTCTTGCCGAGCCGATGGCCCGGCTGGGCGCCGACGTGGTCGGGGCGGACGCGGCCGAGGGCAACATCCATGTCGCCCGCATCCACGCCGCGCGCGAGGGGCTCGCCATCGACTATCGCGCCACCACCGCCGAGGCGCTGGCCGAGGCCGGCGAGGCATTCGACGTCGTGCTCAACATGGAGGTGGTCGAACACGTCTCCGATCCGCCGGCCTATCTGGCCGCCTGTCACCGGCTTGTCCGCCCCGGCGGCATCATGGTGATCTCGACGCTGAACCGCACCATGAAGAGCTTTGCGGCCGCCATTGTCGGGGCCGAATACGTCATGCGCTGGCTGCCGCGCGGCACCCATGACTGGCGCCGCTTCATCACGCCCGAGGAGCTGGCCGCCCTGCTCGGCGAAGCCGGTTTCGAGGTGGTGGACCGGACCGGCTTCGTCTTCAACCCGCTCGGCTGGAGCTGGTCGCTCTCGGAGCGGGATCTGTCCGTCAACTATGCGATGACGGCCCGCCACCCCGGCTGAGGGGGAGGGAGGTGGTCCCGGCGCCTTCCTCGGTTTCGAGGAGCTGACGCAGATCGCGCAGAACCGGCAGGATCGTACGGATGCGCTCGCGCCCGAGCGCCTGCACGGTCTCGGCGACAACCGCCGCCACCGCCTTGCCGGCCTCGTTGCAGGCCTGCGCACCGGCGGGCAGCAGGGTGACGAGCTTGCGCCGGGCGTCGTCCCAGTCGGGCCGGATCGAGACGAACCCCGCCCGTTCGAGCCGGGTCAGCGTGTTGGTCATGGCCCCGCGGCTGACATGGAGGATCCGCGCCAGTTCCGCCGGCGTGCGTTCGGCGCGCGTGGTGGCGAGGTGATTGAGCACGAGGTAATGGCTGAGCTCCATCCCCCGCGGCAGCGCCCGCGAGAGCCTCAGCCGCATCAGCTGGTCGATGGTGGCGATCTCGGTCAGGAGAATCGTTGCCAGAGGATCACTCGGCACGGGGGTGGGCATGGCCGCATTCCTCGATCACGGGGCCGGTGAAGGCGCGATCATGGTCAAGGGATGGCACACGGGCGCGGGCCTTGTCCACCGCGGCGAAATCGATGTCGGCCAGGAGCACCGCCTCGTCGGTGCCGCCTTCGGCAAGAACCTCTCCCCAGGGATCGACGACGAGGCTGTGGCCCCAGCTTGCGCGCGGCCGGCCGGCGGAAACCCTGTGGTTGCCGGTCTGGGCCGGTGCGAGCACGAATGCCCCGTTCTCGATCGCCCGGGCCCGCAGCAGGGTGCGCCAATGCGCCCGCCCCGTGGGAACGGTAAAGGCGGCGGGTATGGCGAGGATGGTCGCGCCTGCCTTGGCGAGCTTCCGGTAGAGCCCGGGAAAGCGCAGATCGTAGCAGATCGAAAGGCCGATCCGGGCGAAACCGGTCCGGGCGATCACGGCACGCTCCCCGGGGCGGAAGCTGTGCGATTCGCGGTAGCTGTCGCTCTCGGAAAGCGTCACGTCGAACATGTGGATCTTGTCGTAACGGGCGCAGATCGCCCCGTCGGGGCCGATCAGGATCGACCGGTTGGCCAGTCGGTTCTCGCCCGGGAGCCGGAGGGCGAGGGAGCCGAGGAGGAACCAGAGCCGGTGCTCCGCCGCGATCTCCCGCGCGCGGGCGAGCATCGGGTCGGCGGCCTCGGTTGTGGTGCGTTCCGCAAGGATGCGGCGCGAGGAGCTGACGATGTTGCTCACCTCGGGGCTGAGAAGGAAGGTCGCGCCCCGGTTCACCGCCTCGGCGGCAAGCCGTTCGAGCCGGGCGAGATTGTCGGCCGGCTCGTCGCTGCCGTTCATCTGCAGAAGCGCCACCCGCACCGTTCAGTCCTCCGGGAAGAGAAGCCGGTCGATCTTGCCGGCCCGATCGAGCGCATGCAGCTCGTCCGAGCCGCCGACATGGCGGCCGTCGATGAAGACCTGCGGCACGGTGGTGCGCCCCCGGGCGCGCTGGATCATCTCGCGGCGGCGGCCGGGTTCTTCCAGCACGTCGATCACCTCGAAGGGAATGCCCTTGCGCTCGAGCAGCCGCCGCGCGGCGATGCAGTAGGGGCAGAAGGGGGAGAAGTAGATTTCGACCTTCGCGGTTCTCGTTCCGGGTGGTGTTGCGGCCTCGCGGGGCATGGGCACCTCCTTGCCTGATCCCTGAAGGGCAGGGTTCCGAAGACCAGTTAATCATCGAAGGCGGCGGAGGCCAGAGTGGCGATACGGATTGACGCAGGGGCGGCCGGCGCGAGCGCCCGGCAGGCTTCGCGCATCGTCGCGCCGGTCGTGAGCACGTCATCGACGAGCAGGACGTGGCGCCCGGCGAGGGCGTCCCTGGCCGCGGGATGCAGCCCCATGGTGCCGTGCGGTCGATGGCGCCGACCGGTTGCGGAGAGGCGGTGCTGCGTCGGGGCGTGGCGCAGGCGCAGGAGCAGATCGGGCATGCAGGGCTTGTGCCCGAGATGCGCGAGATGCCGGGCGAGAAGGGCGGCATGATCGAAGCCGCGCGATGCCAGGCGCAATCGCGAACAGGGAATGGGGATGACGAGATCGCATTCTTCGAGAAACGCCCGGCAGCGCCGGTGCATGAGGCGGGCGAGGACGGGGGTCAGATCCTCGCGGCCATGATGTTTCCGGGCGAGAATCAGCCGCGCCGTGCCGCCGTGGTAGTGAAGCGCGCTGACGGCCTGTCTCCAGGGAGGCGGCTCGGCGAGGCAGTCTTCGCACAGCCCCCTCCCGCTTCGCGGACCGCCAGAGGGTCGGAGGTGGTCGTCGGTAAAACCTTTCCGGGACACACCCTGCGGGGAAGCATGTGGCGCAGCGGGGGCGAACAGCGGACGATGGGCGCGCGCCCCCCCGCGCATGGGGCCATGGCGGGGTGCGGGCTTGGGTGGCGGTTCTTCCGGTCGGGGGAAAGCCGCGATGCATCCGCTGTCTTCCCGGCAATGCGCCTTTCGGGAAGCGGCTGCCGGAGCATGGGAGGGCGGGCCGAGAGAGGGGATGGCCGGGACCGGGCGCGTGCAGCCGGGGCAGATGCTTTCGTCGAGCCAGGGAAGCGCTGCAAGACAGTCCCGGCAAAGGCCGTGGGCAGAAGCGTCGCCCCCGTCTTCCCCGAGGGGGGCTTCGCAGATCGGGCAGAGCGGCGGCATGAGGAAGGCCCGCATGCCCAGCGCAAGGCGCCGCAGCAGCCCGGCGACGGAACCGCTCGAGGCGGGGCGGAAGGGTGCCGGTTCGCTCATGCGCCCTCGTCTTTCGATCATGCGGGCCTCATCGGGGTTGGAGAGTGGCGGAAGACGAGACTGCCGTGCCGCCCATGGCCGGTTTGTGGTGGTCGGGCGGATCAGATCCGGGCGGATCGTGACCGCATTCGGATCACGGTGCGCGATCGGATCGCGGCAGGCAAAGCCGGGCCGCGGGTGAATGGTTCTTGCGCCTGTCGGCGGGCAGCTTCGCCCTGGCAGGGCAAGGGCGAAACCGGATTGCGGGTGAACCCTTCATGCGCCGGGTTCGTATCTTGCCCCATATGCGTCTTGTCCCGTTCGCGAGTCCCATGCGCGAGGGCATATATCGCCTCGTCGCCGCGAAATGGTGCAGGAACAGCCTTGGAACGGTTTCTTCCCGGGCGCCCCGACCTTGGGACATGCCGGAAAATGGCACGCAATGCCAGCCATGCCACACGATGTTCCGGTGCCTTCGCACAAAGTCGCCTTGCACTCGTCTTGCGCTCTCCCGCGGCAGGTCGGGGCTGCTGGCCGCATGAACCCGCATGGCCGGAACTCGTGAGGCTCCCGTGCCCTCTGGTCATTTCCGACGTCATATCCAACCAAGCCACTCGGCCTGCGGCGCTGCCGGTCCGCCCACGGCCTCGCAGCTCCGCACGCTCACAGCTCCGCACGCGACCCACCCACGACCCGCACAGATCCGCGCAAGCTTTTGCCGAACGATCGAACTACGGTGCCGTCGGTCCGCATCAGGCTTCCGCCGGGCGATCGAGCCGCTGCGAGCGCGCCTTGGCCGGCATGCCTCGTCGGACAGGCCTGTTCGGGGCATATGGCGCCGTGCTCTTGTCAGATGATGCGCAAACTGGTTCTATCGCGCCTCCTTTCCGCTATCTCTCCGTCTCTTCCATGGGTGCGGAAGACCTGCCACTTCTGTCACGAGCCGCTTTCTGTCACGAGTCGTTGTCGGGCCCAACATGACACGTCCTCCGCATACACGGGCCGATCCGCCCTTCTCCTGCACCGTGCCGTCCGAACGGACGCCGCGGCCGTTGACGGACACGGCCGCCCTGGCCCGCTTTCGTGCACGCGCTCGGAGAAAGGGAACGGATGCCCTCTTCCTGCACCGAATCGCCGCGACCGAAATCAAGGATAGGCTGCAAATCGTTAACAGGAGCTTTACGCGCACGGCCGTCGTCTCGCCTTTTCCCGATTTCTGGCGCGCGTTCTTCCCCGATGCCGTCCATGTGCCCGAAGGGGAACGGCTTCATCTGCCCGAGGCATGCGATCTCGTCATCCATGCAATGTCGCTCCATTGGGCGAACGACCCGGTCGGGCAGCTGATCCAGTGCCGGCAGGCGCTGCGGCCCGACGGCTTCTTCTGTGCCGTCGCCTTCGCCGGCGAGACGCTGACCGAGTTGCGCGCCGCACTGGCCGAGGCCGAGATCGCCCTCATGGGCGGGCTTTCGCCACGGGTTGCCCCGATGGGCGAGATCCGCGATCTGGGAAATCTGCTCATGCGGGCGGGTTTCGCGCTGCCGGTCGCCGATCTGGTGCATCTCGAGGTTCGCCACGAGGATGCGCTGGCCCTGATGCGCGACCTCCGGGCAATGGGGGAGAGCAACGCCCTTGACGACCGCCATCGCCGCATTCCGCCGCGCCGGCTTTTCGCGCTTGCTGCCGCCCTCATGGCCGAACGGCATGCCGATCGGGACGGGCGCATTCGTTCGAGCTTCGATCTGGCCTTCCTCACCGGCTGGGCGCCGCATCCCGACCAGCCGCAACCGCTGAAGCCCGGCTCGGCCCGCATCAGCCTCGCGGAAGTGCTGGGACGGCGCAAGGAGGACGACACCGGTTGACACGCCCGTGACCTTGCGCCTCTCCCCCGGGGCTTGACGCAGGGGGCTCCGCCCTGCTTCATCGCCCGAGCCCGGGCTCCGCCCGGAACGCCGGTGCAGCGCTGAAGGAGAAAGCATGACATCCATCGTTCCGCCACACGCCCCCGAAGGCCATCCCGCTGTCGCCTGTGGCAGGACGGGGGTGCTCATCGCCAATCTCGGCACGCCGGATGCGACCGACTATTTCTCGATGCGCCGCTACCTGGCGGAATTCCTCTCCGACAGGCGCGTGATCGACTATCCGCGCTGGAAATGGCTGCCGATCCTCAATCTCTTCATCCTGACGAAGCGGCCCTTCACTTCGGGTGCCGCCTATCGCGGCATCTGGAACAAGGAAAGGGACGAGAGCCCGCTTCTCACCGTTACCCGCAGCCAGGCCGGGAAGCTCGCCCGTCGTCTCCACGAGCTGCATGGCGACGAGGTGGTGGTCGATTTCGCCATGCGCTACGGCAACCCCTCGACGGCCGAGAAGGTGCGTTCCCTGATCGAGCGGGGCTGCCGGCGGATCCTGTTCTTTCCCCTCTACCCGCAATACTCCTCCTCGACCACGGCCACGGCCAACGACGCCTTCTTCGCCGCGCTGATGGACGATCGGGAGAAATGGCAGCCCGCGGTCCGCACCGTCGGCCCCTATCACGACCACCCGCTCTATATCGAGGCGCTGGCCCGCTCGGTCGAGGCAGCGGTGGCCGCGGAGGGAATGCCCGATGTGCTCCTAGCCTCCTATCACGGCCTGCCGGTGCGCTATCTCCACGAGGGAGATCCCTATTACTGCCATTGCATGAAGACCTCGCGGCTCCTGCGCGAGCGGCTCGGCTGGCCGGAAGAGAAGCTGCGCACGGCCTTCCAGTCACGCTTCGGCAAGGAGGAGTGGCTTCAGCCCTACACCGTCGAGGAGGTGGCGCGGCTCGTCCGCGAGGAAGGGGTGAGGCATCTCGCCATCATCGCCCCGGCCTTCGCGGCCGATTGCGTCGAGACGCTCGAGGAGATCAACGAGGAGATCCGCGGCGCCTTTCTCGAGGCGGGCGGCGAACGCTTCACCTATGTTCCCTGCCTCAATGACGAGGAGGCGCATGTCGAGCTGATGGTGCGGGTGGTGGAGGACAATCTCGCTGGCTGGATCGCGCCACGCTCCGCCTGAGCCCGGGGCCGCGTTCGGCCGGGCGGGCCGCCGGAAGGGCTGCGGCCGGGCATGTCTGCATGTGGCACCGGAGCGAGGGATGCGGGGCGCCGGAGGACCGGCAGGGCGGTCAGTTCTCGGGGCCGCCCGCCCCGTCGTCGCCGGTGTGCCCGTGGCGACGAAAGAGCCTGCTCTGAAGCATGAAGAAGCCGAAGAGAATGGCCGGCAGGCCGAAGGTCTTGAAACTGACCCAGGCATCGGTCGAGAACAACCGCCAGATCAGCTCGTTGAGCGCCGCGAGCACCAGAAAGAGGCTGGCCAGGCGGAAGGTCAGCTTGCGCCATCCGGCCTCGTCGAGCGGGATCAGCTCGTCGAAGGCCCATTCGAGCCATGGCCGGCCGCTGGCAAGGCCGAAGAACAGCAACCCGCCGAAGAGCAGATAGAGCACCGTCGGCTTCATCTTGAAGAAACGCTCGTCGTTGAACCAGAGGCCGAGTCCGCCGAGGATGACGACGAGTACCGCCGTCATCGCCTGCATGCGTGAGAGGCGCCCCGTCAGCCGCCAGGAAATTGCGGTGGCGACGAGGATCAGCGGGATGAACAGGGCGGTGGCGACGAGAAAGCCGTCATAGCTGGTACCGGCGACGGTCACGCTCGCCCCTTTCAGCCGGCCATAGGCGACGAAGAAGGCGAGGATCGGGCCGAATTCGAGGGTGAACTTGAGCCAGGGGGCGATGCGTCGGGGCGCGGCCGGGCCACCTTCCGCCGGCGGCGTGTCCGGCCCTGCCTGTGCGTTCGGTATGGAATGGCTGTCCTGTGTCATCCCAGTTCGATTAGCACGGCCCCGGTCGCGATCATAGCCATGAAGAGGAGTCGCCGGCCTTCCACTTCTTCCTTGAGCAGGAGCCAGCCGATGAGGGCGGCGAAAAGGGCCGAGGTTTCCCGCAGCGCCGCCGCCTCGCCCACCTTGTCGAGCCGGGTTGCCAGCATGATGGCTCCGAAGGAGACGAAGGCCACCAGCCCGCCGACGATCCCCCGCAGCACCAGAGGGGCCATGTCATCCGGCAAGGGGTGCCGGTGGCGGCGCAGGATGACGAGGGCGGGCAGGAACATGCTGTCCACGACGAAGAACCAGGCGAGGAAGGTCATCGGGTCGGGCAGGGTGCGGATGCCCCAGGCGTCATAGGTGGTATAACCGGCGATGGTCAGCCCGGTGAGAAGCGCCAGAAGCACGGCCCTGAGCGGCGGCTTCCCCGAAGGGGCGATGCTCCGCAGGTTGACGAGGGAGAGAAGGAAGATCCCGCCCGAGAGCAGCAGCACGCCGAGCCATTGCCGCGGCCCGTAACGCTCGACGAAGACCAGCGAGGCCACGAACATGGTGACGAGCGGGCTCGTCCCCCGCATGATCGGATAGACGAAGGTGAAGGCGCCGGCGCTGTAGGCGCTGGCCTGGGCGAGCTTGTAGGCGGCATGGACGATGAAGACGCCGAGGAATATCCACCACTCGCCGCCCCTCGGCCAGGGTACGAGGAATAGCGCCACCGGCAGCGCCATCAGCCCGTAGGAAAGGTCGATCGCGGCGCGCGAGATCCACGGATCGTGCCGCCCCTTCTGCAGGGCGCCGAAAAGCGCATGGAGAAACGCGGCCGAGAGCGCAAGGAGGAGCGCCGCGCGCGCCCCGGCCGGGGTGCCCTCGAAGGAGAGGATCCATTGGCTGATGTGCTCCATGCGCTCCCGCTGCCCCTCGATCGCGGCCGAGGCCGCCCGTCCCGGTCTCAGCCCGTGCCGGCTCCGTTCTGGTTCCCGACGAGGGCATCGGCGAATTCGCGCGGATCGAAGGGCTGGAGATCGTCGATCCCCTCACCGACGCCGATGGCGTGGATCGGCAGGCCGAAACGGTCGGCCAGGGCGACGAGAACGCCGCCGCGGGCGGTGCCGTCGAGCTTGGTCATCACCAGCCCCGAGACATCGGCGATCCTGCGGAAGATCTCCACCTGCGAGAGGGCGTTCTGGCCGGTGGTGGCGTCGAGCACGAGGAGGGTGTCGTGGGGCGCTTCCGGGTCGATCTTTCGCAGGACACGGACGATCTTCTCGAGCTCGGCCATGAGGTCGGCCCGGTTCTGCAGGCGGCCGGCCGTGTCGATCAGGAGCACATCGGCCCCCTCCGCCCTGGCGCGCATGAAGGCGTCATGGGCAAGGGCCGCCGGGTCGCTGCCCTCGGCGGCGGTGAAGACCGGCACGCCGGCCCGCTCCCCCCAGATTTGGAGCTGTTCGACGGCGGCGGCGCGGAAGGTGTCGCCGGCCGCGATCGTCACCGCCTTGCCGGCTGCGCGCAGCTGGGCGGCGAGCTTGCCGATGGTGGTGGTCTTGCCCGAGCCATTCACGCCGACCACCAGGATCACCTGGGGCTTCTTGCCGAGCAGTTTCAGCGGCCGGGCGACATTCTCCATGATGGCGGCGATCTCGTCGGCGAGAAGCCGGCGGATCTCGTCGGCGGTGAAACGGCGGCCCATCCGCCCCTCGGCGATGTTGGCGACGACACGCGCTGCCGTTTCCACCCCCATGTCGGAGGTGATGAGAAGATCCTCGAGCTCCTCGAGCATCTCCTCGTCGAGGGTGCGGCGCGGCGCGCGGCCCGTGAGCCGACCGAGAATGCCGGGACCTTTCGGCGAGGCCGCCGATGTCGCCTTCGCGGGTGCCGAGGCCCGAAGGTCGTCCCCGCTCTCCGGTTCGGTCCCGGCCGGGGGTTCTGCCGTGGCGCCTTCCTCGACGATGCTGTCGATCCCGCCGCCGATCCGGGCCGCGGACCGGCCAAGCCTTTCGCGCAGTTTTCTGAAGAATGACATGGGTGCTCTCCTCCTCCCTTCCCTAATCGAGGCGGTGGCAAGATGGAAGCCGCGGCAGGAGATGGCGGGCTTGCCGGTTGCGGATGGCCGGCAGGCGGATGAAAAGAGGGTGCGGGGGAAGGCGCGGCGGGCGGGGGCGCCTGGCGAGGTATCGCCGCGGGCATGGCCGGGGCGTCCGGCGCGTTTTGGGGCGCGAGGATGTGCGGCGGCCGCTGGCGCGTGCAGCGCTCGGCGCGCCCGTGTCGCGGACATGGTTCGATATGGTCCCGCCTGTCGGGAGCGGCGCTGACGACGAGGGGCGGGAATGCAAGAGCGGACGTGCTTCGGGAAAGCGCAACCGGGGACGTTCCGTCGCCTCGGAAACGTAAAGACACCGGGCCACCATGAGTGCGACGAGAGGACCACACGTTCGTCCCCGTTCGCCGTCCTTCGAACGGGTTTCGAGGTTCTCCAGCACTGCGGCGGCAGGGACGGACCGGGGCCGGTCGAGAGCGGCCTTTCTGCGGAATCGTCGTGTCGGCGGGCGGAGCGGCGAAGGGGTGCGGTCGCGAATCGTGCCGCCCCGTTCCGGGCAGGGCGATCGGTTGCGCTGAAGGCCTGTTCGGGGAGTGTGCCGGCCGTGGCCGAACGCGGCGCCGCTTCGTGCGCGGGGTGCGCTGGCTCGAGGTCGCTCTGTTCGCCGCTCCCGAGGTGTCGTCGTCTCGTGCGCGGCCCGCGCCCCTCATCGCGGTGTCTGGGCTGCTCCCTCCTGCGATCCGCGCGGACCGAAGAGCGCCGATCCGATGCGGACATGCGTTGCGCCGAAACGGATGGCGGTCTCGAAATCCCGGCTCATTCCCATCGAGAGCCCCTCGAGGCCGTTGCGCTCGGCGATCTTGCGCAGAAGGGCGAAATGCAGCGCCGGTTCTTCCTCGACCGGCGGGATGCACATGAGGCCGGCAAGCGGCAGGTCCAGGGCGCGGACTTCGGCGATGAAGGCATCGGCTTCCTCCGGGGCGACCCCGGCCTTTTGCGGCTCCTTGCCGGTATTGACCTGAATGAAGACGGCAGGAGAGGTGCCGCGTTCCTGGGCGAGCGCGGCCAGCTTTCGCGCGAGTTTCGGGCGATCGAGGGAGTGGATGGCGGAGAAGAGCGCCACGGCCTGGCGCGCCTTGTTGGTCTGCAGCGGGCCGACGAGATGCAGCTCGACATCGGGATATTCCTCCCTGAGCGGCGTCCAGCGGGTGGCGGCCTCCTGGACGCGGTTCTCGCCGAAGAGGCGGTGCCCGGCCGCGAGCACGGCGCGCACCCGCTCTTCGGGCTGCTGCTTGGATACGGCGACGAGCCGCACCGTGCCTTCGGCCCGGCCCGCGGCCCGTTCGGCGGCATGAATGCGCTCGATGATGTCGCGATAGTTCATGGCATCCCTCTGTCCTTTCTCTGGCGGCCGGGGCGCGGGAATGCAAGAGCGGACGTGCTCCGGGAAAGCGCAACCGGGGGCGTTCCGTCGCTTCGGAAACGTAAAGACACCAGGCCACCATGAACGCAACGAGAGCACCGGAGGTTCTTCCCCGTTCACCCTCCTTCGAACGGGTTTCGAGGTCTTCAGCACTGCGGCGACAAGGACGGACCGGACGAACCGGGGCCGGTCGATGGCGGCCCGAGCCGTGCGTTTCGTGACGGCCCGGAGGGGCGTGCGGCGTTCGCCCCATGCCGGCAGACGCCCCTTCGCTCCGCATGTCCGGAATGCGCGATGGCGGCTGCCGCTGGGGATGGTGTTCCGGCGGCAGAGGTGCCGGCAGGCCGGTTCCGGGGGGCGGGCGGCTGAATGCGGCCGGCCGGAAACGACCCGGGAAGGTGGCGACGGGGCGGACCGCATGGGGGCAGGCGGCGTCGGTCCCGCAGCGGATGCGTTGCACGACATGCCTCCACTACCGAATCGCCGTGGAGGCGCTGGTGCGGCGGAGCATCAGAAGCGGAACTTGATGCCGATATCGGCCATGATGTTGCCGGCGGCCGATTCGATGCCGGCCTTGAGCATGGCGCCGCCGCCGAGCTTCTTCTTCCACGAGATGCCGACGGAATGGGCACCACCCAGCATCGACGCATAGGCGTAGAGCTCTTCGCCCTTGCGGTATTTCCAGGCAATGTTGGCGACGACGTTGGTGAAGTTGCCGTAGCGGCCGATGTCGAGCCCCCAGGCCCATTCGCCCTTCTTCCAGTCGATGATGAGCGTGGCGCCGCCATTGGTGCCGCTGCCGAAATCATAGCCGAAGCCGATGCTCCAGGGCTTGCCGCTCCGGCGCAGGGCGATTTCGAGATCGTTGCCGTTGCCGCCCGAGATCGACATCTTCGTCTTGCGGCCGAGCGGCAGGTCGAGGCGGATGAGGTTGGGGCCGGCGCCGGTCGAGGAGGAAGTCGTCATGGTCGGCTGCCAGCCGGCCGGCTGGAGGTTGGTGACGAGATCGGCGCAGGAGGCGCCGCGATAACCCACTGAACAACCCCAGATCGCGGCGCGCGCGGCGATTGCTCCCGAGGTGTTGCCGAGGGTGAGTCTGACCTTGTCCTTCTCGATCCACACGGCCGCCCCCGAGAAGATGCCGGTCGCCTGCCCGTCGATGCTCACGCGGGTGAAGGCGCCGAAGGCGAGGCCGCCCTCGGTCCTGCCCTTGAGGTGGAAGTCGATGCGGGTGCGGTATTCCTGCGTGACGGCGCCGTTGCGGTAGTTGAGGCCGAAGCGGGCCGTGCCCTTGAGGCGGATCTCGGCCGCGGCCGGCAGGGCGGAAAGCAGCGCCGGCAGGAAGATGGCAAATGCGAGGACGACTCGTTTCATGCCGCCAGCATGGGCGGCAGGGGTGAAGGGCGGGTTAACCGGCGGGGGGATCGGTCAAATTGTCGGCATTTTCCCGCGGGCGGGCCGGGCGATGCGGCAAAGGAAAAGGGCGGGCCGAAGCCCGCCCTTCCCGATTCGGCCGTTGCCGGATCAGAACTTCATGCCGATGCCGGCATCCCAGCGGGTGGTGCCGCCGAGGCTGGCGACACCAACCTTGACGGTCGCGCCGCCGCCGAGGCTGTAGTTGTAGCCGATGCCGTAGTTCGACGCACCGCCGACGCTGGCCGCATAGGCGAGCAGCGAGCCGCCGCCGATGCCGTATTTGAGGCCGATGGCCCAGTTGGTGGTTGCCGCCCCGGCATTCGGGGTGATGTTCCCGGCAGCGACGGTGATGTTTGCGCCGGCAAGATCGAAACCGGCGGTCACGACGGTGCCACCGCCGCCGGTGCCATTGCCGCCCGAATCGTAGCCGATGCCGAGGTTGACGTTGCCGAGGCTGAACCCGACACCGATCTCGGTGTCATTGCCGTTGCCGCCCGAGACCGAGGCCTTGATGTTGCCCATCGACATGTCGAGGCGGACGACGTTGGCGCCGGCGGCGGTCGAAGTGAAGGTGGTCTGGGTGAAGCCGGTGACCATGTTGCCGAAGCCGAGGCCGGTGAGGCCGACCGAGGGCACCGACCACACGCCGCTGGCGGCGTTAACGGCGCCGTCGGCGTTGCCGACGGTCAGGGTGAAGGTGCCGTTCGAGACGAACACCCGCGAACCGGAGAAGTTCGGGCCGGTGGCGGCGTTGTTGATGTTCACGCGGGTGAAGGCACCGAAGGTCAGCCCGCCGTCGGTCTCGCCCGAGAGCGAGAAGTTGATGCGGGTCCGGTAGGTGGTGGCCGCAGCACCGGTGCCGACCTGGAGGATACCCATGCGGGCGGTGCCGGAGACGGACACTTCGGCGGCCGCGGCACCGGCGACCAGCGCCAGAGCGGACGTCGCGAGAAGAACCTTTTTCATTTTCATTCCCTCGTTGTTGGTGTGAGTCGTGAAACTCGTCATGCTCACGCGAGGCGACAGGCCACCCCGCACGCACATTCCATTTCGCCGCTCGCAGGCGGGAGGTCAAGAAATCGCGCCGGGCTCCCCGACGATGGAACGGGGGGTGATGCAAAACTGCCACAGGCGGCGGCGGGCAGGGCGGAGCGGCCGGGCGAGGCCGCCGCCGGGCGGCCCTTTCCGTGCGCTCTTCGGCCTTGTTGCAGCGGGGCGGAGGCTGTAACAGTCTGGGCAGGAAGGGACCGTGCGGCCGAGCCGGAGGGACCGGCCGGCAGGATCGGCGCAGGCTGAGGAGCGGATGATGGCTGGAGCGGCGGAAAACGGCGGAGCGGTGGCCGGAAAGGCCGGGCGGCGCGGCATCGGCCGGGGGGCGGTGCTTCTTCTCGCGGGGGCGGCGCTCGTGCTTTCGGCCTGCGGCACCAGCGGGCTTTTCGGGCGCCGGGACAGGGCCGACGGCACGGTGGCGGGCGTGCCCGCGGACGCGGCCCGGGCGACGGCGCCGAAGGTCGATCCGCGCACCGCGCGCGAGAAGGTCGAGGACGGCGGCGGCGGCAGGCTGTGGGATCTCTTCCGCGGCGGCGACAACCCCAACACCACCGTCAAGGTCAACCGTTATCTGTGGCAGGCCGCGCTCGACACGCTGGGCTTCCTGCCCGTCGAGGCGGCCGACCCCTTCACCGGGGTGATCGTCTTCGGCTGGGGGCGGCCCGGGGGCGGCGGCAGGGCCTATCGCGTCACCGTCCACGTCGAGGATGCCGCGCTCGATGCGCGGGCGCTCAAGGTCGCGGTGCTGACCCGCTCGGGGCCGGCCGACAGGGACACGGTCCGCGCCATCGAGGACGCGATTCTCTCCCGTGCCCGCCAGCTCAGGATCCGCGACAGGAAGCTCTGAACGGGGGGCAAGGAGGGCCGGCGCCGCTTCCCGGATGTCTCTCCGCCGTCTTCCCGATGTCTTTCGGAAGGCCGATGTCTTTCGCAGGGGCGCGCCCGTCGCCCCCCGATCCGGCGTTGCGGCGGCGGGGGCTCTGGACAAGCGGCGCCCCAGTCGGCAGACAGGCGCCAGGAAGATCGAGCCCGGAGCGAGCCCATGTCACGCTACAACCCGCATGTCACCGAACCGCGCTGGCAGGAGGCGTGGGAGAAGGCCGGCGTGTTCCGTGCCGAGCGCGACGAGAGCCGGCCGAAATACTATGTCCTCGAGATGTTCCCCTACCCTTCGGGGCGGATCCACATGGGGCATGTGCGCAATTACACGCTCGGCGATGTGATCGCCCGCTACAAGGCGGCGCAGGGTTTCAACGTGCTGCATCCGATGGGGTGGGACGCCTTCGGCATGCCGGCCGAGAATGCCGCCATCGAGCGGGGCGTGCATCCGGCCGAATGGACGAAGCGGAACATCGCCGACATGCGCGCCCAGATGAAGCCCCTCGGCCTGTCCATCGACTGGTCGCGGGAGATCGCCACCTGCGACCCGGAATATTACGGGCGCCAGCAGGCGATGTTCATCGACATGTTCGAGAAGGGACTCGTGACCCGTCGCTCGGCCACGGTCAACTGGGACCCGGTCGATCAGACGGTGCTGGCCAACGAACAGGTGATCGACGGCAAGGGCTGGCGCTCGGGCGCGCCGGTGGAGCGGCGCGAGCTGGCGCAATGGTTCTTCCGCATCTCCGACTTCGCCGAGGACCTGCTCGCGGGGCTGGAGCGTCTCGACAAATGGCCCGAGAAGGTCAGGCTGATGCAGAAGAACTGGATCGGCCGCTCCCGCGGGCTCGAATTCGACTTTGCCTTCGCCGACCCTCCCGGCGCCCCCGAAGGCTTCGAGCGGCTCACCGTCTTCACCACTCGTCCCGACACGCTCCTGGGCGCGTCCTTCGCCGCCATTTCCTGCGATCATCCGCTGGCGAAGGCACTCGAGAAGGATCATCCCGAGATCGCCGCCTTCAATGCCGAGTGCCGCCGGCTCGGCACCTCCGAGGAGGCGATCGAGACGGCCGAGAAGCGCGGCATCGACACCGGGCTCAAGGTGCGCCATCCGCTCGATCCGTCGATCGAACTGCCGGTGTGGATCGCCAATTTCATCCTGATGGATTACGGCACCGGCGCCATCTTCGGCTGCCCGGCCCATGATCAGCGCGACCTCGATTTCGCCCGCAGATACGGTCTGCCGGTGATTTCGGTGTTCGAGCCGCTCGAGAAGCCCGAAGGGTGGCAGCCGCCCGAGAGGAGCGGCACGGCCTTCGTGCCGGCGAAGGGCGAGAAGGTGCGCTATCTGCGGCCCGTGGCCGGCCCCGAGGTCCAGACCGGGGAGGAGGCCGTCGAGGCGGCGATCCGCCTGGCCGAGGAGAGGGGCTTCGGCCGCGGCGTGACGCGCTACCGGCTGCGCGACTGGCTGATCTCGCGCCAGCGCTACTGGGGCTGCCCGATCCCGATCGTCCACTGTCCGCGATGCGGCACCGTGCCGGAGAAGAAGGAGAACCTGCCGGTGCTCCTGCCCGAGGATGTGCGTTTCGACCGGCCCGGCAACCCCCTTGCGCACCACCCGACGTGGAAGCACACCCGCTGTCCGCGTTGCGGCGGCGAAGCCGAGCGCGAGACCGACACCATGGACACCTTCGTGGACAGCTCGTGGTATTACGCCCGCTTCACCAACCCCCATGCCGAGGAGCCGGTCTCACTCGCGGATGCCGGCTACTGGATGAATGTCGATCAGTATATCGGCGGCATCGAGCACGCCATCCTGCACCTGCTCTATTCGCGCTTCTTCGCCCGGGCGATGCATCTCACCGGTCATCTGCCGGCGAAGAGCATCGAGCCCTTCGAGGCCCTCTTCACCCAGGGGATGGTCACCCACGAGATCTATCTCACCCGCGACGAGAAGGGCCGTCCCGTCTATCATCTGCCCGAGGAGATCGAGAAGCGCGAGGACGGAGTCTTCCTCCGGGAAACGGGCGAAAGGGTCGAGGTCATCCCCTCGGCGAAGATGTCGAAGTCGAAGAAGAACGTAGTCGATCCGGCCGACATCATCGAGCAATACGGCGCCGACACCGCCCGCTGGTTCATCCTCTCCGACAGCCCTCCCGAACGCGATGTCGAGTGGACCGCCGAGGGCGCGGACGCGGCGTGGAAGCATCTGCAACGGGTCTGGCGGCTGGCGGACGAGATCGCCGATCTGGCCGGGGAGGGCACGCCGGCCGAGAACGAGGCGCTCGAGCGTGCCCGGCACCGCGCGATCCGGGACGTCACGGAGGACATCGAACGCTTCGCCTTCAACAAGGCCGTGGCCCGGCTCTATGCCTTCACCAACACGCTCGCCCGCTCCCGGGCCGGTGCGGCGGCGAAACAGGAGGCGATGCGGACCATGGCGCAGCTCATGGCACCTTTCGTTCCGCATGTCGCCGAGGAGATCTGGGCCCGGCTTGGCGGTGCGGGAATGCTCGCGGGTGCGCCGTGGCCGAAAGCGGACCCGGCGATGCTCGAGGAAGACATGATTACCCTGCCGGTGCAGGTCAATGGCCGGAAGCGGGCAGAGATCACCGTGCCGCGCGACATGGAGCGGGAAGCGATCGTCGAGAAGGCGCTTGCCGAGGAGGCCGTGAAGCGCAATCTTGGCGGGCAGGAACCGAAGAAGGTGATCGTCGTGCCGGGCAGGATCGTGAATGTGGTGGTCTGAACGGGAAAGGAGCGGCGGATCGCCGGTCGCTTCGGGTGACCGGCGGCGCGTCCTTGCCCTGTTCCTCGTCGGAAGCGGAGCGTTGCTCTCGGCCTGCGCGCTTGCCCCGGCCCTCGGCCCCGGCAGCGGCGCTGCCGCGCTTCGCGGGCGCGTGGCGATCCGCACCGAAGCGAAGGAGGCGTTGGGCTTCGCGCTCGTCGAGGCATTGGAAGACACCTTCGGCGTGGCCGAGGGGAACAGCCCCTTCGTGCTCGAGGTGGCCGTGCAGGCGGCCGAGACAGCGGCCGGCCGGTTGCCCGATCGCGGTCCGACGCGCCGACGCATCGTCGGCCGTGCCCGCTGGCGGTTGATGCGGCGGGACAAGGAGCGGCCGCTGGCTTCGGGCGAGGTGGCGAGCTTCACCGCCTATGACGTCGCCGGCACCCCGCTTGCCGAACGGACGGCGCGGCGTGACGCGCGCGTCCGCCTCGGGCGTGATCTGGGGCGGCGGGTGGTCGAGGCGGTGCTGCTCGCCGTTCCCGAGGCAGGGACGGGGAACGGGAGCGGATGAAGCTCACGGGGCGCGAGGCGCGAAGCTATCTCGAGCGGCCGGCGCCGCGCCCTGCCGTGCTGCTGCACGGTCCCGAGGCCGCGGCGACCGGCTTTGCGTGTCAGAAGCTCGTCGATCGGCTTCTCGGAGACGACCGACAGGGCGATGACATGGCGCTCGAGCGGCTGCCGGCGGCGGCGCTGCGCAAGGAGCCGGCCCTTCTCGTCGATCAGATGCGCGCCCGCGGCTTCTTCGGGGCCGAGGGGTTGCGGATCCTGCTCGTCGAGGATGTGACGGATGCCGTCGCTCCCGCTTTCGATGCGGCCCTCGGCATGTGGGAAACGGGCGATGCCATGATCGTCGCCACCGCCGGGCAACTGCCGCCGCGCTCGAAGTTGCGCAAGCTGTTCGAGGGCCATCCCGCCGCGCTCGCCATCGGCATCTATCCCGAGCCTCCCGGCCCGCGGGAGATCGCGGACCAGCTGGCGAGAAAAGGACTCGAGGGGGTGGAAGAGGGCGCGATCCGGGCACTCTCGGCCCTAGGGGCGACGATGGAGCCGGGAGAGTTCGCCGGGCTTCTCGAGAAGCTCGCCCTCTACAAGCTCGACGACCCCGCCCCGCTCACCGAGGCCGATGTGGCCGCGATGGCGGTGCCGCCGACCGAGGCCGAGATGGATGCCGTGCTCGATCTTGCCGCCGAGGGAAAGGTGCGGGAGCTGGCCGCCCTTCTGCCGCCGCTCGGCGCGCGCAGCGGCGCGGCGGTGGGGCTTGCCATCGCCGCGGCCCGGCACTTCCAGCGGCTTCACATGCTTGCGGCCGATCCGGCGGGGCCGGGCCGGGCGGTGCAGCGGCTGCGGCCGCCGGTCTTCGGGCCGCGTCGCGACCGGCTGGTGCGCCAGGCCGGCCGGCTCGGTCTGGCGCGGATCGAGCGGATCCTGCGCTGGATCGCCGAGGCCGATCTGGCGATTCGCGCGCCCAATCCGCCGCCCGCGGCCGCGCGGATCGAACGGCTGCTCCTGCGTATCGCCATGCTTGCCCGGCCCTGAAAGGCCACGGAGGGGGCAGAAGAAGGGCCGCCTGCCCGCGTCCGGAGCGAAGGTGCCGCCATGGGCAGGTGCGGCCGATCCGGTTCGTGATGAGGAAAGGAAGTGCCCGCCTCCGCCGCTCGATCGTGCCAGCGCGAATGGGCGCCGCCGCACCGGCCCGGCCCAGGGTCGCGCCGCCATTGCGCGGCTCCGGGGTGATGCCCTCCAAGCCGGTCCGTCGGCCGGAAGGCCCCTAACCGATTGGACACCTCCGGAAACACCTTGATTGAACGCATGATCGGCGATCTGGCGTGATTCTGCTGTGCTTCCTGCTGGTTTCATTGTCGTCGCTGCCCCGTTGGCTGGAGGCAGGCGGTCTTTTTGCGGTGTTTGTGCCTCAAGCAGGCGCACCTCTCCTCTCAAGCCAGCACCAGCGCTTCATGTTGTAGGCCATGTCGGCAAGAGTGATCATGGCCTCGGCACGCTTGATCCCGATGGTTCGGATGAACAGGCGCATGCGCGCCTTCTGTTCGGCAAACACATGCTCCACCTTCGCCCGGATACGCGATTTCGTGCGGTTGCCGCGGGCCATGGGTGCCGGCATCGGCCTGCCACGCGGTTTCTTGTGATGAATGCGGCTGACCTTGCCCACCCGCTCCAGGTATTCCTCGTTGGCCTTTGAACGATAGGCCGTGTCCGCCCACACCTCGGAAGCCGTGTTGTTCGGGTCGATCAGTCCTTCCCGCAACCGCGCGCCATCATGTGCCGCCGCATCCGTTACTTTCATCTTCCGAATAAGGCCATGACGCCGGTCGATACTGATATGGCTCTTGTACCCAAAGGCCGGAATGAGCAGCCCTTCCTGCTCCCTGCCGTCTTCATCAAGCCGCACCCGACCGCGTTTCAGTGTCCAGCGCGCATCCATGTCCTTCTGACGCAACTTGTGCGGCTTGTCCTGCCAGGCCTTCGGAACACGGCCAGCCTTGATGTCGGCCCTTTCCTCTTTCGTATTGCGCTGCTTCGGCGCTTCCACAATGCTGGCATCCACGATCTGCCCACCCATCGCCGGATATCCCGCCTGCTCGATCGCCGCATTCAGTCGCTCGAACAACTTCTCGAGCGCACCGGCGGCAATCAGCGTCTCGCGGAAATCCCACAGCGTGTTCTCGTCCGGAACCGCATCGCCGGGCCCAAGACCGCAAAACCGCATCCAGCTCAACCGGTCGCGCACAAGATACGACGTCTGCGCCAGCGACAGCCCATGCAGCGCCTGCAACACCAGCATCTTGAACTTCAACACCGGATCGTAAGGTGGTCGCCCACCAGGTCCGCGCCGTTTGCGACCGCGCCGCAACGCCCGCAGCAGAATGGGCCGGAACATCTCGAAGTCCACCGTCGCAGCCAGCTTCTCCAAAGGATCACCCTCTCGCGAGAGCTCCTCCAGACGCTGCTCGAAATCCCAGAAACCACGCTGCCCCGTCATGCCCACACCTCCGGCGATTCAGATTCCCTTCTCACCAGAATGAATCACATCTCGCTCAAATGGGGCAGTTTCCGGAGGTGTCCGATTCGGAACCGATTGCCGTCCGCCGAAGGCGAATCGGCCAGCTACGAGGTGTTCCCCTGCCTCATCCCCCTTCCGTTCCGAAGGAGTGCTCTTGCAAGGGGCTTCCGATGGCGAAGCGCACCCCGCCGGCGCCCGGCCGCTCAGGCGGCGTCGAAGTCGAGCACCAGCTTGCGGCTCGTCGGCCTGGCCTGGCAGGCAAGGGTGAACCCGGCCTCGAGCTCCCATTTCTGCAGCGAATAGTTGACCGGCAGTTCGACATCCCCCTCGACCACCTTGCAGCGGCAGGTGCAGCACATGCCGCCCTTGCAGGAGAAGGGAAGATCCACCCCCTGATCATGGGCGGCATCGACGAGGGAAAGCGCCGGGTCGCTCAGAACGAAGCTGCGCCGGAGCCCGTCCACCACCACCTCGATCTCGACACCGTCGCGCGCCGCCTGTTCGGCGGCCTCGGAAGGCGGCATCACGGGTTCGCCCGTCGGGGTGAAGTATTCGGTGCGGATCTTTTCCTCGGCGACGCCCAGCCCTGCGAGGCTCTCCCCGAGCGTTTCGATCATCTCGCCGGGGCCGCAGAGGAAGACGGCTTCGGCTCCCTCGATGTCGATCGCACCGGCCCGGGCGAGGCGGGAGAGCTTGTCGCCGTCGATCCGGCCGTTGAGAAGCGGAATGTCCTGCGCCTCGCGCGAGAGGATGTGCACCAGGGAGAAATGATCGGTGTGGCGGTCCTTCAGCGCATCGAGCGCCTCGCGGAACATGATGGTGGCGGTGGAGCGGTTCCCGAAGACGAGATCGACCTGCCCGCCGCGTGCAAGCACCGTCGGCGCGATCGCCATCATCGGCGTGATGCCCGAGCCGGCCGCGATCAGGAGCACGCGGTTCTCGTCGCCCAGGGTGAAGCGGCCCTCGGGCGGCATCACCCGCAGCCGGTCGCCCACGGAAAGGCGTTCGTTGGCCCATGTGGAGAAGCGGCCGCCCGGCACGCGCTTGATGCCGACGGTGAGTGCCTCGACGGGGCTGCCATCGGCGGGAAGCGGCGTGGCGATGGAATAGGAGCGGCGCACGGTCTCGCCGTCGATCTCGGCCTCGAAGGTGAGATACTGCCCCGGCCGGTAGGCGAATTCGTCCGCCAGTTCTGCCGGGACGGTCAGTGTGACGGCGACGGCGTCGGGGGTCAGCCATTCCACCCGGCCGACCTCGAGTTCGTGAAAGCGCGGTGCCATGGTCCTTCCTCTCTGCCTCGATGCTGGGCGATCCGGGCGCGGAGCCTCAGATGCACTTGAAATGGTCGAAGGGTTCGCCGCAGGTGCGGCAACGGTAATGAGCCTTGCAGGGGGTCGAGCCGAATTCGGAGACCCTTTCCGTGTCGTCCGAGCCGCAGCGGGGGCAGGCGACGCGCCCTTCTCCGAACAGGGCGCGCTTGCCGGCCGCCCTTTCGGGCGGCGCGATACCGAAGGCCCGCAGCTTCTCCCGCCCTTCCTCGGTGATCCAGTCGGTGGTCCAGGGCGGGGAGAGCACGCGTTCGATCCGGGCCCGGAAGCCGGCCTTCTCGAGCGCGGCGGCAATGGCCGTCTCGATCAGCTGCGTGGCGGGGCAGCCCGAATAGGTCGGCGAGACGCGGGCGACGGCCACCCCGTCCTCGAGGCGCACCTCGCGCAGGATCCCCAGATCGGCCACGGTCACCACCGGTATTTCCGGGTCGGGCACCGCGGCCGCGGCCTCCCACGCCTTGCGCAGAAGAGCATCTTCGGGGATGCGGTCGATGGTGGCGGCCTCCTGCGTCATCTCCCGCTCCTCACCACTGCGCTCCCGGATAGGCGCGCTGGAGATACTGCAGCTCCGCAAGGAGATGGCCGAGCTCCTCCCCGTGGAAACCTTCGCGGCCGCCAAGGCGCGGATGGGGCCATTCGGGCATGGTCAGGCCGGCCCTGGCGAACACGTCGGAGACGGTTTCTTCCCATTCGGGACGGATGTCGGCACGCACGGGCAGCACCCCCTCCTCCTCGGCCGCCTGCGCGGCTTCGGAAGAGACGAAGAGCTCGTCGAGATAGGGCCGCAGCGCCTCGATGGCTCCCTGCATCCGCCGGTGGCTCTCCTCGGTGCCGTCCCCGAGGCGGATGGTCCATTCGCCGGCATGGCGCACATGGTAGCGCATCTCCTTGAGCGCCTTGCCCGCGACGCCCTGCACCACCTCGTCCTTCGAGGCGAGAGCGCGTTCCCAGAAGGGGCGCATGAAGGCGGCGAAGAAGAGCTGCCGGGCGATGGTATGGGCGAAATCGCCGTTGGGCCGCTCGACGAGCAGCAGGTTGCGATATTCACGTTCGACCCGGAGCATGGCGAGATCGTCCTCGCTGCGGCCCTTGCCCTCGCGCTCGGCAACGGTGGCGTAGAGGGTGCGGGCCGTGCCGAGAAGGTCGAGCGCGAGATTGGTCAGGGCCAGATCCTCCTCGAGTGTCGGCGCGTGGCCGCACCATTCGCCGAGGCGCTGGGAAAGGACGAGATGATCGTCGGCCAGTTCGAGAAGGGCGAGGCGCAACGCCTCGTTCCTGTCGGCAGGCGGTCTTGCGAACACCATCACATGTGCCCCACTTCTTTCGGGATCTTGTAGAAGGTCGGGTGGCGGTAGATCTTGTCGGCCGTCGGGTCGAACAGCTCCTCGGCGGCATCCGGATCGGAGGCGACGATCTGCGCCGACCGCACCACCCAGATTGAGGTGCCTTCGCCGCGGCGGGTATAGACGTCGCGCGCGGCCTGCAGCGCCATCTCGGCATCCCAGGCATGGACCGAGCCGGCGTGCTTGTGGGCAAGCCCGTTGCGCGGGCGGATGAAGACCTCCCAGAGAGGCATTTCCTTCTCGCTCATGACGTGTTCCTTTCGTCCTTGTCGTCAGGCAGACGGGCGGCGCCGGACACCGCGGCCGGGGCGTCCGCCGCTGGCGGGCGGCGGTGGTTCACTCCGCCGCCACGGGCGTCGCTTCGCGGGCGTGCCTGGCCGCCCAGGCGGCGGACGCCTCGCGTACCCAGGCGCCTTCCTCGTGGGCCTTGCGCCTCGCTTCGAGCCGGTCGCGGTTCATCGGGCCGTATCCCCTGACCACGCGCCAGAACTCGTCCCAGTCGATCGGGCCGTGATCCCAGCCGCCGGCGCCGTCGTTCTTCTCGGGATTCCACTTCAGCTCCGGGTCGGGCACCTCGAGGCCGAGGAAATGGGCCTGCGGCACGGTGGCGTCGATGAACTTCTCGCGCAGCGCATCATTGGAGAAGCGCTTGATCTTCCACTTCATCGACTGTTCGGAATGGACCGAATCACTGTCATGGGGGCCGAACATCATCAGCGCCGGCCACCACCAGCGATCGAGGGCGTCCTGGGCCATTTCCTTCTGCTCGGGCGTGCCGCGCACCAGGGCGAGCAGGATCTCGTATCCCTGCCGCTGGTGGAAGCTCTCCTCCTTGCAGATGCGGATCATCGCGCGCGAATAGGGGCCGTAGGAGCAGCGGCACAGGGCGATCTGGTTCATGATCGCCGCTCCGTCCACCAGCCAGCCGATGGCGCCGATATCGGCCCAGTTGAGGGTGGGGTAGTTGAAGATCGAGGAATATTTCGCGGCGCCCGAGAGGAGCTGATCGACGAGCTCCTCGCGGCTCACGCCGAGCGTCTCGGCCGCCGAGTAGAGATAGAGGCCGTGGCCGCCCTCGTCCTGCACCTTGGCCAGAAGCGCGGCCTTGCGCTTGAGCGTCGGTGCGCGGGTGATCCAGTTGCCTTCGGGCAACATGCCGACGACCTCCGAATGGGCGTGCTGGCTGATCTGGCGGATCAGCGTGCGCCGATAGCCGGCGGGCATCGGGTCGGTCGGTTCGATCTTCTCTTCCGCATCGATGCGCTTTTGGAACGCCTCGAGGAATTCGGGCGTCTCGTCGGTCGAGGAATCGACCCCGATCAGACCTTGCGAATACATGGAAGTCCTCCCCTGAACGGATGCTGGCGTCATTATTCGTTACAAATGCAACAAGTCAAGAGCGTTTTCGTAACATTTTTCGGCGCCCGGTCGTGGCGGCAGGTGGTGCCCCCTGTGCACGGGAGGGGCGCTCAGTATTCGATGCCGGGCTGGGCCTTGATGCCGGCGCGAAACGGGTGCTTGACGAGCTCCATTTCGGTGACGAGATCGGCCATCTCGACGAGCTCTTCCCTGGCATTGCGCCCGGTCAGGATGACATGGGTCATCTCGGGTTTTTCCTCGGTGAGGAAGCGGACGACCTCGTTCACGTCGAGATAGTCGTAACGCAGCGCGATGTTGATCTCGTCGAGCAGGACGAGGCGGATTTCCGGGGTGCGAATCAGCTCCTTCGCCTTTTCCCAGGCGGCTTCGGCCAGCGCGATGTCGCGGCGGCGGTCCTGCGTCTCCCAGGTGAAACCTTCGCCCATGGCATGGAACCGGCACAGATCGGCGAAATGGCGCTCGATCAGCATCCGCTCCCCGGTCATCCGGGCTCCCTTGATGAACTGGACCACGGCCGAGGGCATGCCGTGGGCGATGGCGCGGAAGACCATGCCGAAGGCGGCGGACGACTTGCCCTTGCCCTTGCCGGTATGGACGATGACGAGGCCCTTCTCTCGGGTCTTGGTGGCCATGATCCTGTCGCGTGCGGCCTTTTTGCGGGCCATCTTGCGCGCATGGCGTTCCTCCGGGGTTTCCGGCGTGGTGCTGTCGTTCATCCGTTCCTCCAGAAGATGCGTATTCGTTAACCGATTGTTCACGATTGATCGTCTATTGTCGATCGGCAAGGGCCGGGATGACAATCGGCGGTTCCGGGTCGTCACCGGCGGGGAGGATCCGGCAGGGGGGATGCCATGTCAGGAAGGTGGATGGTCGCAGCTGTCTGCCTGGCGCTCGGGGGCTGCGACTCGCCCTCGCCGGGGCGGTTCGCGCATGAGGCCCGGCACACGGTCGGCGGGGACCGGTTCGCCGTGCACTGGGCGACGGAGGGCCGGCGCGGTGCGGCCGAGGCGATCCGGCTCGAGAGGCGCTGGGGCGCGAAAGCAGCGGTGGTGCGGTCCCGGGCAGTGGTGGCGATCGAAAGTGTCACCGGTTGCCGGGTCGATGGCCGGTCGGTGCATGGCGATGCCAATGTCATCCGTGCCGCCCTCCTTTGCGATTGAGGGCGGGCAAAAGGCAGCGGCAGGGCGTGAAGGCAGGTGAAGGGTGGCGCTCTTGCGGCTCCACGGGGCAGGGTGCGGGCACATGCAGGCTGGGCATCATGCGGGGGAGAAGGGTCGCTTCCCGCCGCTGGTGAATCTTCCCGGCATGCGCTTCCGGCGAGCCGGGAGCGGGCGCGTTTCCGGGACCGTGCAGGACGGTCGGAGCGACTGCCGGGACCGTCGGGGGTGGATGGTTGGGGGCGGATGTCGGTGTCTGTCCTTCTCCTGCTCGGGGGGGCGGCTGCCCACCCTCCTTGCGCGGGAGCGGGGCCCGCCGAGCCCCCGAGAACGAGGCCCGAAGAACTGTGTGCCTGGCACGTTCGAGCATGGGGCCTGGCTCGGCAGATGCCGGATAAGCCCGCGAGAAGAACCCGACTTCCCGTGTGCGGGGGGCGATGCGAGCGGGATCGCCATGGCGCGGGCTCGACTTTCCTTGCGCGGGGTGGCGGGCAGCCGGGACCAAGCACGAAACGCTGCGGCCGGCGACTCCCCTTGCGTGCGAGGTGGCGGGAGTGCCCACAGGTGCCCGCCCGGCTCTGCGCTCGACCCCGCTTGCGCGTGGGGTGGCGCCCCCTCCTGTCCTGACGATGAGGGATCGCCCGCAGGGCCTTGATGATTTCGCCCCGGGGGCATGCCTTCCGCCTTGGCGATGAGGGGCCGCGCCTACCTTGTGCGGGGTCAGGTCGCGATGGTGGCGGACGCCGGCCATGCCCGCCGCCGCTCGAACGTGAGGGGCGGCGAAATCGGGAGCGGCGGAAGCGGTCGATCGGGCGTTTCTGCCGGCGCCGGGTGCACCTGGAAGGGGGTCATCTTTCGGGAGCGCCCGTCTTTTCCCCGCCGGTCTTGCCGCCGCCGCCCGCGAGAATGGCGTCCAGGGTGGTGCGCGCCGAGTTGAGACGGGGGCGCCAGAGGCCGCGGGCCATGGCCTCGGAAAGCCGTTCGGCGATCTCGCGCAGGGCCGCCGGATTGTGACGGGCAATGAAGTCCCGCGTTTCCTCGTCTTCGAGAAAGGCCTGGTGGACGAGGTCGAAATGGTGATTCTTCACCGCATGGGTGGTTGCGGCGAAGGCGAAAAGATAATCGACCGTGGCGGCGATCTCGAAGGCGCCCTTGTAGCCGTGGCGCTTGACCCCGTCGATCCATTTCGGATTGACCACGCGCGCGCGGATCACCCGCGAGATTTCCTCCTCGAGGGTGCGGATCACCGGCCGTTCGGGGCGGGAATGGTCGTTGTGCCACACGATCGGCGCCCTGCCCTGAAGCGTCTCGGCCGTGGCGGCGGCCCCGCCCTCGAACTGGTAGTAGTCGTCCGAATCGAGAAGATCGTGCTCGCGATTGTCCTGGTTCTGGACGATGGCATCGATCCGGGTCATCCGCGTGGCGAGTGCGTCCCTGGCCCGTATCCCTTCGATGGCGGCGCCATAGGCCCAGCCGCCCCATTCGAGCCAGCTTTCGGCAAGATCGGCCCGCCGCTCCCAGAGCCGTTCGTCGATCAGCGCCTGCAGCCCCGCCCCGTAGGCCCCGGGCCGGGCGCCGAAAACGCGCCATGCCGCTTCCGTGCGCCTGCCCTCGGCCCGGTAGTGCGCCGCCGCCGGGTTCATCTCGTCGGGTTCGTCGAGCTCCATCACCGCCTTGGCGGCGCTGTCGACGAGGGCGACGAGCTGGGGAAAGGCATCGCGGAAGAACCCCGAGATCCGCAAGGTGACATCGACCCGCGGCCGCCCCAGCACCTCGAGCGGCAGGATCTCGAAACCGGTCACGCGGCGGTTGGCGCTGTCCCATGTCGGGCGCACGCCCATGAGGGCAAGGGCCTGGGCGATGTCGTCGCCGCCGGTGCGCATGTTCGACGTGCCCCAGGCGGTGACGAGCATCGCCTTCGGCCAGTCGCCGGTGCGCTGGAGATGGGCTTCGACCAGGAGCGACGCCGATTTCCAGCCGAGCGCCCAGGCCGTCGGCGTCGGCACGGCGCGGCTGTCCACGGAGTAGAAGTTGCGACCGGTAGGCAGCACGTCGAGCCGCCCGCGGGTGGGCGCGCCCGAGGGGCCGGGCGGCACGAAACGGCCGTCGAGCGCGGCGAGAAGCCCCGCCATCTCGGCCGTGCCGCTATGGGCCACGAGGGGTTTCACCCGCCGCTCCACCTCCTCCATGACGGCGGCGCCTGCCGACCAGCCCCGGGGCCAGCCCTCCGGTCGCCAGCCTTCGATCAGCTTCGCGGCCAGAATCTCGAGCCGTTCGACGGTATCGCCCGCGCTGCGCCACGGGTCGGGGGCGAGCGCGGCCAGGAGTGCGGGCCGCGATCCACGCCACGGGGCGGCCATGTCGCAGTCGAGCGGATCGAAGTCGAGGCCGAGATCGGCGGCAAGCACCCGGATCAGCGAGGCGTTGCCCCCGTTGCCGTCGCCGCGGGGAATCCGCACCAGCGCCTGCACCAGATCCCGCGCCTGCCGCCCTTCGGGGGACGTGCCGAAGACATGCAGCCCGTCGCGGATCTGCGCTTCCTTGAGATCGCACAGCCAGGCGTCGAGCCGGGCGAGATCGGCCTCGGCATCCTCGCCCGAAAGCCCGGCATCGGTGGCTATGCCGGTGGCTTCGCAGAGAGTGACGATCTCGTCCTTCAGCCGTTCCCTGCGCCGCGGATCGACACCGGCGGCCTCGTAATACTCGTCGACCAGCGCCTCGAGATCGCGCAGCGGACCGTAGCTCTCGGCCCGGGTCAGCGGCGGGGTGAGATGGTCGATGATGACGGCCTGCGCCCGCCGCTTGGCCTGGGTGCCTTCGCCGGGATCGTTGACGATGAAGGGGTAGATGTGAGGCAGGGGGCCGAGCGCCGCCTCGGGCCAGCATGTCGCCTCGAGCGCCACCGCCTTTCCCGGCAGCCATTCGAGGTTGCCATGCTTGCCCATGTGAAGAACGGCGTCGGCCCCGAAATGATGCCGCAGCCAGAAATGGAAGGCGAGGTAGTTGTGGGGCGGCACCAGATCCGGTGAATGGTAGGTGTCCTTCGGGTCGATATTGTAGCCCCGCGCCGGCTGGATGCCGACGACCACGTTGCCGAACGGGTGGATCGAGAGATGGAAGCGGCCGCAATCGGTTTCCCCCGGGACGAAGAACGGGTCGGCTTCGGGTGCCCCCCAGCGGTCCTCGACGGCATGGCGCAGTTCCTCGGGCAGGGCACCGTAGTCGATCATGTAGTCGGCAAGCGGGAGATCGACGCCGCCCTGCCGGTCGAAACGGTCGGTCAGCCAGTTGGTCGGCCCGGCAAGGAGACGCGCCATCAGCGCCTCGGCATCGGCGGGAGCGTCGTGCAGCCTGTAGCCTTCGGCCGCGAGGGCCTGCATCACCTTGACGGTGGCGGCCGGCGTGTCGAGGCCGACCCCGTTGGCCAGTCGGCCATCGCGGTTGGGATAGTTGGCAAGGACGATGGCGACCCGCCGCTCGGCCGGGTGCTTTCGCCGCAGTCGCGCCCAGCGGGCGGCGAGATCGGCCACGAAGGCGATGCGGTCCGCCCGCGGCTTCCAGGTGGCGATGGCGCATTCCACCGCCGGGTCGAAGCGGGCCTCTCCCTTGAAGGCGATCGCCCGCGCCAGCACCCGCCCGTCGATCTCGGGCAGGGCGACATTCATCGCGATGTCGCGGCCGACGAGCGAGGCGGGGTTTTCGTCGTGGAAACTCTCCGGCGTCGAGGCGAGGATCACCTGAAGGACCGGGGCGCCATTGGCGGCGGGGCCGGCCAGCGGGTTGACGGTGGTCTTCTTCTCCTCATGGGGGGTGCCGGTCGCGAAGCTGGTGAGATTGAGAATCACCTCGGGGGGCGCCTCGGTGAAGGTGTCGGCGAGAAAGGCGGCGGAGACGGGGTCCTTCAGCGAGGCGACGAAGATCGGCAGCGGCGCGAGATTCCGCTGGCGCAGGGCGGCAACGAGATCGGCCACCGGGCCGAGCCCCCCCCCTTGCAACAGGGCGCGATAGAAGACGACCGGCACGATCGCACCCTCGGCCGGCCAATGGCGGCGGAGCGCTTCCAGATCGAGCTGCCCGGCCCCGTCGCCGGGCCACCACAGACCGGCCCGCACCAGCGGTCGCGGTGGGGGCGGTCGGTCGGTGTCGTCGATCATGGCTCGGGCGTGGCGCAGGAAGGTGACGGCATTGTCGATCCCCCCTTCGCTCAGTGCCCGATGAAGCGCCCGGTAATCCTCGGCGGCGATGGTGGAAAGGGCGGCGAGCTCGGCATCGGGCTGGTCGTCCCCGGGCAGGAACGCCACCTTCACCCCCGCCTCGCGCAGCCGGGCCGAATACTGCTCGACGCCATAGCGCCAATACCCCATGCCACCGAGCACCCGGGCCACCACCAGCCGGGCATGGGTGGCGCATTGTTCGAGATGCAGATCGACCGAATAGGGGTGGGCAAGATGGGCGATGTTGATGAGCCGCAGGCCCGGTGCCGCTTCGCCGAGGAGCGCCCGGGCCTCGGCAAGGGTGGCGATCTCGCTGTCGGCGGCGCTGATGACCACGAGCTCGGCCGGGCTCTGGCCCGGATCGACGGGTTCGGTGCCATCGGCGATCGTGCCCGGGGTGGCGGCGAGAAGATGCATCAGAGCACCTTTTCCATGAAGAGGCTGGCGGGGTGCGCGACATAATCGCCGAAGGGGCCGCGTTCGCGATAGCCCCGGCGACGATAGAGGGCACAGGCCGCAGCCAGTTTCGGCCCGGTTTCGAGCCGTATAACGGCAAGCCCGGCCCTGCGGGCGTGGGCTTCGGCCGCTTCCATGAGTGCATCGGCCACGCCCTGCCCTCGTGCGTCGGGGCGGACATAGAGGCGCTTGATCTCGCCCTGGTTTCTCCCGTTGACGAGGGCGACGCAGCCGAGCGGCCGCTTTGCCGCGTCACGGGCGACGAAGAAGGTGATGCCGGGCCGGGCGAGCTCTTCGGGCGTGAAGGTGAAGCATTCGTCGGGAGCGTAATGCTCGCGCAGCGCGGCCTCGGAGCCTTCGAGGAGGGCGCGCCCCTCGGCCGAGAGCGGATCCTCGGCCGCGATGTGCCGCGCCGGCCCGGCCATGTCAGGCCGCCCTCCTGCCCGCGGCCTCGGTCAGGGCGCGGGCGATGGCCGCCTCGTCGAGCGGCGCCTGACCGATGACGACGAGCCTGCCGCGCCGCGGCTCGTCCGGGGCGAAGGGGCGTTCGAACCAGCTTTCGACCCGCGGGCCCACCGCCTGGACGGCCAGCCGCAGCGGCTTGCCGGCGACAGGGACGAACCCCTTGAGACGCAGCACGTCGTGGGCCGCGATCACCTCGCGCAGCGCCTCGAGAAAGGCCGGTCGATCGGCGATCTCGCCGGTCTCGACCAGAAAGCTGGCGAAGTCGTCATGGTCGTGGTCGTGATGATGATCGCCGTCTCCATGTTCGTGATGGGGCGCGCTGCGCCCGGCCATGTCGGTCTCGGCGGCGGCGCCCATGCCGAGCAGCACGTCGGCCGGGAGGCGGCCGTGGGCGGTGCGGACGATCCGCACGCCGGGCCGCAGCCGCCGGGCGAGATCGGCCTCTAGGGCGGTGCGTTCCTCTTCGCTTATGAGATCGATCTTGTTGACGACGACCATGTCGGCACAGGCCAGCTGGTCCTCGAAGAGCTTGGACAGCGGGGTTTCGTGATCGAGCATGTCGTCGGCCTGCCGCTGGGCCTCGATCGCGGCGGGATCGTGCGCGAAACGGCCGTCGGCCACCGCCCGGGCATCGACGAGGGTCACCACCCCGTCCACCGTCACCCGCGTGCGGATTTCGGGCCAGCCGAAGGCCCGCACCAGCGGCTGGGGCAGGGCCAGCCCCGAGGTCTCGATGATGATGTGATCGGGCGGGGCGTCGCGTTCTATCAGGGCCTGCATGGTCGGAATGAAATCCTCGGCGACCGTGCAGCAGATGCAGCCATTGGCCAGCTCGACAATGTCCTCCTCGCCGCAGGCCTCGTTGCCGCAGCCTCTGAGGATTTCACCATCGACCCCGACATCGCCGAACTCGTTGACGATGAGAGCGATGCGACGACCGCCGGCATTCTCCATCAGGTTGCGGATGAGGGTGGTCTTGCCGGCGCCGAGAAAGCCGGTGATGACAGTGGCGGGAATCTTGCGGAACATGACGCTTCTCCTCCAGGCGGCCCCGGCGACGGGCCGGAGCCGCACGCATCCCACAAGCCCGGGAGCACCGGGCCTGTCAAGCGGTCGATCGGTCAGGACGAGGCGGGGGCGAAGAGCCGCCGCGTCACGAGGCCGCTTTCCCGGAGTCCCCGAAGGGCCTTCGCGGCGGCAAGGAGCGCCAGATCGACCAGCGGCTCGATCAGCACCACGAGCATGTAGGCCCCTGCGAAGGTCATGAGCTCGGGCAGCGCGGCGAGGCCCCGCCCATAGAGCACCCAGAATGCCACCCAGCTGACGATGCCGGCCTGAAAGGCCACCGACAGGGTGAAGGTATGGCGATATGTGAGATCGACATAGGGGGTGTTCGCCGGAATGATCCGCCGCGACAGGGTCGAGAGGGCGAAGAGCGGCACGAGCAGCGTTGTCACGTTCATGCCGTATTGCGGCAGATCGAAGGGGGCGAAGAACAGCCCCTGGATCAGCAGGCCGAGCGCCAGCCCGATCGCCGCCGGCGCGGCGCCGAGGATCAGGAACAGGCTCGAGCCGAGAATGAGGTGCACCTCCGAGACGCCCACGGCGTGATGCGGCAGGATCTCGAAGAAGGAGAAGACGGCCGCGGTGGCGATGGCGCTGCGGGCGATCACCGAGCCAAGCCCGCGGGCCTCGATCTCCTCGATTGCGCGCTTTCCGGCAAGAAGGAGCGCGCCGCTGGCGGTGACGTAGGAAAGGGCGATCTTTGCGCCGGTAACGACTCCGGGTTCGATATGCATGGTTGAACTCCTTGGACGGGTTTCCTCGGGTGGGTACAGAGCTCGGCGGCTCTGCGAACGGATTTCGGCAAATGGTGTCAGCCGTTTTGCGCCTCGCGGCTCCAGTAGAGCCCGGCAAGCGCACCCATGAAGAGCCAGGCGGCAGCGTTCACCGCCAGCGAGCGGCCGACGAAGAGCGCCTGCAGCTCGGGCGACGTCACGCCCCCGAAGGCATCGGGGTGCGGGGCGCCGACGAGATGGGGCAGAAGAACGAGGGCGAGGCCGAGCGCCACCGGCCACCACCCCTTGCCGAAGGCGACGAAGGCGGTGCCGGCGGCGGTGAGAAGCACGGTGGCGGTCCACCAGATCTGGCGCGCCGTGAGCGGTGCGGCCGAGCTGCCGGGCAGCTCCGGCGGCAGGCCGGCGGCCGGGGCCAGGTGAAAGGCGAGAAAGCCGCACAGGCCCCAGACGATGCCGCGCCGCCAGTCGATCGATGCGGTGAGCCCCGCCCCCAGGGCCAGCGAAATGGCGACCGAAAGCAGGATGGCGAAGGCCACCCAGATCACGAGGTCGGCCGAGAAGGTCAGGAGATGGCGCTCGATCCCGCTTTCGCCCGCTTCATGGGCCTTCTCGTGTGCCTCGATCGTGACCTTCTTCTCTGTGGCGGAGGGGGTGCCGTCCTCTGCCGCCCCGACGAAATGGGTGAGCACGCCGGTTTCGTAAAGTTCGGCTTCGAGAATGAGCGGCACGGTCAGCCACAATTGCAGCACAGCGGCGAGCACGCCTGCGCCGAGGCCGGCGAACAGCCCGCCGGCAAGCAGTTTCTTCAACATGTCGATGTCCTCCGTCAGGTCCGACCGGCACGCGAATCATGCCCTTCCCCTCAAGGGGCAGGGTCGCGGCCCGATCGGCCTGCTTGCGGGGCCGGGTGGATCAGTGGCAGGCGAAGCCGATCGAATGCCGGGCGTCGTGCGCGCTGTCATGGAAGACGGCTGTCGGTGTGAAACCGGCGAAGAAGATGAGCAGCAGCGCGATCGCACTGGCACCGAGATAGGCCGGCAACTGGCTGGCAAGGGGGAGCGCCTTCGCGGCGGCGGTTCTGGCAGTGGTCATGTCTTTCTCCTTTCCCGTCCACCCGACGGGGTTGATGGAACCGATGCACGGCCGGTCTCCTGGCTCGCGGGTCTTCGCGCAACTCCGCCTTCCCGGCCTTCGCCAGTGGCTTGAGGGAGCGCGCTCGCCGCATACAGTCGCGGGGGCGGCTGCGGCTTCGGGCCCCGATATGGGTCGCCCTGTACCGCATTCCCGTTTCACCCCGGATGCTTTGCATCCCTTCGGGGAACCGTGCCGGCTCCATTATTCGCCCTTTGCTGTCGCCGTCAACGATTTTCCGCTTGCCCAACCAAGGCGGAACGTGCGGGCGAATCGCCAATATCTGGGGGGCGCATGCCGAGGCGGTGGCATATCTGGCTATCTCGTTGACAGGGGCATTCCCCTCGCGCATCCTTGTTCGCTGAATCGCAGCCTTTTTCCGCCCCGGTCGGAAAAGCCCCGGCCGAGAGATGCGCCGGCCGAAGAGACCCGGAGGACCCCGTGCAGTTCACCCGCCTTCGCCTCAACGGGTTCAAGAGTTTCGTCGATCCGACCGAGCTTCTCATCCGCGAGGGGCTGACCGGGATCGTCGGGCCCAATGGCTGCGGCAAGTCGAACCTCCTCGAGGCGCTGCGCTGGGTGATGGGAGAGAACCGTCCGAAGGCGATGCGCGGCGCCGGCATGGAGGACGTGATCTTCGCCGGCTCCCTCACGCGGCCGCCGCGCAATTTCGCCGAGGTCGCCCTCACCATCGACAATGCCGACCGCACCGCTCCTGCCGCCTTCAACGACAGCGATGTGCTCGAGGTCGTCCGCCGCATCACCAGGGACGCCGGATCGGCCTACAAGGTCAACGGCAAGGACGTGCGGGCGCGCGACGTGCAGATGCTGTTCGCCGATGCCTCGACCGGGGCCCATTCGCCCGCCCTCGTGCGTCAGGGGCAGATCGCCGAGCTCATCAATGCCAAGCCGGCCGCGCGGCGGCGGATCCTCGAGGAAGCCGCCGGCATCGCCGGACTCTATCAGCGGCGGCACGAGGCCGAGCTGAGATTGAATGCCACCGAAGGCAATCTCGAGCGGGTCGAGGACGTGCTCGACCAGCTCAAGGGGCAGCTGGCTTCGCTTGCCCGTCAGGCGCGGCAGGCAGCCCGTTATCGCGAGATCGGGGCGAAGCTGCGGCGGGCCGAGGCGCTCCTCCTCTATCGCCGCTGGCAGGCGGCCGGGGAGGCGGCGGCGGCGGCCGAGGCCGAGCTCGTGACGCGGACCGGCGAAGTGGCGCGGCTCGCGGCGGAAGCCTCCGATGCGATGCGGTTGCATGATGATGCCGAGGCCGCCCTGCCGCCCTTGCGCGAGGAGCGGGCGATCGCCGCCGCGCTCGTGCAGCGGCTTGCCCTCGAGCGCGACCGGCTCGTGGCGGAGGCCGAACGGGTGCGCGAGGAGATCGCCCGCACCCGCCGCACCATTTCCCAGCTCGGGGAAGACATGGCCCGCGAGGAGGCGCTGGCCAGGGACGCGGCCGGCACCATTTCCCGCCTCGAATGGGAAACCCGCGAGATCGAGAAGGCCGCCGAGGGCGCCGACGAACGGATCGCCGCCGCGTCGGCCGCAGCGCGGGAGGCGGCCGAAAGGCTCAAGGAGGAAGAGGCGGCCCTCGATGCGCTCTCGGAGGATCTTGCCCGGCTCACCGCACGCCACCAGTCGGCCGAGCGGCTCGTGAACGATGCCCAGCGGATGGTCGAGCGCAACACCGCCGAGGCGGAGAAGGCCGGGGCCGAGGCGGAGAAGGCCCGGGCTCGCGAGGCAGCGGCCGCGGAAGCGATGGCGGAGGCGGCCCGGCGGCTCGCCGGGGCCGAGGCCGCCACGCGCGCTGCCGAGGAGGCCCATCTCGAGATCGAGGCTCGCCGCACCGCGCTTCAGGAGCGCGAGGCCGAGGCCCGGGCCCATCTCTCGCAGATGGAAGGCGAGGAGGGGGCGCTTCGGGCCGAATTCGACGCCTTGCGCCGGCTGGTCGAGCGCGAGGCTTCGGAAACCGATGCCCTCCTCGACCGCATAAGGGTGGCGCCCGGATGGGAAGCGGCGGTGGGGGCGGCGCTCGGCGATGATCTGCAGGCCCCCGAGCTCGCGGGCGAGGCCGCCGAGGCGGAGGAAAGCGGCTGGGTGGCGCTCGCGGACGATCTTCCTTCGCCTGTCTGGCCCGACGGGGTGACGCCCCTGGCCGCGCATGTCGAGGCGCCGCCGGTGCTGGCCCGCCGACTCGGCCGCATCGGCGTGGTTGCGACGGTGGAGGACGGGCATCGCCTGCAGCCCCTGCTCGGCCCGGGCGGGCGCCTCGTCAGCCGCGAGGGGGATCTGTGGCGCTGGGACGGCTACCGGATCGCCGCCGGAGACGCTGCCGGCTCGGCCGCGCTGCGGTTGCGCCAGCTGAACCGGCTCGAAACGCTGCGCCAGGAGCTCGAGGAAGCCCGTGCCCGGGCCGAGGGGGCGCGGCAGGCCCATGCGCTTCTGCGCCGCCAGCTTGCGGAGGTGGCCGAGGAGGAGAAGGCGGCGCGTGAAGCGCGGCGCGCCGCCGACCGGGCGCTGGCCGAGGCGTCGCGCGCGCTTTCGAAGGCCGAGGCGGAACGCAATATCGCCTCGGGGCAGCGCGAACAGCTCGAACTGGCCGCCCGGCGCCATGCCGAGGAAGCGGCGGCGGCCCGGGCGCGGCTGGAGGAAGCCCGATCGGCTCTGGCGGCGCTCGAGGATCCGGCCACGCTGCGGCTGGCACTCGAGGAGAGGCGCACCGCGGTCGAGGATCTGCGTCGGGAGATGCTCCGGCGCCGCTCCGAGGAGAGCGCGCTGTTGCGCGAGGTCGAGGCGCGGACGCGGCGACGGCAGGAGATCACCCGCGAACTGGCCGGCTGGCGCCACCGACAGGAGACGGCCGGTGAACGGATCGCTGCTCTGGGGCGCCGGCTGGCGGAAGCCGAGGAAGCCCTGGCCGCCCTGGAGATGCGCCCCGAGGCGATCGCTGCCGACATCGCCCGGCTCGACGCCGAACTCGAAACGGCCGAAGCCCGCAAGAGCGCCGCCGCACGCGCGCTCGACAAGGGGGAGACGGCGCTTCAGGAAGCGGCGCTCCGCCTTCGCAAGGCCGAGGCGGCGCTGGGGGCGGCCCGCGAGGCGCGCGCCGGAGCCGAGGCGCGGGCCGAAGGTGCACGCGAAGCCCTGCGCGAGGCTGCCGCCCTGCTCGCGGAGGAGACCGGGCATCCCCCCGAAACCCTGCTCGAGGCCCTCGGCGTCACGCCCGGGGAGGTGCCGTCCATCGAGGCGCTCGAGATCGAGATCGCGACCTTGCACCGCCAGCGCGACGCGATGGGGGCGGTCAACCTGCGGGCCGAGGAGGATGCAGCCGGGATCCGCGAGGAATTCGAGACGCTCGAGCGCGAGAAGACCGATCTCGAGGCCGCCGTCGCCCGTCTGCGGCTCGGCATCCAGAGCCTGAACCGCGAGGGTCGCGAGCGCCTTCTGACGGCCTTCGAGGAGGTCAACCGCAATTTCGCCACCCTCTTCACCCATCTTTTCGGCGGTGGGGAGGCGCGGCTGGTGATGGTCGAATCGGACGATCCGCTTTCCGCCGGTCTCGAGATCATGTGCCAGCCGCCGGGCAAGAAGCTCTCGACCCTGTCGCTCCTTTCGGGCGGGGAGCAGACGCTGACGGCCCTGGCCCTGATCTTCGCCGTCTTTCTTGCCAACCCGGCGCCGATCTGCGTGCTCGACGAGGTCGATGCGCCGCTCGACGATGCCAACGTCACCCGTTTCTGCGATCTTCTCGACGAGATGATCCGCCGCACCGAGACGCGCTTCCTCATCATCACCCACCATGCGATCACCATGAGCCGCATGGATCGGCTCTTCGGCGTGACCATGGCCGAGCAGGGGGTGAGCCAGCTCGTCAGCGTCGATCTCAAGGGCGCCGAGCGGCTGGTGGCATGAGAAGGGCGGCCCGAGAAGGGTTGCCCTGGCGGGCGGACATGCGCAGGATCGGGAAGATGTCCGAATATGTTTCGCGAAGGATCGAAGGGATGACCGTCTTGCCCCGCTTCCGCTCCGTTTCCGCCGCTCTCGCCTCTGCCGCCCTGACGGCGACGTCGGCCGCCGCCGGCAGCATCGTCGCCTCCGATCCGGTGGCCCTGCAGGCCTATTTCCTCAACGAGGGAGTGCCCATGAAGCTGACCGAGGACGAGCAGGGCGACCCGCTCCTCCAGGGCCGCTATTACGGCACCCGCTTCTCGATCTATTTCTTCGGATGCACCGGGGGCAAGGAGTGCACTTCGATCCAGTATCACGCCGGCTACGGGCTCGACGGGCCGGTGCCGCTCGACATCCTCGACGGCTGGAACCGCGATTACCGCTATGCCCGGGCTTATCGTGACGGGGCGAGCGATGCGGCGGTGCATCTCGAATACGATGTCTTTCTCGGCGAGAAAGGGCTCGACGAGGCCGATTTCGCCGAAACCTTCACCATCTGGACCGGGTTGATCGAGGATTTCGAGAAGCTGCTCGAAACCTACTGACGGGAAGGACCTGCCGACGGGAAAGCCGCGCCCTGCCGGAAGCGCAATCGGGTCCGGTGGGGGGGTCCGGGGAGCGAACGGGCGGCCCCGTCGGCCGCGCTCCGCCCCCGACCCGCGTGCTCAGAGCCGCCCGAGCAGCGCCCGCGTCGGCCAGCCGTCGGCCGGCAGGCCGAGGCGCTTCTGCTCCGCACGCACGGCGGCGCGGGTGCCGGCGCCGAGCACCCCGTCGATCTTGCCGACATCGTGGCCACGGGCGCGGAGCTTCCGTTGCAGGGCCTTCATCTCCGCGAGCGAAAGCGGCGGATCGGGATTGCCCGGATCGAAGGACGGCGCTCCGGCAAGGCGGGTGGCGAAATAGGCCGCCGTCGTCACATAGACGAAGCTCCGGTTCCATTCGAAGAACACGTCGAAATTGCGGAAGACCATGAAGGCCGGGCCCTTGCGCCCCTGCGGCAGGATGATCGCGGCCGGCATGTCCTCCCGGATCGGCCAAGGCGGCCGATAGCGCGGCTGCACCTTCTCCGCGAGCCAGCTTCGCACCGGCCGACGGACGGCAAGACCGGTCTTCGCCCAGTCGAGATCGGGGGGCACGCTTACCTCGATCATCCACGGTTCGCCACGGCGCCAGCCGAACTCCGCGAGCAGTCGCGCCCCGGTGAGCAAGGCGTCGGCGGCGCTTTCCTTGAGCCGGACATGGCCGTCGCCGTCGCCATCGACACCGAGACGCAGGATGTCGGCGGGCAGCATCTGCACCATGCCGATCTCCCCCGCCCAGGCACCGGTGGTGCGGACCGGGTCGAAATCGCCCCTTTCGTAAAGGCGGAGCGCGGCAAGGATCTGCGGCCGGAAGAGACCGGGCCGGCGGCAGTCATGGGCAAGGGTGACGAGCGCGTTCAGCGTGTTGAAGTCGCCCTGAAAGGCGCCGTAATCGGTTTCGAGCGCCCAAAGGGCGAGGAGCACCGGCCCCGGCACGCCGAAGCGCCGCTCGGCCTCGGCGAGAATGGCGGCCGCTTCCCTTGCCTTGCGACGGCCGACGATCAGCCGGTTCCGCGAGATCACCCGGCGGGCAAATTCGGTGAAGGTGAGGCGGAAGACGCCCTGGGCCCGGTCGCGCCGCAGCACTTTCGGATCGGGCCGGACATGGGCGAAGAAGCGCCGCACGCTGGCCGGATCGTGGCCGCGGCTGACGGCTTCGTGTTCGAGACCGCGGACGAACCGCCGAAAATCGCCGCCGCAGGGCACGCGCTCGGCCAGGGCGCCCCGTGCCGGGAGAGCGGCGAGGAAGGCTGCAAGGAAGATCGGGCGGAAGAAGCGGAACAGGGGCATGGGCGCACTCGTCAACAATGGCCACAAGCCGCGAGAGGCGGGTTCGGGGGGCGGCCGATGCTCCGAGGATAGCGTTTCCCGTCCCGATGCCAAGAAGATCGTTCTTCCCCCTCCCTGTCAGCCCGCAGCTTCGGGGCGCGGTAGTGCGCGCTCGAGCGCGGCGAGAAGGCGACGGCCCCGCTCGTTGACGAGCAACCCTTCCCCCAGCCGGTTCATCACATAGCCCATCGCGAGGCGGCGGTGCGGGTCGGCCATAACGAAACTGCCGCCCATGCCCACATGGCCGAAACTGCCGGGCGCCAGGGGAAAATCCATGTCGCGTGCCCCCTCGGGCGCATGCATGGCGAGCATGGCACCTTCCGAGAACGCGGTTTCGGTGAGCAGCAGCCGGTCCGGGCCGCGGGAGCGGGGCCGCGCGAGCGCCGCCACGCGCTCGGCGGAGAGCAGATCGCCGCCGCCGAGCGTCAGCGGGGCGACGAGACGGGCCAGCGCACGGGCGGTGCCGACGGCACCGGCCGCGCCGATCTCGGCCCGGCGATAGGCGGGGTCGTTCCAGTCCCAGCGGCCGGTATTGAGCATGGCCCGTCCCTGAAGCGAATCAGGATCGGTGAAGGCGGCGGCATAGAAGGGGGCGGGCGGGTTTTTCCGGTCGATGCGTCCCTTCAGGATCGGCGCGACGCGGTGATCCTCGCTTTCGGGCAGGCTGATGTGCAGATCGAGGCCGAGCGGGGCCGCGATGCGGTCCCGGAAAAGGGTGTCGAGCCCGGCGCCGCCGGCGCGCCGCAAAGGTTCGCCGACGAGCCAGCCGAAGGTCAGCATGTGATAGCCGTGGTCCGTGCCCGGCTGCCAGAACGGCGCCGCCTCCTCGAGCCGGCGCACCATGGTGTTCCAGTCGAGAAAGGCGCCCCGGGGCAGCGGAGCGGAAAAGGCCGGCAGGCCGGCGCGATGGGCCAGCATGTCCTGCAGTGTGGTGGCGGCCTTCGCGGGGCTGCCGGCGGCATATTCGGGCCACCAGCGGGTGACGGGCACGTCCGGCAGCAGGAGTCCCTCGTCGATCAGCCGATGGGCGAGGATGGCCGTTGCGAGCTTGGTGCTGGAGAAGACCGGCACGAGCGTGTCCTGCCGCCAGGGAAGGCCCTTGCCGGGGTCGGCCATACCGCCCCACAGATCGACCACCATCTCCCCCTCGAGAACGACGCACAGCGCCGCACCGATCTCACCGTGGTGCGCGAAATTTTCGGCAAAGGCGTCGGTCAGGGGGGTGAAGAGCGGGTCGGCACGGCCTGCAATCGTCGTTTCCATCGTCTTCCCTTCTCATGTGCCGCCTGTGCGGGGCGGGGCATCCCGGTTTATGGTAAGGTCGTCTGACCTGTTCCCGCATGAAGTGTCGCACCCCGCATGCTTGCCTTCTTGATTGACTCGCGGCAAGCCGGGAAGGATAAGATGGGTATGCAGCTACCTTTCCGGCCTTGCCCGGCACCTGTCTGTGGAGAATGTCTTTCGTGGCGAGCGATCTGGGACGCATCTTCCGTCAATTGGTCACACTTGCGGAATGCGGCAATTACCGCAAGGCCGCCCGGCGGCTGGGCATCACGCATTCGGCGCTTTCGCAGGCCGTCTCGCGCCTGGAGGCGAGCTACGACGTGCCGCTTTTCGAGCGCACCGGGGGGCGCACCGAGCCGACGATCTTCGGGCAGCGCCTGGTGGAAGCGGCCCGGATCTCGCTTCATGCGCTCGAGGAGGCCGAGCATGACATCGTCCGCTGGCGGGCCCGGGCGGCGGGCGAGCTGCGCATTTCAGCTGCGCCCTGCCTGGCGGGCGGCCCGCTGGCCCGGGCGGCGGCGGCGGCGCTTGCCGAGAGCGGGCAGGACTGCCGCCTTGCCGTCGAGCCGAAATCGCGGGAGGAGGCGTTGCGGGCGCTTGGTGCGGGTCTGCTCGATCTTCATGTGGACTATCACCCGGAGACCCTGCCCGACGGGTTCGTCGCCGAACCGCTGCCCCTGCCGCCGCTCGGCGCCTTCGTCCGCCCGGAGCACCCCTTGGCCGGGGCGCATGACCCCGTTCCCTTCGCGCGGCTTTTCGACGGGGCGACCATGATGCCGCGCGGCTCCGCGTGGCTCCGGCGCCAGATCGCGGCGACGCTGGGGGAGGATGAGGAAAGGGTCCGTCGCCGGATCTCGCCCATCAGCGATACCGGCTTCATGCTGCATCTTCTCGAAATGCACGACATTGTCGCCCTGGCGCCCCGGGCCACGGTGACCCCCGCCCTTGCGAGCGGGCGGCTCGTGGAGGTCGAGATCGCCGATCCGGCCCTTGCCGCGCCCCTGCCGGGCGTCGTCTTCCGCGACAGGAAGAGCGAGATGCACCCTCTCGCCCGTCGCATCGTGTCGCTGATCCGGGAGGAGGCGCACCGCGCCCACCTCTGATGCTCCGCCCCTGAGGCTCCGGCCGGCGCCGCCCCGCCTGAAGGAAGGGGGGAGGGGTGCCTTTCCCCTCCCCTGCGCGATGCGCCTCAGGCGGCCTCGGCACTCCCGGCCGGTGCGTCCTTCACCTCGAATTCGAGTGGCCGCACCTGCCGGAAGAGGCCGGTGGCCTTGAGCTCCTCCACCGCCTTCTGTGGCACCGGCACGTCGAGCGAGAGCATGGCGATGGCCTCGCCCCCCACTTCCTTGCGGCCGAGGGTGAAGTTGGCGATGTTGATCTCGTTCTCGCCGAGCACCCGGCCGAGAGAACCGATGATGCCGGGCACGTCGCGGTTGGTGGTGTAGAGCATGTGGCGCGCGATCTCGGCGTCGATGTTGATGCCCTTGATCTGGATGAAGCGGGGCTTGCCGTCGGAGAAGATCGTGCCGGCGATCGAGCGCTCGCGTGTCGGCGTCTTGATCGTGAGTTTCATGTAGGCGTCGAAGACCCCCGACTTGTCCTGCTTCGTCGTCGAGATCTCGACCCCGCGCTCGCGGGCGACCATCGGCGCCGACACCATGTTGATGTCGGGGTTGGCGGTCTTGAGGATCCCGGCGATGGTGGCGGCGTTGAGCGCTTCGGTGTTCAGTTCGGCGGCCCGGCCGTTGTAGAGGATGTTGATGGCCTCGATCGGTTCGTCGGTCAGCTGGCCGACGAAGCTGCCGAGATGGCCGGCAAGCTCGACCCATGGCAGCAGGCGCGGCGCTTCCTCGGCGGTGATGGACGGCATGTTGAGGGCATTCTGCACCGCACCGTTCAGCAGGTAGTCGGAGATCTGCTCGGCGATCTGGATCGCCACGTTCTCCTGCGCTTCGCGGGTCGAGGCGCCGAGATGCGGCGTGCAGACCACGTTCGGCGCGTCGAACAGCACGTTCTCGCGCGCCGGCTCCTCGGAATAGACGTCGATTCCCGCCGCGCGGACATGACCGCTCCGGAGCGCCTCGGCCAATGCCTCCTCGTCGACGAGGCCGCCGCGAGCGGCGTTGATGACGATGACGCCGGGCTTCATCCTGGCGATGGCCTCGCGCGAGAGGATGTTGCGGGTCCTGTCCGTGAGCGGCACGTGCAGGGTGACGACATCGGCACGCCCGAGAAGCGTGTCGAGCTCCTCGACCTTCTCTACGCCGAGCTCCTTCGCCCGTTCCTCGGAGAGATAGGGGTCATAGGCCACGACCTTCATGCCGAGCCCCTGGGCGCGGTTGGCGACGATCGAGCCGATATTGCCGGCACCGATGAGACCGAGGGTCTTGCCGGTAAGCTCGACCCCCATGAATTTCGACTTCTCCCACTTGCCGGCGCGGGTCGATGCGTCGGCCGCCGGGATCTGCCGCGCGGCTGCGAACATCAGCGCGATGGCGTGCTCCGCTGTGGTGATGGCGTTGCCGAAGGGGGTGTTCATCACGATGATGCCGCGGCGCGAGGCCTCGGGAATGTCGATGTTGTCCACGCCGATGCCGGCCCGGCCGATCACCTTGAGCCGCTTGGCGCGCGCAAGGATCTTCGGGGTGACCTTGGTCGCCGACCGGACGGCAAGGCCGTCATACTCGCCGATCACCTCGGCGAGCCTTTCCTTGTCCTTCCCCAGATCGGGCATGAAATCGACGTCGATGCCGCGGTCACGGAAGATCTGCACGGCGGTTTCGGAGAGCTTGTCGGAAACGAGAACACGGGGAGCAGCCATCCTGGCCTCCTTCGTTGATGATATGATGCTGTCGTGTCGGAAGATGCGATGGGATGCATGGCCCTGCCGGGCGAGGTGCCCGGCGGCGCGAGAGGGGCGGCCCCCGGCGGGGGTGCCGTCCCGGTTCAGCCGGAGGAAGCCGCGCGTTCGGTCCGGTAGGCCCATTCGATCCAGGGCATCAGCGCCTCGAGATCGGCCGTCTCGACGGTGGCGCCGCACCAGATCCTGAGCCCCGGCGGGGCGTCGCGATAGGCGCCGATGTCGTAGGCCACGCCTTCCGCCTCGAGCCGTTTCACCACCGCCTTGGCGAAGGCCGCCGGATCGGCGATGGCCGGATCGGTGAAACGCAGGCAGACCGAAGTGGTCGATGCCGTGGCCGGATCCTCGGCGAGATTGGCGATCCAGTCATGGGTGGCCACGAAGCGGTCGATCACCGCGGCATTGGCCTCGGTGCGGCGGATGAGCGCCGGCAGTCCGCCGATCTCGCGCGCCCAGTCGAGGGCGACGAGCCAGTCCTCGACGGCGAGCATGGAAGGCGTGTTGATGGTCGCGCCCTGGAAGATGCCCTCGTTGAGCCTGCCCCCCTTGGTCATGCGGAAGATCTTGGGCAGCGGCCAGGGCGGGGTGTGGCTTTCGAGCCGCTCCACGGCCCGGGGCGACAGCACGATCATGCCGTGCTGGGCCTCGCCCCCCATCACCTTCTGCCAGGAGAAGGTCGTGACGTCGAGCCTGTCCCAGGGCAGCGGCATCGCGAAGGCGGCCGAAGTGGCGTCGCAGATGGTCAGTCCTTCGCGGTCGGCGGCGATCCAGTCGCCGTCGGGCACGCGCACGCCCGAGGTGGTGCCGTTCCAGGTGAAGACCACGTCGCTGGAGAAATCCACCGCCGAAAGATCGGGCAGCTTGCCGTAATCGGCCTCGAGCACGGTGGCCTCGAGCCTGAGCTGCTTGAGAACGTCGGTCGCCCAGCCCTTGCCGAAGCTTTCCCAGGCCAGCACCGTGACGGGGCGGGCACCGAGCATCGACCACAGCGCCGCTTCGACGGCGCCGGTATCGGAGGCGGGCATGATGCCGATGCGGTAGTTCTCGGGAATGCCGAGGATCTCGCGTGCGCCCTCGATGGCCGCCTTGAGCTTGGCCTTGCCGACCGCGGCGCGGTGGGAGCGGCCGAGGGCGGCGTCCGAGAGCTTCTCGAGTGACCATGTGGGGAACTTGGCGCAGGGCCCCGAGGAAAAACGGGGATTGGCCGGGCGCCGGGCCGGCTTCGCTGGTGCGGTCATGTCTATATCCTTCCAGATATGCGCCCCTCGTTGGGGAGGGGTGTCCCGCCGCTGCGCTTACGCCTGTCGCCGGGCTGGTGCAAGGGCAAAATCTGCGTTAAGCGCTGCATTGCAGCAAAAAAGCCACATCCCGTTCCTGCGCGAAGGACGGGCCGTCAGGGGAGAAGCGCCATGCCTGTTGCCGTTCTCGTTTCCGCGCCCGAGGGCCCGGCGCTCGATTCGGCCCTGCTCGACATGCTGCGGGCCGAATGGGGCGGGGGCGAAGTGCGCTGGCTGGCGCCGGGGCAGGCGGCGGAATTTCCTCTCGAGCGTCGCCCCGAGATCGGTGCCGACGTGGCCGGCCTGCTCGACGGACGCCGGATCGACGTCGCCTTCGTGCCCGGGGAGGGGCGGCGCAAGCGGCTGCTCGTCGCCGACATGGATTCGACCATGATCGGTCAGGAATGCATCGACGAGCTGGCCGACGAGGCCGGTGTCGGCCCCCGCGTCGCCGAGATCACGGCGCGGGCGATGAATGGGGAGCTCGACTTCGCCGGCGCGCTTCGGGAGCGGGTCCGGCTTCTCGAAGGGCTGCCGGCCGGGGTGATCGACCATGTGCTGGCCCATCGCATCACCCTGGCGCCGGGCGGAGAGACGCTGCTTGCGACCATGAAGGCCCATGGCGCCCATGCCGCCCTCGTCTCGGGCGGTTTCGTCCAGTTTGCCGACGAGATCGCCCGTCGCCTCGGTTTCGACGAGGCCCGGGCCAACCGGCTCGAGGTGCGGGAGGGCCGGCTGACGGGGCGGGTTCACGAGCCGATCCTCGGACGCGATGCCAAGCTTCAGGCGCTCGAGGAGATCAGCGCCCGTCTCGGCATCACGCCCGCCGCGGCGCTGGCGGTGGGCGACGGGGCCAACGATCTGGCGATGATCGAGCGTGCCGGGCTCGGCGTGGCGCTCCATGCCAAGCCCCATGTGGCGGCACGGGCGCCGGTCTCGATCCGCCATGGCGACCTGACGGCGCTTCTCTACCTTCAGGGCTATCACCGCGACGAATTCGTCACCCCCGAGGAGGCGTAGGACAGGAGAGGAACGAGACGCCCCGGGGCGGCCCGGCGCGAAAGACCGGTCTTTCGTCAATCTTCCGTTGCCGCGCTTCCGGCGAAGCAATCGGGGCCTTCGGCATTGGCGGCGAGTCCGCCACGGATGAAGCGCACGGCAAGGTCGCCATATTCGGCCCGCGAAAGCCCCTTCCCGGGGCGGTGCCACATGTAGACCCAGTTGAGAATGCCCCAGGCCGTCATCGTCAGTGCCCGGAGCCTGTCGGGCACCTCGCAGGCGGCGGGGCATTCGCGTCTGAGGGCTTCGCCCATCAGGCGGATGAGGGCGCGTTGATGCGCCAGCAGCGGGGCCTGATGTTCGGGAGGCAGGACCGAGAGGCTCTCGAGCTGGAGCCGGTGTTCGGCGTCGGCATCCTCGTAGGCGTCGAGAATGGCCGGAACGAGCACGTCGAGCGGCCGCGCACCCCCTGCTTCCAGCGCCGCTTCCGCCACTTCCACGAGGTGCCCCAGATGGGTGTCGAGGATGTCGAAGAGCAGTGCCTCCTTGGCGGGCCAGTAGTGGTAGAGCAGCGCTTTCGAGACGCCGGCCTCCCCGGCCAGACCGGCCATCGACGCCCGATCGAAGCCATGGGCGGCGAAGACGCGGGCGGCCGCCTTGCGCAGTGCCGCCCGCTTCGCGTCGTGATCGCGCGCAAGACCCCGGGGCATTTCTCAGCCCTTGGGGCGGTTGTCGATGATGCGCACGGCCTTGCCCTGGCTGCGCGCGACGGAGCCGGGCGGGTGAATCACCGGCGAGACCGAAACCCCGACCACGTCCTTGATGCGCTTGCGCAGCCTGGCGGCAAGGGCTTCGCGTTCCTCGCCCGAGGCATGGTCGGGCAGCGCTTCGGCATGGACGATCATCTCGTCCATCCGGCCGGGGCGGACGAGCTCGAGCTGGAAATGGGGCGCAAGGCCCTCGAGGGCGAGGATCTGCTCCTCGATCTGGGTCGGGAAGACGTTGACCCCGCGCAGGATGATCATGTCGTCCGAGCGGCCGGTGATCTTCTCCATCCGCCGCATGGTCCGTGCGGTGCCGGGCAGGAGCCGGGTCAGATCGCGGGTGCGGTAACGGATGACGGGGAAGGCCTCCTTGGTCAGCGAGGTGAAGACCAGTTCGCCGAATTCGCCGTCGGGCAGCACCTCGCCGGTGGCCGGATCGATGATCTCGGGGTAGAAGTGGTCTTCCCAGATATGGAGCCCGTCCTTGGTCTCTATGCACTCCTGGGCAACGCCGGGGCCGATGACCTCCGACAGGCCGTAGATGTCGACCGCCTCCATGTCGAAGGCTTCCTCGATCTCGCGACGCATCTCGTTGGTCCAGGGTTCGGCGCCGAAGATGCCGACCTTGAGCGGGCTTTGGCGCGGGTCGAGGCCGCGGGCGCGGTATTCGTCGAGGATGGCGAGCATGTAGGACGGGGTGACCATGATGGTCGTGGGCCTGAAGTCCTCGATCAGCGTCACCTGCCGCGCCGTCATGCCGCCCGAGATCGGGACGACGGTGCAGCCGAGTTTCTCGGCCCCGTAATGGGCGCCGAGCCCGCCGGTGAAGAGGCCGTAGCCATAGGCGACATGCACGACATCCCCCGGCCGCGTGCCGGCGGCGCGGATGGAGCGGGCCATCACGGTGGCCCAGGTGTCGATGTCGCGCCGGGTATAGCCGACGACGGTCGGCTTGCCGGTCGTGCCCGAGGAAGCGTGGATGCGCACCACCTCCTCGCGCGGCACGGCGAACATGCCGAAGGGGTAATTGTTGCGCAGATCCTGCTTGGTGGTGAAAGGGAACTTCGCGAGATCCTCGAGCGACCGGAGATCGTCGGGGTGCACGCCGGCCTCGTCGAACCGGCGCCGGTAGAAGGGCACGTTGTCGTAGGCGTGGCGCAGCGACCATTTCATGCGTTCGAGCTGCAGCGCCGCCAGCTCGTCGCGCGAGGCGGTCTCGATCGGCTCGAGCATGTCGGGGGCGGGTTTCATCGGGTGCATCGGTGTCCTCCCAAGGTTCCGGTGATCTGATCAGCGTTCCGGGGCGCCGGGGGGCGTTTCGGCGCCGCCATTCTCTCCCTCGTCCTCGTCGAAATGGGTGCCGGGAATTTCGCGCGAGAAGCCGCGGAAGGTGGCGACGAGGCGTCCTCCCTCGCCCCGCACCTCGACATCGAAGATCCCCGAGCGGCCCTGGCGCGTGATCTCGCGGGCGGTGGCCGTCAGCCTCTCCCCGGGACGGCCGGGGGCGAGGTAGGAAACGAGGCAGTGCTGGGCGACGGTATTGCGATTGCTGCTGTTGCAGGCGAAGGCGAAGGCGCTGTCGGCCAGCGCGAAGATGACGCCGCCGTGGCAGATGCCGTGGCCGTTGAGATGATGGGGCGCGACGGTGAGCGACATGACCGCACGGCCGGGCCCGATCTCGTCGAGCGTCATGCCGAACCAGCGCGAGGCCTCGTCGCCCGACCACATCGCCTCGGCCGCTCTGCGGGCCCTCTCCTCGGGTGTCATGCGCATTTCCTCCCCTTCCCGATCGGTTCTCGCGGCCGCACCTTGCCGCAAAACCGACCGTGCGGTCAAGAGTGTTGCAATCACAACGATTCCGGTGCACCTTGCGCCACGACAGTGAACGAGACCGAGGGAGGACGACATGCGCAAGCTCGAAAGCCATGCCGCCGGCGAATGGGTGCCGGCCCACGGGCGACTGCGGGAGATTCGCGCGGCCGCCACCGGCGAGCCGATCGCCGTGGCCGGGGCCGACGATCTCGATTTCGGCCACATGATCGACTGGGCGAAGGAGAAGGGCGGTCCGGCGCTCCGGGCGATGGGCTTCCACGAGCGGGCGAAGATGCTGAAGGCTCTCGCGCTCCATCTCGACCGGCACAAGGAGGAGCTTTACGCCCTCAACCCGCTGACCGGTGCCACGCGCAAGGATGGCTGGATCGACATCGACGGCGGCATCGGCACGCTGTTCGTCTTCGCTTCCAAGGGGCGACGGGAAATGCCGGACGGCAAGGTGTATGTCGAGGGCGATGTCGAGCAGCTTTCGCGCAAAGGCACCTTTCTCGGCCAGCATTACGCCGTGCCGCTGCGGGGGGTGGCGGTCCATGTCAACGCCTTCAACTTTCCGGTCTGGGGGATGCTCGAGAAGCTGGCCCCCACCCTTCTGGCCGGGGTGCCGGCCATCATCAAGCCGGCGACCCAGACGGCCTATCTCGCCGAGGCGGCCTACCGGCTGATGGTCGATTCGGGCATCCTGCCCGAGGGGGCGGTGCAGTTCATCGCCGGTGGCACGGGGGATCTTCTCGAACGTCTCGGTCCGCAGGACGTGGTGTCCTTCACCGGTTCGGCCGAAACCGCCGCCGCCCTGCGCCGCACCGGCCCGATCGCCCGCGGCGAGACGCGCTTCATCGCCGAGCAGGACAGCCTCAACGCGTCGATCCTCGGCCCTGATGCCGTGCGGGGCACCGAGGAGTTCGACATCTTCGTTCGCGAGGTGGTCGGCGAGATGACGACGAAATGCGGCCAGAAATGCACCGCCATCCGCCGCATTCTCGTGCCCGAGACGCTGGTCGATGACGTCACCGAGGCCCTCGTCGAACGGCTCTCGCGCGTCACCATCGGCGATCCGGCCCGCGAAGGGGTGAAGATGGGGGCGCTGGCCTCGGCCGGTCAGAAGGCCGACGTGCTCGACAAGGTCGCCGCCATCGCCGCCGAGGCCGAGCGTGTCTTCGGCGACCCGGAGGCGTTCGCCGTCGAGGGGGGCGATCCCGAGAAGGGCGCCTTCCTGCCGCCGATGCTCTTCCGCTGCCCCGATCCCGACCGTGCCGAGGCGGTCCATGCCGTCGAGGCGTTCGGCCCGGTCTCCACCATCCTGCCCTATCGCGACGCGGCCCATGCCGCCGAGATCGCCAATCGGGGCAAGGGCTCGCTGGTGCTGTCGGTGATGACGAACGATCCGGCCTTCGCCCGCGACATCGCCCTCGAGGCCGCGCCCTGGCACGGGCGGATCTACATCAACAACCGCGCCTCGGCGAAGGAGGCGACCGGCCACGGCTCGCCCCTGCCGCACATGATCCACGGCGGGCCGGGCCGCGCCGGCGGCGGCGAGGAGCTCGGCGGCGTGCGCGGTGTGCTGCACTACATGCAGCGCGTGGCCGTGCAGGGCAGCCCCGACATGTTGACGGCGATCGGCGAACGCTGGGTGAAGGGCGCGGAGGAAAGGACGCCGCCGGCCCATCCCTTCCGCCTCCATTTCGAGGAACTCGAGATCGGACACACGATCTGGACCGGGCCGCGCACGATCACCCTCGAGGACATCGAGCATTTCGCCCGTTTCACCGGCGATACCTTCTATGCCCACATGGACGAGGAAGCGGCACGGCGAAACCCGTTCTTCCCCGGTCGCGTCGCCCACGGCTATCTGCTGCTGTCCTTTGCCGCCGGGCTGTTCGTCGATCCCGACGAGGGGCCGGTGCTGGCCAATACCGGGCTCGACGGGCTGAGCTTCCAGAAACCGGTGAGCCCGGGCGACAGCATCCGCGTGCGCCTCACCGTCAAGCGCAAGACCCGTCGCACCGACGAATACGGTGAAGTGCGCTGGAACGTCACCCTGTTCAATCAGGAGGACGAGCAGGTGGCCGAATACGAGTTGCACACGATAGTTCGCCGCCGCGCGGCCGTGGAAGAAACGGCCGATGGGGATGATGCTCCCCGGTCATGAGCAGGGCGTGAAGGCGGGCGCCGGGCGCGGTGCCCGCCGCGGGCCGAGCCTGTTCCGCCTCGCCGGGCGGCAGCGTGGAAGCCGGGGGACTGGACAATGCCGGACAACCCGCCCGGCCCCGGCATAGGGGGAACGAGGAGGAAACCGGAGCAAGCCCGGCGACAATCGTCCCGAACCGTGCACCGACCGTTCGCATGTTGCGGGGCGGAGAGGGGAGATGTGCCGTCGGCGCGTGGTGCGGGCCGCCCTCTTGCGAAGGCGGCGCTCTCCTCCTTCACAAGTCCGGGCCGGACGGCTAGGGTCGGCGGGAAATTCCGCTGGAGCATTCCATGGCCGATCCGCTCGCCCCGCTCATCGACCGGCTGCATGGCGAAGGCCGCCTGCGCGTGTGGTCGCTGGTGATCACCGTCTTCGGTGATGCGGTCGAGCCGCGGGGCGGCGAGGTGCACCTGGCGCGTCTCCAGGAGCTTCTCGGTCGGCTCGGGATCGAACCCGGCGCCCTTCGCACGGCCCTTTCGCGCCTGGCCGCCGATGGCTGGGTAAAGCGGGCGCGACAGGGGCGCAACGCGCTCTACCGTCTGAGCGGGCGGGGGCGGCGCGAATTCGGCCCGGCGGCGGCGCGGATCTATGCCCCGCCGCGCACCCGGCCGGTGGGGCGCTGGCTGATGGCGATGGGAAACGCCTTGCCCGAAGGGGGGCTGCCCTGGGGGGTGGGGCCCGGTGGCGCGCCGATGCGGCTTTTCGCGGCGGATGATGCGCCGCGCCTGCCCTCCGACGCTTTCGTCATTTCCGGCGAGATCGTCCGGCAGGGCGATGGCACGGGGTTCGGACCTGCCGAGGCGAGCGTCGAGATACGCGAGGCTGCGCGGCTGCGCCAGGACATGGCGGCTCTCGCGGCCGCGTCCGGGCGGCTCGACCCGCTGGCGGCAATGGCGGCGCGCACCCTTCTCGTCCACCGTTTCCGCCGCATCGTGCTGCGCGGCCCCGAATGGCCCGACGAGCTTCTGCCCCCGGGCTCGCCGCTCAGGGGGCTGCGCCGCGATGTCGCCGGGCTCTATCATTGCCTCGTGCCCGCTTCCGAACGCTGGCTCGACACGGAGGCGCCGGGTCGCTTCCCGCCTCTGCCGCCGCCCGGACCGTCCATCGCTTCGCGTTTCGGCGCCGGAGCGGTGACGCGGATGCGGCAGGAGGCGGGCGCGTGAGCGGGTGCGCGGGCCGGAGAGCGGGGCGAGGCGCCGATCCCGTGCCGCGCTCCCGCTGGGCGAATTCCTGCTATGCTGGCCGGAAGGCAGGATGAAGGCGGAAGGAGGAGAGGCATCATGGCCTACGAGATCCGGGTGAACGGAAGGCGCCATGCCGTCGATCTGCCGGGGGACATGCCGCTCCTGTGGGTGCTCAGGGACGCGCTCGGCCTCACCGGCACGAAATACGGCTGCGGCGTTGCCGCCTGCGGCGCCTGCACGGTGCATGTCGATGGCGAGGCGGTGCGTTCGTGCCAGTTGCCGCTCGTCGAGGCGGCGGGGCACGAGATCGTCACCATCGAGGGCATCGGCTCCCCCGAGGCGCTGAGCCTTCTGCAGGAAGCCTGGCTCGCCCATCAGGTGGCCCAGTGCGGCTACTGTCAACCGGGGCAGATCATGCAGGCGGCGGCGCTTCTGGCGGCCAATCCCGACCCGTCGGATGCCGAGATCGACGCGGCGATGGCCGGCAACCTCTGCCGATGCGGCACCTATCCGCGGATCCGTGCGGCGATCCGGTCGGCGGCGGGGCTCATGAAGGAGAAGGGCTGATGGGGCGGCTGGGCAGGATCACGCGGCGAAGCTTTCTCGTCACCTCCGTGGCCGTGGCCGGCGGGGTGGCCCTCGGGGTGTGGCAGGCGAAGCGCGAACTGCCGAACCCGCTTGCGCTCGACGAGGGCGAAGCGGCGCTCAACCCGTGGGTGGTCATCACCTCGGACGGATACACCATCGTCACCCCGCGGGCCGAGATGGGGCAGGGGGTGCATACCACGCTTGCGGCGCTCGTGGCCGAGGAGCTCGAAGTGCCGTGGGAGGAGATCCGCACGATCCACGGCCCTGCGGCCCGGGCCTATTTCAACGGGGCGCTGCTGCGCGCGGCCGTGCCCTGGCCCGGTTACGAGATCACCGGATGGAAGGAATGGCTGGCCGATGCCACCTTCGTTCTGCCGAAGATGCTCGGGCTTCAGGTGACGGGCGGTTCGACCTCGATGCTCGACGGGTTCGACAAGATGCGTCTTGCCGGCGCCGCGGCCCGGGAAACGCTGAAGACGGCGGCGGCCCGCCGCTGGGGGCTCGAGCGCGAGGATGTGCGGGCCGAGAACGGCAAGGTTATCGCGCCCGACGGCCGTGCCATTCCCTATTTCGATCTCGCGGTCCAGGCGGCCGACATCGACCCGCCCTCCGATCTCGTGCTCAAGCCCCGCAGCGAATGGCGCTATCTCGGTCATGCCATGCCGCGGGTGGACATGGTGCCGAAGATCACCGGGCGGGCCACCTTCGGCATCGATGTGCGCCTGCCGGGGATGAAGTTCGCCACCGTTCGTCGCAACCCCAGGCTCGGCGGCAGGATGCGCGACCACGACCCGGCCCCGGCTCTTGCCATGCCGGGCGTGGAGAAGGTGATCGCCCTCGACGACGGGGTGGTGGTCGTCGCGGACAATACCTGGCTGGCGATGCAGGCGGCCCGGGCCATTCCGATCGAATGGGAGGACTCCCCCCATCCGCCGACGACATCGGCCCAGATCGCCCGTCTCGAGGCGGCATTCGATGCCGAACCCGACTCGGTCATGCGGGATGACGGGGACGCGGTGGCCGCCATCGCTCGCGCGCCGACCGAGAAGGTGATCGAGGCCGAATATCGCGTGCCCTGGCTCGCGCATGCCACGATGGAGCCGATGAATGCCACCGCCCTTCTCGAGGAGGACGTGCTGACGATCTGGGCTCCGAACCAGGCCCCGACCCTCATCCGTGCCAAGGCGGCCGCGCTTGCCGGGGTGCCGGAAGATCGGGTCGAGGTGCACACGACCTATCTGGGCGGCGGCTTCGGCCGGCGGGCCGAGACCGATTTCGCGCTGATCGCGGTCGAGGCGGCGAAGGCCCTGCCCGGCGTGCCGGTGCAGGTGACTTGGTCGCGCGAGGAGGACATGACCCACGACTTCTACCGTCCTGCGGCCATGGCCCGGATGAAGGGCGTGGTGAACGAGGACGGCATCGCCGCCTTCTATGGCCGCGTGAGCGCGCCGGCGCTGGGGCGGCAGGCGGGCCGACGACTTTCGGGCATCGCCTCGCCGGGGCCGGACCGCATGATCGTCGAGGGCATGTTCGACCAGCCCTACGGCATTCCCGATTATCGCGTCGAGGGCTATGCCGCCGATCTCGACATCCCCGTGGGCTTCTGGCGCTCGGTCGGCAATTCCTGCAACGGATTCTTCCACGAGAGCTTCATCGACGAGCTTGCCCTGGCCGCGGGGCGCGACCCGATGGAACTGCGGATCGAGCTCGTGCGGCGGGTGCATGAGCCTTCGGCGAGAGTGCTCGAGGCGGTGGCCGAGATGAGCGGCTGGGGCGGGCCGAAGGAGAGCGGGGTGGGCCGCGGCGTCGCTTTCACCCATTCCTTCGGCACGCCGGTGGCTCAGGTGATCGAGGTCGGCCGGAGCGGGGAGGGGATCCGTCTCCTTCGGGCGTGGATCGCCTGCGATCCGGGCATCGCCCTCGACCCGCTCAATGTCGAGGCACAGATGATCTCGGGCATGGTCTATGGGCTCTCGGCGGCCATCTTCGGCGAGATCGGCTTCGAGGACGGGGCGGTGATCCAGTCGAACTTCCCCGATTACGAAGCGTTGCGCCTGCCGCAGATGCCCACGGTGGAGGTGCGGATCCTCGAGAGCGGCAGGCCCCTGGGCGGGATCGGCGAGCCCGGCACGCCACCCTCGATGCCGGCGCTGGCGAATGCCGTCTTCGATCTGACCGGGCAGCGGATCCGCACCCTGCCCCTTGGCAAGGCCCTGAGCTTCGCCTAGCTCTCCGGTGAGGTGGCCGGAAGGGAAGACGCCATGAACATTCTCGGCATCTGCGGGTCCTTGCGGAAGGATTCCTTCAACCGCAAGCTGCTGCACGAGGCGGCGGCCGTGCTGGCACCCGAGCGTTTCGAGGAGGCCGATCTGCGGCTGCCGCTCTACGACGGGGATCTCGAGGCGGCCGAGGGCATCCCGCCCGCCGTGCAGGCCTTGGCCGACGCCATCGCCGCGGCCGACGGGGTCATCATCGCCTCGCCCGAATACAACAAGGCCTATTCCGGTGTTCTGAAGAACGCGCTCGACTGGGTCAGCCGGGTGAAGGGCAATCCGTGGGAGGACAAGCCGGTGGCGATCCTGTCGGCGGCGGCGGGTCGCGAGGGGGGCGCACGCGGCCAGTTCGCCCTGCGGCTGGCGCTGGCGCCTTTCCGGGTGCGGATCGTGCCGGGGCCCGAGGTTCTGGTCGCCCGGCCCGCCGAACAGTTCGATCCGGAAGGTCGGCTCGTCGGAGAAAGCTATCGCGCCGCGCTCGAAGGGCTGATGGCGGCGCTCCGGCGCGAGATCGGGCGCTCTTTTGCGCACGGCCCGGAAAGTGGCTGACGCCTCCGCCCGGCGGTGGGCCTGCGCTTCCTGGAGATGCGGAAGGCGGTGGAAACCCCTTTGCGTGAATGCAGGCGGGCGCGACGCCCTAGCTCCCATCGCCCCGGGCGGGCAAAGCACCGGCGCGCTCGTCGAAGATGCCGGCGAGGTGGGCGATGAGCATGAAGGCCCGGGCCGAGCGCGTGTCGGCAAAGGCGGCGAGGTCGGCATCGGAGGCATTCTCGGCCCAGGCGGTGAAGGTCAGCTCGAACTGGCGCAGGAAATGCAGCGCCGCATCGCGGAAGACCGAATCCTTCTTCATCCGGCCGCGTGCGAGGGCAAGGGCGGAGCGGTCGCGGATGCCGGCCAGCTCGCGCACCGCCTTGCCGCGCTCGCCGGCCGCGAAGCGCCGCCAGGCCTCGACCGGGGCATGGACCGGTCGCAGATCGTCGGTATAGATCCCGTCCTGCGAGAGCAGCGTGAGCGTATCCTGGGCGGCGCGCAGGAAGCGGGCCATCTGCGGATCTCGCAGGGCCTTGCGGAGAATGGCAAAGCCTTCGGCGTCGTGCTCGTCGTGGGGGAAGTTGGCGGCCCGGATCACCTCCTCGACGGTGAGCGGTGCCGAAGGCGGCGGCGGTTCCCCGGCAAGGTCGAGCCCGAGGCTCGGCTGATCCGGCGGAATGTCGGCGTGGCGGCTTCCGGGCAGGAAGGCCGGGATTTCGCGGGGGCGGCCCGCCCGTTCGTCCTTGAGCGTCTCGAGCATGGCCTCGGTGCGCCGCTGGGCCGCGGCCAGTTCGGCAAGACGCTTCTCGAGGGCGGGGTTGAGCTGCCCGGACTGGGTCTGCACCACATAGCTGTGGCGGAGCGCGTCGATCGCGGCCTGAAGCCGCCGCGCCTCCTCGCGCAGCACCCGGGCGGTGCGCGCGGCGATCGCTGCGACCCAGATGACGGCGACGGGCAGAAGAACCGCGATCAGGGTGATGACGAAACGGGTCGGGTCGAAGGTGACATGGCCGTCCTCGCCCGCGAAGACGAACAGCACCACCGCCCCGAGCCACAGCACCGTGAGAACCGAGGCGGCCAGTTCGATGGCGGTGAAGCGTGGTCGTCGCTCCCGCCTGAACAGGAGCCCCATGTCGAGCGGCGGATCCTCGTGCTGGCGCCGTGTCATGCCATCCCCGTCTCCGGCCGCGTTGCACCCTTCCGGGGCAGGATGTCTGCCGTCGGGAACGGCCGGTCGGTTCAGATATACTCGACCTTGAGGATTTCGTAAGAGCGAATTCCGCCCGGCGTGCGCACCTCGACGCTGTCTCCTTCCTCCTTGCCGATCAGGGCGCGAGCAAGGGGGGATTTCAGGTTGAGCTTGCCGCGCTCGAGATCGGCCTCGGCCTCGCCCACGATCTGGTAGGTCTTCTCCTCGTCGGTTTCTTCGTCGACAATGGTGACGGTGGCGCCGAACTTGATCGGCCCCGAGAGGCGGGAGACGTCGATCACCTCGGCCCGCGAGAGAATGGCCTCGAGCTCCTTTATCCGCCCCTCGATGAAGCTCTGCTTCTCGCGGGCGGCATGGTATTCGGCGTTTTCCGACAGATCGCCATGCTCGCGGGCTTCGGCAATGGCGCGGATGACGGCGGGCCGTTCCTCGCTCTTGAGCCGCTTGAGCTCTTCCTCGAGGGCGGCGTAGCCCTCGCGGGTGATCGGTATCTTGTCCATCTCTCGTCCTGCCTGACAGGTTTCGCCAAGGGGCATTCCGGCCGCCGCGCGGCCCCGCCGGGCATGCGGGCCCGGGCCGCCTTGCCGCGACGCCGTTTCGAAAGCCGGATAAAGCCCGTGCCGCCTCGCCGAGTCAAGGGGGCGTCGGGGTGCAGGGGCAGCTCCGCCGATCGGAACCGGGGCCCGCCCGCAGCGACGCAACGTCCGCTGCACCGCGGCGATTGACCGGCGGAGGCGGGGCGGCTAGACCTGACGGAAACGTCAACTGCCGTAATCCGTCAGCCCGGGGAGCCTCAGATGAGCGAAGAGATCGAGCGCGAGACGATGGAATTCGACGTGGTGATCGTGGGAGCCGGCCCGGCGGGGCTTTCGGCCGCGATCCGCATCAAGCAGCTCGACCCGGATCTTTCGGTGGTGGTGCTCGAGAAGGGCTCCGAGGTCGGCGCGCACATCCTCTCGGGAGCGGTGCTCGACCCGATCGGCCTCGATGCCCTCATCCCCGACTGGAAGGAGAAGGGCGCGCCCGTCACCGTGCCGGTGAAGGAGGATCGCTTCTACATTCTCGGCGAGGCGGGGCAGATGCGCATTCCCAACTGGCCGATGCCGCCGCTGATGAACAATCACGGCAACTACATCGTCTCGATGGCCAATGTCTGCCGCTGGATGGCCGAGCAGGCCGAGGCGCTCGGGGTCGAGATCTTTCCCGGCATGTCCTGCAACACGCTGGTCTGGCGCGAGGACGGGTCGCTCCACGGTGTGGTGGCCGGCGAATTCGGCCTCGGGAAGGACGGCACCCCGGGGCCGGGATACGAGCCCGGCGTCAACGTGGTCGGCAGGTATGTGCTTCTGGCCGAAGGCGCACGGGGCAATCTCTCGAAGCAGCTCATCGCCCGTTTCGGGCTCGACAAGGACAGCGACGTGCCGAAATTCGGCCTCGGCATGAAGGAAATCTGGGAAGTGAAGCCCGAAAACCACCGCGAGGGCCTCGTCATCCACACGATGGGCTGGCCGCTCGGCAGGAACGCCGGTGGCGGCGGCTTCATATACCACCTCAACAACAACCAGGTGTTCGTCGGCTTCGTCGTTCATCTCAACTACGAGAACCCGCACCTGTTTCCCTACATGGAGTTCCAGCGTTGGAAACATCACCCGCTGGTGGCGAAGATGCTCGAGGGCGGCAAGCGGGTGGCCTACGGGGCGCGGGCGCTCTCCGAAGGCGGCTGGCAGTCGATCCCGAAGGTGGTGTTCCCGGGCGGCGCCCTCATCGGCTGCGCCGCGGGGCTGGTGAACGTGCCGCGGATCAAGGGCAATCACAATGCCATGCTCTCGGGCAAGATGGCGGCCGAGGCGGTCGTCGAGGCGATCCGCGCCGGCCGCGAGGGCGACGAGCTGACCGCATACGAAACCGCGCTGCGTACCGGGCCGGTGGCGAAGGATCTCAAGCCCGTGCGCAACGTCAAGCCGCTCTGGTCGCGTTTCGGCATGTGGGCGTCGCTCGCTCTCGGCGGGCTCGACATGTGGGTGGCGAGCCTGTTCGGGGTCAACCTCTTCGGAACGCTGCGCCACGGCAAGACCGACGCCGCCGCCACCGGCAAGGCGGCCGACCATCCCAGGATCGACTATCCCCGGCCCGACGGCACGCTCAGCTTCGACCGGCTGACCAATGTCGCCTATTCCTTCACCAATCACGACGAGAGCCAGCCGAGTCATCTCAGGCTCAAGGACCCGGACGTGCCGATCAGGGTCAATCTGCCGCTCTATGACGAGCCGGCGCAACGCTACTGCCCGGCCGGTGTCTATGAGGTGGTCGAGGAAGGCGAGGTTCCGACCTTCGTCGTCAACTTCCAGAACTGCGTCCACTGCAAGACCTGCGACATCAAGGATCCGAGCCAGAACATCGTCTGGACCTGTCCGCAGGGGGGGGACGGGCCGAATTATCCCAACATGTGAAGGCGGTGGTGGCCGCGCCCGCGGAGGGGCGAAGCCGGCCGCACGAGGCCGCTCGGGATGCGCAGCGCGTGCCCACTGCGCGAAGAGCTGCCCGCAGGCAGTGGTTGCCGATGGGGCGACGCCGACGAGAACCACCGCCCGAGCGGACTGTTCGGCGGTGGTCGTCGCCGATACGACACGCGACGGCACGGCCCCATCCGCCAGAGCCGGCCCCTCCGCCGGTGCCGTGCGGCCGGAATGCGCGGAAGGGCCGAAGGTGGCGCCGGCAGGCCGTCAGCGGATGCCGTTGGCCTGCTGCAATTCGCGGATGTAGCGGATGACGAGCCGGACCTCGCCTTCGGTGATCGCCTCGACCGGCGGCATGTTGCCGAAGCGCCAGTGATGGGCCTGAACGCCGTTTTTCGCAGCCAGCAGGAAGGCGATGTCGGCATGATGGGCGGGGCGGTAGATCTGATGGACGAGCGGCGGCGCCACCCCCGCCTGCCCGGCGGCATTCCGGCCGTGGCAGCTGGCGCACTTGGCTTCGAAGACACGCCGGCCCATCTCGGCCTGGGGCGAGAAGCTTTCGGGCAGTTTCACCTCGGCAAGAGGCGCCCCCGGCTCGGTGGCGTTGGCCGCCGCGTCGCCCGTTGCCGGTGCGGAGCGGCCGGCATTTTCGGGCGGCGTGGCGCTCTGCCAGATGGCCCATCCGCCGACCCCGAACACCACCACCGCCGCTACGAGAAGCCAGGTCCTGTTCATCTGAGCGCTCTCCCGATGTCGCGGTTTCCGGCATGCCCGCCCTGACGCAGGCAGATGCTTCACGGCCCGGATCATTGCATGGAAGCGCGCTCCTGTCGCCTCCCGCCCGGCGGAGATGCGGTGACAAATGCGTGAGCGGTGCCCGACTCCGGGAACGCCGTCCCCGCGCCTGCCGAACGGCGAAAGCGCCGGTCCATGCAATGAGCGCCGGTTTAGGGGGGAGGTGGTACCGCCTCCTGGATTCGAACCAGGGACCCCCAGATCCACAATCTGGTGCTCTAACCAACTGAGCTAAGGCGGCACGCGCAGCCCCATTATCGCCCCGGGCGGGCGATTGCAAGAGCCCCTGTCGGCTCCGTCTCTTCCCTTGTCATCTCCGGGATGCTGGGCCAGATTGCGATGGACGGGGAAGACCGGGGGCCGAGGCATGGGCATAGACAGGGAAAGCGATATCGTCGCCAATCTCCAGATCGGGCCGACGACGCTCGGGATGGTGCGGATCTATGTCGAGGGGGAAGGGGTCGAGCTGCCGCTCGATTTCGAACCGGACGAGGCCGAGGAGATCGCCGAGGAAATCCGCGCCGCCGCCGCCGCCGCCCGCCGCATCGCCGAGAGCGCGGCGAACGCGCCCCGCAAGCCGCGCCGCAGGAAGTAGCCGCGGCGTATGCCCCGGAGAACCGGCTGGAGCGGACCGGTTTCGGGACGCGAGGAGCCGCCGAAGGAGGCGTTCCGGGCCGGGGTGTAATCGCTTCCGGCAATCCGGAAGCCGGCGCGGGGATGGGGCGGTCCCTTTCGGCGAGAAGACGGCCGATCTGCGCTCTTCGGCATTCATCAACGCTACGGCAGGGCCCTTCCCGGGTTCGCGAAGGAACCGCGCGGCCTTGTCGGCATCGCGCGGGGCGACGGCCACACCGCAGCTCGACATGCGTCGGTGACTGTAATCGACATACACCAGGCCGTGTGGACGCATTTTATCCAGATGAATGCGCGGACGAGAGCGAGCATTGAAGCGGAATTGGCAGCGGTTTTCTCACAGCGCAGGGCAATTCTCTTGAACCGTTCGATTTTCCCGAACAGCTGCTCGATGCGTGCTCGCCCCCGGTAGAGAGCCTTTGGAAAATGTCTTTGGGGATTTTTCGCATTCTTCCGCTGCGGAATGACAGGGATGGCCCCTCTGTTGCGTGCCGCCTGGCGGTTTGCGTGACTGTCATACCCCTTGTCGGCCACAACAGCTCGCGGCGCGGGACACAGAGAGGCATCGAGCAGTGGCTCGAAGAAAGGCGCGTCGTTCTGCTCGCTGCCAGTGAGCAAAAAGGCCAGCGGCAGGCCCCGATGATCGCACTTCAGGTGGATTTTCGTGGAGAACCCGCCGCGTGAGCGGCCAAGCGCCTGTCCGAGCTGCCCCCTTTTGCACCCGCCGCAGAAACGTGGGCACGAACAATCGAGGTATCAAACATTTGCACCAGATGAGCGCTGTCGCTGGCGGCTGCCGGCAATTCGAAGAAATCTTCGAAAACCTCGGCCTTCGATAGTCGGCAAAAGCGCTTCCGGACACCGTTCCACGGGCCGAAGCGCTCCGGCAATGCCCGCCAGGGGATGTTGTGCGTTGCAAATAGTGCAACGCCTCCGGAAACAGACGGTCATCCCGCGCCTTGCGGCCTCGGCGTGGCAGACATTGGCGAAACAGCCCGACCGCCAGCTCCCGGTCCTGCTCCGCCATGTGCGTGCTCATGGATGCCACCTCCCTTGCAGATGAAAGCGGATGGCATCCTGTGAATCACATGTGTGCTCCCTTGAGAATCCTTCTCCTTTCACCCGAGTCATTTCGTCCACATGGCCTGGGAGCGCCCCTCTTGCGCATCGCTCCGAGTCGCGTTAAGCACCCGGGATGCAAGGCCTTCGGCGAGTTGGCGGAGTGGTTACGCAGCGGATTGCAAATCCGTTTACGCCGGTTCGATTCCGGCACTCGCCTCCAGACATTTCAAAAGGTTGGCGGACAGGTGGCGCGCAAACGCCAGAACACCCCACGGCTTGGAACGGTCTCCCGGCCGTTGAATACGGTTCATCCAGTCGCCTTCACAGCACCCGCCAGAGCACCCCGCCTCGCTCGGGATGACCGTCACCTGTGCATGTCCCAACGCCCACCCGCGCATCCCGCCGGCGTTCGCGACAACCGTTCCGCCGACTCTCGCGCAGCGGCGCCCGCTGCCCGTGCCCGGCCCACACAGGGTGGAGACGGCGCTGCCTGTCAGCCGCTCGGATGCGTCACGGATCCTGCAACCCTCAGACGGACGAAGAAACACGGGGGCCGCCTCACGCGCCACAAGCGGGAGAACTATTGAAGCCGCTGCGCCAACACCGAAGCGGAGCAAGCCTCAAAGCTGATCCCCAAACGTTCCTTTCGGGAGCGCCCCATGGGCGCATCGGCAGGGTCTGCGTCCAGAATCCACCCACCGCCAGGCACATAGTGAAGCAACCAGGATACGCCGATATGGGGTGCCGCCGCTCTTGACCGCGGCCTTTGCCGGTGGCAGGTTCGATCATGACCAGCGCTGTCAAGGCGGACCCTGCCATGCCTGAGGGCATGTACGCGGGACCGGGCGCCACCCGGGGCGCTGGTCGCCTTTGCCCTGCCTGCCGGCACACCTCCCCGAAGCGGACCCGCTCCACTTCAGCCGATCCGCTTGCCGCTTTCGTCAATGCGGTATCGGTCGACGAGGTTGCCGCCCGCGTCAAGCTCGATCACCTCCCCCACGAACTCGCCGACATCGCTCATGCGGGCGAGCAGGGCACGGTCGCCCTCGAAAAGGCCGCTCTCGTCCTCGACGTTGTCCGGGTCGATCTCGCCGCGGGCGATGGCCTCTTCCCGGGCGCGCTCGATCATGGCCGTTGCCGCCTCGAATCGTGCCCGATCTTCATCACTGAGCGGTTCACGCTTTCTGCGCCGATCCTCGATGACCGTGTGGCCGGTAGTCCAGCGGGTGATCTTCACGACTGTTTCAGCCATATCGTCGCGCCCCATCTGGTCCGTATCACATGATCTACCATGAGCCCGACGGCGGGATCGAACAGAATTATCATCCTGTTCCGGACAGGCCGACAGCGGGTCGCCCTGATGGGGGTCCGAGGAATGGTGTACTTTGTTCTTCGGCCTTGGCATGGCCGCAGTTGCAGGGCGGCGATTTTCGCGGGTCCATGGGGGCAGTGTCGCAGATGGCGGCGACGGTTTCCAGCGTCATGTAGCGCCTTGCGATGACCCCCGCGTCATTCTGCTCGTGACCTGCCCCCGTCGGTTCATCCTCTCGAGGAAGGCGGCCTGCTCGGCGGTCAGCTCGATCGCCTTTTCGGCATTCTTCGCTTCCAGGGCCAGCCAACGGTCGTAACGGGTGCCCAGGTCGGCGTCGCTGAGGATCTTCCGGATCGTCACCGAGGACACGCCGATGCCCTCCAGCCGCAAGAGTGCCTCCAGCCGGTTGCAGCCCCGGGACGGGTGCTCCGCTGCCCGCGCCTTGATCTTTTCGACGGTCCCGGGGGTCGTCTGCGGGTGGCTCTGCCCGGCGGTCGATGCACGTCCCATTCGCTGGCCCCTTCCCGTCAATAGAATGGCGAGAAGTTGCGAGTACATTCGAGGATTCTTCGACAAAGAGGCCCCTTCCGCCGTCCCGGAGAGAGCGCTCTTCTCCCGACCCGAGAGACGAGGGTCAGCCCCAGAAGACGAGGATCAGCGGCAGGGAGACACCGAGGACGAGAAGTTCCAGCGGCAGGCCCATGCGCCAGTAATCGCCGAAGCGGTAGCCGCCGGGACCGAGGATCAGGGTGTTGTTCTTGTGGCCGATCGGGGTGAGAAAGGCGCAGGAGGCGGCCACCGCCACCCCCATCAGGAACGGATCGGCCGAAAGCCCCGACAGCCGCGCCATCTCGATGCCGACCGGGGCGGCGACGATGGTGGTGGCGGTGTTGTTGAGCACATCCGAAAGGCTCATCGTGACCACCATCAGGAGAAGGAGGGCGACCCAGGGCGGCTGCCCGGCGGCGAGATCGAGGAGCCCCCGTGCGATCAGCTCCGTGCCGCCCACATGCTCGAGCGCGCCGCCGAGGGGAATCATCGCGCCGAGAAGCACCACCACCGGCCATTCGACATGGGCATAGAGCTCTCCGAGCGGCACGATTCGCAGGAGCGCATAGGCGACCACCACCAGACCGAGGGCGACAGCCATCGAGGTGACGCCGAACGAGGCCGCGAGCACGCCGGCCGTGAAGATCGCCACCGACACGGGAGCCAGCTCGTTGCGGGTGACGGGGGTGCGGCGCCCCGCGAGCGGCAGCACGCCGAGCCAGTCGAGCACCTCCTCCTCGCGGTCTTCGGGGATGACCAGAAGCAGGAGATCGCCGGGCCGGATCGTCTCTTCCCGGATCCGCCCCTTCACCCGCTGTCCGTAACGGGCGATCCCGAGAAGCACCGCGCCCTTGCGCCAGGCCAGACCGATCCGCCGCGCGCTCCGATCGACGATCCGCGCCTCTGCCGGCACGACCGCCTCGACCAGGCCGAGCCCGGCCGTGCCTTCGCTGCCGGGCCGTTCCCGATGGGGCGGAACCTCGAATTCGAGGCCGAGCGTGCCGCGGAACTCGTCGATGGCCTCTGGCCGCCCCTCGATCAGCAGCACGTCCCCCGGCGAGATCCGCCGCCGCTGCCGGCTTGCCGGGATCCGGCGCTTCCCCCGTCGCAGTCCAAGAACGACGACATCGGCCCTGCCCGCCTCTTCCTCGAGTTCGGCAAGGCGGCGCCCCGCAAGATCGCTCGCTCCGGGCACCTTCAGTTCGGCGATGTAGAGGGCAAGCGCCTCTTCCGTCCTTTCGTCTCCCGTTCCCTTCGGGATCAGCCGCCAGCCGACAAGGGCGATGAAGAGAAGTCCGGCCAGCGCCGTCAGCCCACCCACCGGCGCGAAGTCGAACATGCCGTAGGGCGCGCCCAGCGCTTCGGCCCGGATCGAGGCGATGATGATGTTGGGGGGCGTGCCGATCATGGTGGCCATGCCTCCGAGGATGGTGGCGAAGGAGAGCGCCATCAGCGTGGTCCGCGGTGAACGGCCGGCCTTCTTCGCCGTCTCGACATCCACCGGCATGAGCAGTGCCAGGGCGGCGACATTGTTCATGAAGGCCGAGATCACCGCGCCGACCCCGCCGAGAATGGCGATATGGACCGGCACGGGGCGTGCAGGGTCGATCAGCTTGCGCGTGATGAGCTGCACCACGCCCGAGCGCACGAGACCGGCCGAAACCACCAGCACCAGCGCAACGATGATGGTCGCCGGATGGCCGAAGCCCTCGAAGGCGGCCTTCTCGGGCACGAGGCCGAGAAGCACCGCCGCGAGGAGAGCGGCGAAGGCCACGAGATCGTAGCGCCACCGCCCCCACAGGAGCAGGACGAAGACGGCGCCGAAGAGCGCGAAGAGCAGGATCTGATCGGTCGTCATGTCGCCACGATAGCGGCTTTGGCGGAACATGCCAGCATCTGCGTGCACCGACGGTGCGCCCCGACCGCCTCCAGGTCCGCAGATCTTCAGCCGAGCAGCACCGGCACCAGCGAGACCACGAGGAGGACGGCCATGATCCGGTTGAATGGAATGCGCCGCGGACCGGAGAGCCAACGGCCGATCTGCACGCCGAGCGCGGTCCAGGCCAGTGCCAACGGCATGACAAGCGCGGCATAGGTCAGCGTGACGACGACGGTGCCGATCATATCGTGGTTCGGCACATAGGTCGTGAGGGCGGCCAGCGCCATCGCCCAGCCCTTGGGATTGACCCACTGGAAGGCGAGGGCTTCGAGAAAGCGCAACGGCCGCTGACGCAGGACGCCTTTCGGCCCGCCCCGGCCCTCGAGGGCGGCATCGGGCGCCGGAGGCGGAGCGGTGGCGATGCGCCAGGCGAGGTGCAGGATGAAGCCGAAGGCCAGCAGCCCCAGCACCTTCTCGAGGAGAGGCAGGGCGGCGAGCAGCCGGGCAAGACCAAGCCCCGTCAGGAAGACGAGCAGGGCGAAGCCGAAAGCGATGCCGAGCATGTGCGGCACGGTCCGCCGCACCCCGTGATTGGCCCCCGAGGCGACCAGCATGAGGTTGTTCGGCCCCGGCGTGGCCGACGCAACAAAGGCGAAAAACAGAAAGCCGACATAATGCTCGAAGGTCATGGCGCTCGAGGAGACGAAAGACGGAAAGCGGCAGCGCCGCGGGTGGCGAACGCTGGCACGACGGAACCGAAAGGTCAATCTCCCTGACGCAGGGCCGTGCGCACCGGCTGCCGGGTCGCCACCTTGCGCCGCTCGCCCCGCGCGGCTATGGAAACGCTGATCCGCAACACATGAGGAACGACATGGCAGGCCACTCCAAATGGGCGAACATCCAGCACCGCAAGAGCCGGCAGGATGCGGCCCGGTCGAAGCTGTTTTCCAAGCTGGCGCGGGAGATTTCCGTGGCGGCCAAGATGGGCGATCCCGACCCCGAGAAGAACCCCCGCCTGCGGTTGGCGATCAAGGAAGCGAAGGCGGCTTCCGTGCCGAAGGACGTGATCCAGCGCGCGATCAACAAGGGAGCGGGCGGCGAGGCCGACAATCTCGAGGAAATCCGCTACGAGGGCTACGGCCCGGGCGGCGTGGCATTCATCGTCGAGGCGATGACCGACAACCGCAACCGGACGGCCTCCTCGGTCAGGTCGATCTTCTCCAAGCACGGCGGCAATCTCGCCGAGACCGGCGCCGTCTCCCACATGTTCAACCGGCGCGGCCAGATCGTCTATCCGCTCGGCGTGGGGGATTACGACACCGTTCTCGAGGCGGCGATCGAGGCCGGAGCCGAAGATGTCGAGGCCACGGATGACGGATACATCATCTGGACCGCCGCCACCGATCTCGCGGCCGTCTCGAACGCTCTCGAGGAGCGGCTCGGCCCGGCCCAGAGCACCAGGCTCGTCTGGGATCCGCAGGTGACCGTCGAGCTCGATCTGGAGGGGGCCGAGAAGATCATGCGGCTCGTGGAAGCCCTCGAGAACGACGACGACGTGCAAACCGTCACCACCAACATCGAGGTTTCCGACGAGGTGATGGCCCGGCTCGCCGCCGGCTGACGGACCTGCGCACGCCCGGCCTGCGGTGGGCTGCCGGGTGGGGACAGACGCCGTGGAAGGGGGGGCCGTGGTGCTCGATGCCCTCATGGCAGGATATGCCGTCGCGCTGTCGCTGATCGCCGCGATCGGAGCGCAGAACGTGTTCGTGCTGCGCCAGGGGCTGCGACGCGAACATGTGCCGTGGGTCGTGCTTTTCTGTGCGGCGTCGGATGCGATCCTGATCTCTGCCGGCGTTGCAGGCTTCGGCGTGGTGATCGAAGAAGCGCCGAAGCTGGTCGAGACTCTGCGATGGCTCGGCGTGGCCTTTCTCGCCGTCTATGGCGCGCTGCGCTTTCGCAGCGCCTGGCGCGGAGGCGCCCGTCTCGATCCGGCCACGGACGGGGAACAGCCACTCGTGCGGGTGCTCGCGGCGCTGGCCGCCATCACCTGGCTCAATCCCCATGTCTATCTCGACACGGTGGTGCTGATCGGAGCGGTCTCGACGAAATGGGGTGACAAGGCTCCGGTCTTCGGGGCCGGAGCGGTGCTGGCCTCGGCGAGCTTCTTTCTTGGCCTCGGCTTCGGGGCGCGGCTTCTCGCGCCGCTCTTCAGAAGACCTGCCGCATGGCGCGTGCTTGACACCCTCACCGGCATTCTCATGTGGGCAATCGCCTGTTCGCTCCTTCCCTGACCGCGCCCGGCCCTGCTTGCGCCCTGCCGTGGCCCGTGTCATCTGGACGCATGACATTTCCGCCGAAACCCCTGTCGGGCAATCTCAGAGGCGTGCTCTGGATGGTGCTGACGACGCTGCTTTTCGTCAGCCTCACCGGCACCGTGCGCTGGATCGGGCCGGTGCTGCCGGCGCCCGAGAGCGCCTTTCTGCGCTTCGTGCTCGGCATCGTCTTCCTGCTGCCGATGTTCGGCGAGATGCTCCGCGTCAGCTTCGATCGAAGGCTTTTCCGCCTGTTGCTCGTCCGATCGGCCGTCCATGCGGTGGCGGTGATGCTGTGGTTCTTCGCCATGGCCCGGATCCCGATCGCCGAGGTGGTGGCCATCGGTTATCTGACGCCGGTCTTCGTCTCGATCGGAGCGGCGCTCTTTCTCGGGGAAAGAATGGCACTGCGGCGCATGGCAGCGGTGTTCGTGGCCTTCCTTGGCGCTCTCGTCATCCTCCGGCCGGGCTTTCGCGAACTCGGCCTCGGCCATGCGGCGCAGCTTCTCTCGGCTCCCTTCTTCGCCATGTCCTACCTCGTCGCCAAGCGACTGAGCGGCGAGGTGGCGCCCTCGGTGATCGTTGGCTGGATGTCGCTGATCGTGCCGCTCTTCCTGGCGCCCCCGGCCATCGCCCAGTGGGTGACGCCGGGAATGCGCGAGATCCTCGGGTTGATGCTGGTGGCCGCCTTCGGCACGGCCGGACATTACGCCATGACGCGGGCCTTCCGGGCGGCGCCCGTCACCATCACCCAGCCGGTGGTGTTCCTGCAGCTCGTCTGGGCGACGCTTCTCGGCCATTACGTCTTCGACGAACCGGTGGATGGCTGGGTGATCGCCGGCGGGGCGATGATCGTTGCCGCCGTCAGCTTCATCTCTCTGCGCGAGGCGATGCGTTCGCGCCGCCCGCCGACACCGCCGGCCCCGGCCCCGAAGCTCTGACGTTTCACCGTCTGCCGCAGGTCGTGATAACATGGGCGCGTCTTCGGGAGAGGAGGAAAGATCATGCCGGGAAAGGGCCTGTCTTGCGCGCGTCGCGCTTTCCTTTCGCTTTGCGCCACCTTTCTGCTGACGGGCGCGGCGGCGGCCGGCGAGCGGCTGTTGCCGGCGTTGTTCGATGTCGTCGGGGTGGCGGAGAACGACGTGCTCAACATGCGGCGCGGGCCGAGCGCCGCCACGCCGGTCGTCGGGGCGCTGGCGCCGGATGCTAAGGGGATCGAGGTGGTCGGCACGGCTCGGGGCGGCCGCTGGGGGCTGGTGCGGAACGGGGAAGGCGCGGCCTGGGTGGCGATGCGGTATCTGCGCCGGCAGCCGGGGCAGAACGACGAAGCCGTGCCCGCCTTCCTGCGCTGCAGCGGCTCCGAACCCTTCTGGACGCTCGATCTCGAAGGCGAAACGGCGCGTTTCGCAACCTTGAACGGTGGGGCGTTTTCCCTTGGGCGACTGTGGGACGGGCCGCCGGCCGGGCGGCCGGCGCAAGTGCTCGGCCTGCGTCTCGAGGGGGCGGGAAACGGCCTTGCTGCCGTGCTGCGGCGCGAGGCCTGTTCCGACGGAATGAGCGACATCCCCTACGGTCTCTCGATCGCCGCCATCACTTCCGGGACGATGGGGGCGCAGCTGTTCACGGGCTGCTGTTCCCTGCGCTGAGCGAGAAGGGCGGACCGCCCGACCGGGCGCCTGCCCGATCACCGGGCGAGCCCGTGCACCACCTGCTCCCTGTCAACCCGGCGTCTGCGGTTGCCCGGGATAGCGCATGGGGGCCACCACGCCGCCCCTGATCGCGGAACAGAGGATCCGGCACGAGCGCGACGAGAGGGCCGGACGGTTCCTCGTGTCTTGCGGAAGGGGCAGCCGTCGGATTTCCCCGGTTTCGGAGGCGGCAGCCCCGAAGGGCGGATCGGGCCGCGATGCGCCTTCCTCCGCCTGCCACGCAAGCCGCTCAGCCTTCCTCCCGCGCCGGGTGCAGGAGGCGGTTCATCACCCCGGCCGGGGTGATGCGGCCGAGCGGAGCGCCGTCGCCGACGACGAGAAGGGCATCGGTGCCACCGCTCATCCGCGCCATCACCTCCGCAAGGGGCGTGCCGGGGGCGACGGGGGCGCCCCTCTCCTCCGGCGAAGGCCCTTCCGGCGGAAGCGGCTCCATCACGTCGGCCGCCGTCAGCACGCCGAGCGGGTTCATGTGGGCGACGAAATCGGCGACATATTCGTTCGCGGGGCGGGTGTAGATTTCGGCCGGAGTGCCGCTCTGAACGATCCGCCCGCCTTCCATGATGGCGATGCGGTCGCCGAGACGGAAGGCCTCGTCGAGATCGTGGCTGACGAAGATGATCGTGCGCCTGAGCTGTTCCTGCAATCCGAGAAGCTCGTCCTGAAGCCGCACCCGGATCAGCGGATCGAGCGCGGAGAAAGGCTCGTCCATCAGGAGGATCGGCGCTTCGGTGGCGAAGGCCCGTGCAAGGCCGACCCGCTGCTGCATGCCGCCCGAAAGCTCCGCCACCTTGCGGTCGGCCCAGTCCTCGAGGCCGACGAGGGCGAGCTGGGCCCTTACCCGCTCGCGCCGCTCGTGCCTGTCCACCCCCCCGATCTCGAGGCCGAGACCGACATTCTCCGCCACCGTCCGCCACGGCAGGAGGCCGAACTGCTGGAAGACCATGGCAACGTGTCTGAGCCGCAACCGGCGCAGCGTGGCGGCGTCGGCCCGCGTCACGTCCACATGGCGCTCCCCGTTCCAGACCTGCACGCGGCCGCGGGTGACGGGGTTGAGCCCGTTCACCGCCCGCAGAAGGGTGGACTTGCCCGAACCCGACAGCCCCATGAGCACGACGATCTCGCCGATCTTCACCTCGAGCGAACAGTCGTGCACTCCCAGAACCTGGCCGGTGCGGCGCTGGATCTCGCCACGCTCGAGCCCCTGATCCATCAGCGGCAGGGCCTTTTCGGGTTCGGGGCCGAAGACGATCGACACCCTGTCGAAGACGACGGCCCGGTTTTCCTCGCTCATGGCGGCTCTTCTCCTCTCAGCCCTGCCGACGGCGCAGCATCCGGTCGAGCAGGATGGCGACGACGACGATCACGAAGCCCGATTCGAAACCGAGCGCGGTGTTGACCGAGTTGAGCGCCCGCACCACCGGCACGCCGAGCCCGTCGGCACCGACGAGGGCGGCGATCACGACCATCGAGAGCGACAGCATGATCGTCTGGTTGAGGCCGGTCATGATCTGCGGCATCGCCCAGGGCAGTTCGACCTTGATCAGAAGCTGGAAGGGGGTGGCGCCGAAGGCGATGGCGGCTTCGCGCAGGTGTTCCGGTGTCGAGGAGACGCCCAGATGCGTGAGCCGGATCGGCGCCGGCAGAACGAAGATCACCGTCGCGATCAGCCCCGGCACCATGCCGATACCGAAGAAGACGATGGCGGGAATGAGATAGACGAAGGTCGGCAGGGTCTGCATCAGATCGAGTACCGGCGCCATCGCCATGTGGAGCCGCGGCCGGTGAGCGGCGGCGATGCCGAGGGGCACGCCAAGCGCCATGCACACCACGCAGGAGGCGAGCACCAGCGTCAGGCTCTCGGTGGTTTCCTCCCAGTAGCCCTGGTTGAGGATGAAGAGGAACCCCAGGACCACCAGCGACACCGTCTTCCAGCTGCGCTGGATGACCCAGGCGATGAGGGCGAAGACGGCGATGACGACGAGGGGCGGCGGTGCCTGGAACAGCCAGAGGATGGCGTCGATCAACGCCTCGAGCCCCTCGGAGAGCGCGTCGAAGAACCAGGCGGCGTTGCCCTGGAGCCAGTCGAACATGTCGGCCGCGGCCCGGCCGACGGGAATTTTCCATTCGGTGATCCAGTCGATCATGTCGGGTTCCTGTCGCCTGCAGGATCGCTGCCCGCCGGGGAGGTCGGGCATGGACGGCCCCGGCACGCGGTGCGGCGCGCCGGGGCCGGGTCTTCCGGCCGCTTGCTGCCGTCGGCCCGCTGCATCCCGATCTACATGATGCCGAGGGCCTTCTTCACGGCGGCAAGCCCGTCGCTGCCGTCACGGGTCTTCACGCCCGCAAGCCACTCGTCAAGCATTTCGGGATGGTCCCTGAGCCATTTCCGCGCAGCTTTCTTCGGGTCCATGCCCTCGTCGAGGATCATGCCCATGATCTCGTTCTCCATCTGCAGCGTGAAGCGCAGCTGCTTGAGGAAGCGCCCGAGATTGGGGCACTCCTCCGCCAGCCCCTTGCGGGTGACGGTATAGACGGTGGCGCCGCCATAGTTCGGCCCGAACCAGTCATCCCCGCCCGAAAGGTAGGTGATCTCGAAATTGGCGTTCATCGGATGGGGCTCCCAGGCGAGAAAGACGATCGGCTCGCCCTTGCGGGTGGCCCGTTTCACCTGGGCCAGCATCCCCTGCTCGGAGCTCTCGACGAGCTTGAAGCCCTTGAGGCCGAAGGCATCCTCGTCGATCATCTTCATGATCAGCTGGTTGCCGTCGTTGCCCGGTTCGATGCCGTAGATCCTGCCGCCGAGTTCCTTGCGGTGCTTCGCGATGTCGGCGAAGTCGCGAATGCCGAGAGCGGCTCCGTACTTGTTGGTCGCCAGGGTGTATTTCGCCCCTTCGAGATTGACGCCGATGATGTCCAGCTGCCCCTTGTCGCGATAGGGAGCGATGATCGGCTCCATGGTCGGCATCCAGTTGCCGAGGAACACGTCCACATCGCCCGAAGCGAGCGACGAGAAGGTCACCGGCACCGACAGCACCTTCACGTCGGTCTTGTAACCGAGCGCCTCGAGCACGCTCGTGGTGGCGGCAGTCGTGGCGGTGATGTCGGTCCAGCCGACGTCGGAGAACACCACCTTGTCGCATCCGGCGTCGATTTCGGCCATGGCCGGCAGGGACATGGCGAATGCCGCCCCAAGGGCGGCGAGGATGGTCTTCACGGGTTTCATTTCCTCTCTCCCTGTCAGTGCAGTTATTGATTGACGAGTCAATCAATTCACGATTAGCTGCCGTCAGGCAAGAAGATTCTGCCCTCGGAGCGGCATGGGGACAGATTGTCAGGCAATCGAGGTCGGGGCAAATGGTCAGGCGAAAGGCGGAGGCGGAGCGGCGCGAGGCGATCATCGCCGCCACCATCGAGGAGATCGGTGCACGGGGCACGCTCGATGTCACCGTTTCCCAGATCGCCCGGCGGGCGCGGATATCGCCGGCGCTGGCGCATCACTATTTCGGTTCGAAGGAGAGTCTTCTTCTCGCGGCGATGCGCCAGATCCTGCGCGATTACGGCGCCGCGGTGCGCCGCGAGCTGGCGCGTGCCGGGAGGCCGCGGACGCGCCTCTCGGCCATCATCCGCGCTTCCTTCGGTCCCGAACATTTCCGCCCCGGCAAGGTGGCGGCGTGGCTCAACTTCTATGTGCTCGCCCGGTCGAACCCGGCGGCCGCGGCCCTTCTGGCGCTTTACCACCGCCGGCTCAGATCGAACCTGCTGCATGATCTGCGCCCCCTGACGGCGGAAGACGCGCCCGCGGCGGCCGATCTCATTGCCGCCCTCATCGACGGGCTCTATCTGCGTCAGGCTCTCGGACCGGGAGAGATCGACCCGGGGGCGGCCATCGCCCTGATCGAGGCCGAGATCGACCGGCTGACGGCCGCTCCGCCCGCTCTCGCATCCACGCTTGCGCCCCCGCTCGCGAAGGAGACGTCCGATGGCTGATCTGCCGATCGACCCGCAGCCGCGGGCAAGCCACTTCATCGCCGGCGAATGGGTCGAGGATCGCACCGGCGCGCCGATCCCCCTCGTCTATCCCGCGACGGGAGAGGTGATCGGCACGGTGCACGAAGCCACGCCGGCCCTCGTCGATCGGGCGCTCGAAACGGCCCGCGAAGCCCAGCGCGGCTGGGCCGCCACCCCGATTGCCGAACGCGGGCGCATCCTGCGGCGGGCGGCGCGGATCATCCGTGAACGCAACCGCGAGCTTTCGATCCTCGAGACCATCGACACCGGCAAGCCGATTCGCGAAACCCTCGTTGCCGACGCCGCTTCGGGGGCCGACGCGCTCGACTTCTTCGGGTCGATCGCGCCGGGCATCCGTGGCGAGCAGATCCCGCTCGAGGGGGGCGATCTTGCCTACACGCTGCGGGTGCCGCTCGGGGTCTGCGTCGGCATCGGCGCATGGAACTATCCGACGCAGATCGCCTGCTGGAAGGCGGCCCCGGCGCTGGTGATGGGCAACGCCATGGTCTTCAAGCCCTCCGAGCTCACCCCGCTCGGCGCCCTGCAGCTTGCGGCGATCCTGCATGAAGCCGGCCTGCCGCCCGGCGTGTTCAACGTGGTGCAGGGGGCGGGGGCCGTGGGTGCGGCGCTCGTCGCCGATCCGCGCGTGGCCAAGGTGTCGCTCACGGGCTCCGTCGCGACCGGGCGCAAGGTCTATGCCCGGGCGGCCGAAGGGATCCGCCATGTGACGCTCGAGCTCGGGGGCAAGTCGCCGCTGATCGTCTTCGCCGATGCCGATCTCGACCGGGCGGTGAGCGGCGCCATTCTCGGCAATTTCTATTCCTCGGGGCAGATCTGCTCGAACGGCACCCGCGTCTTCGTCGAGAAACCGGTGCGCGAAGCCTTCGTCGAGCGGCTCGTCGAGCGGCTCGAACGCGGCGTGGTGATGGGCGATCCGCTCGACGAGCGCACCAATTTCGGGCCGCTGATCTCCGAGGTGCAGATGGAGAAGGTGCTGGCCGACATCCGCCGCGGCACCGGGGAGGGCGCCCGTCTCGTGATCGGAGGGCACAGGGCCGAGCGCCCCGGTTTCTTCGTCGAGCCGACCGTGTTCGACCAGGTGTCCGACACCATGCACATCGCCCGCGAGGAGATCTTCGGCCCGGTGCTTTCGGTGCTGGAATTCGAGGACGAGGAGGAGGTCGTCCGCCGCGCCAACGCCTCGCCCTACGGCCTTGCAGGGGGGGTCTTCACCCGTGATCTGGCCCGGGCGCACCGCATGGCCGAAAGGGTCGAGGCCGGAACCTTCTGGATCAACGGCTACAACCTCACGCCGGTGGAGATGCCCTTCGGCGGCTCGAAGCTTTCGGGGATCGGCCGCGAAAACGGCTGGGCGGCGATCGACCATTACAGCGAGATCCGCGCCGTCCATGTCAGCACCGGGCCACTCGAGGCCCCCTACTGAAGCGGAAGGGGCCGATGGAAGCGGACTACATCATCGTCGGCGCCGGTTCGGCCGGCTGCGCACTCGCCTTTCGGCTGAGCGAGGCGGGCCGATCGGTGATCATCATCGAGCATGGCGGCTCCGATGCCGGCCCCTTCATCCGCATGCCGGGGGCGCTTTCCTTTCCGATGAACATGCCCCGCTATGACTGGGGCTATCGCACCGAGCCCGAGCCGCATCTGGGCGGGCGGCGGCTCGTCTGCCCGCGGGGCAAGGTGATCGGCGGCTCTTCATCGATCAACGGCATGGTCTATGTGCGGGGCCATCCGCTCGATTTCGAGCATTGGGCCGAGACGGGCGCGACGGGCTGGGGCCATGCCGACGTGCTGCCCTATTTCAGGAGGATGGAGAACTGGCATGGCGGCAAAAGCGCCTGGCGCGGCGACGGCGGGCCGCTCCATGTCACGCGGGGGCGGCTGGCGAACCCGCTCTTTCACGCCTTTCTCGAAGCCGGGCGGCAGGCGGGCTACGGCCTCACGGACGACTACAACGGCTACAGGCAGGAAGGTTTCGGCGCCACCGACATGACCATCTGGCGCGGTCGTCGCTGGTCGGCGGCCGACGCCTATCTGCGCCCGGCCCTCGCCAGTGGCCGTTGCCGGCTGGTGCGGGCCTTCGCCCGCAAGGTGGTGATCGAAGAGGGGCGAGCCCGCGGCGTCGAGATCGATCGCGGCGGGAGTCGGGAGGTGATCCACGCGCGACACGAGGTGATCCTGGCCGCCTCGGCGATCAACACGCCGAAACTGCTGATGCTTTCGGGCATCGGCCCGGCCGCCCATCTCGCCGCGCACGGCATCGGGGTGGTCGCGGACCGGCCCGGTGTCGGCGCCAACCTTCAGGACCATCTCGAGGTCTATGTCCAGTATGCCGCAACGGCGCCGGTGACGCTCTACCGCTACTGGAATCCGCTGGGAAAGGCCTGGGTCGGGCTGCAATGGTTGCTGACGCGCTCGGGGCCCGGAGCGTCCAACCAGTTCGAGACGGTGGCCTTCATCCGCTCGCGTGCCGGGGTGCGGTATCCCGATCTCCAGCTGCATTTCCTGCCTCTGGCCGTGCGTTACGACGGCCGGGCGGCGGTGAAGGGGCACGGCTTCCAGGCCCATGTCGGGCCGATGCGCTCCCCCTCCCGCGGCACCGTGCGGCTGCGGTCGGCCGATCCGCGCGTGCCGCCCGAGATCCGCTTCAACTACATGTCCACCGAGACGGACCGGCAGGACTTCCGCCGCGCGCTGCGGCTCGTGCGCGAGATCTTCGCCCAACCGGCCTTCGCGCGCTGGAAGGGCGCGGAGATCGCGCCGGGGGCCGATGTGCGGACCGACGACGAGATCGACGACTGGGTGCAGCAACATGTCGAGAGCGCCTTCCACCCCTGCGGCACCGCCCGCATGGGCGCGGCCGACGATCCCCTGGCGGTGGTCGATCCCGACTGCCGGGTGATCGGCGCCGAGGGGCTGCGCGTGGCCGACAGTTCGATCTTCCCCCGCATCACCAACGGCAACCTCAACGCACCTTCGATCATGGTCGGCGAGAAGGCGGCCGACCACATTCTCGGCCGCCGCCTCCCCCCCGATCCGCGCACATTCTGGACCGATCCACTCTGGCGGAAGCGCCAGCGGGAAGGTGCCGCTTGAGTTGTGACGGGCCGGTGTGCTTTCATGGGCGCGCCTTGGCATGAACACGGCAAGGCAATGGCAAGGTGCAGGGAGGTGGAGATGCGTCATTTCGGGATCATGTTCGTTGCGGTGACCATGACCATTGTGCTGGCTGCCGGCGACGCGGCGGCGGAGAAGTTCACGCGGGTCGGATCCGCCAGGACATTCAAGGGCCGGGTCGTGAACAAGGTGCTCGAAACACCGGTTTCCATGTTCATCATTCGCGGTGACGGCACGCTTGCCGGACAGGTGACGAAGGGGCCGATGGCCGGTTCGATCACCGGAAAGTGGAAATGGAAGAACGGCAGTTTCTGCCGCACCATCTTTCTCAACGGCAAGAGGGTCGACAACAAGTGCCAGGCGATTCTCATCAGCCGGGACAAGGTGATGTTCGTTGACAAGAAGGGGGCCGGCAACGGCACGCTTTTCAGCATGAAATGAGCAGCGCTCGCTTCCGTCGTCATTTTGGCGGATGGCTGGTGACAAGGGGGGCCGCCGTTCGGCCCCCCTTTCCTTTCGGGGGATCGTGAAAGAAGCGGCCACGGTTGCCAGCAGGGGGAGGGCGCGGCCCGCCACCTTTGCGGACATGATGGCCACCGGCTCACGCGGCGGCGCGACGAGTTGCCCCGCCCTCAGGCCACTTCCTCGAGATGCGCTTCGGGAACGACGCCGAGAGCGGCGCAGATGCGGCGGGTGAGTCCGGGGCGGTTGAGGGTGAAGAAGTGCAGCTGCGTCACCCCCTCCTCGAGAAGCCGCGTTGCAAGTTCGGTCGCGATCGTCACCGACAGAAGCTCGACCCGCTCCGGCCCCGCGGCCTCGGCCTTGCGGAAGGCGTCGTCCATCCAGCCCGGCAGTCTCGCGCCGCAGCGGGCGGCGAAACGCTTGACGCCGTCCCAGCTGCCGATCGGCAGGATGCCGGGGATGATCGGCCCGTCGATGCCCGCCGCCACCGCCCTGTCGCGGAAGCGGAGATAGGCATCGGTGTCGAAGAAGAACTGGGTGATGGCCGCCGAGGCGCCGGCATCGAACTTGCGCCTGAGCCAGTCGATGTTGCGGCCGATGTCGGGTTCTTCCGGGTGCCCCTCGGGATAGGCGCCGACGGCGATCTCGAAACGGCCCGTGGCCGCGAGCGCCTCGACGAGCTCGACCGAGTTGGCGAACCCGTCCGGATGGGGAACGAAGGGGCCGCTCCCGCCGGGCGGATCGCCCCTCAGTGCCACGATGCGGCGAATGCCGGCATCCGCGTAGCTCTCGGCGATCTCGAGCGTCTCGGCACGACTCTGTTCGACGCAGGTGAGATGGGCGGCGACATCGAGACCGAAGGCGTCCTTGATGGTGGTGACGGCCTCATGGGTGAGCTTGCGGGTCGTGCCGCCGGCGCCATAGGTGACGGAGACGAAATCGGGCGCGAGCGGCGCCAGCTGGCCCAGCGCTTCCCAGAGCCGGAAGCTGCCGGCCAGCGATTTCGGCGGAAAGAACTCGAAAGAGATCTTCGGCACGGGCAGCCCGGCGCGGCGCTCCGTGGAAGTGCCGCTTCCCTTCTCGTTCCCCGTTCCGTCGAGCGTGCCCGAATGCGTCATCTCGTGCTCCTTTTGCGACTCCTTATGCCATGGCGGAAATGGTGAATCAAATTCATTGCCCTTGAGTGCGACATGAGATGCGTTCATGTTTCGCCGGAACGATGCCTTTCGGAGAAGGACGATGCTGCATCTCGAGCTGCGACATCTCAAGGCGATCCGGGCGATCCACGAAGCCGGCGGGCTCAGCCGCGCCGCCGAGGTGCTGGGGCTGACCCAGTCGGCCCTGTCGCACCAGATCAAGGCGATCGAGGCGCAGATCGGCATGCCGCTCTTCGTCCGTCGCACGCGGCCGCTGAGGCTTTCGCCTGTGGGGGAGCGGCTGCTGCACCTGGCGAACCGGGTGCTGCCCGAGATCGAGGCCTTCGCCGGGGAGATCGAGCGGATGCATCTCGGCTCCTCGGGCCGGCTTCATATCGCCATCGAATGCCACGCCTGTTTCGACTGGCTTCTGCCGGTGCTCGACCTTTTCCGCCGCGCCTGGCCCGCGGTCGATATCGACATGCGCCCCGACCTCGGCTTCGATGCGCTCGATGCGCTGGCGCGCGAGGAGATCGACCTCGTGATCTCGGCCGATCCCGAGCCGATCGAGGGCATCACCTTCTCCCCGCTGTTCGATTACGAGCCGCGCCTCGTGGTCGCGCGCGAACACCCTCTTGCGGAGCGGCGCTTCGCCCGGCCTCGGGATCTGGCCGGCGAGACCCTCATCACCTATCCGGTGGCGCGCAAGCGGCTCGACGTCTTCAAGAGCTTTCTCGATCCGGCCGGCATCGAACCCGCAGCGGTCCGGCAGGTGGAGATGACGGCGATCATCCTTCTGCTGGTCGCTTCGGGGCGCGGAGTGAGCGTGCTGCCCGACTGGGTGCTGCGCGAGTTGAGATGGCGGCCCGACCTCGTTTCGCTGCCGCTCGGTCCCGAGGGCGTCACCCGGCGCATGCATGCCGCCACCCGCAGCGTCGATGTCGGCAAGCCCTACATGGCCCATTTCCTGCGCCTCGCCCGCACCGAGCCCTTGCGTCGCCGACCGGCGGAGGGGGGCGAAATGACGCTTGAGGGGGGCGGGCGCAAGCGTTAGAAGCGGCGCTTGACGAGGCCCGGCGCATCAGCCGGCCCGGCGGCGCCGGCGCCGCCCGCAACCGGGCCCGCATTCATCGACAAGGACATCCCATGACCCATGGCAGCGCCAATATCAACCTGATGGTCAAGGCCGCGCGCCGTGCCGGCCGCTCGCTCCTGCACGACTTTCGCGAGGTGGAGAACCTCCAGGTTTCCATGAAGGGCGCGGGCGATTTCGTCTCGAAGGCCGACATCCGCGCCGAGGAGCTGATCCGAGAAACCCTCCTCGAAGGGCGGCCCAATTACGGCCTTCTCGGCGAGGAGGGCGAGACCGTCGAGGGCAAGGACCCGACGCGCCGCTGGATCGTCGATCCGCTCGACGGAACCAGCAACTTCCTCCACGGCCTGCCGCACTGGGCGGTGTCGATCGCCCTCGAGCACAAGCGCGAGATCGTGGCGGCGGTGATCTACGACCCTGCCAAGGACGAACTCTTCTGGGCCGAGAAGGGCGCCGGCTGCTGGATGAACGAACGGCGCATGCGGGTGTCGGGGCGCAACCGCCTCGTGGAGTGCCTTTTCGCCACCGGCATTCCCTTCGGCGACCGCCGCTCCCTGCCCGAGACGTTGCAGGATCTGGCGCGGCTGATGCCCCAGAGTGCCGGCATGCGCCGCTTCGGCTCGGCGGCGCTCGATCTGGCCTGGGTGGCGGCGGGCCGCTTCGACGGTTTCTGGGAGCGCGGCCTCAAGCCCTGGGACATCGCCGCCGGCATCCTTCTCGTGCGGGAGGCGGGAGGGCTCGTCGAGCCGATCCTGCCCGAAGGCGATCTTCTGCGCGATGGCGACATCATCGCCGCCAATGGCCACATATTCGAGCGCTTCGCCGCCATCATCCGAAACGGAAAATGATCGCCCGCCCGACGGGCGGGCACGAGGGCAAGACGTCTTTCATGCACGGGGAAGGACGCGGCTGCCGCATCCACGGCTGCGGGCACGGCGCCTGACGAATCGTCTCGCGCGCATGCGAACGGATGCAACACGCTCCGGCGGATCGCCCCGAAGCGACGAAGCATGGGCCATCCGGGAGACGGGGCCGGGTTGAGAGGACGGGGCGGGTATGCCTTCCCGGCCCCGTTCGGCTGCCGGGCCGTGCCTGCCCGACATCAGGCGCATCGGCGGGAGACGCGACACCCTCCCGGCGCGGTCGTCGGCGAACCGGAGAGAGCGGCGACGAGCCCGTTTCCGGTGCCGTCTTCAGATCCCCCGCGTGCCGTCCCAGCGGATGACGGCTTCCCCGGCCCGCATCTCGCCACCGGCGCGGTCGTAGCGCAGATGGGCCAGCGCCCGGCCGCCGCTCGCGGTGAAGAGCCGCCCCACGGCGCGCCCTTCGGCGGTGATCGCCGTTCCGGGGGCGGCCCGACCGTCGATCTCGACCCGGGCCATGCCCTTCTTCAGCTCGGTCTTGTGCTTCATCCGGGCGGTCACTTCCTGGCCGACATAGCACCCCTTGCGGAAATCGACGCTGCCCATCTGCTCGAAGCCCCATTCGAGGATGTAGCTTTCGCCGGGCTGGAGCTCGATGCCGCTTTCGGGGATCAGGTGTTCGACCCGCAGCGCGTCCCAGTCCACCCTGCCGGAGGGCGGCAGGGAGTCGGCCGGGCCGATCATCCGCCAGCCGAGAGCCTCGGCACGCGGATCGGCGAAGGCGCCTTCGGGTGCGGGGCCGAGACCGCAGGCCACGGCAAGATCGGTCGGCACGATCTCGACATCGGCCCGCAGCCTGTAGAGCGCGAGGCGCTTCAGAAGATCGTCGGCCAGGGAACGGGCCACATCGATCAGGATCCGATCTCCGTCGGGCACGAGGAAGAAATCGGCGAGATACTTGCCCTGCGGCGTGAGGAGGGCGGCATGAATCGGCCCCTCGGCCAGTTTGCGGATGTCGTTCGTCACCAGCCCCTGGAGGAATTTCTCTCGATCGCCGCCGCCGAGGGCGATGACCCTGCGTTCGGCGGAAGGTGGCGTCAATCTCCCGTTCATGGCTCTCTTCCCCGTCACGGCCACGTCGCGGCCCTGCGGCGGGCTTCTCCCGCACCGGACAACATCTGGTCAGCCATCGGCAAATTGCAAGCGGCTGAGCGAGGCGTAAAGCCCGCCCTTGCCGATGAGCGCGTCATGCCGTCCTTCCTCGACCACCCGTCCCCGGTCCATCACCACGATGCGGTCGGCAGTCCGCACGGTGGCGAGACGATGGGCGATGACGAGGGTGGTGCGCCCCTGCGCGAGGGCGTCGAGCGCGGCCTGCACCCGGGCTTCCGATTCGGCGTCGAGGGCCGAGGTGGGCTCGTCGAGCAGCAGGATCGGCGCATCGCGCAAGATCGCCCGGGCGATGGCCACCCGCTGGCGCTGCCCGCCCGAGAGGTTGGCGCCGCGGGGGCCGACGCGGGTGTCGAGCCCCTCGGGCAGCCGCTCGGCGAAATCGAGGACGAAAGCCGCCCGCGCGGCGGCTTCGACAGCGGCCTCGTCGGCATCGGGCCGGCCGAAGCGGATGTTGGCGCGGATGGTATCGTCGAACAGCATCGCGTCCTGGGACACGACGGCGAACTGGCGGCGCAGATCGTCGAGACCGAGATCGCGGATCGGCATCCCGCCCAGGGTGATGCGGCCCCTGTCGGGATCGACGAGCCGGGTCAGCACGTTGAAGACGGATGTCTTGCCGGCCCCCGAAGGCCCGACGAGAGCGACCCGCTCCCCTTCATGCGCGGTGAAGCTCACCCCCCTGAGAGCCGGCTGCCCGCCATAGGAGAGATGCACATCCTCGAGGGCGATGTTCCGCGGGCTGGAAATCGCCGTCACGGGCCGGGGCCGGGCCGGCGGTCGCACGCGCGGCTTCTCGTCGAACACGGCGCGGATGCGGGTGAGGGAGGCGGCAGCCTGCTGCCAAGCGCCGGCGACATTGCCGAGTCGGCGCAAGGGTTCGAAGACGAGAGCCATGGCGGTGAAGAAGCTCATGAACTCGCCCACGGTCTTTTCGCCGCTGATGATCTCGCGCCCCCCCCAGATCAACACCGCGAAGAAACCGATCCCGGCGATGATGTCCATCAGCGCAGGGATGGCGGCCTGCCCGGCGGCGGTGACGATCGCGCCCTTCACGAAACGGTCGCGGGCCTCGTCGAAGCGGGTTTCCTCCTGCCGCTCCATGCGGTTGAGCTTGATGGTGGCGATGCCGTGAAACATCTCGTCGAGCCGCGTCGCCAGATCGGCCGCCGCCTGCCGCGCCCCGGTGCTGGCGCGGTGCACGAGATTCTGCACCCAGGCGAGCGGCAGGGCGAGAAGCGGCGCGCCGACGAGGGCGACGAGCGTCCAGCGCCAGTCGATCGAGACGGCCACGGCGAGAAGCGAGACGAGAGCCACGGCATCGCGCCCGGCGGCGGAGATGATGGTCTGCCAGACGGTGATGACCGCCTGGGTGTCGCCCCGCACGCGCTCGATCAGCGCGCCGGGAGCGTTGAGATAGAAGAAGGCGGTATCGAGCCCCAGAAGATGGCGCACGAGATCGGACTGCATCCGCGCCACCATCCGCTCGCCGACCCAGGCCATGATCACGCGGTGCGCGAAGCCGGCGACCCCACGGATGGTGAAGATGGCCAGAACGGTGCCCGCGACCCACCACATCGCCCCGGCATCGCGGGTGCCGAAGACCTCGTCGAACAGCGGCTTCACCATCCAGGAGAAGGCGCCGAACATCGCCCCTTCGAGCGACATCAGAAGAAGGGCGAGAAGCAGCCAGCCGAGCTCGCCCCGAAGATAGCGCCGCCAGAGCCACGGGAAGAGGCGGCGTGCCCGCGCGGCCGGGGGAGGCGGGGACGCCGTGTCGGGCGTATGCGCGGCCGGGGTGCTCACGACGAACGATCGTTTCCGGTGGCTCGTTGCCGCGCCCGGCATTGTTCCCGGGCGACGGGTGCCGAAGGCCGGTCCTCCGGCAATCCTTCGAGCATCGCCTTCACGTCCCGGGCGCGTTCGACGGCCGGGGCCGGGTTCTGTCCGCGTCTTTCAGCGAAGGCGCGGGCAAGTTCGGCTTCGTCGTAGCGGGTGCGTATCCACTCCTCGAGCGGCAGGCCGTTCGCGGAAGCGAGGTAATGGTCGAAGAAGAAGTCCTGCACGCCGGCGGTGCCGTGGCGGAAATGGAGGAAGCGCCAGTGCAGCTGGCGGCGGGCCTTCTCGAGCGGCACGCCCTTGAGGATGTGCAGATAGAGCGCGGCGGCAAGGCCGGTGCGATCGGCGCCCGACTTGCAATGAAGCAGCATCGGTCGGGGAGCCGTGCGGAGAATGTCGATGAGGGCGACGAGAGAGGCCCGGGGCGGCGGGTGATGGGCGCTCATGTGCAGATCGATCATCTCGATTCCGAGGGCGTCGCAGGCCTCCCTCTCGAAGAGATAGGCCGCATGGCCCGCCGCGCCGCGCAGATTGACCACCGTGCGCAGCCCGGCCTTCTCGCGCAGCTTGCGCAGCATTCCGGGCGAAGGGTGGTTCGAACGCCAGACGTCGTCGTCGAGCCGGTGGAAGTTCTTCCACAGGATGCGCAGCACGGCGTGGTCGATCAGCATGAAATACCACCAGGCGGCCCGGCGACCGCGGGGGGTGGAGATGTCCTGACCGAAGCTGCGCCGCAGCTTGCGTTCGATCTCCTTGGTCTTGTGATAAATGGTCGAGAACACGCGCGCGCTCCTTGGCCCCCACCCCGAGGCAGGTGTCCCATGCCCGCAGCGCCTAGCCTGTCCTGCCGGTCATGGCAAGGGCGAGGGGGCGGGCTTGCACCCATGTGCGGGGGCTCGCCGAAAAGGCCGAACTCCCGACGGGCAGGGCGGCGGGTTTGCGGCTTCCGGGAGGATCGCATGGCAAACGCTCATCCCGACGGGCGGGGCGACAGGCCATGCCCGATCCCCGCCGAAGCGGCAGCCGCCCTTCCTCGCTATAGGCAACGGATCGCCCGATGCAACGCATGCCATTCCTCGACACGCGCACAGCGGTGGGCCGGGTATCATCGCATCTCTTGCGAAGATCGTTTGCGCCTTCATGCCTTCGCAACGCGGCAGCGGGATGCCTTCCGACGGGCGAAGCGGCAGCCTTCGCATCCCCCGCGCAAGCGGCGGCGGAGCAGCCTGCGATTGCGAGCCGTTCTTACCTGCGGGGGCGACGAGGGGCGGATCATCTTCGGGTGTCTTGCGAGGATGGCGATGCCTTCATCGCTCGCGCTGCAGCGGCTTTTTCGCCGGCGAGCCGGATGGCGACTGCTGCATGCCTCCCTGTGCAGCCGGTGCCTGAGCGGCGATCTCTCACGCGGCTCAAACCCGACCGTCTCTCGCTGCGCGGGCAGTGGCGAGGGCCTCGGGCAGGGCGGCGGCGAAGGCGGCCATGTCCTCCGGGCGGCCGACGCTCACCCGGATGCAGCGGTCCTGCGGCGCGGCGAAGGGCATGCGCACGAAGATGTCGCGGGCCGCGAGCGCCTCGAGCACGGCCCGGGCGAAGGAACCGTCCCCACCGCAGTCGATGGCGACGAAATTGGTTGCCGAGGGCAGGGCCGCGAGCCCGTTTTCCCGGGCGATGGCGGCAAGCCGGGCGCGCCCTTCGTCCACCCTCCGCACCACTTCCTCGAGCCAGGCCGCATCCGCGAGCGCGGCCAGCGCCCCGGCCTGGGCGATGCGGTTGACGCCGAAATGGTTGCGGACCTTGTCGAAGGCGGCGATGAGCGGCCGCGCTCCGAGGGCATAGCCGATCCGGGCCCCGGCCATGCCATAGGCCTTGGAGAAGGTGCGCAGGCGCACGAGCCGCGGATCCTCGATGTCGCATGCCGGCGTCAGCGCCCCGAAAAGGGCCGGGGGTGCGAATTCGGCATAGGCCTCGTCGAGAACGAGCAGCGTGCCCTCCGGCAGGGCCTCGAGCAGCCGGGCCACGGCCTCGGCGCCATGCCAGGTGCCCATCGGGTTGTCGGGGTTGGCGAGATAGACCAGCTTCGGCCGGTGGCGCTCGGCCGCTTCCGCAAGAGCCTCGAGATCCTCGCGGTCGTCGCGATAGGGGACCATCTCGAGCCGGCCGCCGAAACCGGTGACGTGATAGTTGAAGGTCGGATAGGCACCACGGGAGGTGACGACCACGTCGCCCTCGGCGACCACGAGCCGCACGAGATAACCGAGAAGCCCGTCGATCCCTTCGCCCACGACGACGTTCTCCGGCGCGATGCCGTGCCGGCTGGCGAGGGCTTCCCTGAGGTCGTGGTTCTCGGGGTCGCCATACTTCCACACCTCGCGCGCGGCGTGTGCCATGGCCCGGATCGCGGCCGGGGAGGGGCCGAAAGCGTTTTCGTTGGCGCCGATGCGGGCGCGGAAGGGTCGCCCACGGGCACGTTCCTGAGCCTCGGGGCCGACGAAGGGCACCGAAGCGGGCAGCGAGGCGACGAGCGGGGTGAAGCGCGGACCGTGGGGCATGGCGGGTCTCAGCCGGTCGGTCCGAGCCGCGAGAGCGCCTCGCGCAGCTTGCCGGCCTCTTCCATGCGGGCCGCAGCCTGGGCACGGGTATCCTCGACCACCTCCGGCGCGGCATTCTCGACGAAGCGCGGATTGGCAAGCCGCTTCTCGAGCCCGGCGATCTCCTTCTCCAGCCTTGCCAGCGTCTTCTCGAGCCGGGCGCGCTCGGCGGCGATGTCGATCACCTCCCCGAGAGGCAGGGCGAAGAGCCCGCCTTCGACGGCCACCGTCACCGCCCCCTCGGGCACGGTTTCCGACGTGCCGATGGCGCCGATCCGGGCGAGGCGATGCAGGAGGGCGGCGTTGCCCTCGAGGGCGGCGCGGCCCTTCTCGTCGAGCTCGACGGCCAGAAGATCGACCTTCGCACCGGCGGGCACCCTGAGCTGGGCGCGAGCCGAGCGGATACCCTCGATGAGCGAGATCACCCAGTTCATCTCGCGATCGGCCTCGGCATCGAGCAGCGTTTCGGTGCGCCAGCCCGGCCAGTCGGCATGCACCAGCATCTTCTCGCGTTCGCCGAGCCGGCCCCAGAGGGCTTCGGTGACGAAGGGGATGAAAGGATGCAGCAGGATCAGCACCTGGTCGAGCACCCAGCCCATCACCTTGCGGGTTTCCTCCGCCAGCGCCTCGTCCTCGCCCTGCAGGAGCGGCTTCGAGAATTCCACATACCAGTCGAACACCGTGCCCCAGGCGAAGCTGTAGAGCATGGCGGCGGCGTCGTTGAAGCGATACTGCTCGAGCGCCGCATCCACCGTCTCGCGGGCCCGGGCCGTCTCGCCGATGATCCAGCGGTTGACGATGGCGCTCGCCGCCGGCACCGCACCGGGCCGGCGCGTGTCGTAGCTTCGATAGACGCCATTCATCTCGGCAAAGCGCACCGCGTTCCAGATCTTTGTGACGAAGTTGCGGTATCCCTTCACCCGGTCCTTCGAGAGCTTGAGATCGCGCCCCATCGCCGCCATCGCCGCGAGGGTGAAACGCACGGCATCGGCGCCGAACTCGTCGATCAGCTCCAGAGGATCGATCACGTTGCCGATCGACTTCGACATCTTCCGCCCCTTCTCGTCCCGCACGAGGGCGTGGACATAGACGGTGTGGAAGGGCCGCTCCCCGACCAGCGCATATTGCATCATCATCATCCGGGCGACCCAGAAGAAGATGATGTCGAAGCCGGTGACGAGCACGTCGGTCGGGAAGTAGCGGGCGAGCTCGGGCGTCTCTTCGGGCCAGCCGAGGGTGCCGATCGGCCACAGCCCCGAGGAGAACCAGGTGTCGAGCACGTCGGGGTCGCGCGTGAGGGGCCGGCCGCCGGCCTTCGCACGCGCTTCCTCCTCGGTGCGGGCGCAATAGGCGTTGCCCTCCTCGTCATACCACACCGGGATCTGATGCCCCCACCACAGCTGGCGCGAGATGCACCAGGGCTCGATGTTCTCGAGCCAGTGGAAATAGACCCTGGCGTCGCGCTCGGGCAGGATCCTGGTGCCGACCGGCTTGCCACGGGCATCGACCTCGCCCTCCTTGCGGGCCATGCCGCGCTTCACCGCCTCGATGGCGGGGCCGACGATCTTCGCCGTGTCGACGAACCACTGGTCGGTCAGCATCGGCTCGATCACCACCTTCGAGCGGTCGCCGAAGGGCTGCATGATCTTCCTGTTCTCCACCAGCGGCACCTCGCGGCCTTCGGCGTCGCGGGTGGTGACGGCGAGCCCCTCGGCATTGATGGCGGCGATGATGCGCTCGCGGGCCTCGTAGCGGTCGAGACCGCGCAGCTCCTCGGGCACGAGGTTGATCCGGTCGACATCGACCTCCTCGGGACGGATCTCGCCGCGGGCAAGCCGGCCGGCGAGTTCGGCGCTTTCCTCGTAGGACAGCCCGTCGGTGCGCATATGGGCGCGCGTGTCCATCAGACGATAGAGCGGAAGACCGTGGCGGCGGGCGACCTCGTAGTCGTTGAAATCGTGGGCGCCGGTGATCTTGACGGCGCCCGAGCCGAATTCGGGATCGGGGTATTCGTCGGCAATGATCGGGATCAGCCGGCGGTGCTCCTTCGGTCCGACCGGGATCTCGACCAGCTTGCCGACGATGGGCGCATAACGTTCGTCCAAGGGATGGACGGCCACCGCCCCGTCACCGAGCATGGTCTCGGGGCGCGTCGTGGCGATCGAGATGTAGTCCCGTTCCTCCTCGAGGAGGACGTTTCCTTCGGCATCCTTCTCGACATAGGTATAGGTTTCGCCCCCGGCGAGCGGATACTTGAAATGCCACATGTGGCCGTCAACCTCGATGTTCTCCACCTCGAGGTCGGAGATCGCCGTCTCGAACCGGGGATCCCAGTTGACGAGCCGCTTGCCGCGGTAGATCAGCCCCTCCTCGTAGAGCCGCACGAAGGCCTCGATCACGGCCTTCTGGAAGCCCTCGTCCATGGTGAAGCGGTTGCGCGACCAGTCGCAGGAAGCGCCGAGCCGCTTGAGCTGGGAGATGATGGTGCCGCCCGACTTCTCCTTCCATTCCCAGACCTTCTCGAGGAACTTCTCGCGGCCGAGGGCGCGCCGCTCGAGCCCCTCCCGGGCCAGCTCGCGCTCGACCACCATCTGCGTGGCGATGCCGGCATGATCCTGCCCCGGCTGCCACAGCACGTCGAAGCCCTGCATCCGCTTCCAGCGCACGAGAATGTCCTGAAGCGTGTTGTTGAAGGCATGGCCCATGTGCAGCGAGCCGGTGACGTTGGGCGGTGGGATCATGATGCAGAAGGATGCGGCTCCGGGCCGCACATTGGCCCCGGCCCGGAAGGCGCCGGCTTCTTCCCAGCGGCGGTAGATCTCGGGCTCCTCGGTGGCGGCGTCGAAGGTCTTTTCCATCGTCATCCATTTCTCTCCCGGCCGGGCGCGGAGCCGGGCGGCTCCGGGCAGTGCGGCGTCTCGGACGCTCTTTAGCCCCCGCCGCGGGAGAGGGGAAGGGGGCGGGCTCAGCCGCGCCGGTCGATCCGTTCGGCCAGATGCCCGAGAGGGGCGCTCGCGCGGCGGGCTGACAACCAGGATCGCGGCGCTGGTCGATGCGCTCGGCAATCCGGTGCGGTTTCTGCTGCTGCCGGGGCAGGCGCATGGCATGAAAGGAGTGGCACCGCTGATCAGGGACGTGTCGTTCGGAGCGCTTCCGGCAGACAAGGCGTTCGACGCGAACTGGTTGCTCGAGGAACTCGACGAGCGCGGCGCAACCGCCGTGATCCCGCCCAGATCGAACCGAAAACACGAACGCCCATATGATGCCCATGCCTACAAGTGGCGGCATCTGGTCGAAAATTACCTTGCAAAAATAAAGGAGTTCAGGGGGATAGCCACGCGATACGACAAAACGGACTGCAGCCATGCCGCCAACTGGAACCCTGTTGCCGCACGAACTGACCCCCATTTCGACCGGACATCTGAGCCCAACCAAGGAGGCTTAGGCACAGGCCTGAAGCCATGCTCATGTCCGATATTGAGATCATCACCGATGGTGGCCGTCGCCGGCGCTGGTCGGCGGCAGAGAAGCTTCGGATTGTCGAAGAGACGTTGGGCATGACAGCATTTCCGCTGTTGCCCGGCGAATGGCAGGGCAGCGCCGTTTTCCGTGGGGGCAGGTCCGAAAGTCGATCGGGATTTTCACCCCCTTCCATGCATTGCCCTGAAGCATGGCGGCCTCGGCAGGATTCGAACCTGCGACCTACCGCTTAGGAGGCGGTTGCTCTATCCGGCTGAGCTACGAGGCCCGGCGCCCTTCATGGGGCTTTTTCGCGCGCTGATCAAGCGGCTACAGCACCCGGCGCTCCGAAAGGACGATTCGCGCCGCCCGGCAGGCACGGGCAATCGGCCCTTCCCGGGGCAGCTTTGCGGCAAGTCGCGGACCTTCGGGAGAGGGGCCGGGGATGATCGGCAAGGGAAACGGGCGGTGGAAAGTGAAGGGGGAGCGAATTTGGCCCGACGCTCCCCCTTCCGACCCAGCATCGTCAAGTGAACGAGAGCTTGCAGGACGCGCTGGTTGACCGTATTCGGTTAGCGCTAACATACGCGCCATGCGGGCAGGATCAACCCCCATTTTGTCGCGGCCGCGCCGCGCCCCGCCCGCCGGCCGAAGGAAGGCGGGATGCGCAACACACGGAAGGTGACACTGGCGGATGTGGCCGCCGCGGCAGGCGTTTCGCTGATGACGGCATCGCGGGTGATGCGCCGCACCGGTCACGTCTCGGCCCGCACCCGCGCGCGCGTCGAGGCGGCGGCGGCCGAGCTCGGCTATGTCGCCAATCGCATCGCCAGCACCCTGGCGGGCGGGCCGACGAGCCTCGTCGGTGTAGTCTTCCCCTCCCTGTCGAATCACGTCTATTCTGAGGTCTTCGCCGGCATCTCCGCCGTCTTCGACCCGACGCCGCTCTCGGCCTTCGTCGCTCTGGGCAACTATCATGCCGCCCATGAGGAGAAGGTCGTGCGCGACATCCTTTCCTGGCAGCCGGCCGGGGTGATCCTGACCGGGCTCGATCATACGGAAGGCACCCGCGAGATGCTGGTGACGAGCGGCGTGCCGGTGGTCGAGATCATGGATGTGGACGGCGTGCCCATCGGCGGCAATGTCGGCATTTCCTTCATCGAGGCGGGCGCGCTCGTCGCCCGCGAGGTGCTGGCGTCGGGTTACCGGCGGATCGCCCTCGTCGGCTCGCGAATGCCGGACGACCTGCTCGCCACGCGCCGCATGGAAGGGGCACGCCGCGTGCTGCAACGGGCGGGCGTGCCGCCGGTCGCCGAGCTTCACGACGAGGGCCGCTCCTCGATCGCCCTCGGTCGGCGGATGACGGCGATGCTTCTCGATGCCCATCCCGCGATCGACTGCATCATCTACAGCAACGATCTCATCGCCGCCGGCGGCCTCCTGCACTGCCTCGCCGAAGGGTGGGACATCCCGGGCCGCCTCGGCCTTGTCGGCTTCAACGCGGTTGATACGCTCGAGATCCTGCCGCTGCGGCTCGCCACGGTCGATCCCAGACGGCGGGAGATCGGCGAGACGGCCGCGCGCATGATCGTCGGCGCGGCCCTTGCCCCCTCCGGCCCCCCCCCGGCCGGCAAAGAGGGTGGCGAAGCGGCCCGCAACCCCGGCATCCGGAAGCTCGCCCCCCGCTTCAGCCGCGGGGAAACGCTGCGCCCCGTCGTTGCAGGCGCGGGCGGATGAGCCCGTCGGGGGCGGCCGGGCATGCTGCCGCCTCCTGCCACCGGAGGCAGCTGCGGACGAACCCCGGATCTCCGACGACCTTCCATGCCGCCACAGGCGCAGGCGGACGAGTCCGCTGCCGGACGGAACGAGGGGGGCGGCAAGGCGGCGCCACGGGCCGCTGCGGGATGAAGCGTCTCCCTGCCGAACCCCGCACCCCCCACCCACCGCAGGGCGCCTGCCGGAGCGGACGCCACGGGACTTTCCCTCGCCGGCGGCATCGGCTATGAGCGCGGCCAGAGTCAGGAGGAGACAGGATCATGGGTTACAAGGTTGCGGTCGTCGGGGCCACGGGCAATGTCGGCCGCGAGATGCTCAACATTCTCCATGAACGCGCATTTCCGGTGGACGAGATCGCGGCTCTCGCCTCGCGCCGCTCGCTCGGCACCGAAGTGTCCTTCGGAGATCGCACCCTCAGAACCCGGGATCTCGACAGCTTCGATTTCGAGGGCTGGGACATCGCCCTTTTCGCCATCGGCTCCGAGGCCACGCGGCAATACGCGCCGAAGGCCGCGGCCTCGGGCTGCGTCGTGATCGACAACTCCTCGCTCTATCGCTACGAGCCCGACATCCCGCTCGTGGTGCCGGAGGTGAACCCCGAGGCGGTCGAGGAGTATCGCAACCGCAACATCATCGCCAATCCCAACTGCTCGACGGCGCAGATGGTGGTAGCCCTCAATCCGCTGCACAGGCGGGCGCGGATCCGTCGGGTGGTGGTGGCGACCTACCAGTCGGTTTCCGGCGCCGGCAAGGAGGCGATGGACGAGCTGTGGAACCAGACCAAGGGCATCTACGTTCCCGGGCAGGAGGTGGAACCCAGGGTCTTTCCCAAGCAGATCGCCTTCAACGTCATTCCCCAGATCGACGTCTTCCTCGACAGCGGCGACACGCGCGAGGAATGGAAGATGGTCGCCGAGACCAAGAAGATCATGGACCCCGGCATCAGGCTCACGGCGACCTGCGTGCGCGTGCCGGTCTTCGTCGGCCATTCCGAGGCGATCAACGTCGAGTTCGAGGAGTTTCTCGACGAGGACGAAGCACGCGAGATCCTGCGCGAGGCGCCCGGCGTGCTCGTCATCGACAAGCGCGAGCCCGGCGGCTACATCACCCCGGTCGAATGCGTCGGCGATTACGCCACCTTCGTCTCGCGCATCCGCCAGGACGTGACGGTGGAAAACGGGCTCAACCTCTGGTGCGTTTCCGACAACCTGCGCAAGGGCGCCGCTCTCAACGCGGTGCAGATCGCCGAAACGCTGGTCGAGCGCGTCTTCGAGGGCTGACGGCGAGAGCCGGGGCGGGGCCCGATCGGGGCGTTTCGCGGCGCGGCGATTTACCGGATCTTCACTTCCCGCGGCCAGAATGGGCGCAGGAGGTGATTCCATGGCCTGTCAGCACATCGCACCGGCACCGCCCTGCCCCGTCTTCCGCCCTGCTCGGCGCATGGCGCCCGGAAACGCACGGTTGCCGGCGGCCATCGCCCTGCCCCTTGCCGGCCTTCTTTCCCGCGAGGTGCGACGGGCCGACGATCTCGCCACCCTCGACCGGGCGCTCAGGGCCCACGGTTACTGCCTGCGCGTCGGCGATGCGGGGATCGAGCTTCATTCCTGGCCGACCGGCGGCATGATCTGCCGGCTGGAGGGGCTGCCGCGCCCGGCGGTGGTGCTGCCGCCGACCCGCGACCAGGTTCCGGGACGTGCTTTTCCCACCGGTCCACCGGCATGAAGGCGGCCCTCCGACACCCCTTCGCGCCGCTGCCTTTCCCGCCGATCGTGCCGGTGCTCTCCGTGTCACGGCCCGCTGCCTCCGCCCCCCGCGGGCGGAAGCGTTCGGCCGAACCGGGAAAGCGAAACGCGGGCGACTCCACGTCCCGTGCGGTCTGCCTGCCGCGGGCAGGTCGTCAGGTCGGGAGCGTCACTTCGCGGAACCGGCCTTCGCCGCCATCGTAGTATTCCAGACGGCCGCTTCCGATGTCGATCCACAGCCCGTGGAGCGACAACCGTTCGGCAACCACCGCTTCGGCAACGAAGGGAAAACTCATGAGGTTCTCGAGCGAGACCAGCACCCCCTCCTTCTCGAGAGCGGCCCGGAAGGCGGCGGCCTCTTCGATCGGCACGTTCCTTGCCACGCGATCATAGGCCGGGCGCAGGAGATCGAGCCAGCGGCCGAGATAGTTGGTCCGTTCCTCGAGCTCGGGCGCCGCTCCGCGGCACATGTCGAAACATCCGGCAACCCCGCCGCAGGAGGCATGACCGATGACGAGAAGATGGGGCACCCTGAGAACGGTGACGGCGTATTCGAGCGCCGCCGAGGTGCCGTGATGCTCCCCGTCCGGCTGATGAGCCGGCACGAGATTGGCGATGTTGCGATGGATGAAGAATTCGCCGGCATCGGCCTCGAAAAGACTGGTGACATTCACCCGGCTGTCGCAACAGGAGATCACGAAGGCTCGCGGGCGCTGCCCTTCGGTCTGAAGGTGCTGATACCAGCTGCGGTTGTTTTCGAACTCGGTTGCCTTCCAGCCCCGGAACCGGCGGACGAAGGAAAGCGGCAGCGCTCTGGCATGCTTCATGCATCACCTCGTTCAGAATTGTGCGCCGCTGTTGTGACATGTCCCTTGCGGGCTGCCAAGGCATGCTTCCCACGCCCGCTTCGCCGTCTTCGCATGTGCCTCGTGACCGCCTTTCCGCCGTGACCGGACCTTCCCACTCCGGGCAGCCGAGCGACGCGGCCTCAAGCCTGCCTGTGCTCGGCGAACGAACAACGCGAACGCAGCCCTCGACCACGATCCTCACAACGGATCTCTCACGCGGACATCGTGCCTTCCGCCGTCTGCTCCCCGCCCTGCCCCGGTTCCGCCTTCCGCCCGCACCGAACGCCGACTTGCCTCGAACGCCTCCCTGCATGTGCGGGCCCGAGCGCGGCAACCGGTCTCATCGCAACCCGGAGCGACTTTCGGGCTCTCGTCCGCACGGCAACCCGACCACCTCTCGCATCACCACCTGTTGCCGCTTCCACCGGAATCGCCTCCGGCCCGCCTGCCGATCATCGTGGCCCGCCTGTCACGAATCGACGACCGATGAAAGGTTCGGCCCGATCCCGAACCTGGCGCGCCTCTTCTCGACCCATTGCGCCAGTTGCGGACGTTCGATCTTGGAATTGTGACGCCGATCGGTGGGGAAGCTTCCGGGATAGAAGATCACATGATCTATCGTGACCCCGTGCCGGTGCAACAGTGTCAAGACCTCCCGCCGCCATGCGCTGGCCTCGGCCGGTGCGGGCGGCGCGAAAGGCTCGATGAGCAGCACGGGGATCTGTCTGCCTCGCGGTCCCACCCCCACAAGGGCCGAACGATGCACGAAGGGGAGCGTGTTGGCAATTCCTTCCACGCAAACCGGGTAATAGGTGCGCTCCGCACTGCATACCTGATGCCGCCGGCGACCGCAGAACCACAACCGTCCTTCCCTGTCGAGATATCCGAGATCTCCCATGCGATGCCAGAACCCGCCATCCACCCTGGGGATCTTCGCCAGGCGCGTTTCGTCATCCTTGCCGAAATAACGGGGGCTGGCCTGGGGCGCACTGATAACGATTTCGCCGATCTCGCCCGGCGGCAGGAAGCGGACGTCCTTTTCCGAAGGCACCTCCCCGTCGACCGGGCGCATGATACGGATCTCGGTTCGGGGCAAGGGGCGGCCCACGCACACTCCTTTCCCGCGGGCGGTAAGGGCTGCGGTTTCTTCCCGGATCTCTCTTGCCCGCATGATCGTTGCCGGAAGCACCTCCGTCGCCCCGTAAGGGGTCAGGAACTCCCCGTCAGGCAGCATTTCCGCCATCCCTATCGCAACCCGATTGGGAATGGGGGCGCCGCCGGTCAGGATCACCCGCGTTCCCTTCAGCTTCACGGAATGGCGCCGTGCATGCTCGGCCAGCTTGCTGCAAAGGATCGGGGAAAGGAAGGCGGAACAGACGGAATGGCGCCGGAAACAGGCCAGCAGTCGGTCCACGTTCACGGCCATCAGACGGGCGAAGTCGATCTCCGGCACCAGGCAGCTGCGCCCCAGCGCGGCGCTGACGAGCGAGAGCGCCGGCAGAGCGATCATGTCCACCTCTCCCGGTCTCTGATCGCCAAGGAGGATGCGGAAAGCATCCGACGTAGCCCGAAGATTTTTCCAGGAAAGCTCCACGCCTTTCGGCGGACCGGTGCTGCCGGAGGTGAAGGCGATGAGGGCGGTATCGTCCGGCGACACCCGCGGCGACGGCTGCGCTCCCTCGCACGCCATATCCTGCAGGAAGGGAAGACCGGGAAAGCGTCCATCCGTCGTCATCCACAGGCGCACGCCCTTGAACACGCCGGGCCGGAGCCAGCGTAGCGCCAAGGCGCGTCGCACGCTGATAACACCATCGACCCGTGCATCCCGGGCGCAGTCGAGCATGCGACGCAACCCCAGCCCGGGATCCACCAGGACCGGCACCATCCCTCCGAACAGAAGACCGAAGAGAACCTCGAACAGATCGGGCCCCGGCGTCGTCAGCACGAGCACCCGGCATCCGGGGCGAAGCCCGGCCTGCACCAGCCTCCCGGCCAGTCGCCATGCCGCCCGTTCCAGTTCGCCGAAGGTGAGCACCTTCTCCCGGCTACGACGGAAGGAGAGGACGGCCGGTCTGTCCGGCGGAGGAGATCCGGCAATGAAGAGAAGATCTCGGGGCAGGTTATTTCGAACCGGACGGTTCACGGTTTTCTCTTGCAAGAAAAGGACTCAGCACATGGTTGACGGTTTCGTGCTCCTCCAGCATCAGGAGATGTCCCCCCGGCAGGATCTGCGGAACAACTCCCAGACGCTCACAAAGACGCCGTCCGGCCCGGGGCGGAAGAATGCGGTTATGTGCCCCCCACATCACCAGGACGGGCGGGAAATCCCGGGGCAGGGTCAACCGGTCCAGATCAGCATAGGAGGACATGTCCACCAGAATATCCAGCAGGGCCCTGGACTGGCCCGCTTGTCCGTAAAGGAGCGAGAATTCCGCAACCCATCGTTCTTCCGGCCGCCGGAACTGCTGGCGGACGACCCATCGGGCCAGCGGCTGCGGCAGACGGAAGGGACCAAGCAAGCGTCGCAGAACACGGCGTAGTCCCGGCAGCGCCGTCCATCGCACCAGCGGGCCGAAAAGGCCGGCCTGCAGCGTTTCCTGCGTGAGGATGTTGAACAGCGCCAAGCGTTCGACGCGCTCCGGATGGCGCAACGCATAGCACAGTGCGATGGCGCTGCCCATGCAGTTGCCCACGATCGAGAATGTTTCGGCTTCGATATGCCGGCGGAATTCTTCCAGACCGGAAACGAGATCGGCCAGCCTGCAGGGGCGGTAGGTTGCCGCGCCCGCCGGGCCGAACCCCGGCAGATCAAGGGCATGGCAGGTATGCGTTCTGGACAGGACACGCAGCTGTTCACGCCAGATTGTGCTGCAGCTTCCGCCGTTGTGCAGAAAGACGAGTGGCCTGCCCGCCCCGCAACTGGCAACCCCGAACATCCTGCCTTCCACGAAGATCCTGTGTCCGGTCAGCGTATCCTGCCTTCCGCAGCCCCGTCAAACACTTCTTGGACGGCATCATGGTCTCGCATGTTCGCTCCCCGATCGGGCGCTTCCGGCGGCCTGCCCCCGCCCCCATGATCGGCCGAAAGGAGGATCGCCCATGCCTTCCCCATACCGGAACCGGACTTCACGTCATGGAGACGTTTGCGAACGCCTCCTCCAGGATCTTCTCGAGAGCCACCGCATCCTCCCGCGTGAAGGCGGCTGGTCGATCGCTGTCGATGTCGAGCACCCCGAGAAGCGTTCCGTCCCCGGCCCGGAACGGCACGACGATCTCGGACCGGGTGCTGGCGGCGCAGGCGATATGGCCGGGGAAGGCGGCGACGTCATCGACGATCACCGTCCGCCCCTCGCGCGCCGCCTTGCCGCAGACCCCGCGCTCGAAGGGGATCGTCAGGCAGCCGTGCCCGCCCTGATAGGGGCCGATCTTGAGCAGCTCCGGGGCCACGACTCGGTAGAAGCCCGTCCAGTCGAAACGCTCGTCGGCATGGTGGATCTCGCAGGCGAGCGTGGCCATGAGGGCGATGGCGTCATCCTCCCCGTCGCAGAGAGCCGCAAGGCGCCGCGCGAGATCCGCCCAGTCCACCCGCATCAGAGCCGCTCGAGCGCGATTGCCGTTCCTTCGCCTCCGCCGATGCAGATCGCGGCCACGCCCCGCTTCAGCCCGCGCTTTTCGAGGGCATTGAGCAGGGTGACGATGATTCGCGTACCCGAAGCGCCGATCGGATGGCCGAGGGCACAGGCACCGCCATTCACGTTCATCTTCTCGCGCGGGATGCCCATTTCGGCCATGAAGGCCATCGGCACCACGGCGAAGGCCTCGTTCACCTCCCACAGATCGACATCATCGACCGACCAGCCGATCCGCTCGAGAAGCTTTCTTGCCGCCGGCACCGGCGCCGTGGTGAACCAGCCCGGAGCCTGGGCATGGCTTGCATGGCCGAGAATGCGGGCGATCGGCACGAGACCCTCGGCTTCGGCGACATCGGCCGTGGTCATTACCAGCGCGGCGGCCCCGTCGGAGATCGACGAGGCGTTCGCGGCCGTCACCGTGCCGTTCTTGCGGAAGGCCGGCTTGAGCTGGGGGATCTTCTCGGGGCGGGCCTTGCGTGGCTGCTCGTCGCTCTCGACCACCATCTCGCCCTTGCGCGTGCGCACGCTTACGGGGACGATCTCGTCGGCAAACTCGCCCGTCTCCGCCGCCTTCAGGGCGTTGGCGAGCGATGCCAGCGCGTATTCGTCCTGCGCTTCGCGGGAGAACTGGTATTTCTCGGCACAATCCTCGGCGAAGGTTCCCATGAGGCGGCCCTTGTCATAGGCATCCTCGAGCCCGTCGAGAAACATGTGGTCGACCACCTCTGCATGCCCCATCCGCGCCCCGCCGCGCATCTTCGGCAAGAGATAGGGAGCGTTGGTCATGCTCTCCATGCCGCCCGCGACCATGATGCGGTTGTTGCCCAAGGCCAGCTGATCGTGGGCCATCATCACCGTGCGCATCCCCGAGCCGCACATCTTGTTGAGGGTGGTGGCCGGCACCTCCTCGCCGAGCCCGGCGGCGAAGCCGGCCTGCCGCGCCGGTGCCTGCCCCTGCCCGGCGGGCAGGACGCAACCCATCAGCACCTCGTCGATCCGGTCGGCGCCGACCGAAGCCTTCTCGAGCGCGCCCCGGATCGCCGCTCCGCCCAGCTCCCAGGCCCGGAGCGGGGACAGCTCTCCCTGGAACCCCCCCATCGGCGTGCGCGCGGCTCCGCAGATCACCACTTCCTTCATGGCGCGTTCTCCGTCTTTCGTTGCAGATGCCGCGACATTTCATTCAAATGCCGGACAATTCAAGCGCATTTTCCCCGCCGCGGTGCCGTGCCGATAACCCTTTGGCAAGATTCTCCCGTGCAGGATGCTTCCGAAAGGAGGCGACATGCAGCTCAATCACGAAAGGAAGGGCGATACCGTCATCGTCACCGTTGCCGAGCCGCGGCTCGATGCCAGCATGGCCGTCGCGTTCAAGGAAGGGTTCCGCAGGATCGTCGGCCCCGACGTGCCCCATGCCGTGCTCGATCTGTCGAATGTCGAGTTTCTCGACAGTTCCGGCCTCGGCGCCCTCGTCACGGCGCTGAAATACATGGGCGGGGAGCGCCGGCTCGATCTCGTCGGCCTCCAGCCGCTGGTCGAGAAGGTGCTGGCGCTCACGCGCATGGACAAGGTCTTCTCCATCCGGAGCAGCCTCGACGAAGCCCTCGGAGCATGACGGTCATGGCGAAGAAACGGCCGGCGGACGTGGTGAAGGACGACCGGGCCTTCCGCGAGAGCTTCGTCTGCGAGCTCGGACCGGCCGGTGCGGAGATCGGCCCGCTGGTCGATCGGATCTGCACGCGCCTCGCCGAACACGGCATCGATGCGGCGCGGCTCGACGATGCCTGTCTGGCCCTCACCGAAGCGATCAACAATGTTCACGAGCACGCCTATGGCGGCGAGGGCGGCCCCGTTTCGGTCGCGGCCGAAGGGAGAAGCGGCCGCTTCTCCCTCACCCTGCGCGACCGGGGAACGGGCATGAAGGGGATTCTGCCAGGTGAACGGCTCCCGAGTTGCGATGCCGGGCTGGAAACGCTGCCCGAGGGCGGCTTCGGCTGGTTCATGATCCGGCAGCTGGCCGATTCGGTCGAATATTCGTCGAAGAGCGGGCGCAATACGCTGCGGCTCGTCTTCGCGAATCCCGCATCGCAACGGGATCCGCCCTGAACGGGCGGAAAAGAGACCGTGCTGCTGGAGCGGCCGAAACATTCCCTTCTCCTCCACTCGCGAGGTGATCTCGCGGGGGAACGAAGCCCGGTCCCGCCGCACATCATGGCGACAAGACCGGCCCTCTCGGCCGGGGCCGGCGCGGCACGCCCGGACGCAGTTTCCGCAACGCCCGAAGCGTTCCGCCTTCCGGCCGTTTCTTCTCCCGCGACGACGAAAGGAACCCTCATGCGATTGCACTCCACATGCGACTGGCCTGAACCGTCCCCGGCCCGCCCGCCGTCGGGGCAACGGGATATCAGCCCCGCCTCACGGCAGAGCCGCCGCATCCGCCGTAACCCCCGCCAGCGGGCCTTCCCTGTCACCGTTCCTTTCCGGCGGGGGCTCGAAGTCCGGCGAGGGGATCAAAGCCCGAAGGCGGACCACGGCAGAAAGTTCACCGGATCGCCCGGCGCGATATCGTTCCCTTCGGAAGGAAGATGCACGAGCCCATTCGCCCAGGACAGGCCGCTCACGAGGCCGGAACCCTCGGAACGAAACACCTGCACCCGCCCGTCCGCTCCGAGCCGGGCACGGAGAAATTCGCTGCGCCCGGCCTTGCGGCGCTTCGCGAAAGCCGCGGGCAGGAGAGAGCCTTCTGGCCTGGGCCATGTCCCTCCGGCCAGTCGCGCAAGTGCCGGATAACCGAAGACCAGCGCGCATACGAAGGCCGCCACCGGATTGCCGGGAAGGCCGAAGACCGGCACGCCCTGCCACAACCCGAAGGCCAGCGGCCGCCCGGGCTTGATGGCGATGCGCCAGATATGTCGCTGCCCCTTCTCGCGCAAGAGCGCCGAAAGGTGATCCTCGTCCCCGGCCGAGGCGCCCCCGCTGGTCAGGATCGCATCCACCTCGCCGGCGGCGCGATCGAGAAGCGCTTCGACCACCTCGCGCCTGTCGGGGGCATGGCCGAGATCCACCGCCTCATGCCCCCACCGCTCCACGAGGGTGAGAAGCATCGGGCGGTTGATGTCATGGATCTGGCCCGGGCCGAGCGGCGAGCCGGGCGCCTTCAGCTCGTCCCCGGTCGAGAGCACCCCGACCCTGAGCCGCGCGAAGACGGGAACCTCACCCAGCCCCGCCGCCACCAGGAGCGGAATGTCGTTGAAACGCAAGCGGGTTCCTGCCGGAAACAGAACCTTCCCGCGGGTGACGTCCTCGCCCTTTCGCCGCACATTCACCCCGTGCCGGACCGGCCCGCGGAAGGCGATCCTGCCCTCCTCGACGGTGACATTCTCCTGCATCTCGACCGTATCCGTCCCTTCGGGCAGCACGGCCCCCGTGAGAATCCGCACCGCATGCCCCTCGGGAACCCACCCCGTGAAGGGCACGCCTGCCGCGGCCCGCCCCGGCACGAGCGGCAGGATGTTGTCGCCCTCTCCAGTGGCCGCATGCGCAAAGGCGTAGCCGTCGACCGCCGCATTCGCCGCCGGTGGATTGTCCCGGGCTGCAATGGCTGGCGCGGCCAGGATCCGCCCAGCGGCACGCCCCGCCGGCACCCGCTCGACAACGGTGACGGGCGCGAGATTTGCCTTCAGGTGCATCAGCGCATCCTCGACCGATGTCCATTGGACACCGGGCGGCAGGGCGAAACAGTCCACGCGCAAGCGGGGCGGACGCACCATCAGCCCTGCCCTCCCCCTTCGGCGGGCACATCGGGAGCCGTCCCCCGTGCCTTCCGGTCATGTGCCGGCACAAGCCCGACCTCCGAAAGGATGAAATCGGCGATGGCCCTCGTGTCGTCGAGATCGAAGACCGGAACGGAAAGCCCCGCAAGCGGCTCGTCGCTGGCCACGGCCCGGATGGTGGGGTCATTCCGGGCGATCAGGGGTTGCCGCGTCTCCCGCCGATGCGCCTCGATCTTCGGGTGCCGGTCGCGCTTGTAACCCTCGATCAGCACCAGATCGACCGGGGAGAGTTTCTCGAGCAGCCTTTCGAGAGGCGGTTCCTCCTCGCTGCGCAATTCATGGATGAGTGCCCAGCGGTGGCGCGAGGCCACTACCACCTCCTGCGCGCCTGCCTGGCGGTGGCGCCAGCTGTCCTTGCCTTCCTGGTCGATGTCGAAGCGGTGATGGGCGTGCTTGATGGTCGAAACCGACCATCCCCGCCCCGTGATTTCCCGCACCAGCCGCTCGACGAGCCCGGTCTTGCCGGAATTCTTCCATCCGGTGATGCCGTAGATCCTCATGCCGTTTCGTCCTTCGCATCCTGCCGCCGTGCAAGCCGGGATTCGGCCAGCGCCAGATCCTCGGGGGTGTTGATGTTGAAGAAGGGATCGTCGCCGCCATGATCGAAGACGGCGGTGGCGGCACCGTGGCTGTCGGTCCAGACGACGATCTTGCGCATGCCCTTCTCGAGCGCCGCGGCGAGATCGGCCCTGAGCCGCACCGGCCAGAGGCCGAAGGTCGGGTGCCGCCTGACGCGCCCGCTCCCGTCCGGCGAGGCGGCCAGGGCGAGGTCGGTTTCGGCCGCGACCGAGGCCAGTTCGAGGCCGACCCTGAGATCACGCGGCAGGAAGGGCGTATCAGCCGCCGTCGTGACGATGGCCGCAGCCCCTTCGCGTTCGGCCCATTCGAGCCCGGCGAGGATTCCGGCCAGCGGCCCGGCGAACCCCGGCACCCGATCGGGCAGGACCGGGCATCCGAAGGCACGGTAATCGTCGAGCGCGCGATTGGCATTGATCGCGATCCGGTCGATCTGGGGGGCGAGCCGCGCGAGCACATGCGCGACCAGCGGCTTTCCTCCGAGCGTCACCAGCCCCTTCTCGACGCCGCCCATGCGCGTGCCGCGCCCCCCGGCGAGAACGAGCCCCAGGATTTCACCCATCCTGCGCCTCCTCCGCGCTCCTGCGCCGGGCCTTGCGCGGCTCCTCGGGCACGGCCGTCGGGTCGGCGTCGCGCACGAGCCGCTCCTCGCCGGCCAGGCAGACGAACCGCCGCCCCCGCAACCGGCCGATCAGCGTCAGCCCGACCTTGCGGGCGATCTCCACACCCCAGGCGGTGAAGCCGGAGCGGGAGGCGAGAACCGGAATACCCATCAGCGCGGTCTTGATGACCATTTCCGAGGTCAGCCGCCCGGTGGTGTAGAGGATCTTGTCCTCGGGCCGCACCCCTTCGGCGAACATCCACCCCGCGACCTTGTCCACCGCGTTGTGCCGGCCGACATCCTCCATGTAGACCAGCGGCCGGTCCCTCTCGCAGAGAACCGTGCCGTGGATCGCTCCCGCCTCGAGATAGAGGGAGGGG
>JALSJQ010000041.1 GCA_026989275.1 Albidovulum sp.
GAACCGCCGACCGTGCATAGCAGAATGACGTCACCCATGAATGGTTTCCCTCAACCACACCAGCACCCAGCCGAGAGGGAGGAAGATTTCGCCATATCGACGAAGCTGGGGGAAGCGGTTCGGCCGCACGGCGATGACGTTGCGCGTGCCCCCCTCCGCGATCGCTTTCCTGGCCTGGGGATTCCACCCGCGCCGGATGCCGTCCACGGATTTGCTCTCGAACTGGTTGAAGCGGCCGAGGCGCAGGAGAAGGAAGCGGTCGCTTTCCCGCAGCTCCTTGGGGCCGAACATCCGCGCGCCGAGTTTGATGCGGAAGAGGGCCTGAAGGAACTGTTCGGTCGGCTCACCGACGAAGAAACGTTTCACCTCGGCATCGAACCGGGTCCAATAGAAGTCGTCGAGGGCTCGTCGAAGGGCCGCGGCATCGAGCTCGAAAGGCGGCGCGCGGTTGCCGTCGCGGGCACGGCACTCGTTGAGTCGACCGATGTCGATCCGCACCTCCACCTCGAAGCGAGGCGCCGGGCCGTCGTCGCAGCTCGCGAGCAGCCGTTCGTGATGCATCTGGATTTTCTTGCTCTCCCCCTTCTCGGGATGCCAATTCCTGACCCGATCGATCCGGGTCGCGCCTTCGGGAAGCGGCACGTCCGCCACCTCGACGAAGCGGAACGGGTCCTGTTCGGTGCGCCCGGGACCGTACGCGAAGGCCCATCGCTGGAGGGCGTCGGCAGCGCCGCGGCCCGCATTCTGGATCGCCGCCCGCGCGGCCGGGACGCCCTTCTCGGCCACGGTCGCGCTCAAGAGCGCGGTGCGGATCGCACCCTTGATCGAGGAGCCGGGGATGAAGGGACGGTCGCCGGTGCGGATGAAGGGCGTGACCTCGCCCCAGCGCCGCGGGTTGGTCTGCGCCTCCTTGAGGGCCTCGTGCGAGGCCGGCCCGAGGGGAATGCGCTCGAGGATGTCCGCATCCCGCACCGCTTCTTTGAGAATGCGGTCGGCCGCCTGGAGATCACCGCGATCGACCGCCTGTTCGAACTGTCGCCTGCGCGCCTCGCCCATGCCGGCCACGATACGCGCCGGATCGATGCGGCAGAGCTGGCCGTCCTGGATCACATAGTCCTGTTTCGTCCATTGCTGGCCACCGCCGATATGCACGGGCGTGACCGCCCAGGCGAGGCCGCGCCAGACCACATCCCCCTTCATGCCTCCACCTCCCGGTAGGGGATCGCGAGATGCCAGGCGTTGAAGCGAACCGTCTCGGGAAGATCGATGTGCACCTTGGAAAGCAACTCGCCGAAAGGCCCTCGGTCCGCGGGCGCGAAGGTCGCACCCGGCAGCATCAGGAGAACGGGCTTCTTCCAGGGCCGCCCGGTGCGCGCGTTCATGCGGCTGCCGAGCTTGCCGAAGTGGGTCGTGCGCCGGTAGCGTGGGTCCTGCATGTTGGCGGTGAGGGAGCCGCGGGAGAGGGAAACCAGGCGGTTGCCCGCAAAGGCCTCGAGCTCCGCATCCTCGGCCACTTCCTCGACGACGAAGAAACCGCGACCGTAGGTGGAA
>JALSJQ010000042.1 GCA_026989275.1 Albidovulum sp.
CGCGGGCAAGGGGGCGGCAGGTGCGGCAGGCGATGCGGCGCCCGCCGCTGCCGAGGCGCCGGCTCCGACGACACCGGCCGCGCCGGCCCGGCCCGCCGCGTCACCGGCCGCGCCGGCCGAGGGGGGCACCGCGCCGGCCGCGCCCGAAATCCCCCCCGGCACGCCGATGAAGAGCCAGACCGTGCGCGAGGCGCTGCGCGACGCCATGGCCGAGGAGATGCGCCGCGACGAGCGGGTCTTCGTGATGGGCGAGGAGGTCGGCCAGTATCAGGGGGCCTACAAGGTCACCCAGGGGCTTCTCGACGAATTCGGCGAGCGCCGGGTGATCGACACGCCGATCACCGAGATGGGCTTCACCGGCATCGGCGTCGGCGCCGCCTTCGGCGGGCTCAGGCCGATCGTCGAGTTCATGACCTTCAACTTCTCGATGCAGGCGATCGATCACATCGTCAATTCGGCCGCCAAGACGCTCTACATGTCGGGCGGGCAGATCAACGTGCCGATCGTCTTCCGCGGCCCCAACGGAGCGGCGGCGCGGGTGGCGGCCCAGCACAGCCAGGATTTCGCCTCCTGGTATGCCCATGTGCCGGGGCTCAAGGTGATCCAGCCCCATGATGCCGCCGACGCCAAGGGGCTTCTCAAGGCGGCGATCCGCGACCCGAACCCGGTGGTCTTTCTCGAGAACGAGATTCTCTACGGCAAGAGCTTCGACGTGCCCGAGATCGAGGATTTCGTGCTGCCGATCGGCAAGGCGAAGATCGCCCGGCAGGGGCGTGACGTGACCATCGTGTCTTTCGGAATCGGCATGACATGGGCGCTCGAGGCCGCCGCGGCCCTTGCCGGGGAGGGGATCGAGGCCGAGGTGATCGATTTGCGGACGCTCCGGCCGATGGACACCGCCACCGTCATCGAGAGCGTGAAGAAGACCAATCGCTGTGTCACCGTCGAGGAAGGTTGGCCCCTGGCCTCGATCGGCAACCATATCTCGGCGGTGCTGATGCAGGAGGCCTTCGACTGGCTCGACGCCCCGGTCCTCAACGTCGCCGGCAAGGACGTGCCGATGCCCTATGCCGCCAATCTCGAGAAGCTGGCCCTGCCTTCGGCGCGCGAGGTCGTCGAGGCGGTGCGGGCCGTGACCTACAGGGAGGGCTGATCCATGGCGACGGAAATTCTCATGCCGGCGCTGTCGCCGACGATGGATGAAGGCACGATCGCCCGCTGGCTGGTGCAGGAGGGTGCGCGTGTGTCGGCGGGGGACATTCTTGCCGAGATCGAGACCGACAAGGCGACGATGGAGTTCGAGGCGGTGGACGAGGGGGTGATCGCGCGGATTCTCGTGCCCGAGGGTGCGAGCGTGAAGGTGGGCACCCCGATCGCGGTTCTGGCCGAGGAGGGCGAGGATCCCGCCGCGGCGGCCGCGTCCGCGGGCAAGGGGGCGGCAGGTGCGGCAGGCGATGCGGCGCCCGCCGCTGCCGAGGCGCCGGCTCCGACGACACCGGCCGCGCCGGCCCGGCCCGCCGCGTCACCGGCCGCGCCGGCCGAGGGGGGC
>JALSJQ010000043.1 GCA_026989275.1 Albidovulum sp.
ATCGGAAGATACCCGTGCCCTCCCACCACGGAAAGCCGCGCGGCGGGCGATCGGCTATTGCGGCAGCCGGGCGGTGTCCCTGTCGTGCCGCTGCTGCACATGCCCCCGTGGCCGCGCGACCGCAACCGGCGGAGCGTGCCCGTCACCCTGCGCGATCCGGCCGGTCCCTGCCCGCAGAGCCGCGAGAGACAGCGCCGGGAACGCCGCCACCGCTTGCACCTTCAACCCGCCCAGAGCGCGGCCGGCGCCATTTCGAGGGAATTTCCCGCCGGATCGCGGAAATAGAGCGAACGCGCTCCGTTCGGCCAGCGGAAATCGGCCTCGATGACCACGCCGGCCGCCTCGAGGCGACGGCGCCAGACATCGAGCGACGCCTCCTCGACCCGAAAGCACAGATGCCCCGCCCCCTGCGCCCCGTGGGGCGGCACCGGCAGGGCGGGGTTTCCGGCGGGCTTGCGGGTCTCTTCGGGATTGAAGAGGAGCACGACCGTCTCCCCGGCCCGGAAGAAGACATGGCGGTTGCCGGCCCGGACGATCTTCTCGAGCCCGAGCACGACGCCATAGAAGGCCTCGGCGGCGTCGAGATCATCGACATAGAGCGCCGCCTCGAGCACGCCGCGAACGCAAGGTCCGGGCGACGGCGCTTCCTCTCCGTTCCTGCCGGCCCCGGCTGTCCGCTCATCCGCCATGCCGCCCTCCTCTCTCTCCGCCTCCTCGCCCGGCGCCCTTGCCAAACCGCTTTCCCCATATATAGTGACGATGCCTTCATCGCCCACAAGGGCGGACAGGAGAAGGTGCAGGGCTTGCCGGCTCCGCGGCGAGCCGCGGGGGGAGGAGCCGCCATGGATGGCGGATTCATCGAGCGTTTCGTCCACACGCCGCCACGGCCGGAGGATCACCCGGCCCTCGTTCTCAATGCCGACTATCGCCCGCTCTCCTGGTTGCCCCTGTCGCTGTGGCGCTGGCAGGAAGCGGTGAAGGCGGTCTGGCTCGACCGGGTGGACATCCTCGCCGAATACGAGGATGCGGTGGTGCATTCGCCCTCGATCACCATGCGCCTGCCCTCGGTGATCGTCCTGAGAGAATATGTCCGCCCGCTCGAGGAGCCGGCCTTCACCCGCTTCAACCTCTTTCTGCGCGACGGCTTCAGCTGCCAGTATTGCGGCGACAAGGGGGATCTCACCTTCGACCATGTGGTGCCCCGCGCCCGGGGCGGCAGGACGACCTGGGAAAACGTCGTCGCCGCCTGCGGCCCCTGCAACATCCGCAAGGGCGCCCGGTCGCTCGAGGAAGCGGGCATGACGCTCCGCCGCCCGCCGAAAAGGCCGAGCATGGCCGAATTGCAGGCGATGGCGCGGCGCTTCCCGCCGGGGCATCTGCACGAAAGCTGGCTCGACTTCCTCTACTGGGACACCGAGCTCGAGGCTTGAAGCGAAGGGCCGCGCCCGTGCCCGGGGACGTTGCCCGGAGACGTTGCTCGATATCTTCGGAGGCTGCCGCGGAGCGTCAGCCCCGGGTCCTGAATGCCGCCTGTGCCGCCATCAGCCACAGAAGGGCGAGCAGGGCCGAAAGAATGGCATTCCAGCCGGCCATCGAGATTCCGAGGAGCTGCCAGGGGATCTCGTCGCAGCGCACGAGCGGGGTGTGCATGATCTTCTCGAAAAGCTCGTCCGGGCTCATCCCGGCCACCGGCCCCGCGGTGCAGGTATCGGGACCGGGCCACCATTTCCGTTCGACGCCGGCATGATAGACGCCGATGGCGGCGGTCGTGGCCGCGGCAAGCGCCCCGGCGAGCGCAAGGCCGGGCCGGGGAAAACGCCAGAAGAGCAGACCGATCGGCACCGCCGCCAGATGTGGCCAGCGCTGCCAGATGCAGAGCTTGCAGGGCGGCATGTCGCCGAGGAACTGGAAGCCGAGCGCCCCGAGAAGGAGCGCCGCCGAACCGGCGGCCGCCACGAGACCGAGCTGCCGGGCCCGCGCCGCGCCGTTTCCTTCTCCCGCCTTCTCCGTCACGCCTTCCTCCCCCCTCTGCCCGTGCCGGTCGCACCTTTCGTCATGCGCTTCTCATAACACCGCTCTGTCACCGGGCGCCAAGCCGCCCTTTCTTCACGATCCCGTCAACCGCCTTTCACAGATAGCGAATGAGGGCGAATCCACCCACGAGCAGCACCACGAAAAGGGTGAAGACCAAGGTGAGATGTTTCTCGATGAAGCCGCGGATCGGCGGGCCGAAATACCGCAACAGCCCGGCCAGCACGAAGAAGCGCAGCCCCCGCGCCACCAGCGACGCCGCCATGAAGACCGGCAACGACAGGCCGGTGGTGCCCGAAAGGATGGTGATGACCTTGTAGGGAAAGGGTGTCAGCCCCGCGATCAGCACCGCCCAGGCGCCCCAGTCGTTGTAGGTTTCGCGGAAGACGGCGAACTTGTCGGTCATGCCGTAGAATTCGAGGATCCGGCTGCCGAGCGTGTCGTAGAAGAAGGCGCCGATGGCATAGCCGGCAAGCCCGCCCGTCACCGACCCGAGAAGCGCGATACCGGCATAGCGCCAGGCCCGTTCGGGGGCGGCGATCACCATCGGGACGAGCAGGATGTCGGGCGGGATAGGGAAGAAGGAGCTTTCGGCGAAGGCCACGAGAAACAGCGCCCAGGCCGCACGCGGCCCGTGGGCGAAGGAGATGGTCCAGTCATAAAGGCGCCTGAGCATCGCCACCCCTTTCTGCCAGCGTTCTGGCGTTTCTGGGCGAGATCGCGGCGCGGTGCAAGGGGGGCGATGTGCCCTCCGGTGGAAGGGGCCGACAGCTGGCGGTTCGACGCATCATCGCGTCGGGTCTGCCGCAACAACACGGCGGAAAACTGCCAGAAACGAGGGAAAACGAGAAAGTGCAGGCTTCTGTTGCCAGGTGCCTGCGAACCCCGCCTGACCCTGCTCGGGGCCAGGGCTTTCAGAAGGTGGTCACTCGGACCGCATTACGCGGCGAGAGCAACCGGAGCACGATTGTCGTTGGCAATTGTGCGTCTTGGACCGATAACGGTGGTACCTCACCGGGTGAAAGCGCTACCTTTCAGCGGGCCGTCGAACCTGTTTCGGCCCCATCAGGAAGGCACCTCCCTGCCTGCGCGGCAGGCATCCGGGCTCTTACCCCGGCCGGTGCCCTCGTGGTGGAGCCGCCGGGTACTGCCCCCGGGTCCGGCCCGCCTATTGCGTAGCGCGTTTATCACCATAGTCTTCCGAAGAAGACGCCTCATAGATAAGCGCCCCGGCGGCGGCTTTCAAGCCGTCATCGGGAAGGCTCCCGGAGGGAGTCGCAACCAGCTCGCCCCGGCACCGCAAGGACGAAGGACACCGGATCGGGCCACGGACGCGACGAAAGGGGCGGACCTGCCCTCCTCGCGGGGTTTCAGCCCCGACTTCCAGATGCCGCTCCCCGCACAAGACGCTTCGCCCCCTGGAGAGGGCCGCACCGAGCCGACACCCGCCCTGCCCGGCGTTCCTTCACACCGCCGGGCGGCGCGGGCCCGGGCGGTTCTTGCGCTTCCAGACCTTGTCCTTGCCGAAGCTGCGCTCGAGCGCCTTGAAGAGTTTCTTCGCCGCCCGCGTGATCGCGGTCTCGACCTTGTCGGCATGGGCCGTGACGGCCACCATCTTCCGCCCGGCGGGATGGGCGGTGATGGTCACGCGCTTGTCCTCGGGGCCCTTGCGGATGCCGTTCTCGTCGGCGATCACCACCTCGAGGCGGGTGATGCGCTCAACGAAGCCCCCGAGATGTTCCTCGATCTCGCGCTCGACGAGGGCGTCGAAATTCCCCAGGGCCTCGATGGCCCTGTCCTTGTGAATGCGGATGATCATGCTGTCCCTTTCCTGTGCCCGAGGGGCGTTGCCACGGGGGGCTGCCCCTCCCCCCGGGAGATAGGGCCGATCGGCCCGGCGACAACCCCGCCCGCCCTTCAGGCGGCCCGCGTCCGGCACAGATCGACGAAATTGGCGAGGATGCGGTGGGAATGACGCACATCCTCGCGGGCCACCGCCGCGATCAGCGCCTCGGCCTCCCCGGGCGGAAAATAACCGTGATCCTTGTAGAGACGAATGCGCAGGGCGAAGTTCTCGGGTCCCGATTCGGGGTGGAACTGGGTGGCATAGACATGGCGGCCGGCGCGGATCATCTGGAAGGGGCAGGCCTCGCCCGCCACGAGATGCACCGCGCCCCGGGGCAGCGCCTCGACCGCCTCCTTGTGGCCGACCAGGGCGCGAAAGCGGGCAGGAAGACCGGCCAGGAGCGGGTCGGCCCGGCCCTCCCCGGTCAGCGTGCAGTCGATACCGCCCACCGGCTCGCCATGGCGCCCCTGCCCGACGGGCGCGCCGAGCACATGGCCGAGCAACCCCATGCCGTAGCAGCAGCCGAGAAAGGGGGTGTCGGTCTCGAGGATGCGGGGCATGAGTGCGAGGATGTCGGCTTCCATGCGCGCCTCGAGCGGGGTCTTCTTTTCCGGCGGATCGGAGACGCAGCCGGGCCCGCCACCGACGATGATGCCGGCGAAACCGGCCGGGTCGAGATCGGCCGGAAGCCGCTCCCGGTCGAGCCGGATGCGCCGCACCTCGCCCGGCACCAGCCGCCCGCGGGCGAGAAAGGCCGCGAACTCGTCATCCGCCGCCTCGGTTTCCGGGCGCAGCTGAAGGATGAGGATGGTCAAGATTCGTTCCTGTTGCAGTTTTTCAGGCCTTCCTCGGGAGGGACTCTCGCCCGAGAGCAATCGCCCTCGTCCATGGCACTCGACGCCTTCCTCGCATGCCCTCGCAGCCGCAGCCCTTTCGGCCCGGGCGCTCCCCTCGGCGGAAGCTCCTCCAGAAGAGCCGCCGGCACGATGCCGAAATTTCCGTAATGTCCCCTTCTCACCTCGACGATTCTTCCCTGCTTGATTCCGAACCACACGGCAATGTCATTCCGAACCACACGGTAATGTCGTGCTCGTTGTCGCCGGGCGCGATCACCCCATGATGATGGCGCAATCATGCCGTGTCAGTGCCATCCCCCCACATCTCCCTGAATTCGCGCCATTCCCTCGCGCTCATGCCGCTGGTCTCGCGGGTGACGTTTTCGCCCCGAAGCATGCGACGCAGGCAGTCGATCGCCTGCCGGGAGAGTGTCACGGCCTCGGCGCGGTAGTCAAGAAAGGCGCGCCAGGTGAGCGGCACCCAGTCGGCCACGATCCGGCCGATGGTCTCGGCATAGGCCCGGATCTCCATCTGGGCATGGGGGTCGGCCCTGAGCGCGAGGAAGTGCAGCAGGTTGTGCAGGTCGATCTTCCAGTACCACTGGGTGTAGATGCCGGTCGGCAGGTTCATCCGCGCCAGCTCGCGGGCAAGGCCGATCTCGCCGGTCATCTCCTCGTAATGGTCGTAGCTGCGGGCGGCGTCGGCGCGCAGGATCTCGAGCACCCGCGCCGCCTCCTCGGGCGCGAGCGGCGCCTCGCGGCCCTGGTTGTTGCTCGTCGATTGCCGCGCCAGCGCCTCGGGAGCGGGAATGTAGAACTCCCGGTCGAGAATCGAATAGCGTGCCGAGTATTCGTTGACGTTGGCGGTGCGATGGCGGATCCATTGCCGGGCGACGAAGATCGGCAGCTTCACATGCAGCTTCACCTCGCACATCTCGAAAGGGGTGGTGTGGTGATGGCGCATGAGATAGCGGATCAGCCCCTCGTCGTTCGACACCGATTTCGTCCCCTTGCCGTAGGAGACGCGGGCCGCCTGCACGATGGCGCCGTCGTCGCCCATGTAGTCGATCACCCGCACGAAGCCGTGATCGAGCACCGGATGGGCAATGTAGAGATGCGCCTCCATGCCGGGCGCGACCGGGCGCAGGGTCGGTTGCGCCTCGCGGCGCTGGGATTCGATCTCGGCCTGCTGTTCGGGGGTGAGAGGCATGGGCGGCTCCGGGTTCCGTTGCGGTTGGGCGAATCCGTCTTCCGATCTAAGGGGCACCACCCCCCGCGGACAAGGGGGACAGAAAGCGGCGAACCGCGAAGGGGCGCCAGAGGATGACAGGCGCCGGCCGATCGCCTATCAATGAGAACGGCTCAAAATGCCGACCGCCGAAGCCCGGGCAAGGAGACGTTCCATGTCGATCCGCTATCTGCACACCATGGTGCGCACGCTCGATCTCGAGAAGGCGATGCATTTCTTTTCCCTTCTGGGGCTGGTCGAGATCCGGCGCAAGGAAGTGCCGGAGGGGCGGTTCACCCTCGTCTTCATGGCCCCGCCCGACCAGCCCGAATGCCCGGTCGAGATCACCTGGAACTGGGACGGCGATGCGGAAATGCCCTGCGACTGCCGCGCCTTCGGCCATCTGGCCTATGAGGTGGACGACATCTACGCCCTCTGCCGACACCTGATGGAGAACGGCGTCACCATCAACCGCCCGCCGCGCGACGGCCGCATGGCCTTCGTGCGCTCGCCCGACAACATCTCCGTCGAACTTCTGCAGAAGGGCGCACCGCTGCCCCCGGCCGAGCCCTGGGCATCGATGCCGAATGTCGGCCGCTGGTAAGGAGCGGCGCAGCGGCGCGAACCGTCCTGCAAGGAGGCACAAGGCGTTCGGCACACCTCCTCGCCACGAGGCGCGCCCGGGGCGGGCACATGCGACTGCGCCCCCTCGCCCCCCTCAGAACGGAATGTCGTCGTCGATCTCGGGCACGGCGGGCGCTGCGCCGGGCTCGGGCATGGCCGCCGGAGCGCCCCGCCCCGCGCCGCCCTCGCCGCGGCTGTCGAGCAGCACGAGTTCCGAACGATAGGGCCGCAGCACCACCTCGGTGGTATAGCGGTCCTGCCCCGACTGGTCCTGCCACTTGCGGGTCTCGAGCTGACCCTCGACATAGACCTTCGAGCCCTTGCGCAGATACTGCTCCGCCACTCGCACCAGCGGTTCGGAGAAGATGGCGACCGAGTGCCACTCGGTGCGTTCGCGCATCTCGCCGGTCTGCCTGTCCTTCCAGCGCTCGGAGGTGGCAATCCTCAGATTGCACACCCGCCCGCCATTGGCGAAGGCCCGCACTTCCGGGTCACGCCCGAGATTGCCGACGAGAATCACCTTGTTGACTGAACCGGCCATGTCGCTCTCCCGTTTTGACGCCACCTTACACCATAACCGGGGCACAATGAAAAGCCCCGACGCATGAATGAGGAAAGGGGAATGCGGAGAGAGGCGCCGTTAACGCGTCGTTCATTCCTTGCTGACAGGATGGGGACGAATCGGGGAGCGGCGGGAAATGACGGGCGGTTGCCGTGGCGGGTGGAAGGAAAGGCGGGCGAGCAGGCGCAAGAAAGGGGAAGCCTCACCCCGGCCGACGCCTGGGGACGGCCTTTCACGGCCGTTGGCCGCAGGATCATCCGGTGACCACCTCTGGGCCGCCGCCCGGTCTGCCGGTCATCCGTCCGGCGGTCGCCCGTGCGCTGCCGATCGGCCTGCCGGTCTCCCGACCGGTGGCACTCGATGGCCTGTCGCCTGCCGGCCGCGCACCTGTCCGGCGGTCGCTCCGCTGCCGGCCGGGGTGATCCGCGAGCCGCCCGGATCATCCCCGCCCCGCCTCGGGGCCGCGAGGCCGGGACCGAAGCCCGTCTGCCCCCGCGCCAGGGCGTTCGTCTGCCCGTTTCCCGAACGCGGGCGAAGCGCAGGACGGCGCAAGGCCGGAGTGCAGCGGCCCCGCAGCCGTTCGCGGCGGTGCGGATCTCCCCGAACCGCGAGGCGGCGGATGTGCCACCAGCCGGCCACGAGCCGGCAGCGCACCCGTCCCTAGGGACGCCGGGCCGCAAGACCGACCTGCGCCCGTCTGCGGACAGGCATGCATCTGCGGGCAGGCGTGCTCGGTCCTCGGGACCGGACACAGGATCAGGGGGCACAGAAGCGCAAGAGCGATCGGCGATTGCCCGCGGCCGATCGTGCCCCCGAACCGCAAGACCGGCCGCGGAACACGATTCGGGAAGGCCGGGCCAGAACGCGGCATGGGGGATGGGTATGGGGGCGGACATGGAGAACGGCCATGCATGGCAGGGGACTTGCACTGCCTCCCCGGCAGCGGCGGGTCAGGGGAGGCAAAAGGCAGGAAGGCCGGAAGCGAAAAGGAAGAGAGCGACGAGGGGCAGGACGGAGGAGGCAAGTGCATGCGAACGATGTCGAGGCGAACAGCGATGAGGCGCCGGCAATGACGATCCCCCGGGAGGAACCTCGCACTGCCCGGGCCGGCCCCAAGCCAGGGACGGGCGGCCTGGTCGCGCCGCGGCTGCGCCGACGGGGCTGTGCCCGTTGTCGGGCCCTCCGTCAGCGGCTCGCGCGGTTCGCCGGCAGGCGGCTGCCGCTCGTGCTTTCCGTCGCCCTTGTCGGCCTTTTCGCCGCCTTCGGCGCCATGCGCCCGCTCCTCTGGCATCGCATGATCGGCTGGGGGCTCGCCTTCCTCCTCGGCGCGTTCGCCCTGCGCGCCCTGACCGCCCTGCCCCGCCTCTGGCTGACCACCCCCTTCACGATCGGGGAGACCCGCCGCAGGAACGAGGCGCTCCTCGCCCATGCGCTGGCGCTCCATCTCGGAATCGCCACCCTCGCCGCCACCCTCTCGGGGCAGAACCTCTATGCCGAGGGGCGGCGCTGGTCCGATTTCAGCCTAGCCCTCCATGCCGCCTGCGCCAACTGGGCGCTCCTCGCCGCCGCGCTCCTTGCAGGGGGCGCCCTGCTGGGGCGGGTGCCCGGCCGGACCATCGGCGGGCGGGCCGCTCCCCCGGTCACCACCGCTTCGTCTGCGCCTCGTCACCGCCCCGGAGTCCGGGTCCGCCGCAGGGGGTGTCCCGATTGCCCCGATTCGGAGAGGGCGGAATGAACGCGCCGGGCGGGAAAGGCCACTGCGGACCGCTGCGCCGTCGGGCGGCGGCGCGACAAGGCGGCGCGACAAGGCGGGGCGGTCGGCGCAGGGTCGGCCGCCGCCGAAGCGGTGCGGGCGACGGCGACGGGCCGCGGATCGGCGGCGGGAGGAAGCGGGAAGACGCACCGCCTCACCCTCGTTCCTTCACCGCCTCCATGCTCACATGGGTCGAGGTGGCGGCCACATGGGGCAGGGCCGAGATCACCTCGCCCAGCACCTGCCGATACACACGAATGTCCTTCGTCCGCACCTTGAGGAGATAATCGAAGGCGCCGGCGATCATGTGGCATTCCTCGATCTCGGGCACGGCCTGCACCGCGGTATTGAAGGCGGTGAGGGCCCTCCCGGTCGTGTCGGACAATCGCACCTCGACAAAGGCCACATGCTCGCGCTCGAGAAGCGCCGGGTCGATGACGGCACGAAAGCCCCGGATCGCCCCCGAAGCGACCAGCCGACGCAACCGCTCGCCGGTCGGGGTCTTCGACAGGCCGATCCGCCGCGCCAGCTCGGTCACCGGCAGGCGGCCGTCGCGGGACAGCTCGTCGAGAATGGCCCGGTCCCATCGGTCCAGTTTCCTGTCATGCGCCATTTTATGGTCCTTTTGAAAGATATTTTGGCAAAAAATTGGGAATTGTCACGTCAATATTCCCTTCATAAGGAAAAAGATCTCCTGATCCTGCGGTAGGATGGGGCCGTGAGCACCATCCAGGGAGACGGCACCATGTCCGGGCTTGCCGCGCTTCGCCGGCGCATCCGCGATCATCACTTCCGGGCGGAAGAACCCCTCATCACGGAACTTGCCACAGCCGCCGCCATCTCGCCTGCCCTCCGCCGCCGGGCGCGCGAGCGCGCCATCGGCTGGGTGCGGCGGATCCGGGCCGGCACGCGCCCCGGCATGATGGAAGCCTTCCTGGCCGAATACGGGCTCTCGACCGACGAGGGCGTGGCGCTGATGTGCCTTGCCGAAGCGCTGCTGCGCGTGCCCGATGCCGAAACGATCGACGCGCTGATCGAGGACAAGATCGCCCCCTCCGACTGGGCCCGGCATCTCGGCCGCTCCTCCTCGCCGCTCGTCAACGCTTCCACCTGGGCGCTGATGCTGACGGGCAAGGTGCTTTCGGAAGGCGCCGGCATGGCCGAGATCCTCAAGGGGGCGATCCGCCGACTCGGCGAACCGGTCATCCGCGCCGCCGTCGCCCGGGTGATGCACGAGATGGGGGCCGAGTTCGTGCTCGGGGAGACCATCGCCGAGGCCCTCCTGCGGGCCCGCTCCGACCGGGAGCGGGGATATGTCCATTCCTTCGACATGCTCGGCGAGGCCGCCCGCACCGCCCATGACGCCGAAACCTATTTCCGCGCCTACGAAGACGCGATCGGAGCCATCGCGGCCCAGGGCACGGGCACGGGCGGCATCGCCGCGGCGCCGGGCATTTCGGTCAAGCTGTCGGCCCTGCATCCGCGCTACGAGGAGCCGCAGAAGGATCGGGTGATGGCCGAGCTCGTGCCCCGCCTCGCCCATCTCGCCCGCATGGCGGCCGATGCCGGGATCGGCTTCACCATAGACGCCGAGGAATCCGAGCGGCTCGAGCTTTCGCTCGACGTGATCGAGGCGGTGCTCGCCGAACGGGCCCTTGCCGGCTGGGAGGGATTCGGCGTGGTCGTGCA
>JALSJQ010000044.1 GCA_026989275.1 Albidovulum sp.
CTCACATCCTCCTGCAAGTTGCAGACGATCTGCCGGGGCGATGCACCCCCTCACCCCATCATGCCAGCCCCTGCGCCGCAGAGGGGCCGCGCGAATGGCGGCCTGCACCATCGGCAGGATCTTGCGTATGCCCCTTCGCTGCCCTCCGACCGCAGGATCCCCCGGCCCTTTTCCGGGGCTGGCCCCCGGCCGCCTCGGCGGGTAAGCTGCCTTGCCCGGGGCATGGCCTCCCGGAAGCACCCGGTGGCCCGCCCCGGGCCCTTCGCCGACCGCAGACGCCGGATTCATGCGATGACACCGCACTTCGTCCTCGAACTCGCCCCCTCGGGCATCGGCCTCTACCACCGCCGCGTGGCAGGGGAAGGGGGGACGGTGTGGGTGCCCCTCGGCGTCGTGCCGCTCGATGCCCCCGATCTGACCGATCAGATCGCCTTCCTGCGCCGCACCGCCCTCGAGCTCGACGGGGCCGGCTTCGCCACCCGGCTGCTCCTGCCCAACGACGTGGTGCATTACACCCGGCTGACCGCGGACGCCGCACCGGCCGACGATCCGGCGCGCATCACCGCGGCGGCACGGCGCCAGGTCATGCAGGAGACCGGGCTTGCCGAGGACGAATTCGTCATCGACTGGCTCGCGGACGAGGACGGCATCGCCGTGGCCGCGGTCGAAACCGTCACGCTCGAGGAGGCGGAAAGCTTCGCCGTCGGCCATCGGCTGCACCCGGTCTGCTTCGTGGCCGCCCCTCCCGAGGGCACCTTCCCCGGCGAGGCCTTCTTCGGCCGCACCCGCTTTGCCGAGGCATTCATCGGGAAGGAGGCGCCGCTCGGGCGAGAGCCGCGCCCTTTCGCCCCCGCCGCCCCCGAAGGGGCGGAAACTGACGGAGCCCCGACCGCGAACGGAGATGCGGCGGAAGAAGCCAAGGCCTCCGACGACCGGGGCGCCCTCCCCTCCCCGGACGCCGCCCTCCCTCCCGAAACGACCGGAAAGAGCGCCGATCCGCTGCCCGATGACGGGCCCATCCCCTTTCGCCCCCGTCCGCGGCCGCGGCCGCCGACCTCTCCGCCGGCGCCTGCCTCGGCCGATCCCGTTCCCCCGGGCCGGCTCGACCCGAAGGATATCCGCATCGCCCGCCCCGCAAGCCCCGACGAGGTCATCCTCGACGGGTTCGTCACCCGGCTCGGCAGACCCCACCCTCCCTTTTCCTGGCGACGGGTGCTGCCGGGCGCGATGGTGACGCTGCTTGTCCTCGCCCTCGGCGGGGTGTGGTGGATGATCCGTCCGGTCCCGCCGCCCGAACCGGCAACCGCGCCCGGGATCGCCGAAGCGCCGGCCCTCGCCCCCCGCGGCGGAGGGACGGACGGACACGGCACCGAGCCGCCTTCTCCGAAAACGGAAAGACCGGCGCCGACCACGCGGCCGGGCACACCGCCCCTTCCCCAGGTACCGGAAGCCGCAAGCGGAAGCTCACCAGGCCCCGCCCGGCTTCCCCCCGCCGCGCCCTCCGCGACACCCGGCGGCACGACCCGAACCGCCTTGCCCGCTCCCGCGGCGGAGGGGGGCACGGCAGCCCCGGACGCGGCGGGAAATGCCGCGCCCCCGATGCCGCCCCGCCCCGCTTCGCCCTCACCGGACCGAAAGGGAGCGGAAGAGGAAGAAGGCCGCGTGGTCGTCGCCGCCATTCGCCCCTCGCGTCCTCTGCCCGGCCCACTCCGCGGAAGCCCTGCGGCACCGGTCATCGAAGGCGATCATCTCGAGACGGGCCCGCGCCCGGCCGAAGCGCCGCCCGCGGCGCCCCTTCCTCCCGAAAGCAGGGGCGAGGACGAGCTGTTCCTGCCCGAGGAAGCCCCTCCGCCCGAGGGGAGCGATGCCGTCTCTCCCGCCGCCTTCGGCGCCCACGAGATCGAGACGACACCCGAGGCCGACCGCCCCTGGCCGCGCGGCTCCGGCCCCGCGGGGGAAGCCGGGCGAGAGACGGTGCCGACGCCCGAAGGCACGCTGACGGCCGACGGGATCCGGCTTTTCGCCGGCCGCCCCGAACCGGCGCCCCCGCCGCGCCCCGAGGAAGCGACTCCCGCGCCGCTTGCCGCCGCGACCACCGTGCTGCGCCCGCCGCCCCGGCCCGAGACGGCCCTGCGCGAAACGACCGCGCTCGAAGCGGCCACGGCCTTCGCCGGGCTGCCGCGTCCGCCGACACGCCCCTTCGCCCTGCCCCGGCCCGGCCGCGGCCCGAAGATCGTCGCCGCCCCGCAACGCGACGTGCCGGCCGGTCCCGAGATCGTCCGCCTGCCCGGCACGGGTACTCCGCAATATGCCCGACGACCCCATGCTCCGGCGAGCACCACCGTCGCCCGGGCCGCCACCGAGCGCGGCGGGCTCACGACGAACGGTCTCACCCTGATCGGCATCTTCGGCACGGGCGCCACCCCCCGGGCGCTGGTGCGGCTCGCAAGCGGCCGGGTGATGCGGGTCAAGGTCGGCGACCGGCTGTCGGGCGGCAAGGTGATCGCCATCGGCGAAGGCCGGCTCGTCCTTCTCAAGGGAACGCGCAGGATCACCCTGAAGATGCCCCGCGGCTGACGGGGCCCGCGCAAGGGCAAGACCGCACCGGCGGGAGGGCCGCCACCGCGAACGGACGCTCCGCCCCCGGACGAAACGGCGGCCGGCGTGCCGGCGGAGCCTGCGCACATGCCCCTTTGCACGATTTGCAGATATTCCACCAATATTTGCAAACCATTTGCGGATTTGCACCTCCGCCCTTTCCGCAGCGCGATGCCGGCGTTATCGTCCAGGATCGAACCCGCCGCCCTGCCGGAAGGGCGGGACAATCCTGTATCTGCCGGGGGAACCCATGAGGGAGATTCTCGACGAACTCGAGCGGCGCCGCGAGGCCGCCCGCAAGGGCGGCGGGGAGCGGCGCATCGCCACCCAGCACGCCAAGGGCAAGCTCACGGCGCGCGAACGGATCGAACTCCTGCTCGACGAGGGCAGTTTCGAGGAGTTCGACATGTTCAAGGCCCATCGCTGCACCGAATTCGGCATGGACAAGGTGCAGATCCCCGGCGACGGCGTCGTCACCGGCTGGGGCACGATCAACGGCCGGCAGGTCTATGTCTTCAGCCAGGACTTCACCGTGCTCGGCGGTTCGCTCTCCGAAACCCATGCCGAGAAGATCTGCAAGATCATGGACATGGCGATGCGCAACGGCGCTCCCGTGATCGGGATAAACGATTCGGGTGGCGCCCGCATCCAGGAGGGGGTGGCCTCGCTCGCGGGCTATGCCGAGGTGTTCCAGCGCAACGTGCTGGCCTCCGGCGTCATCCCGCAGATCTCGCTGGTGATGGGCCCCTGCGCCGGCGGGGCGGTCTATTCGCCGGCGATGACCGACTTCATCTTCATGGTGAAGGATTCGAGCTACATGTTCGTCACCGGCCCCGACGTGGTGAAGACAGTCACGGGCGAAGTGGTGACGGCCGAGGAGCTCGGCGGCGCCCTGACCCACACGAAGAAGTCTTCCGTGGCCGACCTGGCCTTCGAGAACGATGTCGAGGCCATTCTGGAGACCCGGCGCTTCTTCGACTTCCTGCCGCTCTCGAACCGTTCGGGCGTGCCCGAGCTGCCGTTCTTCGACGATCCAGAGCGTATCGAGCCCTCGCTCGATACGCTCGTGCCCGACAATCCCAATCAGCCCTACGACATGAAGGAGCTGATCGTGAAGGTGGCCGACGAGGGCGACTTCTTCGAGATCCAGGCCGATTTCGCCGCCAACATCATCACCGGTTTCATCCGCCTCGAGGGGCGCACCGTCGGCGTGGTCGCCAACCAGCCCCTGGTGCTCGCCGGCGTGCTCGACATCGATTCGAGCCGCAAGGCCGCGCGTTTCGTGCGCTTCTGCGACGCCTTCGGGATCCCGATCCTGACCTTCGTCGATGTCCCGGGGTTCCTGCCGGGCACGGCGCAGGAACATGGCGGCGTCATCAAGCACGGGGCGAAGCTCCTGTTCGCCTATGCCGAGGCGACGGTGCCGAAGGTGACGGTCATCACCCGCAAGGCCTATGGCGGCGCCTATGACGTGATGGCCTCGAAGCACCTCAGGGGCGACATCAACTATGCCTGGCCCACGGCCGAGATCGCCGTGATGGGGGCCAAGGGCGCGGTGGAGATCCTCTATCGCAACGAGCTCGACGACCCGGAGAGGATCGCCGCCCGGCAGAAGGAATACGAGGCACGCTTCGCCAATCCCTTCGTCGCGGCCGAACGCGGCTTCATCGACGACGTGATCCGGCCGCGCTCGACCCGGCGTCGCGTCTGCCGCGCCTTCGCCGGACTGCGGGGCAAGCGGCTCGAGAACCCGTGGAAGAAACACGCCAACATTCCGCTCTAGGGGAGGTCGTGCGGGGTTCACGGGCGCCGGCCGTCCGGCACGGCAGAGCGGCATCGGAGCCGGAAAGCGGAGGTCACGGGATGAGAGGGTGGATGCACCGGAGCGGGCAGAAAGAGCGGCGCGCACCCCGCATCCGCGCCGCGGGCGCCGCCCTTGCCGCCGCTCGCGGCGCGACCTATCTTGCCGACCATGAAGAAGCGGAAATGGCCCGAAATGCCGATGCTCCTGCGCTTCCTCGCCCTGCATGCGGCCTGGGGGATGAGCCTCGGCGCGCTCTTTGCCCTCGGGATCATCTGGAGCGACTTTCTCGGCCTCGGCGCCCTTCTGGCGCAGGACAGGAGCGGCGTGGCCACCGCCGTGCTGATCTTCCAGAGCGCCCTCACCTTCGGCGCCGTCGGCATGGGGGTGGCGGTGATGAACCTCGCCGAGCCCGACGACTGAGACCGGCGCTGCGGCGCATCGCCCGGCGGGTGACCTTCCACCGGGCAGCCTTCGGACAAGCGGCCGTTCCCCTCCTCCTCTGCCTCCTCCTCCCCGAAACGCCCGCCCGCCCTGCGGCGGCACAGGACGCATCCGTCCTCGAAGCGCTGCCCCACGAGATTCTCTGGGAACGGCGGGAGGGGCGCACCACGCTTGTCCTGCGCTGGCTCTCCCCCCGGCTCGACGCCACGCCGCCGGTACCGTTCGAGACCGTCGAGGCCACGGCCGACCGGCTGTGCCGCACCGTCGCCCTGCCCCTGGCCAGGATGACGGGTGGCGGGGAGGAAGCCATCGTCACGCTCCTGGCGCGGCCTCTTGCCCGCGGCAGGCGCGACCCGTCGGTCCGACGGCACATCTTTGCCTACGATATTTCCGAAGGGAGGTGCACATGGCTGCCATGAGCTTCCCGACACGTTCTCCGGCCGGGATGCAGGCAAGGGGGGGCGGCCCATGCTGAAACATCGCGGCTTCCCTTCCCGGCTGCCCGGCACCGATTACCATTTCACCATCCGCCGCGCCAACAAGAAGGGCGCAACCCCTCTCAGGCGGCGTGAGCGCCGTGCCGATCGTCGGCCCGCCGACCGCATGGCCGACGCCGCCTTCCTCAAGGCGCTGTGGGAGCATTTCGGGGCCGAACCCTTCGTGCGCGGAAATCTCGACGCCGGGCGGCTCAACTGGCTCTTCGACCGCGAGGTGGTGCCGGCAGAAGACCCGTTCGACCCTGCCAGCTACGATGCGCTCCTCAGGATCGACCCGGCCCGGGCCCGGTCGAGCTTCCCCGAGATCTTCGAAGACGAGGAGGGCGAGACATGCTGATCCCGTCACGCCCTGCCCCCGCCATGCCCGGATGCGGCCCCGGATACGCCGGCCGGGCGACGCGGAAAGCCGCCATTCGGCCCGGGGATGACCGCTCCCGGCTTGATCTGCGCATTCGTCGTGCCAATATCCGCACAGGGAAACACCCGGAAGAACGGTGCGCATCGAGGCAGACGCGGAACTGGCAGGAACAGGAAAGGGCAGAGCCATGGCAACAGGACGACTGGTTCTTCTTCTCGCAGCTCTGGCGGCGCCGCTTGCGCTGGGCGGTTGTCTCGCCAACGACAAGGAACGCGCCCTCGCCGGCGCCGCGGCCGGGGCGGTGGTGGCCGACACGCTCGGCGGCAGCGCCGTCAAGGGTGCGCTCGCGGGCGCCGCGGCCGGCGCGCTGTGCGACGACGTCAACCTCTGCAACTGAGCTGCATTCGACGAGGCCGGCCCCGGGGGCGACGGCCGCCCGGGCGCCTCGTTCTGCCGTGCATGAGACATCGCGCCCCGCCCTGCGCGGCGGTGCCATTGATGTATGTGCCCTGCCGGTCCTGCCCGACCGGCCATCCCGGCCACAGGAAGGACAAGCGAAACACCCGGCCCCGCCCGACCGGAGCGGGGGTCGCGCCGGCGGTCTGCCGCCGGAGCGAGCCGGCCCCTCTCGCGACGCGGCCGCTCTGCCGTCTCTGCGCCCGGCGCACTCCGCAGCCCCGCCTTTCCCGTTCGTTCTCACGTCTTTCCCGGCCGCCCGGCCGCGCCCCGCGTGGCGGCGCGCCCGGCCGACCCGTTGCCGCCTCAGCCAGAAGAGCCCCGCAGGAAGGGCCCGCATGAAGGGATGACGCCATGTTCGACAAGATCCTGATCGCCAATCGCGGCGAGATCGCCTGCCGCATCATCAAGACCTGCCGCCGGCTCGGCATTCCCACCGTCGCGGTCTATTCCGACGCCGACAGGAACGCCCTCCATGTCGAGATGGCCGACGAGGCGTTCCATGTCGGCCCGCCGCCCGCGGCCCGCTCCTACATCGACATGGAAAGGATCCTCGAGGCGGTGCGCCGTTCGGGGGCCGATGCCGTTCATCCGGGCTACGGCTTTCTCTCCGAGAACCCGCGCTTTGCCGCCGCGCTCGAGGAGATGGGCGTCACCTTCATCGGGCCGCCGCGCGAGGCGATCGAGGCGATGGGCGACAAGATCACCTCGAAGAAGCTCGCGGCCGAAGCCGGGGTCTCCACCGTGCCCGGCTTCATGGGGCTGATCGGGGATGCCGACGAGGCGGTGAAGATCGCCCGCGAGATCGGCTATCCGGTGATGATCAAGGCCTCGGCCGGCGGTGGCGGCAAGGGGATGCGCATCGCCTGGTCCGACGCCGAGGTGCGCGAGGGCTTCGAGGCATCGCGGAACGAGGCCGCCGCCTCCTTCGGCGACGACCGGATCTTCATCGAGAAGTTCATCACCAATCCGCGCCATATCGAGATCCAGGTTCTGGGGGACAGGCACGGCAACGTCATCCATCTCGGGGAACGGGAATGCTCGATCCAGCGGCGCAACCAGAAGGTCGTCGAGGAAGCACCCTCCCCCTTCATCGACGAGGCCACCCGCCGGGCGATGGGCGCGCAGGCCGTGGCGCTGGCGACGGCGGTGAACTACCATTCGGCCGGCACCGTCGAGTTCATCGTCGACGAGGCGCGCAATTTCTACTTCCTCGAGATGAACACCCGCCTGCAGGTGGAGCACCCGGTGACCGAGCTCGTCACCGGGCTCGATCTCGTCGAGGAGATGATCCGCATCGCCGCGGGCGAGAGGCTCCGGCTCGGGCAGGAGGACGTCACGCTCTCCGGCTGGGCCATCGAAAGCCGGATCTACGCCGAGGACCCCTACCGCAACTTCCTGCCCTCGATCGGCCGGCTCGTGCGCTACCGCCCGCCGCTCGAGCAGGCGGCCGGGCCGCTGGCCGAAGCCGGGCTCTGGCACGACCCGGCGGCGCCGCGCGGCCCGAGCGCCGTCCGCAACGACACCGGCGTGCGCGAGGGCGACGAGATCTCGATGTATTACGACCCGATGATCGCCAAGCTGTGCAGCTGGGGACGCAGCCGCGAGGAAGCGATCGGGGTGATGGCCGACGCGCTCGACAATTTCGACCTCGAGGGCATCGGTCACAACATCCCCTTCCTCGCCACGGTGATGGATCATCCACGCTTCCGGGAAGGCCGGCTCTCGACCGCCTTCATCGCCGAGGAATTCCCCGAGGGCTTTTCGGGCAACAGGTTGAGCGAGGCGCGCCTGGGAATGCTCGCGGCCGCCGCCGTCGCCATGCATCGCGTCGCCGAGATCCGCCGTGCCCGCATCTCCGGCCGGCTCGACAACCACACCCGCCATGTCGGCAACGACTGGGTGGTGAGGATCGACGGCCACGAATGGCGCGCCCATGTCGATTCGGCCGATGCGGCCGGCTCCGACATCACGCTCGAGGGCCGGCACTACCGGGTCGAGAGCCCCTGGCGCCCCGGCCAGCACCTTGCCCATCTCAGGATCAACAGCACCCTGCTCACGGTCAGGGTCGACCGGCACCCGCTGGGCTTCCGCCTGCGCCACCGCGGCGCCGATCTCGTGGCCGAAGTGCTGACGCCCCAGGCGGCGGAGCTTGCGCGTCACATGCTCGAGAAGACCCCGCCCGATACCTCGAAGATGCTGATCTGCCCGATGCCCGGCGTGCTGGTGCGGCTGATGGTCGAGGAGGGCGAGGCCGTCGAGGAAGGCCAGCCGCTCTGCGTGGTCGAGGCGATGAAGATGGAAAACATCCTCCGCGCCGAACGCGCCGGCAAGGTGGCGAAGATCAACGCCGGCGCCGGCGATAGCCTCGCGGTCGATGACGTGATCATGGAGTTCGAATGAGGCGGCCGTTCTCCAGCATGGGAGCGCCCCGGCGGCGGACCGGGCCGGAGCGGACGGGGAGGCGGGGCGGCTCAGTTGCCCCGGCGGCGCTCGGCGATCTCCTGCTGGCGCAAGGGCAGGCTGTCGATGAAGGCGGCGAGATCGTCCACCGCCCAGGGCACGGGCTTGCGCAGCGCCTGCTCTCCGGCCTTGTCGATCAGAACGAAGGTGAAGTCCACCGGCCGGTAGATCTCGCGCAGCCGGCTCGGCGCGGCCGGGTCGGCGTCGATCACCACCGCCACGTCGCGTTCGGCCAGAAGCGCCGGCGCCTCGCGCAGAAGATCGAGCTGGCGCTGAAGCCGCGGATCCTGCGGCGAGGGGGCGAAGATCACCAGCACGCGCTTCTTCCAGCGCAAGGGAGCGAGCGGATCGGGGGCGGCGTTGTCCACCTTCGCGAGCAGCGCCTCGAGGGTGACGGCGGCACGTTTCACCTCGGCCGCCGCTTCCCGCCGGGCCGCCTGGCGTTCGCGAGAGGTGGTGCCGGGCGCAGGCGCGTTGCGCACCGGCGGCTCGACCACCGAAGCCGGTCCGCTGTCGAAGGCGGCGAAGACAAGCCCCAGAAGCCGCGGCAGCACCAGAAGACCCAGCACCACGGCCAGGATGATGGTGGCAAGGCGGATGTCGTCCTTCGTCATGGTGGCGTTCCTTTCTTCCCCTCCATACGCCGCCGGCTCCGCCTTGGCGAGAGGGGCCGCCTACCCGCGGCCCGTTCCGACCATTCCCTTGTCAATTCATGGGAGGTTTCCCGATGAGTCAGGACTCCGAACACACGGCCGCGCCGCGGCCCGCCCGCGCCGACTGGGAGCGGCAGGCCGAGAAGGAGCTGCGCGGCCGCCCGCTCTCCGAGCTCGACTGGCACACCCCGGAGGGCATCACCGTCCATCCCCTCTATGACGAGGGTGATCTGGAAGGTGTCGATCATCTCGGCACCTATCCCGGCCTGCCGCCCTTCGTGCGCGGCCCGCGGGCGACGATGTATGCCGGCCGGCCCTGGACCATCCGCCAATATGCCGGCTTCTCGACCGCCGAGGAGTCCAACGCCTTCTACCGCAAGGCGCTGGCGGCGGGGCAGCAGGGCATCTCGGTCGCCTTCGACCTCGCCACCCACCGGGGCTATGACAGCGACCACCCGCGCGTGATCGGCGATGTGGGCAAGGCGGGTGTCGCCATCGACAGCGTCGAGGACATGAAGATCCTGTTCGACGGCATCCCCCTCGACAAGGTGTCTGTGTCGATGACGATGAACGGCGCCGTCATCCCCGTCATGGCGATGTTCATCGTCACCGCCGAGGAGCAGGGCGTCACGCGCGACAAGCTCTCGGGGACGATCCAGAACGACATCCTCAAGGAGTTCATGGTCCGCAACACCTACATCTACCCCCCCGAGCCCTCGATGCGGATCGTGGCCGACATCATCGAATTCACCGCCAGGGAGATGCCGCGCTTCAACTCGATCTCGATCTCGGGCTACCACATGCAGGAGGCCGGGGCGACGCTGGTGCAGGAGCTGGCCTTCACGCTCGCCGACGGCAAGGAATACGTCAAGGCCGCCCTCTCGCGCGGGCTCGACGTGGACCGTTTCGCGCCGCGGCTCTCCTTCTTCTTTGCCATCGGCATGAACTTCTTCATGGAGATCGCCAAGCTCAGGGCGGCGCGGCTCCTGTGGGACCGGATCATGCGCGAATTCGCCCCGAAGGATCCGCGTTCGCGCATGCTGCGGACCCATTGCCAGACCTCGGGGGTCAGCCTGCAGGCGCAGGACCCCTACAACAACATCGTGCGCACCGCCTTCGAGGCGCTGGCGGCGGTGCTGGGCGGCACCCAGTCGCTCCATACCAACGCCTTCGACGAGGCGATCGCCCTGCCGACCGAGTTTTCGGCGCGCATCGCCCGCAACACCCAGCTCATCCTCCAGAACGAGACCGGCATCACCCATGTGGTCGATCCCCTGGGCGGTTCCTATTACGTCGAGCGGCTGACCCACGAAATGGCCGAGGAGGCGTGGAAGCTGATCGGGGAGATCGACGCCATGGGCGGCATGACGAAGGCCGTGGCCTCGGGCATGCCCAAGCTGCGCATCGAGGAGGCGGCGGCCCGGCGCCAGGCGCGGATCGACCGCGGCGAGGAGGTGATCGTCGGCGTCAACAGGTTCCGGCCCGAAAGGGAGGAGGCGGTCGAGATCCTCGAGATCGACAACACCGCGGTGCGCGAGGCGCAGATCCGCCGGCTCGAGGAGATCCGCGCCAGCCGCGACGAGGCGGCGGTGGCAAGGGCGCTCGCCGCGCTCGAGGAAGCGGCACGCTCGGGCAGGGGCAACCTGCTCGAGGTGGCCATCGAGGCGGCGCGGGCGCGGGCAACGGTGGGAGAGATCACCATGGCGATGGAAAAGGTGTTCGGCCGCCACGAGGCCGAGGTGCAGACGCTCTCGGGCGTCTATGGTGCGGCCTATGAAGGCGATGCGGACTTCGCCGCCATCCAGCGCGAGGTCGAACGTTTCGCCGAAGAGGAGGGGCGCCGGCCGCGGATGCTCGTCGTCAAGCTCGGCCAGGACGGGCACGATCGCGGCGCCAAGGTCATCGCCACCGCCTTCGCCGACATCGGCTTCGACGTGGACGTGGGGCCGCTGTTCCAGACCCCCGAGGAGGCCGCGCAGGACGCGATCGACAACGACGTGCACGTGATCGGCGTCTCCTCGCAGGCCGCCGGGCACAAGACCCTGGCGCCGGCCCTGGTCGAGGCGCTGAAGGAGCGCGGCGCCGGGGACATCATCGTCATCTGCGGCGGCGTCATCCCACCCCAGGATCACGCCTATCTCAAGGAACGCGGCGTGCGGGCGATCTTCGGCCCCGGCACCAACATTCCCGAGGCCGCGCGCAACATCCTCGCCCTCATCCGGGAGGCCCGCGGCCTCGCGCCAACCGAGGAAGAGGGCAAGGGCTGAGGCGGCGCATTCGAAGAGGAGGACGGGCGGAGCCGGGCCACGACCCGACCGGCCCGGGAAGAAGGAGGAAAACAGGATGGGTTACGCGGAGGTCTATCAGCGCTGGCAGGAGGACCCGGAAAGCTTCTGGATGGAGGCGGCCGAGGCCATCGACTGGGTGAAGAAACCCTCGAAGGCCCTGTTCGACGAGAACGCCCCGCTCTACCAGTGGTTCGCCGACGGGGAACTCAACACCTGCTGGAACGCGGTCGATCGCCACGTCGCGGCCGGCCGCGGCGATCAGGTGGCGATCATCCATGACAGCCCCATCACCGGCCGGCAGGCGAAGATCACCTTCGCCGAACTCAAGGAGCGGGTGGCGCGGCTTGCCGGGGCGCTGGCGCGGCAGGGCGTCGGCAAGGGCGACCGGGTGGTGATCTACATGCCGATGGTGCCCGAAGCCGCGATCGCCATGCTGGCCTGCACCCGCATCGGCGCGATCCACTCGGTGGTGTTCGGGGGCTTCGCCGCCAGCGAGCTGGCGACCCGGATCGACGATGCCGCTCCGAAGGCGGTGATCGCCGGCTCCTGCGGCATCGAACCCGGCCGCATCGTCGAATACAAGCCGCTTCTCGACAAGGCGATCGAGATGGCGGCCCACAAGCCCGAATTCTGCGTCATCCTCCAGCGACCGGAGAAGGAGGCCGATCTCGTCGCCGGCCGCGATTTCGAGTGGGAGGCATTCCAGAAGGACGCCGAGCCGGCCGACTGCGTGCCCGTGCGGGGCGATCATCCCTGCTACATCCTCTACACCTCCGGGACCACCGGCCAGCCCAAGGGCGTGGTGCGGCCCACGGCAGGCCATGCGGTGGCGCTCCACTGGTCGATGAAGAACATCTACGGGGTCGAGCCGGGCGAGGTCTACTGGGCGGCCTCCGACGTGGGCTGGGTCGTCGGTCACAGCTACATCGTCTATGGTCCGCTGATCCACGGCAACACCACGGTGCTGTTCGAGGGCAAGCCCGTGGGCACGCCCGATGCCGGCACCTTCTGGCGGGTGATCGCCGAGCATGACGTGAAGGTGCTGTTCACCGCCCCCACCGCCTTCCGCGCCATCAAGCGCGAGGATCCGGCCGGGGAGTTCGTGAGGAAATACGACCTTTCGGGACTCAGGGCGCTGTTCCTCGCCGGGGAGCGGGCCGATCCCGATACCGTGGAATGGGCCAAGGCGCAGCTTGGCGTGCCCGTGATCGACCACTGGTGGCAGACCGAGACGGGCTGGGCGATCGCCGCCAACCCGCTCGGGATCGAGCTGCTGCCGGTGCCGGTGGGATCCCCCGGCGTGCCGATGCCGGGCTACGATGTTCGAATCCTCGATGAGGGCGGCAAGGAACTGCCTGCGGGCGAGCTCGGCGCGATCGCCATCCGCCTGCCGCTGCCGCCCGGAACACTCTCCACCCTGTGGAACGCCGACGAGCGCTATGTCGAGAAATATCTCTCGGCCTTCCCGGGCTTCTACGAGACCGGAGACGCCGGCTATCGCGACGAGGACGGCTATCTCTACATCATGGCCCGCACCGACGACGTGATCAACGTCGCCGGGCACCGCCTCTCCACCGGTCAGATGGAGGAGGTGCTGGCCTCTCATCCCGACGTCGCCGAATGTGCGGTGATCGGGGTGGCCGACGCACTCAAGGGCCAGGTGCCGGTGGGTTTCCTCTGCCTCAACGCCGGTTCGAAGCGCGACGAGGGCGAGGTCGTGGCCGAATGCGTGGCGCTCGTGCGGGAGAAGATCGGCCCCGTCGCCTTCTTCAAGCAGGCGGTGGTGGTGCAGCGGCTGCCGAAGACGCGCTCGGGCAAGATCCTGCGGGGCACGATGGCCGCCATCGCCGATGGCCGGTCGTGGAAGATGCCGGCGACGATCGACGATCCGGCGATCCTCGACGAGATTGCCCAGGCGCTCGCAACCCTCGGCTACCCGAAGAAGGAAGACGCCGCCGGCTGAGAGCGAAGGGCCATGCGGGCCGACGGGGCCGGAGGAGGGGCAGGCCGGGCCGCCCCTCCCCGACGACGGGCGCCGCGCTCAGCCGCTTCGTTCGGCCATGAAACGGGCGAGACGGGCCAGCCCTTCGCGGATGTCCTCGGTCGAGGCGGCATAGGAGAAACGCAGCGTGCCCCGGCCGCGGGCCGGGTCGAAATCGCATCCGGGCGTCACGGCCACGCGCGCCTTCTTGAGGATCTCGGCCGCGAGCGCCCGGCTGTCATCGGCAAGACGGGCGACATCGGCGTAGATGTAGAAGGCGCCGTCGGGCGGGGCGATGCGGTCGAATCCGATCTTCGGCAGCTCCTCGAGCAGGAGCCGCCGGTTCTCGTCATAGACCGCGAGATTGGCCGCCAGCTCCTTGCGACAGTCGATGGCCGCGAGTGCGGCCCTCTGGGAGATGTGGGGCGCACAGATGAACATGTTCTGGGCTAGCCGCTCGAAGGTGCGGACCATGGAATCAGGCACCACCATCCAGCCGATGCGCCAGCCCGTCATCGAGAAATACTTGGAGAAGGAATTGATGACGATCGCGTCGTCCGCCACCTCGAGCGCCGACACCGCCCGCCGTTCGTACTGGATGCCGTGATAGATCTCGTCGGATATGAGCACCGCCCCCTTGTCGGCGAGCGCGCCATGCAGCGCGGCCAGTTCGGCCCGATCCAGCATGGTGCCGGTCGGATTGGCCGGCGAGGCGACCAGCAGCCCGGCGATGCCCCCGGCCGCCGCCACGTCTTCCGGGGTCGGTTGATAGCGGCTCTCGGCGCGGGTCTCGATCAGCACCGGCTCGAGATCGAGCACCTTGAGAAGGGCGCGGTAGCTGGGATAGCCCGGCATGCCGATCGCGACACGCTCACCGGCATCGAAAAGAGCGGTGAAGGCGAGGAGAAACGCCCCCGAAGAGCCGGGGGTGACAATCACGCGGCGCGGATCGATCGAGAGATCATACCATTCGTGGTAGAGGAGAGCGATCCGCTCGCGCAGCGCCGGCAGGCCCAGGGCGACGGTGTAGCCCAGCGTCTCGTTCTCGAGCGCCTCGGCGGCGGCGCGGCGCGCCCCGGCCGGGGCGGGCGTGCCCGGCTGGCCCACCTCCATGTGGATCACCCTCTCGCCCGCGGCCTCGAGCGCCCGGGCCTCTTCCATCACGTCCATCACAATGAAGGGATCGATCCCGCTGCGGCTTGATCTTCTCATGGCGACCTCGTCTAACTGGCAGCGTCATGTTTCAGTCAGGACACACGAGGTCAAGTGGGCAGCAGGGACCGGGGCGCGGCGCGGGCGGAGGAAGACGCGCCCTGGCGCGGGCTTTCGTGGCCGCTCTCGCCCTCGTGGCAGGGGGCGCCACCCCCGGCCGGGCGGGGGAGCTGCGCCTCATCCGCGATGCCGGCATCGAGCACGGGCTGGCCGAGATCGCCCGGCCGCTTCTGGCCGCGGCGGCGCTGCCGGCGGGCCGCATCCGCGTGATGGTGATCGAGGATGCCCGTCCCAATGCCTTCGTCATCGACGATCGGCACATCTTCATCCACAGCGGCATGATCCTCCTGGCCCGGAATGCGGCGGAGCTGCAATCGGTCCTCGCCCACGAGATCGCCCATATCCGCGCCGGGCACATCTCGCGGCGGCAGATGGCGATCGGTGCGGCCAACACCGCCGCCCGGGCCGGCCTGCTCGTTTCGCTGGCGCTCGCGGCGGCGACCGGCGAAGGGGCGCTCGCGGGCGGGGTGGCCATGGGAACGTCGAGCTCGGCGCTGGGGGTGCTGCTCTCCCACAGCCGGGCCGAAGAGGCCTCGGCCGACCGGATCGGCCTCTCGCTCATGGCCTCGGCCGGGATCGACCCGACGGCCGCGGTGGCGCTTCTGCGCAACTTCGCCGGTCAGGAAGTGCTGATGACGACGCGGCAGGACCCGTGGCTGCGAAGTCACCCCCTCTCGCGCACCCGGCTGGCCAATGCCGAGGCGCTGGCCGGAGCGCTGGCCAAGCGCGCCCGAGGCAAGGGCGACCCGGCACGGGCACGGCGGACCGCCTACTGGTTCGAACGCATCGGCACCAAGCTCGCCGCCTTTCGCCGCTCTCCGGCTGTCACCTTGCGCAAGATGCGGGGAAGGAAGGACGAGATGGCCCTGCTCGCACGCGCCATCGCCCATCACCGCAAGGGGGAGAACGCCAGGGCGGCCGCGGCCATCGGAGCGCTGCTGAAGCTGCGGCCTCGCGATCCCTACTATCACGATCTCGCGGGCCAGTTCCTCCTCGAACGCCGGCGCTTCGACGCCGCCGTCACCGCCTACGGGAAAGCCGCCGCCCTCGCCCCGTCCGAGCCGCTCATCCGCGCCGCGCTCGGGCGCGCCTACCTCCTGCGGGACCGCAAGGGCGATCTCGACCGCGCCATCGCCGCTCTCGAGACGGCGCGGCGGGGCGACCCCCTTCTCGACGGGGCGCTCAGGGATCTCGCCGTCGCCTATGGCCGCAAGGGGCTGAACGGCATGGCCGCGCTCGTGAGCGCCGAACGCTACGCCCTCCTCGGGCGGATGAAGGACGCCAGGCTGCTGGCCGAACGGGCAAGCGGTCTCCTGCCGCGCGGATCTCCCGCATGGCGCCGGGCCCGGGACGTGATAAGAACCGCCGAAATCTCGCTCAGGAAAACCAAGGGGAAACGCCGATGATCCGCCTGCTCCACCGCCTGAAGGGCCTCGTGCCCGCCCTCCTCACGGGCCTGCTCCTCGCCCTGCCCTTCGGGGCCGGCGCCACCGACATCGCCAACATGAACGATAGCGAACGCGCCGCCTTCGGGCAGGAGGTGCGACGCTACCTGCTCGAAAACCCCGAAGTGATCGTCGAGGTCATCCGCGAGCTCGAGAAGCGCCAGGCCGAGGCCAGGACCGCAGGCGACGCCGCCCTCATCGCGGCCAATGCCAAGGCGATCTTCGATGACGGGATCTCCTGGATCGGCGGCAATCCCGAGGGCGATGTCACCCTCGTCGAATACATGGACTATCGCTGCCCCTACTGCCGCAAGGCCGGACCCGAGGTCGCGGCGCTGCTCCGCAAGGACGGCAACATCCGCTACATCGTCAAGGAATATCCGATCCTCGGACCCGATTCGACCTATGCCTCGAAAGTGGCGATTTCCACGCTGCGCACGCTCGGCCCCGACGCCTATGCCAGGGTGCACGAAGCGCTGATGACGCATGAGGGCCCCTGGAACGAGAAGGCGATGCGGCGGATTCTCGCCCGCCTCGGCCTCGATGCCGACAAGGTGCTCGCCGGCACCGAGGCGCCCGAGGTGCAGGATCACATCGACCGGATCCTGGCCCAGGGCCGCAGGCTCCGGATCGACGGCACGCCGACCTTCATCATCGGCGACACCTTCGTGCGCGGCTACGCACCCGAACATGCCATGGCGCAGATCGTGGCCGATGTCCGCAAGCGCGGTGCCGGCAGGCCCGAATAGCGAAGCCGCGGCCGCCACCGGCCGGGGCGCGCCCCCGCCTGCGGCACCGGCCCGGGAGGGTGCACTCCCTGTCGGGGAAAGGTCCGCTCTGCGGTTTCCGCCGGGAACATCGCTCGAGGGGGAATGCCCGCCTCCTGTCGGGGAAAGGCTCGCGCATCGGCAGCCCGGGGGATGCGTCTTCGGTCGGGAATGTCCGTCCATTGCCCGCACCCGCGCCTGCGGCACGAATCCCCCTTCCGCCGCATCGCCCCTTTTCCGCAGCGGCAAGCTTCCCTATAACGGCCCGACAAAGGCGCTGCGACACTCTGCCCCGCTGCCCGGGCCTGCGGCCGCACGCCACGGGACAGGAAACAGGATCGAGACAGATGGCCAAGCGAGATCATCAGGACGACATCACCTTCATCGAGGCCCTCGCCGAGCTTCTGCGGAAGAACGAGCTCACCGAGATCGAGGTGGTGCGCGAATTCGGCGAGGATGACAGCCTCACCGTCCGCGTGGCCCGGGAGGCGCCCCAGCCGCAGCCGGTCGTGATGTCGGCCGTGCCTGCTCCGGCGCCGGCTGCAGCTTCCGCCCCGGCGCCGGCCGCGGCCGCCGCCCCGTCCGACAGCGGCGGCGCGGCGCTCGAGGATCCGGCACTGCACCCCGGGGCGGTGACATCGCCCATGGTCGGCACGGTCTATCTCCAACCCGAACCCGGCGCACCGCCCTTCGTCAAGGTCGGCGACAAGGTGAGCGAAGGGCAGACCCTGCTCATCATCGAGGCGATGAAGACCATGAACCACATCCCCGCCCCGCGGGCCGGGACGGTGAAGCGCATTCTCGTGGACGATGCCCAGCCGGTGGAATTCGGCACCCCGCTGATGATCATCGAGTGAGGCGCGCATGTTTTCCAAGATCCTGATCGCCAACCGCGGCGAGATCGCCCTCAGGGTGATCCGTGCCTGCCGCGAGATGGGCATCAAGAGCGTCGCCGTCCATTCCACCGCCGACAGCGACGCGATGCATGTCCGCCTTGCCCACGAGAGCGTCTGCATCGGCCCGCCACCCGCAACCGACAGCTATCTCTCGATCCCCGACATCATCGCCGCCTGCGAGATCACCGGCGCCGAGGCGGTGCATCCGGGCTACGGCTTCCTTTCCGAGAACGCCCGCTTCGTCGAGGCGCTCGAGGATCACGGCATCGTCTTCATCGGCCCTTCCTCCGAGCACATCCGGCTGATGGGCGACAAGATCACCGCCAAGGAGACGATGAAGAATCTCGGCGTGCCGGTGGTGCCGGGCTCGGACGGTGGCGTGCCCGATCTCGAAACCGCCCGCCGCATCGGCCGCGAGATCGGTTATCCGGTCATCGTCAAGGCCACGGCCGGCGGGGGCGGGCGCGGCATGAAACTCGCCCGAAGCGAGAACGAGCTCGAACAGGCCTTCCGGACCGCCCGGGCCGAGGCCAGGGCCGCCTTCGGCAATGACGAGGTCTACATCGAAAAGTATCTCGGCCGGCCGCGCCATATCGAGTTCCAGATCTTCGGCGACGGGCGCGGCGCGGCGGTGCATCTGGGCGAGCGCGACTGCTCCTTGCAGCGCCGGCACCAGAAGGTGTTCGAGGAGTGCCCATCCCCCGCCATCTCCCCCGATCTCAGGGCCGAGATGGGCGCCGTCTGCGCCAGGGCCGTGGCCGATATCGGCTATGCGGGTGCCGGCACGATCGAATTTCTCTACGAGGACGGGCGGTTCTATTTCATCGAGATGAACACCCGCCTCCAGGTCGAGCATCCGGTGACCGAGGAGGTCTTCAACGTCGATCTCGTGCGCGAACAGATCCGCGTGGCCGCCGGCGAAGCCCTGAGCTTCACCCAGGAGGCGCTCGTCCCTCTCGGTCACGCGATCGAGGTGCGGATCAATGCCGAAAAGCTGCCGAACTTCACCCCCTCCCCCGGCACCATCGGCACCTATCACGCCCCCGGCGGGCTCGGGGTGCGGATGGATTCGGCGATCTATTCGGGCTACCGGATCCCGCCCTATTACGACAGCCTGATCGGCAAGCTGATCGTCCGGGCACCGGACCGGCCGGCAGCGCTGATGCGCCTCTCCCGGGCGTTGCGCGAGCTGGTGGTGGACGGCATCGACACCACCGCGCCGCTGCACCATGCGCTTCTCGAAGAAGAGGCCGTCCTTTCGGGCGACTACGACATCCACTGGCTCGAGAACATGCTGCGCGAGAAGTTCAGGGCCGACTGAGCACGCCGCCGGCCGGCAACCGGGCAAGGGCGGGCAAGGGAAAGGCCACCACCGGCGATCTCCCGCGGAGCAACCATCCCCTTCGGGCAGGCTTGGCCGCCCCGACGGCCTCGGCACCCCTTCCGGCCTGCGATGGGCAGGCGCCGGCACACGGCCCCGACGGGACGTCGCACCCGGCCGAGTCGACGACGGCGGCACGCCTGCATGGCCAGCGCTGGCGCGGAGAGCGTCAGGGGCCCGGCCACACCCCCAGGCGCCTGCCCGCCGCTACATCCGGCCCAGCCAGCGGACAAAGAGGGCGGCGGCCTCGTCTTCGGTCGAGAGTCGCCGCGGCGCACCGGGGGCCGGCGCACGACCAAGCCGCAACTGGCCGAAATATTCGTAGAGCACGAGCGCAACCGAAACCGACAGGTTGAAGCTCTCGGCCAGCCCCACCATCGGGATGAAGGTGAGGATGTCGGCAGCTTCCTCGACGGCGGGCGAAATGCCGCGATGTTCGTTCCCGAAGACGAAGGCGGGCTTCTCGATCGCGGCGAGATCGAGTGCCGGCAGCGGCGTTGCCGCCGGATCGACCTTGGTGGCGATCAATGTGTGACCCGCCGCCTTGAGCGCCGCCATCGCCCGGGCGCTGTCGTCGTGAATGCGGAAGTCGAGCCACTTGTTGCTGCGCCCCGAGGTCTTGCGGAATTCCCTTTTCAGCGGGTCGAAACGCCTTTCCCGGGCGAAGACGAGGTGGACGTTCTGAATGCCGAAGGCGTCGGCCGAGCGGAAGGCGGCGGCGGCGTTGTGGGGGTCGGTGATGTCCTCGAGCACGACGGCCGCCGCGAAATCGCGCATGGCGGCGATGCGGGCAAACTTCTCGCGCCGCGCCGGCGTGATCTCCTCCGCGCGGCGCGGCGGGCGCGTACGCGGCTTCTCGAGCACCGGCGGCAGGACAGGCGCTGCAGCTGCGGCCAAGCCGTCGGCGGCCCCGCCCGGAGAAGACGTCACCGCATCCTCCGCCGCCGGTGCGGCGCGATCCGCCCCGGCCGCGGTCTCCTTCTTCGGACGCTCCCCGGCCATCCGCTCACCATCCATCCCCGGCCCGGCAGGCGGGCCTGCCACCTCGTGCTGACGTCCCGCAGAAGGGCCACCACCCTGCCGGTCAATCGGCCTCGACGATCACGAGCTCGCGCTCCGAGGACGCCCTGGCGTATTTCAGCGCCTCCTGATAGCGGGGCGATTCATAGCAGGCGACCGCATCCTCGAAGCTCGGAAAGCGGGCCACCACGTTGCGCGCCCGCTCCTTGCCCTCCATCTGCCGGTAGCGGCCGCCGCGGGCGAGGAATTCGCCGCCATGAGCCTTGATCGCCTCGGTCGCGATCGCGGCATATCGGGCATAGGTTTCGGGGTCGGTCACATCCACATGGGCGATCCAGTAGGCCGTCATGCCGTCTCTCCTTCCAGCGCTTCGCTCACCATCTCCTCCACGGCCCTGAGCGCATCCTCCGCCTTCGCGGGCTCCGGGGCGCCGCCCTGGGCGAAATCGGCCCGGCCGCCACCTCCCCGCCCCCCCATCGCCGCCGAGGCGGCACGGACGAGATCGACCGCCGAGAGCCGCTCGGCGAGGTCGGGGGTGAGGCCGGCCGCGATCGCCGCCTTGCCGCCGGTGTCGGCGATGAGAACCACCACGCCCGAGCCGATCGCCTTCTTGTGCTCGTCAACGAGTCCGCGCAGCTCCTTGCCCGAGATCTCCTCGAGCACCCGGCCGACGAATTTCACGCCGCCGACCTCCTTCGCCGCCGGCCCGGCACCACCACCGCCGCCGAGCGCCAGTTTCCGGCGCAGGCCGGCCACCTCCTCGCGCAGCCGGCGCCGCTCCTCGAGAAGCTGCCCGACACGCGCCGGCGCCTCCTCGACCCGGGCCTTGAGGAGATGCGCGATCTCCCCCAGCCGCGCCTCGGCCGCCTCGAGATGGTCGAGCGCCGCCTGCCCGGTCAGCGCCTCGATCCGTCGCACCCCGGCCGAGGACGCGCTTTCGGAGGTGATGACGAAGGCGCCGATGTCGCCGGTGCGGGTCACATGGGTGCCGCCGCAAAGCTCGATCGAATAGGTATCGCCGTCGAGCCCCTTGCCCGATCCTTCGAGCCGGCCCATCGACACCACCCGCACCTCGTCGCCATATTTCTCGCCAAAGAGGGCGATGGCCCCGAGCCCGCGGGCCTCGTCGGGCGTCATGATGCGTGTCTCGACCTCGCTGTTCTGACGGATGAAGGCGTTGACCTCGGCCTCGACGGCGCGGATTTCCTCCCCGGTCATCGCCTTCGGATGGGAGAAGTCGAAGCGCAGCCGGTCCGGGGCGTTGAGCGAACCGCGCTGGGCGACATGGGTGCCGAGATTGCGCCGGAGCGCCTCGTGCAGAAGGTGCGTCGCCGAATGGTTGGCCCGGATGAGCGTGCGCCGGTCGTGATCGACCTCAAGCCGCGCCGCCGCTCCCGGATGGAGCTCACCCTCGACGATCTCGGCCCTGTGGACGAAGACGCCGCCGCCGCGCTTCTGCGTGTCGAGCACGCGGGCGCGGCCGGTGTCGGTCGTGATCTCGCCCGTATCACCCACCTGGCCGCCGGCCTCGGCATAGAAGGGAGTCTGGTTGACGACGATCTCGACCGTCTCGCCGGCCCGGGCCGTCGTCGCCTCGGCGCCCTCCCGGACAAGGGCGAGGATCTGTCCCTCGGCCGTCTCGGTGTCGTAACCGAGGAACTCGGTCGGACCATGGCGGTCCTTGAGATCGAACCAGATCTTCGCTTCGGCAGCCTCGCCGGACCCGGCCCAGGCCGCCCGGGCCTTGCGGCGCTGCTCCTCCATCGCCCGTTCGAAGCCCTCTATGTCGAGAAGACGGCCCTTCTCGCGCAGCGCATCCTGGGTGAGATCGAGAGGGAAGCCGTAGGTGTCGTAGAGGCGGAAGGCAACCTCGCCCGGCAGCGGCGCCCCTTCGGGCAGCTTCGCCAGCTCCTCCTCGAGCAGTCGCAGACCGCGATCGAGAGTGCGGCGGAAGCGGTTTTCCTCGAGAAGCAGCGTCTCCTCGATCAGCTTCTGGGCTTCCGCCAGCTCGGGATAGGCCTGCCCCATCAGCGAGACCAGCACCGGCACCAGGCGGTGCATCAGCGGCTCCTCGGCCCCCAGCATGTGCGCATGGCGCATCGCCCGGCGCATGATCCGCCGCAGGACATAACCGCGTCCCTCGTTCGAGGGCAGCACGCCGTCGGCGATGAGGAAGGAAGTCGAGCGCAGATGGTCGGCAATCACCCGGTGATGGACCCGGAAGCGCCCGCCCGGTTCGGTGCCGGTGGCATGGGCCGACGCCTCGATCAGGGAGCGGAAGAGGTCGGTGTCGTAATTGTCATGCACGCCCTGGAGCACGGCGCCGATCCGCTCCAGCCCCATGCCGGTGTCGATCGAGGGGCGCGGCAGGGGTTCGCGCGAGCCGTCCTCGAACTGCTCGAACTGCATGAAGACGAGGTTCCAGATCTCGACGAAACGGTCGCCGTCCTCGTCGGGGCTGCCCGGCGGGCCGCCGGGGATGTGTTCGCCGTGGTCGAAGAAGATTTCCGAGGAGGGGCCGCAGGGGCCGGTGGGGCCCATCGACCAGAAATTGTCGTCGGTCGGAATGCGGATGATGCGATCGTCGGGAAGGCCCGCGACCTTCTTCCACAGCGCGGCAGCCTCGTCATCGGTATGATAGACGGTGACGAGGAGCCGCTCCTTCGGCAGGCCGAACTTCCCGGTCAGCAGCTCCCAGGCCAGCGGAATGGCCCGCTCCTTGAAATAGTCGCCGAAGGAGAAGTTGCCGAGCATCTCGAAGAAGGTATGGTGCCGCGCGGTGTAGCCCACATTGTCGAGATCGTTGTGCTTGCCGCCGGCGCGCACGCATTTCTGCGCCGTCGCGGCCCGCTTGTAGGGCCGTTCCTCGATGCCGGTGAAGACGTTCTTGAACTGCACCATGCCGGCATTGGTGAAGAGCAGCGTCGGATCGTTGCGCGGCACGAGCGGCGAGGAGGGCACGATCTCGTGGTCGTGCTCCCGGAAATGATCGAGAAACTCGGTGCGGATCTCGTTGAGCGTTGGCATGGATGGTCCCCGGATGCGTTGCCCGACCCCGCACCCGCGACGCATCGCCGTCGCCGGAGCGGAGCCATTCGCCTTCCATTACAGCCCGCAACCGACGCTGTCCACAAGGGGCGGCGACAGCCCACCGGCACCGACCGGCGCGACCGGCTCGCAAGGCGGAAAATACGGCCATGCCGGAGCACGGATGCAGGTGCGGATGGCGGGGTTGGTGGTGGATGGGTCTCCCGCTACAAACCTTCGCTTCCGAGAAGGATGATGATGCCTTATAGAGCGTGATAACCGATTGAGAAGCCAGCGGAAAGCTGCGTGCCTTCAACCCTGACCCTTGCCCGGGAGCCGCCATAGCCGCCAACCGATTCGATTCGCCAGCCGGAATCGAACCTTCATCCCGTAACTTGCTATTCCTGCCCCCACGAGCCTTCATGGGCCTCCGCAAACCTACACGCTGGAGGTAACTATGGAAATCCGTCATCTGACCCAACGTGAACTTGCCGAACGCTGGCGCATCAGTGAGGCCACCCTTGAGCGCCGGCGGAGTGAAGGGCTCGGCCCTCAGTACCTGAAGCTCCAAGGCCAGGTGTTGTACCGACTGGCCGATGTCGAGGAACATGAAGAGGCATGTTTAAGGAAGGTCTGATCGGGTGCCGCCCTTCCCAATTTTCACTCCATTGCCGGCCTCCGGCCCCGAAACCGGCGCTCTGCCGACCGCCGAAGCGGCCCAAAACGGTCTTGACAGCCCCCAGAGGGGGCCTTTTCCGCCCGCTGGGCGGCGCTTCGGCGTGCGCTGGGCACACCTAGCCTGCCATCGCCAACAAATGCCTTCGCACCAGGTACAGATTGACCAGGGCGAACTTGGTGGTGATCGCCGCCGCGTTCTTGTCGATCCCCCGGTAGCGCACCTCGGTGTAGCCGAACTGGCATTTGAGCACCCGGAACGGGGGCTCGACCCGCGCCCGCAACCGCGCCAGCAACCGGTTGATCTTGGCCTGCTCGGGATCGATTTCTCCACCTCGGGGCCGCTTGAAGGGCATGCACCAGAGCACACCCCGGCGCGGATCGCTCGCCAGGGGGTGGCGGCTGTTGCTGGTGTAGGCCCGATCCCCGTGCACCGAGCGCTCCTGGCCATGCAGGAGCCGGTCGATCACCCGCGCATCGGCCACCTTGGCCGTGGTGCAGACTACGGTGTGGACCAGCTTCGAGTCGAGATCCACACCGATGTGAGCCTTCATGCCGAAGTGCCATTGCTTGCCCTTCTTGGTCGAGCTCATCTCAGGATCACGCCGCCTCGCCCGGTTCTTGGTCGAGGGCGGGGCGGCAATGAGGGTGGCATCCACCGCTGTGCCCCGTCGCAGCAAAAGCCCCCGCGCCTCGAGCAGGGCGTTGATCTCGGCCAGGCCGTGGCGCTCGAGCAGGTGGCGGAACTTCAAGATCGTGGTCTCATCAGGCACGACATCGACCACCAGGTCGATGCGGGCAAATTCGCGCAGCAGCGGCACGTCATAGAGCGCCTCCTCCATGCCCGGGTCCGAGTAGTTGAAGAAGTGCTGCAGCAGGTGGATGCGCAGCATCGTCTCCAACGGGATCGGGCGCCGCCCTCGCCCACGCTTCGGCTTGGGGTAGTGGGGCTCGACCAGCGCCAGCAGACGCGACCAGGGGATGATCCGCTCCATCTGCTCCAGAAACTCGGCCTTGCGCGTCTTCTTGCTGCGCTTGACCAGCCGCGCGTCGGTCAGCCCCAGCTGCTTCATCGCTTGCTCTCCCTTCGGTGCCCTGGTGTCGGGGGGTATTATCTCATGGAGGGCGGTTTGTTCAGACCTTCCTTAAGGTGCAAGTTACACCAATAACATCAATAAAAACAATACATTATGCTTTATTTACAGCAGGCAAAATGCGTGGTAGTGTTTTATAAACTACGGAGGTTATAAAACAATGTCTACGCTCGCCACACTGGCCGAGGCGGCATCATACCTGGGTGTTAGCAAAGCCACCCTGAGGAATTGGGATAAAGAGGGCAAGCTTAAAGCCCATAGACACCCCATCAACCGTTACCGGGCCTATGATCTGGAGGAACTGCGTTCGCTACGACAGCAGATCTCGTTATTTGATGAATGTGATGAGCATGAAAGGTCATCTTACAGGTCCGAAATTACCCAGATAACTGATCAGCGCAATGTGAAGCGGATCGTTTCACGGCTTCATGCGGCTCTTCGTGATACTGATGGGAATAGCAGCATCATTCAACGGTTTGATGAACTAACCAAGCTTCTTTTTCTGAAGCTTATCGCTGAGCGAGAAGATGAATCATTATATACACCAAAACCAAAGGAGAGCATTTCAGAATATGCCAACCGAATACGAAAATCTTATGCAGATCATGCCAATAAGCATAAGAGAATAATCCCAGAAAGATTCTCCTCTCTTGCGTGTTCAGATAGTGCGATCCATCAATGTGGGATGATTTTGTCTACGCTATCATTTGCAAATGCAAACTTTGACATCAAAGGTGTAGTGTATGAGGAAGTAATCAGAGGCACCTTTGATAAAAGTGAGCATCAGCAGTTTTTTACTCCACATCAAGTTGTTAGCTTTATGGTCGAAATGCTTCGGCCATACCTGAAAGGCGTCATTGCGGATCCTGCATGTGGGACAGCAGGGTTTCTGACTGAGATCGTGCGATCTGGAGCCCAATACGAACAACTCATTGGTCTTGAAATTGATGAACGGCTGGCTTGGGTTTCTGGGATCAACTTGTTGCTCCACGGAGCAAAGGATTTCGAAACACATTGCTTAGGAGATGGCGGAACCCTTGGCCCATTTGCGTCTGATTATTATGGGAAAATAGACGCTATCTTAACAAATCCGCCATTTGGCAGTGACTTTACGGATCAGGCATCTCTTCAGTCCTTTGAACTTGGCAGAGGAAAATCTTCTAGAAGGAGAGGAGTGTTATTTATCGAGCGGTGCTGGTCGTTACTGCGAGACGGAGGGGTTCTCGGTATTGTTATTGATGAAGGTGTTCTAAACCTTCCTAGTACTGTTGATGTACGGCGTTTTATTTTAGATCGCTTTGATATCCTGTCGATTGTTAGTCTGCCAAGTTCTGCATTTATGCCATATGCAAGCGTGAATGCATCGGTTCTTTTTCTTCGCAAATCCAAGAAAAGACACCGTTCGCAGAATGTCTTTTTTGGTAAGGCAGAAAAGATCGGGCGCAAATCAAACGGAGACGATGATGTAATTTACGATGATTCTGGTAAACCTCTACCAAATAGCGACCTTCCCGAAATTATTGACCGATGGAAATTGGTAAGATCAGGAAAGGAAATTGAAACAGATGAATTGGGGTTTGTAACAAATATTTCAGAGAATCTTGCAGAAGATAAAACTCTTCGCCTCGATTTTAGATTCCACCACCCATCACGCAGCCTTAGTAAGGTATTAATCGGCAAATCCAAGTATACGTTATACACACTTGCAGATTTGTGTATAGAACGCAATGAGACGATAATACCTTCTGCCGAGATGGAAGAACAAGTGATTCTATACACTGGATTAGCGCATATAGAATCCGGAAATGGAGTTGCCCACCAAGTTCCTACACCTGCTGCTTCGATAAAGAGTGCAGTAAAGCGGTATGAGCCCGGCGACATTCTGTTTGCTAGAATGAGGCCCAATTTACGGAAAGTTGCATTAATGTCTTTTGAGGAAGGCGGGTACACTTCTCCTGAGTGCGTTGTGCTTGAGGTCCGCAAAGATGCTAACGGCGAGTACTTGATCGATCCAAAAGTGCTTGCTGTACTGCTCAGATCAGATCTTGTTTTTGGGCAAATAATGCACCTTATTGCTGGAATTGGCCGGCCTCGCTTGAACGTAAAGGACTTGAGAAAGGTTAAAATACCAGTTCCACCACCGTTAGTACAACAGGAATGCAAAGCAGAATTTGAAGGTCGAATTGCGTCGGCTAAACAGTTGCGATCTAAAGCTGAAGCGCTCTTAACTGAAGCCCATGAATTGGAAATTTCAGCTGTCAATGATCTTGCTAATAAAGTGATATCTGGATAATCGCCTCTGTTTGAGGGAGGTTAAGTTGTAGAGGATGTGACATTGTCGTACAAATCTAGCTGGTTACCTGAATCCGTGACTTCCCCTCCACCAAAACCGCCTTTGGGTCCCGACTCCTCAAGGGAGCTGCTGTGATGGGTGTTTTCTCGCATGTTGCACCGGGAATCAGGGCGAATGCGCGCGTCTGTTCGCCATGCCATGCGGAATCGGGTTCAACTGGCGTTGTTCAGCGTGAGGGAAGCCGCCGCCTGCCAAGGTGGAGGCGGTGTGGCGTGGCGGTTTTCGGGTCAAAGCGTCAGGACGTGAGCGTGGCAGCGCGCCAAGGCGGCGTATCCCGGGTCTCCCCGGCCAAAGCGCAGGATATACCGGCGACCATGGCGCACCAGACGGGCGGCCTTGTAGATCATTTCCTGCATCACCGTACGGATGCGGCGCCGATGCAGAGCCTTGCGCAGCGGCGCATCCGGCCCGATCAGGGTGTTTTGTCCCACGTAACGCAAGAGGTTGTAGGCCATGGCGGCCAGGGCCATCACCAGGGCGTTGGTGGCGAACTTTCCCGAAGGCAGGCGTTCGAGATCCAGGTCCGTTTTGAACTCGCTATGGTACTGCTCGGACGTGCCGCGCTGGTTGGTAGAGAACGATCACGGTCTCGGCATCGACCGTTTCGGCATCCAGGCTGGTCCACCAGCCCTCCAGCGTCAGCTCCGGGAACAGCAGGGGCTGGCCGTGACGATCCTCGGTCCGTTCGATCAGCCGGACCACCCGGCGTCCGCGATAGGTTTTCTTCTCGAAGGTCCATTCGACGATTTCATCGAACAGGGCCACACGTTTGCCGGGTCGTACCTCCATAAAGCGTTCCTGGTCTTCCGCACGGGCTTTCCAGGATTCGGGATTTTCACCCCGGGGGTTCCATTTGATCAGGTAGTCCACCTGTTCACGCATCAGCTGTTCCCGATTGGCGGCGGCGTCATGCGCGCCATCCAGGGTGACCAGCAGCTTGCGTTCCCCTGCCAGCAGGCGTGCCCGGGGCAAGGTTCGGTCGAGAAAGAAGGGAAAATCCTTTTGGCTGTGTTGATTCCCTGGACGCAACTCCATGCCCACGCACCAGCCCTCCTCACCCAGGTAGGCGCCGATAGGCGCATAGCCGTCATACCCCTGGTAAGTCCGCGCCACACCTTCCTTGCGGGTCTTGCGGTTGTCCAGGCAGAAGACATCGGCGTGCAGGGCGACATGGCCGGTGGACAGCGGGGTGACCGGCGCGCGCAGGTTTTTCAGCAACGGCGCCAGACAGCCGTCCACCGCTGCCGTCAGCGCCTCGGCTTGTTCATCGAAACGTTGCCGCAGACGCGCCGAGGAGGGCATGCGCCCGATGCCCAGGGCCCGCTGGAAGAAAGGATCCTGGCGTACGCCCTCGACCGCCTCGAAGTCGTTCTTCCCCTGACAGAGCAGGCCCACATAGGTGCGGATCAGGTCGATATGGGGAATCCCATGACGCAGCGGAATCGACTTGAGCCGCTTCTTCAAACCGCTGTGACGGTTGAGAAGAGGACCGATCACCGCCAGGCCGGCATGGGAGGCGTAGATTTCCGTGTCGCTTTGCTCGAAGATGAAGGTCATGGCAGGTTCACCCTATGGATGAAATCATGGGAATGGCCTGGTTCGCGATTTTACGCGATGATCATCGTGCAAACGAGTGTTCAGGGGTGGGGGAAGTCACGGATTCAGGTGACAGTTTGCCAGCATAAAGGGCAACAAAGGCCTCCTGAGATACACCAAGCTCTCTCCGAAGCTGTTCTTTTTCCATCGTAAACACCTCGGCGAAGGCATCATCCACGCCGAGGGGAGGCACGAGGATGCGTTCGGGGTCGATGCCTGTTGCCGCGACGATGTCTTCTTTCAGGAGAGGGTTTATGGCGATGATACGATCACACCGTCGCAGAACGTATCTTTCCTGTGCAGTGCCGACAAAGGAGGCGGCCTCGAAGCCGATGACTGGACGGCGCCGGCGGCGCAGCCGGGAAAGGTGAATGTAGGGCAGGATCGAGACGAGGCATTTTCCGTAGACGATGAGGGAGCCGCTCGCCTTCGCGCCCCCATTGAACAGAATCCGCTTCGCTGCATGCCGGGAAAAGTGGAAAAGCTTCTTGGTGCGAACCTTCCAAGGTGGATCGTCGTCGCGCAGGCGGGTGGGGAGGTGGAGGATGTCGAACCGCTCATGCGGCGCGATGCCGTAGTTCCGTGCGACATCGTCTTCGGATATGTTTTCCGGTCGCTCGTACCCGGGTGCGACCAGTTCAACCCGTGTGCCCTGCCGAACAAAGGCGCGACAGGAGGCGACGATGTGAATCGGATCGGAGCGCGCCTTGAGGATGTCTCGTGGCGAGACATAGACAAGGTGCGGCGCGGGGGGAAAATCCGTCATGAGACAGCCGCCGATTGCGAAAGCTCATTCCGTGCAAACAGGCGCCAGAGAACGACGAGATAATACAGACCCGGGATGATCAGGGCGGCACTGTAGCCGATGGCCGTTCCCGGTGCCTGCCATTGCCAAGCCAGCGGCGGAATGCAGACGAGCGTCGCCAGAAGCTGGATCACCGTTCCGATGAAGATCGTTCCCGTCCGGCGTAGCGCCAGCAGGAGGTGGTAGACGGAAAAGAAACCGAGGATGAAGACGACACCGGGCATGAACAGCCACAGGATTCCGGGCACCGCGGCGTAGTGTTCGCCAAAGAGAACCAGCACCAGCCATCGGGATGAAACGGCCAGAACCGCAAAGCCGACGAGAACGGCCGCCGTCGCATATCCGGTGATCTGCACGAAGAGGCGGCGCAGCCGGTTCGTGTCACCCTCGGCGCTCAGGCGGGCCATTTCCGGGTAGATGACGATGCTCAATGGATCGAAGAAATAGGCCAGCAGCATGGCCAGACGACGGGTAAGGCTGTAGATTCCGACACTCTCGGCCGAAACGAACTTGCCTAGAATGAGCACGTCGAGGTTCTTGGAGAAGTAGCGCAGGGTGGTGGTAAGGCTGACGTGGAAGATGAAGCCAGCCATCTGTCTCCAGGGAAGATCGACCCGGCGCCAGCCCAGAAGATCCCTCATGAGTTCCCGCGGCCGGATCGGCACCGGAAATACGATCCGGCACATGACCGCCTTCACGAGCGCCCCGACGAGTCCGGTTGCAGCATAGGCGACGGCCACATGGGAAAGGCTGCCGGTCGCGTAGGCGGTTGCCCCGACAACGCACAGGGACAGGGGACCGAACAAGCCATCATACCAGGAGATGAGGCGATAGCGCCCGGCAATCCGCAGAAAGGCCGTCATGGTCGGATTGAAAGCCATGAAGACCTGATAAAGCGCTAGAAGCGTCAACGGCCATGCAAGTTCCGGCTCCCCGTAGAACAGTGCCGAGACCGGCCAGGCGGTGGCCGCGATGATGAGTGCGCCTCCAGCCGCCTTTGCCGCGTCCAGAAGAAAGAGAGCGGCCGCGAGGATGCCCAGTTCTCTTTTCCTTCCGGCATGGAGGGCATCCGCGCCGAACTTGATCGCCGCCTCCGAGGTTCGGAAGTCGAGCACCGCGAACACGATCCCGACATAGGACATGGCCAGCGCATAGAGGCCGAAATCCCGGGGCAAGAGAAAGCTCGCCACCGCGAAGGCCTGCAGGATGCTCGAGAAAGAGCGAACCATGCTGCCGCTCAGCACCGTGGACAGGTTCCGCAAAAGTGGCGTCCGTCGAATGGATGTCAGACCGCGCGGCAAGGCGATACGAGTTTCTGCAACGGGATCATCGCGGCCCAATTACGGGAGCGGAGATCAGGTACTTTCTTCTGCCTCTGTGGAAAAATGTTTTTGGTAGACCTCGACAGCGCTGCTGTAGTCGTCGATCTGCCCGATATCGATCCAGTAATCCTCGATGCGATACCGGGCGATCTTCTCCCCGGCCGCCAGCATTTCCTTGATCAGATCGTCCATGCCGTAGTAACGGTCGTTGGGAATGAACCTGAAGATGCTCGGCGACATGGCGTAAATCCCCGCGAGGATCTCGAATTCGAGGTCGGGCTTCTCCTCCACGCCGACCACGTAGTGGCCTTCAGAGATCACGTTCCCGAACCTAAAGGGGGGTGAGGATCTTCTTGGTCGCAATCGTCAAATCGACCTCGGGCCGCTCTCTCGAGAACGCGAGGATATCGGCCAGGTTTGCCTTGGTCAGGATGTCACCGTTCATGAGCAGGAAGGGTTCCATCAGCGCGTCCTTTAGCAGGCTCAGGGGGCCGCAGGTGCCGAGGGGTTTCTCCTCCTCGCTGTAGTGGATCCGCACGCCGTATTTCTCGCCGGTGCCGAGATAGGCCCGGATGTAGTCCGAACGGTAGTTGAGGGCGATGTAGACGTCGGCGAACCCCTGTTTGGCCAGCCTCTCGATCTGGATCTCGAGCAGCGCCTTCTCGCCGAGGGGTAGCAGAGGTTTCGGAATGACCTCGGTAAAGGGCCTCAGCCGCATGCCGAGACCGCCAGCCAGAATGACCGCTTTCATGGTTCCTCCCCGAACAGGAATGGCGTGGTCCGTTTCATCACCGTCTGGCAAGCTCCCGCGCCGGATTGCCGACGGTGGTGACACCCCCCGGAACGTCCCGGGTTACCACCGCACCCATGCCGACGACGGCCGAACGTCCGATGGTCAGAGGCTTTGCAGGCGTGCCCTGCCTAATTACGGCTGAAGCGCCAACATACACGAAATCCTCGATTTTCACATTCCCATTGCATCCAACGCGGGGTGCAAACGTCACGAAATCGCCGATGATGCAATCGTGCTCAACATAGCTGTAGATATTGGCGTGAAAATGCCGACCGATCCTGATGTTGCTTGTGAAAACGACTCTCGAAAGCGCTATAAGGCCTTCTCCATAAGTTACATCATCGTACATCTCGACATCTGGATGAATAACATCAATGAACGCATGGCCTCTTTCCGCACACTTATCTGCGATTTTTTTCTGATCGAAGGATTCGAAATAGCGATCGTGATTTTACATTCAAGTTCAGCGGCTCTATCATGAGATACAACCTCAATCCCGTTAATAATAGAGCCAATACGATCAGGGTCATTTTCTATAAAGAATATACCATCACATCCATTGTATAGCTTCCGGACAACCGGAAGAACACATCGACCGAAGCCTCCGGATCCGCAAATACCGATATTGAACATGGAATTTATTGTCTTGGTCTTGTCTTCATAAAGAAAATATTCCCCCTCGGGAGCTTCGCGAAATCCCAACCCCGCTCGGAATGTTGACGATCCGTCGCGCGAGGGAGTGCGCCGTCGAGAGATCCATGCGCGGACAGGCCCTGTAAGGTGCCTGATCGCTCAGTAGCCCCCATACCGAGCGTGACATGTAGCCTGCCGCGTTGAGCGCCTCCAGCAAAGCGTCGCGTTCGTCGCTATACGCTCCATCGAGAAGGAGCGCCTGCAGCCAGTAGTTGCTGCGGCAATCTTCCGGTTCCTCCACGACGGTCACCTCGTCGATGTCGCGGAACGCTTCCACATAGGCCCGGTGCAGTGCCCTCTTGCTCACGAGCATGCCGGGCAGCTCCGCGAGCTGCGCGCAGCCGAGGGCTGCGTTGATGTTCGGCATGCGGTAGTTGTAGCCAATCTCGTCGTGCCGATATTCCCAAGGGTGATCCAGCTTCGCGGTCGTCGTCAGATGGCGGGCATGCCGCGCGAGATCGGCATCATCCGTCAGGATCGCACCGCCTCCACCCGTGGTGATGATCTTGTTCCCATTGAAGCTCAGGCAGCCGAGGGGGGCGAAGGTGCCGGCGTGACGTCCCCCGCGCGTGCTGCCGAGCGCCTCGGCCGCGTCTTCGACAAGAGCGAGACCGAAGGCCTCAGCGACATGGCGGATCTCCTCCATGCGTGCGGGATGGCCGAAAACATGCACCGGCACCACCGCCCGGATGGGGCGCCCGGTATGGCGGTTGCGGAGCGTGCCGTCCTCCATCTCCGCCGTCTGCTCGAGATGTTCGGCAAGCTTGCCCGGGTCGAGACCGAGAGTGCGTTCCTCACTGTCGACGAAATGGGGAACGGCCCCGCAATAGGCCACGGCATTCGCCGTCGCGATGAAGGACAGGGCCGGCACGATCACCTCGTCGCCGGCACCGACCCCCGCCAGGCGCAGGGCGACGTGAAGCGCGGCGGTACCGTTAACCACGGCTACGACATGGGCGGCTCCTGTCGTCTTCGCCAGCATCCTTTCGAAGCGGTCGACGAATGGTCCGACGGAGGAGACAAAGGTGGAGTCGAGACACTCCATGAGAAATTCCGCCTCCTTCCCGCGAAAGACCGGCGCATGCAGGGGAACCGGCGGCTCGGCGAGAACTGCCCGCACCGCATCGAGAACACGCGCGGCGAGAGCGGAGGAACGGTTAGACATCCCGGACATGGGTCTTCAGATGTTATAGATGTCCGCCTTGTAACGGGAGAGGTTATCCGGCTGCGTGAACCACGCCACCGTTTTCTCGAGGCCTCGCCTGAAGCCGTCGCGCCCGCCATGAGCAGGACGCCAGCCGAACAGCCTGAAAGCTTTGCCGTTGTCCGCCCACAGGCGCTCGACTTCGGAATTCGCCGGCCGTATTCGCTGCTCGTCGGTTTCGATCTCGATCTTGGCCCCCATGACCGAAGCGATCATTTCGGCGGTCTCGCCAATCGAGATCTCGAAGTTACTTCCGAAATTCACGACTTCGCCGCAGCCACCCTCCCCCTCGAGAGCATGGATGAAACCGTCCACCGTGTCGGCAATATAGTTGAAATCCCGTGTCGGCGTGACCGCCCCGAGACGTATGCGACACCGACCACTGGCGATCTGGGTGATGATGGTGGGGATGACCGCGCGTGCCGATTGCCGGGGACCGTAGGTGTTAAATGGCCGGACGATGACCACCGGCAGATCGAAAGAGACGTGAAAGGCATAGGCCATCTGGTCGGCGGCGATTTTGCTCGCCGAGTAGGGGGACTGACCTTGGAGGGGATGTTCCTCCGTAATGGGCACGAAGCGCGCGGTGCCATAGACTTCGCTGGTCGAGGTATGGAGCACGCGGCCGACGCCCAGCTGCCGCGCCGCCTGCAGAACGTTCAGCGTGCCGCGAACATTGGTTTCGACGTAGGTATCGGGCGAGTGATAGGAATAGGGAATGGCGATGAGAGCCGCGAGATGGAGGACGGCATCGCACCCCTCCATTGCCGTTCGCACCCCATGGGGGTCGCGAATGTCGCCCGCGAAGACGTCGAGCGCATCCCGGATGCGGGAGGGGACATGATCGAGCCACCCCCAGGAATTGAACGAATTGTAGTAAACGAAGGCCCTGACGTCGTAACCGCGTTCGACGAGGGCTTCAGTTAGGTGCGAACCGATGAAGCCATCGGCGCCTGTGACGAGAATCTTCCGGAATTTCATAACTTTGTTCCACCTGATTGCCTCTGTCGGCCCAGAGAATGTTGCACGATCGGCTCTCTCACGCCCCGCCATGCCGCGGGAGCATTCCGTTCTGTGCAAGCAGGCGTTGCCGACGCTTGGCTGTCTTGAGGAAATAGGCTTCCGCAATCATCGAGCCGGTCCATGTCCATAGAATCCACTGGGTGGAGATCTGAACGATGAAGTTGTTGCCGAGGCCCCCCAGCCAGTAGGTAACGAAGGCAAAGATTGCCATCATCATGCCAACGCGATGGACTGCATCCGGATAAGGAAGCGAAGTTCTAACCGCATAAAATAGACGCAAGGTAAAGTAGATCAGGAAAGCGACTATCAGGAGCAGCCCTGTGTATCCCATGAAGACGAGCGCGTTGAGGAACTGGTTCTCCGGGTTGCCGATGCCGAACCGACCAATCATCTGCGTTCCGAAATCCTGCGCGAGGAAGGTTTCCACGATCCACGTCCACTTGTTTCCCCGGCCGTAACCGACCCTGGCGAACTCGCTCTCGCCGAGGAGGAAACCGAGTTCGTCCTCGAACCGGTACTGCACCACAGGCACGGTGAGGTAGAGGAGGATGACGGTCGTAACGATCGCTGTCAGGGTCAACCACTTACGCCGTAGGAAACTGTAGAGGAGGACGGCGACAAGCGTAGTCACCCATGCCGACCGCGAATAGGTGGCATAGAGCATGTAGAGCGCCATTGGCACCATCGTGATCTGCCACCACGTGAACCGATGATCGCGACTATCGTGTAATGCGAAGAAGATCAGGGTCGCGAACGCCCCCATGAAGGCCAGCTCATACACGCCTTCGTAAACTCCGGAGATGCGTTTGATCCCATGTCGCCCTTCGAGATAGAAGGCTGATACTTCGCCAGTGCTGAGACCGCTTGCCGGATCGTAGACCTCCGAGAAGCTGTGCAGGTTTATGCCGAGGAGCTGTTGCCCGATGGTGAGGAGAAAGGGAGGAATGAAGCTGGCCAGAATCACAAGGATAAGCTTGTAACGATCTTCAGGCCTTTGGAAATAGAACTTGCCGATAAAGTAGAACAGGGTGGTGGAAACGAAGCGAGAGATGAGATCGAATGTGTTGTAGGTGTATTGCGGCATGGCCGCAACCTTGAGCATGCCTAGAATGATTATAAGAGAAAGATAAGCCATGACGACGAGATCCTCCTGAATGAGGAGCTTTCGCGCCTTTGTCCGGCTGAGGCCTACCAGAGCGAGAATCGGCACTATCACACCAGCAATATAGAGTGGGGAAACGAGACCTTTCGCCTTCACCCACCAGAACATGTCCAAGGTCGGCTTGGTCAACAGACTGATGTAAACGCCCTGCCGCGGATACTTGATAAAAGCAATGATGATTGCAAGTACCAGAAGATACCCCAGAACGATCATGGCACGACTTTCTCTGCCATACTTGCATTTAAACCAAATGGTCCCGCGCTTCCGCCTTTTTTGAACCAGCGTTCGACCCAGCTTGCGAGGACGTGCAGGGTCCACATCTCTGCCACTTGAGATGTATCGCCTTCGCAAAAACGGCGCACTCGAGACTCCAAGGCAGAACGTCGCATGAAGCGCAAATCATCACATAGCATATCCATCCTGTCCAGAATGCTCTCGGCCATGATCTCTACTCCCCAAGAGTGCAGAGGAATGCAGAAGCCCTTCTTCGGAGAAGAAAGAATCTCTCCCGGCACGCAACCTTCAAGGGCACGCTTGAAAACGTACTTCGGCTCGCCATCCTTTACCTTCCAGCGCATCGGCACTGAGAGGGCGAAGGCGCACAAATCATGATCAAGATAGGGAGCTCGAACCTCTACCCCGTGACGCATGCCCAAGCGGTCGGCGCGGAGCATATAAAAGTTCGGAATATTGAACCGCAGGCCGACATAGGACATCCAGTTCACATCATGATCCCGCGCCCCCTCTTCGGGCGGGAAGAGCGCATCGTATTCCGCCCGTATCGCTGCAATCACCTCATGGCTGTCCCATTTGCGTGCGCGCATCGAGAATTCTGGATGGAGGAGCACTGGTTTTTCGCTGCTGCGGAAGCTCGGTGCATTGCCCCAGAACAGCTCTTGCCCGTGATAGGCGCGATGGAACATCTCCACCAGCCGTTCCGATCTGGACAGGTTTCGTACTGCCGCGAAGCCGATGCGGCGTAGCGGCGCGGGCATTGCGCTCCACGCACGAAACAAGGGATAGGCGTGCCGATAGCGCTGCCAGTTACGATAGCCCAGAAAGAGTTCATCGGGACCATCCCCGGTGAGTACCACCTTGATCCCGGCTTCGCGCGCCATTTCCGCAAGAAAATAGATGGGTATACCAGTCGGATCGGCGAGAGGGTCGTCGAACACGTCTGCCACCTCATCAATCATGCGGACCATATCCTCACGCGCGACCACCCGCTCGTGGTGTACGAAGCCGAGACGCGTGGCCGTGGCACGCGCGACTGAAGCCTCGTCGTGATCCGGTTGATCGGCAAAACCGATGGAGAAGGAGTGGATTGGCCGGTCCGTATGTGTGCCCATCAGCGACGCAAGGCCGGTAGAATCGACACCCCCCGAAAGGAAGATGCCAACTGGCACGTCGCTCACCATCCTGAGGTCCATCGTCCGGTCGAGATGTGCGCGTAACATCCCGACGATCTCCCCCTCGTCATCCGGCACCGGCACGGGATGCGGTGTCCACCAGGTGCCGATCTCCGGCCCCCCCCGCGCGGAGACGGAGAAACACTCCCGGTGCAAGTTTCGAGATTCCGGCAAATAGCGTCGCCGGCGGTGGTACGAAGCCGAAGGTCAGGAAATGGTAGAGCGCCCTTTCGTCTAGTTCCCTTTCCATCCAGGGAAGTGAGAGCAGTGAACGAATCTCGGACGCGAAAGCGAAGATTCCGCCTTCTCGGCACCAGTAAAGCGGCTTTTTGCCGATCCGGTCGCGCACGAGAAGAAGCTCCCGCCGTCCTCCATCCCACACGGCAAAAGCGAACATGCCGGTCAAGAGATCGAGACACTCCATCCCTCGTTGCCTGTAGAGAGAAAGCAGTGTTTCCGTATCCGATTCCGACTCGAAATGATGGTTCGGAAGGTAATCGTGCCGCAATTCTCGAAAGTTGTAGATCTCGCCATTGAACACGATTGCCGTACCATCCTCAGCAACCATCGGCTGATGGCCGGCAGGAGAGGGATCGAGAATCGAAAGGCGGCGATGCCCGAGGCAGATCCCGGCTACAGCATCCAGCCAGAGTCCTGTGTCGTCGGGCCCCCTATGTTGCAGAAGCTCATTCATATGCGCGACCTCCCGCCGGATCTCCTCCGGGGACCGACTTCCGTCAGTGCAGAATATGCCGTTGATACCGCACATGCGTCAGTGGTCGTCAGCCTGCTTCACCACATGGAAGGCATAGCCAAGGGGCCAGGTGCGGAAATAGGCGAGACGGCCTGGATCAATCCCGAGCCTCAGCAGGCCATAATAGCCCAGCTCAGGCAGGCGGACGAGAAGCCGAGCCGGATAGGACAGCGGCTGGAGGCCGACACGGCGGATGGCTTTCGGCAGGACCTCCAGCACCCGCACCGTGGTCACGAGGCTGACCCCCACCATGTCGCCGACCGGTCTGACGTCGATCACCTCGAAGCCGGTCTCCTCGAACATCCGCCGCAGGCAGAAGGAGGTGTAGCGGTGAAAGTCGTAGGGCTGTTCGTGCTCGCCGATGGCAAAGGGCGCCGTGCCGATCAGCGCGCCGCCGGGTTTCAGCACGCGGCGGATCTCACGCAGAACCTGCTTCGGCTCGTAGAGGTGTTCCATGACCTCGGTCAGCACCACGCAATCCACCGTTCCGTCGTCAATGGCCAGCGGTCCGTCGCCGATCTCGATGTCAGGCCTGCGGGAATGGGCGGCGTTCGCCGGCGGCCAGTCGGCGGCAATATATGTGGCGAATTTCTCTCGCAGCATCGGTTCGAGGGGTCGGTCGCCGGCGCCATAGTCGAGCACGAGTTCCCCCTGCGGCAGGGAGTCGAAATACGCTTTGAACCGCTCGAACTTCATCACCCGCGGCACCGGATTTCGGAGAATGGGGTAGCCCCATCCCTTCCTCGTCCTTTGCAGCTCAAGCATGACGCACGTCCCCCGATCCCATCAGAAGCCGGTCCTACAGACATGCCGCATAGATCCCGGCGAAGGTGTCGGCCATGGCGCGGATGTCGAAATCGCGGGCACGGGCACGGCGACGTTCCACCTGCGCCGGCTCCTGCAGGGTGCCGCTTTCCCAAGCTGCGCGGTATTCGACCAGACGGCGAGCGAGATCTTGCTCGTCCGCGACCACATCCTCCGGCGAGAGTGGCTCGATAATCTCCACGAGCCCACCGCCGTCACGCATCACTACCACCGGCCGGCCGAGGGCCAGTGCCTCGACGGCGACGATCCCGAAAGGTTCGCCTGCAGAGGGAAAGACGCACACGTCCGCCGACGCCATGAAATCGCCGGGGTTTTCCCTGTATCCGGTGAAGAGAACATCCTCGGACACGCCGAGATCACGTGCCAGAACCTCGAGTTCAGGCCGCAGCGGCCCGTCGCCGACAATCGCGAGCCCGGCTTCGCCACGCTTAAAGGCCCTGGCGAAGGCACGGATCAGCCGGTCGATGCGCTTGAAGCCGGCAAGCCGGCTGACTGTAGCGACGACGAACCGCCTCTCGCTCTTCCAGGAAAACGCGACAGCCGCACCGGACGCGTCTTCCGCAATCCGGTCAAGCCTCACCCCGTTCAGAATCACAGTGCCGGCCGCGGGTTCCCCGTAGAGACGGCGGGCGACATCCCGCGTGAAGCGGGAGTTCCACGTGACATGGAGGACATGGTTCCTGAGAAACCGCCGCAGCATCGAGCGCTTGATGCGATCGCGCACCGTCCCTCGCCGGCCGAAGCCGAAATTGCCGTGTTCGGTATAGACGATCGGCCGCCTCGCCCGTTTCGCGAACCGGGCGAGGGCAGGATTGAAGCTGTGGACGTGAACGATGTCGGCTTTGGCCAGACAGGCCCCGATGGCTTCCCGCCGCGACAGACCGAGATCGAAACCGCTGCGCAGCCCGGCATCGAGAACGGGAATGCCCGCTTTGGCAAACAGCGGCGCCATGCGCCCCCTCGCCCGACCGGCGAGAACGGCAACGTCGAGCCCCTGCTCCCTCTGAACGTCAGCAAGGTCGAGCACGAGCCGCTCGATGCCGCCGAATTCGAGAGACCAGAGAAGATGGACGACCTTCATGCGAGATTGAGGCTCGAGGTCAGAGGCATGAAATGCGGCAGTCGCTCGCGGTTGAAGGCCTGCGCCCGTTCCCGGTAGTCGAAGCTCGCGGCGATGACGGCCGGCGCAGGGCCTTCCGCAAATGGCAGGTGCAGCTCGATCGTATTAAGCCGATGCTGCAGGGAGAAGAACTGGCGCACCCATCTGTCGGGCAGAGGAAAGGCCGGCAGGCGCAGGCCGCGACAGGCATAGCCTGCTGGTTGTCCGTTCACGACGAGAATGTTCCGCCCCAGCTTTCGCCCCCGGGGCAGGAACAGCGGATGCTCCGCAAGAACCCGGTCGAGAAAGGTCACAAAATCCCGCCGGAAATCGGGAAGGAATGCCCGCACCTCCTCGACCGACGGCGGATCCCCGAACCACGTCTTGCGCCAGTGGAGGATCCGTTCAAGATGTCCCCGCAACACCGGCGCCTCCGTTCCGAGAAAATCGAGATCATAGAGCAGAGCTTTGCCGTGGAGCAGCAGGCCGCGAAGCTTCGTCACCCCGTAGAGATCCTCGACGGCGATACTGCCGAGCATCCGGGCGAGGAATTCGAGCGCCCATTGTCGCAGCATGGTTTTCCGCGCCTCATCCTCCATCGGCACCGGCGGCCTGACATCCTCGCCCGCCAGCAGACGGAAGTCGTGAAAGAAGGTGTAGCGGAAGCTCTCGCGGAAGAGAGATAGCGGCGCCCCAAAGAGTTGATGAACGAAGAGATAGCGTCCCTTCGCCGAAAGACCGGCGCACGGATCGGAATAACAGGCGGCCTCGTCGGCGAAGACCGCCACCATGTCGATGTCCGAGATCCCCGGCGCCCTCAGGCCGCCGATCCGATAGACGGCCACGACGCCCGGCAGTTTCACGAGCCGCTCGGTCATCGCCGCGATCTCGGCCTCGTATGCCGCAAGTGACACGAAGCGCGGATGATCGACGAGGATCACGGAAGGTCATATCCCACGAGCTGCATGGCTTCCCCGCACAGATCGCGGAATGCCTGCTTGCGTTCGGCGGACCATTCCTCGTAGGGCGGCAGCGTGTTCGTCACCGGCTGCCTGCCTCTGAGCTTGGCATAGACATAACGGTAGAGTCGCGATCGTGTCCGGTTGCAGCGATTGCGTCTCGCCTCCTCCCAGAAATCCTCCGCGACATGGATCCCTGCCGGTTCCAGAAGGCGGGTTCGGAGGTATTCGTAATCCGAAACGAGCCGTTCGAACTGCAAAACGGGTATTCCCTGCGCGACGAGTCTTTTCGTCGTGTCCGCCCAGTTCCAGCAGATCTGCCAGAACTTGCCCCTGTCGATCCAATGACGGATGTCGCCTTCGTCCTTCGGGAGGATCTGCATGTCCTCGGGGTTGCGGCGCGCATGGATCGAGGGAACGACGTTGCGGGGATCGCGGACAAGGTGGAACACGGCGACATCGCCGAAGACCTCCTTCAGGAACGGCACCGAATGGTGAAGATATCCATTCACGTCGACGAACACGCCTTCGGGAAAACGCCTGTCGATCTCCGCCTTCGCCCGTTCCAGACAGGGCACTGCCCAAGACGCCCCGAGATACCAGGAAAGCAGCCAGTATTGCCGGTCGCCGATGAACTCGTGCCGGCAGACGCATCCATCGGCCTCCTGCAACAGACCGGCCAACCAAGTCGTTCCCGATCGGCCCATTCCGGTCACGAAGACATACCTTCGCCTCATCCACCGTCCTTCCTAGACATGGAGATCCGAGCCCGCATGATGTTCACGAGACGCTCCGTCTCATGACATTCGGTTGCGCCGAAGCGTGCGGCAAGCGCTGGAGGGATGGGGGGCGACAGCCGGCGGCGCAGCACTTCCCCCAAGGGCCCCGGCATCACCGTCAGTCGGCGCGGTCGGGGCAGGCGCACCGTCGGCCAGTCCTCGCGGATGGCCGAAACCTTCCGCATGATGCCCCACGTCTCCTCGGGGAAGTCCGACCGTGCCAAGGCAAAACTGTCTCTCTTGAAGACCCCTCGACCGTCGCGCCCCCCGACATATAGCGCCGGCATCAGCATGATCTTCGACAGAAGGCTCTTGAAGGCGTGCAGGTTCCGCCGCCACCTGTCGGAAGCAATGTCGGCCAGGGTCGATTGTGCGATGCGGTCGAACACCGCGTGCAGACGCGCAGCGTTTCCTGCAGGCCGAAGCGTGAGGGTTCGGGGGCCATCGCCGGCGAGAAGACGACCGTGCCGGATCACCTCAACCGGCAGATAGTCCTCTGGCCAAGCATCGAACGCCGCTTCGGGGAGGGCGAACCAGCCGTGATGCTGGAGCGGATCCTGTTCGTACATGAACCGGCGTGCGAGAAATAGCTTCCACGCCACAGAACCGAGACGGATCGGATCGGCGAACACCTCGTCGTGGATCACCACGAGGGCGTCAAAATCCGAATAGGGCACGACTTCCCCACTGCCAAGGCTTCCATGCAGGATGCAGCAGGCGATCTCGTCGGCCAGCTGCGTGTCCATCCACCGGCGCATGCGTCCGACTGCAGGGGTGACATCTTCGGATGCGGAAAGGGTGATCTTCTGAATTTTCCCTCCCGCCCAATCTCCAAGGTCTCTAGGGCAACGCAAGGCGTTGCCGGTATGCGCCAGAAGAGCGGTTGCCTCGCGGATGAAGCGGCTCCCGGAAGGAAGAAGGGCGCCAAGACCATGACGGCGAGGCCGAAGGAAGTCGCCATTGACCAACGCCTCGAGGCGGCGCCAAGCCTTCCGACGATTGCAGGCACCGTTGACGGCTTCTTTGAGAGATGCCGTCATCTTTGGAACACACGGATGGCCGGTGCACCACTCACCGGCGCGATTCCCCCGACCTATACTCGCGCATCGGCTTCATCGACGGCGAAGACGGCCTTGACATCGAAAAGCACATGAAGCCGTCGTCCATGACAGCGAAGTGATGCCGCCCCCTTCTTCCCGAAGCTGTCGTGCCCCACCGCCACCATCACCCCGTCATATCCACCCATTGCCGGCCGCTCCACCAGCTCGATCCCGTACAGTGTCCTAGCCTCGTCCGGGTCGGCCCAGGGATCGTGGACATCGACCCTCATCCCGTAATCCTCAAGCTCGCGGATCACGTCCACGACCTTGGTATTGCGCAGATCCGGGCAGTTCTCCTTGAAGGTCAGCCCCATGACCAGCACTCGCGCACCGTTGATCTGGATGCCCTTGCGGATCATCTCCTTCACCATGCGGCCCGCGACATAGGCGCCCATGCCGTCATTGATCCGGCGCCCGGCGAGGATCACCTCGGGGTGGTAGCCCACGGCCTGGGCCTTGAAGGTCAGGTAATAGGGGTCGACGCCGATGCAGTGCCCGCCGACAAGGCCGGGGCGGAAGGGGAGGAAGTTCCACTTCGTGCCCGCGGCCTCGAGCACGTCCTGCGTGTCGATTCCCAGCCGGTTGAAGATAATGGCCAGCTCGTTCATCAATGCGATGTTCAGGTCGCGCTGGGTGTTTTCGATCACCTTCGCTGCCTCGGCCACCTTGATCGACGGGGCTTTGTGGGTGCCGGCGGTGACGATCTCGGAATAGAGCGCATCCACCTTGTCGGCGACCTCGGGGGTCGAGCCCGAGGTTACCTTGACGATGGTCTCGAGCCGGTGCTCCTTGTCGCCTGGGTTGATGCGTTCGGGGCTGTAGCCCACAAAGAAATCCCGATTGAAGTGCAGGCCCGAGGCCCGCTCCAGAACGGGCACGCAGTTCTCTTCGGTAGCGCCGGGATAGACAGTGGACTCATAAATCACGATATCGCCGGGCTTGAGCACGCGCCCGACGGTTTCCGAAGCCGCCAGCAGGGGGCGCAGATCGGGCCGCTTGTGCCCGTCGATCGGAGTCGGGACGGTGACGATGTAGATATTGCAATCGGCGATCTCGGTCGTGTCGGTGGTGAAGGTCAGCTGGGCGGCGGCGGCCAGCTGATCCGGCTCGACTTCCCGTGTGCTGTCACGTCCTTCCCGCAGTTCCGCGATGCGCGCGGCGTTGATGTCGAACCCGACCACCGGCCGAATCTTCCCGAAAGCGACCGCCAGCGGCAGGCCGACATAGCCCAGGCCGATGATGGCGAGTTTGGCGTTCTTCAAATCGCTTGCTCCAGACATTCAATAATAACTCACTTCCCGTAGTATTCCCGATACCATTCGACGAAGCGTCGGACGCCCTCGCGCACGTCCGTCTGCGGCTGGTATCCGGTCAGCCGCTTCAGCAAGGTTGCGTCGGCCCAGGTGGCGAGCACGTCGCCTTTCTGCATCTCCATCATCTTCTTCTCGGCCTTCATCCCCAGCGCCGCCTCGATCGCCTCGATGAAATCGAGCAGACGCACCTTGTCGGAGTTGCCGATGTTGACGATGCGAAAGGGCGCCACCGGCGACAGGCTGTCGCCCTCGGCGATGTCCCCGGGGGAGGCGGGCCGCTCGGGCACCGCGTCGATCAGCAGGCGGATGGCGCGCACGAGATCCTCGACATAGGTGAAGTCGCGCCACATCTCGCCGTGATTGTAGACCTCGATCGGCCGGCCCTCGAGCATCGCCCT
>JALSJQ010000045.1 GCA_026989275.1 Albidovulum sp.
TAAGGGATCGGGCGGAACTATCTTGCGGGGGTCGTGGCCGGCCTTGCCCTGCTCGTGATGCTGGTCGGTCCGCGGGAATTCCTGTCGCGGTTCCGTGCGGCCCTTCTGGCGCTTCCGGCCGCCATTGCCCTGTCCACCGGCTACATGCTGATCAAGAACGCCCTGCCGTATATGACGCCCTATTTCGCCGATGCCGCCCTGGCCGATCTCGACGCGTGGCTTCATCTCGGAACCGCCCCCTGGCGGCTGACCCATGCCCTGGCAGGGGGGGTGGTCCCCGTCGGTCTGCTCGAGACGGTCTATATCACCCTCTGGTCCTTTCCGGCGATGACGTTGCCGATCATCCTGGCCCTGACCGACCGGGATGCGGCCCGCATGCGGCGCATCCTCATCCTCTATGCCGCCGCCTGGGTCCTAATCGGCAATGTTCTGGCGCTTGCGGGGCTGTCCGTCGGCCCGGTCTATTACGACCGCCTCCTCGGCGGGGCGCGTTTCGCCGATCTGGCCGCGGCCCTGCAGCAGGGCGGCGTGACGACGTCCTCCTTCGGCATCATCCAGGAGCGGCTGTGGGAGGTCTATCGCCAGTCGTCGGTGGTGATCGGCTCCGGCATTTCCGCCTTTCCCAGCGTCCATGTCGCCGTGGCGACGGTGACGGTGATCTACCTTGCCGAACGCAGCCGCCGCTGGCTGATCCCCGGCGTGCCCTTTCTGGCGCTGATCCTGTTCACATCGGTCTATACCGGCTATCATTACGCGATCGACGGTTATGCCTCGATCCTTGTCATCCTTGCGCTCTGGTGGGCCCTGCGCCGCCGCGAGACGAAACGCGCCTGACGCGCCCGGCGTCGCCGGCAGGGTGGTGCGCTGTCTTGGGGCGCGGCGGTGCGCGAGGGGGCGCACGGAGGTGCGTGTGGGGCTGCGCCCTTCGCGCGCCGGCGCCGTGCCGATTCCGGCCCGGAAAGAGGCCGCTTCGCGGGGCGGGCGGGGGCGGAAGGCGGGGATCGATGGCCCCGGCAGGGATTGGCGGCGAAGAGAAGGCGGAGGGGCCGGAGGAGACGCAATGTCGCCAAGGAACGAGAAGGGCGCCGGGCTTTCCCCGCGCCGGCGCGGTGGGCGGAAGGCGCGGCGGGCGGCCCATGTCTCCCGGGCCGCGCCGGGGGGGCGCGTGGCCGCGTGCGACAGGCCGGGCGGGCTGCTCGTCATCGCCTGCGGCGCGCTGGCCCGCGAGATACGCAGCCTCGTCCGCATCAATGGCTGGGAACATGTCACGCTTCTGTGCCTGCCGGCCGATCTGCATCTCACCCCGGAGAAGATCCCCGATGCGGTGGGCGCCACTATCGCGGCCAATCGTGACCGCTTTGACGAGATTCTCGTGGCCTATGGCGATTGCGGCACCGGCGGCGAACTGGCGCGCCGCTGCGCCGCGCTCGGGGCAAGGATGCTGCCCGGCGCCCATTGCTACGCCTTCTTCAGCGGCGTTGCGGCCTTTGAGGCGCTGGAGGAGCCGGGGGCGTTCTATCTCACCGATTTCCTCGTGCGCCAGTTCGACGCCTTCGTGTGGAAGCCGCTCGGTCTCGACCGCCACCCCGAGCTCAGGGAGGCCTATTTCGGCCATTATGACAGGCTCGTCCACCTCGCGCAGGAGGACGATCCGGCTCTGGCCGCAGCGGCGGCCGAGGCGGCGGCGCGGCTCGGCCTTGCCTTCGAGCGCCGGTTCACCGGCTTCGGGGATCTGGCCCGGGCGCTCGAAGCGGCGGCGCGGCGGACGGGGAAGACGGGCGCCGCCATGCCGGCAAGGGGCATGGCGGGCCGGGAGGACGAGGTCGGGCGCTGATCCTGTCGGCCGGATCCGAAGGGCAGGGGCATCCTTTCCTGCACCGCGATGGGCGGCATGGCGGAGGATCCCGTCAATCCTGCCGGCGCGGGCCGACCCCGCACGCGAGGGCACAGGGCATCACAAGTGCCGATGGGCGCCGCGAGGGGGTGGTGCGAAGGGCGGCCGATTCGTTCGGGCTGATCGGTTCGGGGGCGCAGGTCCGCGGCACCGGTCACTGCGAGGGTCGGCGTGCCGGCCGGTGTCAGCCGATATAGTCGGCGCGCGAGAGGCCGTATTTGGCCATCTTCTCGTTGAGGGTGCGGCGCGGCACCTTCAGTTCCTCGATCACCTTGGCGACCGACCCCTTGTGCCGCCGCATGGCGTTGTCGATCAGCATGCGTTCGAAGGCCTCGACATATTCCTTGAGCGGCTTGCCCTCGGCCGAAAGCGCCCTTGGCGGCGCGTCGCGGTTCTCCTCCATCAGGAGCTGGGTGATCGACCCTTCGCCGCGCCGGCTCTGGAGGACGACCCGCTCGGCGAGGTTGATCAGCTGGCGGACATTGCCGGGCCAGGGGGCCTGCATCAGCTGGGCGGCGTCGGCGGCGGAGATCTCGGGCGGCGCGCAGCCGTAATCCTCGGCGAAGATCTCGAGATAGCGGTTGAACAGGGCGAGCACGTCCTCGCCCCGCTCGCGCAGGGGCGGCAGGCGCAGCCGCAGCGCGGCGAGACGGTAGAAGAGATCGGGCCGCAGCGCCTGTTCGGCGCCCATGCCAGCGTCGGGGTGGTTCGAGATCGAGACGATCCGCGGCAGTTCGACCGTCTCGTCCCCGTCGAGAAGTTCGAGCAGCCGCGCCTGCACCGGCGGTGGCAGCTGCTCGATGTCCTCGAGCACCAGCGTGCCGCCGCGGGCCGCTTCCATGGCCGGCGGTCGGGCCGGATCGTCGGCCGGTCCGAACAGGAGCCGCTCGAGCTCCTCGGGCGCATGGGCGGCACAGTTGACGGTCACGAGCCGGCTCCCCTGACGCGGGCCGGCGGCGTGGAGCGCATGGGCGACGAGGCTCTTGCCGGTGCCGGCCTCGCCCTCGATCAGCACGTGCCCGTCGGCCTGGGCGATGTCGAGGATCTCCTCGCGCAGCCGCTGCATCGGTGCCGAGGTGCCGACGAGCTTGCGCATCAGCGTGCTGCCGTCGGCCAGTTCGCGGCGCAGCTGGCGGTTCTCGAGCACGAGCCGCCGGGCCTGCAACGCCCGGCGCGCCAGATCGGACATCCGTTCCGGGTCGAAGGGCTTTTCGAGGAAGTCGTAGGCCCCGACCCGCATCGCCTCCACCGCCATCGGCACGTCGCCATGGCCGGTGATGACGATCACCGGCAGCTGCGAATCCATCGCCGACAGCCGCTTGAGGAAGGCCATGCCCCCCATGCCGGGCATCTTGATGTCGGTGATGACGATTCCGGGCCAGTCGGGGCCGATCTCGCCGAGCGCATCCTCGGCCGAGGCGTAGGTCACCGGCGCGAAGCCCGAAAGCGTCAGCCACTGGGCGATCGACTGGCGCATGTCCTCCTCGTCATCGACCACCGCGATCTTCAAGCCCTGTTTCGTTGCCATCTTTCTGCCTGTTCCGTTCTGCCTGTCACTGCCTGTCGTTCTTCCGGTGTCCTGTCCGCGAGCCTGCGGCGGGACATGGCCCGGCCCCGGCCCGCCGGGCCGGTCATTCGGCCGCGCGGCGCGGCTCTTCTTCCTGCCAGCCCGGCAGGTGGATCTCGAAGACGGCACCGCCCCGTTCGCCGTTGCGGGCCGAGAGGCGGCCGCCGAGATCGGCGACGATGCTCGAGGAAATGGCGAGGCCGAGCCCGAGCCCGTCCCCCGGTTTCTTGGTGGTGTAGAAAGGCTCGAACAGCTGGTCGAGATCGGCGATGCCCCGGCCGTTGTCGCGCACCGAGAGGAGCACGTTGTCGCCGCCCGTGAGCATGATCTCGATCCGCCGCTCCGCCTGGCCGCAGGTGGCGTCGATGCCGTTGCGGATGAGGTTCACCAGCACCTGTTCGAGGCGCATCTGGTCTCCCATCACCATCACCGGCCGGTCGGGCAGCATCGACTCGATGCGGACATTCTCGTCGCGGATCTGGGGGCGCATGATGTCGAGCGCGCCGCCGACCACCTCGCGCATGTCCACGGGTCTGAGTTCGTCGCCCCCCTTGCGGGCGTAGGATTTGAGCTGGCGGGTGATGGTGCTCATGCGGCTGATGAGGTCGTCGATCCGCTGGAAGGAGGCGATCGCCTCCTCGCGCCGGCCGCGCTGGAGCAGGAGCCGCGCCCCGGCCAGATAGGTCTTCATCGCCGCCAGCGGCTGGTTGAGTTCGTGGCTGACCGCGGCCGACATCTCGCCGAGCGCGGCGAGCTTCGAGGATTGCTCCAGCGACTGTTCGGCGACCTTCAGGTGGCGTTCGGCCTTCTCGCGTTCGGCGATCTCCTGCTGGAGGCGCTCGTTGAGGCGCCTGAGCGCGATCGATTCGCGTTCGAAGGCGAAGGAGCGGGTGAGGGCCCGGCGCGAAAGGATGTAGAAGGCGAAGGCGGCCAGCAGCGCAAAGGCCATCAGCTCGATGGCGATGATGCCGTTGATCCGCTCGCGCACCGGCTCGGTGGTCGAGAAATGGATGAGGCGCCAGCCGCGGAAGGGAATCCGCACTTCGCTGCGAATGATGCTGGTGCTGCTGCCCGGCGCGAAGCCCCCCGGAGCGAAACGCCAGTCGCCGAGCCGGTTGCGGGCCTCCTCGAGCGCCTTCTCGGGGGGCAGGGCGGCGAGGGCTTCCTCGAGCGGCCTGTCGCGCCAGGCGGGGTTCGAGGCGAGAAGCACCTCGCCGGTGCTGTCGGTGACGATGTAGCCGTCGAGCGTGCCGCGCCAGCCGGCCTCGATGCCCGAAAGGTCGGCCTCGGCGGCGATGACCCCGAGCGGCCTGCCGTCCTTCTCGATCCGGCGGGCGTGAAAGAAGCGTCGTCGCCCGGCCTCGTCGGAAGTGATGGCGAAGACGGTGCGCGACGTGCGCAAGGCGTCGATGAAGAAACGGGCCCGGCCCATGTCCCGGCCGAGGAGCTGCCGGTCGGTGGCGGCGACCACCTTGCCGGAAGCGTCGAGCAGGATCAGCGAACCCGGACCGATTTCCTTGAGATAGCTGATGAGACGGCGCGAGGTGTCGGCGAAGTCGCGTTCGGACAAGGCCTTGGCGAGAGCGCCGTCGCGCGCGAGAAGCAGCGGCACGGTCGTGTAGCGCTGCAGCTGGGCGGCGATGGCCGAGGCATGCAGCGCCAGCCGCCGCTCCGCTTCGGTCCGGGCCTTGCTGGCATAGCGTTCCGACAGGAACATGTGCGTGCCGATCACCACCGCGAGCGCGATGAGCACGATGCCGATCGCCACCAGCCGATAGAGGAGCCGATGTCCCTCTTTCTGCCCGCCCTCCGGGAGCGGATCGTCCAGGGCATCCTCCCCGGCCTCGGGCGTGGTCGATTCCCGCTTGTCGGAACGCGTGTCCATCATGGCGCGAATCTAGGCGAGCGGGGCGGGCGCCACAAGCGCTGCCCGCCGCCGGCAAGACGATGGGCGGCCCGGCGCCGGCATGGCGGTTCCTTCATGACCGCTTTGCGGCCGTTTGTGGTCAGGGAAAGGGGTGCAAGGCCGCGCGGCAGGTCGCGGCACCGGCGGACGGCAGGGCGGGCTGATGATGCGGCCGGGGCGCTTTCCCGGGAGGTGATGGCGGAGCCCGGTGCGGAACGAGCCTCGGGGGCGCGGGTCGATTTCCTGCTCCGGGGCGGCTGGGCGGGCGCCTTTCCCGGGAGGTGCTCTCCCGATCCGGTTCCGATAGAGGCCCCCATCCGGTGGCCCGCATCGCTCGGGGCGCCGGCAGCCCGTCAGACGCCGGCGAGCTGTTCTGCGAGCGCGCGGAAGAGAGGGGCGCCGTCCTCGTTGCCCTGATGGGGGAAGGCGGCCCGTTCGGGATGGGGCATCATGCCGAGCACGCGGCGGTTCTCCGAGAGGATGCCGGCGATGTCGGCCAGCGAGCCGTTCGGGTTGTCGAGATAGCGGAAGGCGATGCGCCCTTCGCCCTCGAGGCGCGCGAGCGTGTCGGGATCGGCGATGTAGTTGCCGTCGTGATGGGCGACGGGGATCGTCACCTCCGCCCCCGGCGCATAGCCGGCCAGGAACGGGCTTTCGCCGGTCTCCACCCGCAGCGGCACGTCGCGGCAGACGAATTTCAGCCCGGCGTTGCGGATGAGGGCGCCGGGCAGAAGACCGGTCTCGGTCAGCACCTGGAAGCCGTTGCAGATGCCGAGGACGGGGCCGCCGCGCTTCGCGAAATCGACGATGGCCCGGGCGACGGGCGAACGCGCGGCGATCGCCCCGCAACGCAGATAGTCGCCGAAGGAAAAGCCGCCGGGAATGGCGACAAGATCGGTGCCTTCGGGCAATGTCGCGTCCTTGTGCCAGACCATGACCGGCTCGGCGCCGGCCACCTCGCGGAGCGCGTCGGCGAGGTCGCGGTCGCAATTCGAACCGGGGAAGACGATGACGGCGGCTTTCATCTTCGCTCCTTGGCAGTCGGAGGCATCGGGCGGCGGTTCGGCCTATCTGCGGCCGCGGCGGGCCGGCCTCAGCGTTCGGCAATCTCGATCCGGTAATCCTCGATCACGGTATTGGCGAGCAGTTTCTCGCACATCTCGCGGGCCCGGGCCGCTGCCTCCTCGGCATTCCCGGCTTCCATGTCGATCTCAACGAGCTTGCCCTGGCGCACCTTGTCGATGCCGGCAAAGCCGAGCGTGGCAAGCGCGTGGCGCACCGCTTCGCCCTGCGGGTCGAGCACGCCGGGCTTGAGCATGATCTCGATGCGGGCCTTGAAGGGGTGGGGCATGGGCGTCTCCGGTGTCGGCGGGGATCAGTTGACGAGGGTGGGGCGCTTCGGAAAGCCGTTCGCGGGCAGAAGGCCGAAGCGGCGCGCAACTTCCGTGTAGGCGTCGGCCAGGTCGCCGAGCTCGTGGCGGAACACGTCCTTGTCGAGCTTGCGGCCGGTGCGGATGTCCCACAGCCGGCAGCTGTCGGGGGAGATCTCGTCGGCCACGATCAGGCGGGGATAGTCGTTTTCCCAGATGCGGCCGATCTCGATCTTGAAATCGACGAGGCGGATGCCGACCCCGAAGAACAGCCCCGAAAGCACGTCGTTCACCCGGAGGGCGAGATTGACCATCTCGTCGATCTCCTGCTGGCTGGCCCAGCCGAAGGCGGCGATGTGTTCCTCGGCGACGATCGGGTCGCCCAGGCTGTCGTCCTTGAGGTAGAACTCGACCAGGGGACGCGGCAGCTGGGCGCCCTCGTCCATGCCGAGCCGGCGGGTGAGCGAGCCGGCGGCGAAATCACGCACCACCACCTCGAGCGGGATCATTTCGGCCTCGCGCACGAGCTGCTCGCGCATGTTGAGGCGGCGGATGAAATGGGTCGGGATGCCGACATTGGCGAGGGCCAGCATGAAGAATTCGCTCAGCCGGTTGTTGAGCACGCCCTTGCCCTCGACAATCTCGTGCCGCTCGCCGTTGAAGGCGGTGGCATCGTCCTTGAAATACTGGATGAGCGTTCCGGGCTCCGGCCCCTCGTAGAGGATCTTGGCTTTGCCCTCGTAGATCAGCTTGCGCCGTGCCATGAGAGTGTTCCTTGCCGGCCGCGGCGGTGCGCGGCGATGGGGCTCATATAGGGAGAAGCCGGGAGAGGGGCAAGCCGCGGCAGCCCGTCGCAGGGCGCGATCTCCCGTCCCGATGCCGCCCTCCCCTTGCCCCGGGCGGGAATGCAGGTCATATCGGGCCCAAGGCTCGCCGCCCGTTCTTGCGCGCAGGCTGCAGGGACGGGCAGGGGAGACGAGGATGCCACAGGGATGACGGAGGATCCATGAGCGACATTTTCGACGAACGCGAAAACGCCTTCGAGGCCAAGTTCGCCCATGACGAGGAAATGCAGTTCAAGGCCCGGGCGCGGCGGGACAAGCTGCTGGGGCTCTGGGCCGCGGAGCTGCTCGGCCTTTCGGGCGAGACGGCCGAGGCCTACGCGCTCGAGGTGGTGAAGGCCGATCTCGAGGAGGCCGGCGACGAGGACGTGGTCCGCAAGCTCGTCAGGGATCTCGAGGGCAAGGCCGACGAGGCCGCCATCCGCGAGAAGCTGCGCGAATATCTCGCCGAGGCCAAGGCCCAGATCGTCGCCGAAGGCTGAAGATGCAGCGAAGGGCGGTGACTGCCCGCCGTGCCTGACGCGCCGGGCAGGCGGGGCGGGTGTTCCGCATGCGGACGGCGCCCTTGCCCCTGCGCGGCGGGTGCCTGCGGAGAGGTGCGCCCGTCATGCGCAATTTCCCGTGAGCGCCGCCATGCGCCGCTCCGTCCGCCTACTCAAGCGGCGACCGGCTTGCCCCGGCTCCGCGGCTTGAGTAGGGTGCGCTCCGACCGCGGCGTTGCATGCCGGCGTTGCGCCATCGGGCCGGGAGGCTCCGGGGCGGTGGCCGGCGGGCAGGGTCGCGCGAGCCGCACGATGACGCGACGCGTCCCCATTCCCAATTCCAAGGAACGAGGTTTCCATGTTCATCACGCCTGCCTATGCCCAGACCGCCGGTGGTGGCGCCGCCGGAGGGCTCGCCAGCTTCGTCCCGCTGATCCTGATCTTCATCATCATGTATTTCCTCCTGATCCGCCCCCAGCAGAAGAAGCTCAAGGAGCACAGGGCGATGATCGAGTCGCTGCGCCGGGGTGACGTGGTCGTCACCCAGGGCGGCATCATCGGCAAGGTCGTCAAGGTTCGCGAGGACGAGGCCGAGATCGAGATCGCCAACGGCGTGCGGGTCAAGGTGGTCAAGCATACCATCCAGCAGGTGATGAACCGCACCGAGCCTGCCGGGGGCGAGTGACGAATCCGGGGGCCTCGGCGCCTCCCGCCCCGCCGCAAGACGCTGTCATCCCGCCATCGGAGCCACGAGATGCTGGACTTTCCCGCCTGGAAGAAGGTGCTGATCTGGGGGATCTGCCTCCTCGGCGTGATCTTCGCCCTGCCCAACCTGTTCTATGATCGGGTCGATCGCCACAACCAGGCGTTGCGCAAGATCGAGGCCGGCGCGCCGCGCACGCCCGCGCTCGAGGCCGATCTGGCCGCCTGGCCCGACTGGCTGCCCTCGACGATCGTCAATCTCGGGCTCGATCTGCGCGGCGGCGCGCATCTTCTGGTCGAGGTCGAGGTCGAGAAGGTGTATGCCGAACGGCTCGACAGCTACTGGCCCGAGCTGAGGGACAGGCTCCGCAAGGCCCGGGCGACGGTCGGCCCGATCCGCCGGCTCCAGAGCCCGCCCGAGGAGTTGCGCATCCGCATCGGCAAACCCGAGGCGATAGACCAGGCCGCGGCCATCGTGCGGAAGATGGCCACGCCCGTCGCCTCGCTCACGGGCGGCGGGGCGACCGACATCGAGGTGAAGACCCAGGGGGACGTGCTCGTCATCCGGCTTTCGGAAGCCGAGAAGCGCGCCATTCTCGACCGCACGGTGCAGCAGGCGCTCGAGATCATCCGCCGCCGGGTGGACGAGGTCGGCACCCGCGAACCCACCATCCAGCGGGTCGGGGAACGGCGGATCCTGATCGAGGTACCGGGTCTCGGCTCGGCCGCCGAGCTCAAGAAGCTGATCGGCACCACCGCGCGGCTGACCTTCCACCCCGTGATCGGCCGCACCACCAGCGGGAACACCCGGCCGAAGGCGGGGCAGATCGTGCTGCCGGCGGCCGACGAGCCCGGGCTGTGGTACATTCTGGACAAGACCCCGGTCGTGACCGGCGACGAGCTCGTCAACGCCCAGCCCGCCTTCGATCGCAACGGCCGGCCCTCCGTCACCTTCCGCTTCAACCCGGCCGGGGCGCGCAAGTTCGGCAAGTACACTTCGGAGAATGTCGGCAAGCCCTTCGCGATCGTGCTCGACGACAAGGTGATCTCCGCCCCGGTGATCCAGGAACCGATCCTCGGCGGTTCGGGGCAGATCACCGGCAGCTTCACCGTCGATGAATCGACCCGCCTTGCGGTGCTGCTCAGGGCCGGGGCGCTGCCGGCGCCGCTCGACATCCTCGAGGAGCGCACCATCGGCCCCGAGCTGGGGCGCGATTCGATCGAGGCCGGCAAGATCGCCGCCATCGTCGCCTTCGTGCTGGTGATGGCCTACATGTGGGCGAGTTACGGCCTGTTCGGCATCTTCGCCAATGTCGCGCTGCTCTTCAACGTCGCCCTGCTCTTCGCCCTGCTTTCGGTGATCGGTGCCACGCTCACCCTGCCGGGGATCGCGGGCATCGTGCTGACGATCGGCATGGCGGTGGACGCCAACGTGCTGATCTTCGAGCGGATCCGCGAGGAGCTCAGGGGCGGCAGGAAGGTCGCCCGGGCGATCGAGCTGGGTTACGAGAAGGCCTTTTCCGCCATTCTCGACGCCAACATCACCACGCTGATCTCGGCCGTCATCCTCTTTGCCATGGGCTCCGGCCCGGTGCGGGGCTTCGCCGTGACGCTCGGCATCGGCATCATCACATCGGTCTTCACCGCCATCTGGGTGACCCGGCTGCTCATCGCCGGCTGGGTGGCGCGCAGGCGGCCGAAAACCCTCGATCTGTGACGGGAGACTGATCCAATGCGCCTCAAGCTCGTTCCCGACGATACGAAGATCGATTTCTTCTCCACCTCCCGCATCAGCTTTGCGGCCTCGCTGGCGGCGATGGCGCTCTCGGTCATCCTGTTCTTCGTGATGGGGCTCAACTACGGTATCGACTTCCGCGGCGGCACCACCATTCGGACCGAGAGCCCGAACCCGGTGAATGTCGGCGCCTACCGCAAGGCGCTCTCGAAGCTCGATCTCGGCGATGTCGTGATCTCCGAGGTGTTCGACCCGACCGCGGCCCTCAAGGACGAGAAGAAACATGCCGCCATCATCCGCATCGGCGTGATGAAGGGGCAGGAATCGGTGCCGGCCGAAACCATCGCGGCCGCTGAGGTGGCGCTCAGGACGGTGGACCCGGACATCCGCTTCACCTCGGTCGAGAGCGTCGGCCCCAAGGTGTCGAAGGAGCTGATCCGCACGGCGGTGATCGCGGTGCTGCTGTCGATCGCGGCGGTCCTGTTCTACATCTGGCTGCGCTTCGAATGGCAGTTCGCCCTTGGCGCGGTCTTCGCCCTCATCCATGACGTGACGCTGACGATCGGGGTCTTCGCGCTTTTCCAGATCCGCTTCGACCTCTCGATCGTGGCCGCGCTTCTGACCATCGTCGGCTATTCGCTCAACGATACCGTCGTCGTCTTCGACCGGGTCCGGGAGAACCTGCAGAAATACAAGAAGATGCCGCTCATGAAGCTGCTCAACCTCTCGATCAACGAGACGCTCTCGCGCACGGTGATGACCTCCTTCACCACGCTTCTGGCGCTGATCGCGCTTCTGGTGCTGGGGGGGGACGTGATCCGCGACTTCGTCTTCGCCATGACCTGGGGCATCGTCGTCGGCACCTATTCGTCGATCTTCATCGCCTCGGCCATTCTCCTGCGTTTCGGCGTCAAGCGCGACTGGTCGAAGCCCGACAAGGGTGCGGGGGGCACCCGCTTCGGCGATGCCCAGGTCTGACATGCCGCCGCCCCGACCGGCGGCGGCGAGGGATGCCTCCCTTCGGCCGGCCGTCCGCCACCCTGCCGCAGGAGGAGGCGGACGATGATCGAGATGCGCGCCGTCCGCCCCGGCGAAGGGCCGGTGATCGACGCCTATGGCGCCGACGGTTTCCGCATCAACGGCGTGGTGTATCGCGGGCCGGTGCTGGTGCTCGGCGAAGGCGAGGTGCTGCCCTGGGGCGGGCTCGACGACACGGCCCGCATCGCCCGCGAGGTCGGCCGCTTCGAGGTGCTGATCGTCGGCACCGGCGTGCGGATGCGGCCGCTGCCGGGACCGCTCCAGGCACTGGCCGCGAGCGAAGGCTTCGGGGCCGAGAGCATGAACACGCCCGCCGCCTGCCGCGCCTACAACGTTCTTCTGGGCGAGGCGCGGCGCGTGGCCGCCGCCCTCGTGCCGACGGGCGGGCCTTCCGACCGGCCGGCCGCCTGACGCCCTGTCCGGGGCTTCGGACTCCCCTGGTCGAAGGCCGGTCGTGCGATCTCCCCGCCGTCCGGGAGCGCTTCAGGGGACATCCCTGCCGGGGTGGGGCAACGGGTCGCCCCGGCGCCGGCGCATGATCCCGTCGTCGCCCGCTTTCCCCTTCCAACCGCCGGTCAAGCCTCTATATTGGCAGCAGAGTCGGGGGAAGGGTGCCAGACCCGCCCCGCAAAGGGAATTCGTCACGCGACAGGACAACAAGAAGGGGGACTGACCAATGGCTCTGGAACTGCCCGATCTGCCATATCCGATGGATGCGCTCGCCGATCTCGGCATGTCGGAGGAGACGCTGCACTATCATCACGATCTCCACCACAAGGCCTATGTGGACAACGGCAACAAGCTCATCGCCGGCACCGAGTGGGAAAACAGGCCGATCGAGGAGATCGTGCGCGGCACCTGGAATCCCGATGCATGCGAACAGAACGGCATCTTCAACAACGTTGCCCAGCACTGGAACCATACCCAGTTCTGGCAGATGATGGCGCCGGGCGAGAACAAGAAGATCCCCGGTGAGCTCGAGGCCCGCCTCAAGGACGCCTTCGGCTCGGTCGATGCCTTCAAGGCGGAATTCGTCAAGCAGGGCGGCGCCCAGTTCGGTTCGGGCTGGGTCTGGCTCGTGGCCGGTAAGGACGGCACGCTCAAGGTCACCCGCACGCCGAACGGGGTGAACCCGCTGGTGTTCGACCAGACCGCGCTTCTGGGTTGCGACGTGTGGGAGCATTCCTACTACATCGACTATCGCAACAAGCGGCCGGCCTATCTCGAGAACTTCCTCGAGCGGCTGGTGAACTGGGAAAACGTCGCCGAGCGGCTCGCATCGGCCTGAGGCTGCCGGCGGCCCGAAGATCGTCCCGCACCCCGCCCATGCGGCGGGGTGTGTGCGTTGTGACACGGCGCCTGCCGACATGCGGTCGCACTGCCTGCGGAAACATTTGCAAGCGGCGTCGGGGTTGCTAAGTTCCGCCTGCCGGAAAGCGACAGGGGGCGGGCATGGCAGGCAGATCGGGCAGGAGCATCACCGCGGCGCTGGCGGCCGCGCTTTTCGCGGCGCTGGCGCTCTATCTGGTCAGGGGGGGCGAGGAAAAGGCTCCAGAAGCCGCGTCCGACGCAGCCGGGCAGAGGCCGGCAGAAGCGCCGATGCGGGAAAAGACGCGCCCCTTGCCGTCGCCCGCCCGCTCTCCCGAAACGGCGGAAAACCGGCCGGCCGGCGCGGCGGCGCAGGCGCCCGTCTCGGCCGAGGGCAGGAAGCCGGTCGAAGGCAGCACCGCCCCCCCCTCGTCCGGCAAGGAGGCTGTCGGCACCGCGCCGGGCACGGAAAGGGCGGAAAGGCAGCTCGCAAGACCCGCCGACCGCCCCCGTTTCGACATCGTCCGGGTCGATCCCGAAGGGTCGGTCGTCGTTGCCGGGCGCGCCGCGCCGGGCGTGCGGGTCGAGATCCTGTCGGGCGATACGGTGCTGGCCGAAACGACGAGCACGGCCGATGGCAGCTTCGTCGCCCTTTTCGACCTGCCGCCGGGCACGGAACCGCTGGCGCTCGTCCTCAGGGCCGAGGGGCTGACCTCGCCGCGCACGATCATCGTCACCCTGCCGGCAGTGGCATCGGCCGCGGGCGGCGAAGCGGCGGAGGGCGGCGCCACGACGGTCGGGGCGGTGGAAGAAACGGTGCCTTCCCCGTCTTCTCCGTCTTCTCCGGGAGGTTCAGCACCTTCTCCCGTTGGCAATGGGAAAGGCGTGCCGGCCGGGGCACGGCCGGAGGAGGCCCCGTCGGCGGCAAGTGGCGAAAGAACGCCGGCTGATGCCCGGAAGGAGGCGGTCGGCGACGGGAGACGCCTGGCGGCAGGCACGGCGGCAGAAGCGCCCGCCGCTCCCGCCGCCACGGCGCCCCCTTCCGGCGGGGCGGCCGCCCGGGCGGGTGCGACGGGCAAGCCTGCCGGAGGGGCGGCGGTCATGCGCACGGCTCCCGATGCGGCTGCGGGAGAAGGGGCAACCGCCGCCAGCCGGGGCGGCGCCGCCAGCGGGAAAGGGCGCCCGGCGGAAGCAGCGCGAGCGAAGGCACAGGCCATGGCGGAGGCCTCCGCAAGCTCTTCCCCGACCGTCTCCGCCCCGGCGGCGAAGGAAGAGCCCGCCCTGCCGCCTTCCTCCGCCCCCATCCGGAAGATGGCCGAGGGCGCGGACGGCGCCTGGAACAAGCCGGTCGCGCCGCCCCCCTCGTCTGCGGCACAGGGCAAGGTATCGGGGCAGGCCGCAACCACCGGCGGAGAGGCCCTGCCGACCTCGCCTTCGCTCGAGGGAACGGCGGCCGCTGCGCGTGAGGCAGCCGGCAGCGGCAGAGAGGCCGGCAAGACAGGGGGGGCACCCCTGACGGCGGAGATGGGCGCCGCAGGACCTCGCATGGCCGAAACGGAAGGGCAGGCCGTTCCCGAAGCGCCGCCGGGGGGGCGGAAGACGGCTCCGGCTCCGGCTCCAGCAGCGGCGGATGCGGAAGCGGAAACCTCCGTCCCGCCCCGCCGGGGATCTGCGACGAAGGAAACCTCCACCACCCCGACGGTGATCGCCGTCGGCGAACAGGGGGTCGAGGTGTTGCAGGCAGACGAAAGCCGGCGGCCGACAACGCGCATCGCCGCCATCACCTACGATCCCGAAGGCGAGGTGGTGGTTGCCGGCATCGCCCCCGAGCGCATGCGCGTGCGGCTCAAGGCGGATGCGCGCCCGATCAAGGAATTGCTCCCCGAGGAGGGTGGGCGCTGGCGGGCCCGTCTGCCGGAGTTGCCGCCCGGAACCTATGATCTGTCGGTCGAAGCGGTGGACGAGAGCGGCCGAGTTGTCGCGCGCGACACCACCCCCTTCCGCAAGGAGAGCCCGGCCCGCGTGGCGGAGGCCAAGGCGGCCGCCGCGGCGCGGAAGAACCCGCCGCTCGTCACCGTCACGGTGCAGCCGGGCAACACGCTCTGGGGCATATCGCGGCGCCATTACGGAGGCGGGCGCTTCTATGTCTGGATCTATGACGCCAATGCCGACAGGATCCGCGACCCCGATCTGATCTATCCCGGGCAGGTCTTCGTCATCCCCGATCGTCGGCCGCTCCTGCGCGAGGATGTGATGAAGCGTCCCTGACGGGCCCTGCGCGCCGCCGCCTGTCACCGGGGGCACGTCCGCAGGACGGGGCCGTGCCGGCTCTCGAGACCTTGACACCGTGCGGGCCGTCTCCACATCCTGAGCGTGTGGTGCGGTCTCCTGTCCGCCTCTCGACGAGCAAGGAGGGAAGGTGACGATGAAACGGCTCCGGATCGGCCTGATGGTTGTCATGCTCGGGGCCGCGGGCTTTCCGGCGGCGCCGGCGGCGGCTCTCGAACAGTTCAGCTATTGCGGCAGCATCGAGGTGACGGGCCTGCCGCGGGGCGGATTTCTGAACATGATACCGCCGGCGCAACGGCGCATGGTGATCGGCATGCATGTCGGGCCGACGGGGATCGTGCCCGAGAAGCCCGCATCCTGCGCCTATGTGAAGCTCGGCAGGCCCGCGGGAGGCCTCTATCATCCGCGGATCGTCGTGTGGTCGGACGTGCCGGGGGCGCGCCCCTATCATGCCGACATCTATTCCGATCCGAAGGGGATCTGGGGACATCGCCGGAACGAGCCGAGCGATGCCAGCCCTGCAGGGTTGATGGCGCGCAATCGCGAGATGGAAGCCTATCTCGACAACGCCGCCGGCACGCCGGTGCTGGCCGCGGTATTGAAGGCGATCTCCCGCGGGCGGAAGACGGTGGGCTTCCGCCGCACGCTGAAGGCGGCGCTGCCTCTTGCCGGCGGGATGACGGTGACGGTCCCCACCCGTTACCGGCTCCACGACCTGACCGCCGACGCGCCCTTCCCGCCCCGGATCGAAAGGCTTTTCCGCAAGGGCGAGCGGCGGCGCAAGCCCCACAGCCCCGATTGGCGGCCGATCACCATTCGCGCCGCGCTGGTGCCGCGTTGAGATGGCGCACCGGCCGGCGGATTGCCTCGTGGCAGGCGGGGGGAGGCGATGCCGGTTCCGGTGCGGGAAAGGGCACGGGAAAGGGCGGCTCTGGCCTTTTCCTGTGCCCGCGCCTATGAGGGCGCAGGAAGCCCCCGAACCGCCGATGGCACGGGAAGCGGGGGGCTGCGAAGAAGGAGCTCGCGCGTGCGCACCACCATCACCGAAGGCTTCTTCGATCGACGCAAGGCCGGCGCCTGGCGGGTGATCCGCCGCGTGGCCCCCTATCTCTGGCCGAAGGGGGCGCCGGGGTTGCGGCTGCGGGTGGTGCTGGCGATGGTGGCGCTCGTGCTCTCGAAGCTGGTGACGGTGGCCGCGCCATTCTTCTACAAGGCCGCGGTGGATGCACTGGCGCAGCCGGGCGGCGGGGCGGCGGTCGGCATGGCCGGCGTCGGGGCGGTCGGCCTCGTGGTGGCCTACGGTCTCGCGCGGGTCGGCGGGGTGGGCTTTGCCCAGCTGCGCGATGCGCTGTTCGTGCGGGTCGGTCAGCGGGCGCTGCGTCAGCTCGCCCTCGAAACCTTCCGCCACATCCATGCCCTGTCGCTCCGCTACCACATCGCCCGCAAGACCGGGGCGCTCTCGCGCATCATCGAGCGGGGGGTGAAGGGCATCGAGTTCCTGATGCGCTTCATGCTGTTCAATCTCGTGCCCCTGGTGCTCGAGCTGCTGATGGTGGCGGTCATCTTCTGGTGGGTCTTCGATCTGCGCTATCTCGCGGTGGTGGCCGTCACGATCGCGCTCTATGTCTGGATCACCTTCCGGCTGACGGAATGGCGGGTTCGCATCCGCAAGGAGATGAACGAGCAGGACGCCGAGGCCAACCAGAAGGCGATCGACAGCCTGCTCAACTTCGAGACGGTCAAGTATTTCAACGCCGAGGAGTGGGAGGCAGGGCGTTACGATGCGGCCATGGCCGGCTATGAGCACGCGGCGGTGAAGACCGGCGTCTCGCTGGCGATCCTCAACTTCACCCAGGCGCTGATCATCACGCTCGGCCTCGTGGCGGTGATGGTGATGGCGGCGCTCGAGGTCGAGGCCGGGCGGCTCACCGTGGGCGATTTCGTCATGGTCAACGCCTACATGATCCAGCTCACCATGCCGCTGAACTTTCTCGGCACGGTCTATCGGGAGATCCGCCAGGCGCTGGTGGACATGGCCGACATGTTCGAGCTGCTCGACCAGAAGCCCGAGATCGTCGAGAAGCCCGACGCGAAACCGCTCGAGGTGCGTGAGGGCAGGGTCGAATTCGACCATGTGCATTTCGGTTACGAGCGCAACCGGCCGATCCTGCGCGGCGTGAACTTCACCGTCCCCGGCGGGCGCTCGCTGGCGATCGTCGGCCCGTCGGGTTCGGGCAAGTCCACCATCGCCCGGCTGCTGTTCCGGTTCTACGATGTGTGGGAAGGTGCGATCCGTATCGACGGTCAGGACATTCGCGACGTCACCCTCTCGAGCCTGCACCGGGCGATCGGCATCGTCCCGCAGGACACGGTGCTCTTCAACGACACGATCTACTACAACATCGCCTATGGCCGGCCCGAGGCCAGCCGCGAGGAAGTGGAGGCGGCGGCCAGAGCGGCGGCGATCCACGACTTCATCGTCTCGCTGCCCGAGGGCTACCAGACCCTCGTCGGCGAGCGCGGGCTCAAGCTCTCGGGGGGCGAGAAGCAGCGGGTGGGCATCGCCCGCACCCTGCTGAAGGATCCGCCGATCCTGGTGCTCGACGAGGCCACCTCGGCGCTCGACAGCGAGACCGAGCAGGAGATCCAGGATTCGCTGCGCCGTCTCGGGCGCGGCCGCACCGTGCTGATGATCGCCCATCGGCTCTCGACCGTGGTCGAGGCCGATCACATCATCGTGCTCGAGAAGGGGCGGATCGTCGAGGAAGGCACCCATGAGGCGCTCCTGGCCGCCGGTGGCCGCTACGCCACCATGTGGCAGCGCCAGCAGGCCGGTGAGGAGGGCGCTTCTCCCGAAGCGGCCGAATAGGGCACGCAACCCTTGTCCCCCGGCCCGGCATGCACTCCCCGGATGAACGGACGGGCCGCCCTCGCCTTGACAGAATGTCGCACCTGCCCGCAGGATGAAGGCGGGAGCAGGAAAGGGAGGTTGCCATGCTCGTCAAGCAGATACTTGCCGCCAAGCCCAACGGGAACGAGGTGCTGACCATCGCGCCCGAGGCGACGCTCGCCGAAGCGGCGGCGCTTCTGGCCGCGCGGCGGATCGGTTCGCTGGTGGTCTCGGAAGACGGAACAACGCCGCTCGGCATTCTCTCGGAGCGCGACATCGTGCGCGAGGTCGGCCGGCAGGGCAGTGCCTGCCTGGCGCGTTCGGTGGGCGAGATCATGACGCGCAAGGTCAGCACCACCCGTCCCGACGAGGATGCCGACAGCGTGCTGCGGAAGATGACCGAAGGCCGTTTCCGTCATCTGCCGGTGATGGAGGAGGGCCGCATGATCGGCCTGATCTCGATCGGCGACGTGGTCAAGGCCCGGATCGACGAGCTCGCGATGGAAAAGCAGGCTCTCGAGGGCATGATCATGGGGCATTGAGGGTCGCACCGGAGCGTTCCCCGACACGCTCTGCAAGCGATGGCGGCCCTGCCCGCGTCGGGGGCCGCCCCGTGCTTCGGAGCCTCCGCGCCCTCAGCCCACCCGCACCAGGCCGGTGCGGAAGCGGCGGGCGTTTTCCCGATAATGGCGGGCCGATTCGCGGATGGCTTCGATGGCGGCGGCGTCGAGCGTGCGCACCACCTTCCCGGGCGCGCCGAGCACCAGCGAATTCGGTGGAATCTCCTTCCCTTCGGTCACCAGCGCGCCGGCGCCGATCAGGCAGTTCTCGCCGATCTTCGCGCCGTTGAGGATGATCGCCCCCATGCCGACGAGCACGTTGTCGGCAATGGTGCAGCCGTGCAGCATCGCCTTGTGGCCGATGGTGCAGCCGGCACCCACCGTCAGCGGAAAGCCCATGTCGGTATGCATGACGGTGTTTTCCTGCACATTGGTGCCGGTGCCGATGCGAATCGGTTCGTTGTCGCCGCGCAGCGTGCAGCCGAACCAGACCGAGGCGCCGGTCTCGAGGATCACCTTGCCGATGAGATGGGCGTCGGGGGCGATCCAGACGTCGCCGTCCTCGGGCAGGGTCGGGGCGATGCCGTCGAGGGCATAAAGGGGCATGGGCGTTCTCCCGGAAGGTTCCGGCGGACGGGGCTTTCGTCAGCCCCGTTGATAACCGGATTCGAATTCCTGCATCAACCGGCGCACATGATCGACGAGGCCCGGCCGGCGGCTCCGGCGCCAGCGCTCGGCGGTGATGATGGCCCTGAGGCGCTCGGCGGTGCAATCGACATCGTCATTGACGAGAACGTAATCGTATTCGGCCCAGTGGCTGATCTCTTCATGGGCCTTGGCCATGCGGCGGACGATCACCTCCTCCGCGTCCTGTCCGCGGCCGCGCAGCCGCTCTTCGAGCGCGGCGATCGAGGGCGGCAGGATGAAGATCGACACCACGTCGTCGGCCAGATCGGAATTGCGGATCTGCTGCCCGCCCTGCCAGTCGATGTCGAACAGGATGTCGCGCCCTTCCTCGATCGCCTCGAGCACCTGGGCACGCGGCGTGCCGTAATGATTGCCGAAGACCTCGGCATGTTCGAGCAGTTCTCCGTCCGCGGCCATGCGGGCGAAGGTCGCCCGGTCGATGAAATGGTAATCGACCCCGTGAACCTCCCCCGGCCGCGGCGGCCGGGTGGTGACGGAGACCGAGAAGCGGATCGCCGGATCCCATTCCATCAGCCGGCGTGCGAGGGTGGACTTGCCGGCGCCCGACGGCGAGGAAATGATGATGAGGAGCCCCCGGCGCGCCGGATCGCCGGGGCGGTCGTGGAGGCAGGGCGCCTCGGTTTCGGCCGACATGGCATTTCTCCCCTGACTGGCATCGGCGGGGCAGCCGGGCACGCATGGCCCGCCCCTTGCCGATGGCGGGCGCATCTTGTCGATCGGGGCGGCGAGGTCAAGGGAGGGCCGGGGTCCGCCACCTTCGGCGGCATGCAGGGGCATGCGGAATGCGGGCATGCGCGGGAGCGTCGGCGGGGGGCGGCCCGGGGCATGTTGCCGGCGACAGGAACCGCTCTTGCGCTTCCCGAACATGCGAAGACGAGAGGTTGGCGCGCCCCGGGGCATGCGGATGAACGCGGTACGCTCGGAGAAAGGCAGGTCCGCCGACGGCCCTTTCCCGCAGTCTTTCGGAAAAGGCGGCAAAAATTGTCGGCATCGTTAACACTTGATTAAGCATTTTGCGGCAGCTTGCGCGCAACAGGCCGGGCCATGACCGGAAGGCGAGGGAGAGAGACGATGGGGCGCCGTGCGATCCGCCGACTGTTCGATTACTGGGAAGAATTGCGGGCCGGCCGGCCGGCGCCGACGCGTTCCGAGATCGACCCCGCCGCCTTCGAGGACGTGCTCGAGCACGCCTTCCTGCTCGAGGCGGCAGCTCCCGGCAACATCCGCTTCCGCCTCGCCGGACTCGGCCTGTGCACGTTGATGGGGATGGAAGTGCGGGGAATGACGCCGCTTTCGCTCTTCACGCTCGAAGCGCGCCCCCGCGTCGCGGCACTGATGAACCGGGTTTTCGGGGCCGAGGCCTTCGTCGATCTGGAGATGGTGGCCCGTGAGGAGGGCAAGCCGCGTCTCGAGGCGCAGATGATCCTCCTGCCGGTCCAGAGCGATACCGGCGTCTTCGATCGGGCGCTGGGCTGTCTGGTGACGCAGGGCGAGATCGGTGCGTCGCCGCGGCGCTTCTCCCTCGAGAAGGGGCGGGCGACGCGCATCATTGCCTGCCATCCCCCGGCGCCGCCGCGCTGGCGCAGCGCACCGATCGCGGGCTTCGCGGCGCCGCCCGCTCCCGGTTTCGACATCGGTGACGGGGCGGTGCCGGGTCGCACCTCCCTTGTCGGCGCGGACCCTGTCGCCGAGCGCCTCCGCCGTGCGCGGCTCAGGGCCGAGGCGCTGGCTCTCACCCGCCGGCACGCTGCCGAGCGCCGGGCCGACTGGGGCCGCGCCGGCGGCGCGCCCGCTCCCCGTCTGCGCCTCGTGGTGGACAACGGAAAGCGCGGCTGAAGGGGATGGACAACGGGAAAGGTCGCTGAAGGGGAGGCGTGTCGGCAGGGGCCTCCCCGGCCCTGTCGGAAGCGAGTGTTTCCGATGGGCGCCCCGTGCCGCTGTTCCCGGCCCGATCCGTCGCGGCCCCGCGTCCCGCCTTCAGACGGCGAGGCGGGCTTTTCCGTTGTCCTTGCCGAGCTCCTCGGCGACGAGGAAGGCCAGCTCCAGCGCCTGGGAGGCGTTGAGCCGCGGGTCGCAGGCGGTGTGATAGCGGCTCGAGAGATCCTCCTCGCTCACCGCCCGCACCCCGCCGGTGCATTCGGTGACGTCCTTGCCGGTCATCTCGAAATGCACCCCGCCGGGATAGGTGCCCTCGGCGCGGTGGATGGCGAAGAATTCCTGCACCTCGCGCAGCACCGCATCGAAGGGGCGGGTCTTGAAGCCCGAGGCCGACTTGATGGTGTTGCCATGCATCGGATCGCAAGACCAGACCACCGTCCGCCCTTCGCGTTCGACGGCGCGGATGAGCCGCGGCAGGTGGTCGCCGACCTTGCCGGCCCCGAAGCGGGTGATGAGTGTGAGCCGCCCGGGCTCGTTCCCGGGGTTGAGGATGTCGATCAGCTTCAGAAGCTCGTCCTCGGTGATCGAGGGGCCGCATTTGAGGCCGATCGGGTTCTGCACGCCGCGGCAGAACTCGACATGGGCGCCGTCGGGCTGGCGCGTGCGGTCGCCGATCCACAGCATGTGCCCCGAGCCGGCGATGGGCAGCCCGGTGGTCGAATCGATCCGGCAGAGCGCTTCCTCGTATTCGAGCAGCAGCGCCTCGTGGGAAGTGTAGAACTCGACCGTCCGCAGCTTGGTCGATGTGTCGGGGTTGACCCCGGCGGCCGACATGAATTCGAGCGCATCCGAGATGCGGTTGGCGATGGCGCGGTAACGTTCGGCCTCGGGGCCTTCGGTGAAGCCGAGCGTCCAGGAATGCACCTCGTGGATGTCGGCATAGCCGCCGGTCGAGAAGGCCCTGAGCAGGTTGAGCGAGGCGGCGGCCTGGGTGTAGGCCCTCAGCATCCGCTCCGGGTCCGGTCGGCGCGCCTCCGGGGTCGGGGAGATGTCGTTGATGATGTCGCCGCGATAGGAGGGCAGCTCCATGTCGCCGATCTTCTCGGTGGGGGAGGAACGCGGCTTGGCGAACTGCCCGGCGATGCGACCGACCTTCACCACCGGCTTCTTGGCGCCGTAGGTCAGCACCACCGCCATCTGGAGAAGGACGCGGAAGGTGTCGCGAATGGTATCGGCATTGAACTCGGCGAAGCTTTCGGCGCAGTCTCCGCCCTGCAGCAGGAACGACTTTCCTTCGGCCACCTCGCCGAGGCGCCGCTTGAGCCGTCGCGCCTCGCCGGCGAAGACGAGGGGCGGCAGCCTGCGCAGCTCGGCCTCGACCCGCTCGAGGGCCGCCTTGTCGGGATAGTCGGGCATCTGCACCCGCGGCTTTGCCCGCCAGCTCGATCTCGACCAGTCCTTGGCCATGTCATGCATCCTTCATCGGTAAGCGTGCCTCGGGTTATAGCGCATGGGGGCGGGGCGACAAGGGCATCGGGGCCGGGAATGCGTCCTGTGGATCCGGCCTTCGGTAGCGGCCCGAAAGAGCGGGAGGGGCGTGCCACGAAGCGAAGCGGCGGGTCGGGAAGACCCCGGCCCGCCGCGCCATGCGGAGAATTCCGGTCCGCTCAGGAATTCAGGTCATAGCCCCGCTCGCCGTGAACCGCGAGGTCGAGACCGGCGATCTCGGTCTCGGAATCGACCCGCATCGGCACGATCCGGCCGCTGATCCGGGCGATGATCCAGGTGGCGAGAAAGGTGAATAGACCGACGATGACGAGCGCCCCGATCTGGGCGGTCCAGCTGCCGGCCCCGAGAAGGGCGATCATGAGCGTTCCGAAGATGCCGCCGACGCCATGAACGGCGAACACGTCGAGCGTGTCGTCGATCTTCAGCCGGCCTCGCACGAAGTTCACCGCTTCCTGGCAGAGCACGCCGGCGACAAGGCCGATGACGAGAGCCGCCACCGGGCCGACATAACCCGAGGCCGGGGTGATCGAGGCCAGTCCGGCGATGGTGCCGGTCACGAGGCCGACCATCGAGGCCTTGCCATGCTTGACCCGCTCCCACAGCGCCCAGGAGAGCGAGGCGGCGGCGGCCGAGATGTGGGTGACGGCGAGCGCCGAGGCCGCGGTGGCGTCGGCCGCGAGCGCCGAGCCGCCGTTGAAGCCGAACCAGCCGACCCAGAGCATCCCGGCCCCCATCATCACGTAGCCCGGATTGTGGGGCGGCACGTTGCGTTCGTGCCGCGGCCCGAGCAGCATCGCCACCACCAGCGCGGCGATGCCGGCCGTCTCGTGGACGACGATGCCGCCGGCAAAGTCCTTCGTGCCGACCGTGCCGAAGATCCCGCCGTCGGAAAGGGCGCCGCCGCCCCAGATCCAGTGGGCGACCGGCGCATAGACGAGCAGCATCCACAGCGACGAGAACAGCAGCACGAAACCATAGCCGACCCGCTCGACATAGGCGCCGACGATCAGCGCCGGGGTGATGACGGCAAAGGTCATCTGGAAGGCGAAGAACAGGATCTCGGGCAGCGTGCCGGAGAGGCTTTCGGGCGTCGCTCCGAGAAGAAATGCCCTGGAGAGACCGCCCCACCACGGATCGGCCGTGCCGAAGGCGATGGAGTAGCCCGCCGCGAGCCAGAGAACGCTCATCAGCGCGGCGAGCGAGAAGACATGCATGAAGACGCTGAGCACGTTGCGCGCCCGCACGAGACCGCCATAGAAGAGCGCCAGCCCCGGCAGCGACATGAGGAGAACCAGCGCGGTGGCCGTCAGGATCCACGCGACATCAGCTCCGACCATTTCCCCGTCCTTTCTCCGAAATCTTCCGAAGTGCCTGCCTCGCCACGCCCGAGGCGCGGGAGGGCAGCCGATCATGGCACGGTTCGGAGCGCCCGGGCCTGCCCTCCGTCAAGGCATCCCTGCCTTATTTACGGGCACGGCATGAAGAAAACAGGCGCAATGCCCGCATAGAGGGCAGTCATGCACCGATTTTGAGCAGATGCTGTCTGCCGCCTGTGCGGGCATCGGTGCCCCTTTTTCGGGCGCGGGCCGGGTGGTCAGGCCTCCCGCGCCTGCTCGAGGAGCGCCCGCAGGGCGTGGCCGAGGGCCGCGAGGCGAACGTTCGATCGGCCGATCGGGCCGAAATCGACGGTTTCGGTCAGCACCGGAACCTCGCCGAGAGGGGAATCGGGCCCGCGCCGCCGCGCATGGCCGAAGCATACCCGTCCTTCGGGCTTGTGCTCCGAGCCGCCGGGTCCGGCGATGCCGGTGATCGCGACGGCGAGGTGGGCGCGGGAGCGGGCGAGGGCGCCCAGCGCCATCTCGCGCGCGGTCTCTTCCGAAACCGCCCCGTGGCGGGCAAGGGTGGCGGCCCGCACGCCGAGCAGTTCTTCCTTGGCGCTGTTGGCGTAGGTGACGAAGCCACGCTCGAAGACCTGCGACGCTCCGGGAATCTCGGTGATCGCTCCGGCGAGAAGCCCGCCGGTGCAGCTTTCCGCCGTCACCACGCGAAGCTCCCTTTCGCGGCAGTGCCCGAGCAGCTGGCGCACGAGGTCGAGAATGTCGTTGCTGAACATGGGATCTCCTCCGGCGGACGAACCGGCCGGGCATCGGCCGGGCCGGGGCCATTCTGCCTTTCCTTCGCCTGCCGGCCAAGCCGATACGGGCGCCGTTTCCGGGGGAGGGATGTCAGATCATGCCGTGGGCGAGGGCGCCGGCAATGCCGACGAGGAGCGCGGCCCAGAGCCCCGCGAGCACGTCGTCGAGCATCACTCCGAGCGCGGTGCCGCGCCGGTCGGCCCAACCCACGGGCCAGGGCTTCCAGATGTCGAACAGGCGGAAGGTCACGAAGCCGCCGACCCAGCCCGGCCAGGGGAAGATCACCGGATCGACTCCGGCGTGCCACAGCCCGGCCGAGAGCGGAAAGAGCGCGATCCACTGGCCGACGACTTCGTCCACCACCACTTCCGACGGGTCCTTGTCTTCGCTCTCGTCGATGACGATGGCGGTGGCCCGCCAGCCGAGCAGGAAGAGCACCACCGTTGCGGCGGCGAGCAGCGGAAAGCCGCCGGCCATGTGCAGGAGCCAGGCCAGCGGAATGGCGCCGGCCGATCCCCATGTGCCCGGCGCCAGCGGCAGCCGGCCGAGATGTGCGAAGGTGGCGATGAAGCGGGCGAGGGCAGGGGGCATGGCGTTTCCGTCGGTGGTTCCGGGTTCGATGTGCTTGATGGCGGCTCCGGTGCCGACCGGCAAGGGGGCGTTGATGCCGACACGGGCGTTGCGCGGGCCGGAGGGAGGGGCGGATTGCCGCATGTCGGCGATCAGCGCCGCGTCAGTAGCGCGGTCGCCATGGCGGCGATTCCCTCGCGCCGGCCGGTGAAGCCGAGCCCTTCCGACGTGGTGGCCTTGACCGAGACCTGTTCGGGAGAGATGGCGCAGATCGCGGCGATGCGTGCGGCCATGGCGGCGGCGTGGGGGCCGATCTTCGGCGCCTCGGCGATCACCGTCACGTCGAGATTGGCGATCTCGTGGCCGCGCTCGCGGGCGAGCCGGGCGGCGTGTTCGAGGAAGACGTCCGAGGCCGCCCCCTTCCAGCGCGGATCGGAAGGGGGGAAATGCCGGCCGATGTCGCCCTCGGCCAGGGCGCCGTAGAGGGCATCGGCCAGCGCGTGGAGCACGACATCGGCATCGGAATGACCGGCCAGGCCCCGTTCGTGGGGGATGGCGATGCCGCCGAGGACCACGTGATCGCCCGTGGTGAAGGCGTGGACATCGAAGCCGTGGCCAAGACGCAGCGCGGGGCGCATGGGCGTTTCCTCCCCAGGAGATGGGCGATCCTGTGCCGCGCCGTCCCCGCGCGCGGCGAGAATGCGGGCGGCACGGACGAAATCGGCCGGATGGGTGATCTTGATGTTGTCCTCGTCGCCCGGGACGATGGCGACCTCGAGGCCGTGGGCGCGGGCGACGGCCACATCGTCGGCCGCCATGGGGTCGGCATGGGCGCGGTGGGCGGCGAGGATGGCGGGGAAGACGAAGGCCTGGGGTGTCTGGGCACGGAAGAGCCCCGCGCGCGGCATGCTCGCCGCCACGCGCCCTTTCTCGCCGCGCCAGAGCGCATCGGTCACCGGCAGGGCCGGGGCGGCGGCCGGCCCCTTCAGAAGGGCCGCCCGCAACGCCGCGATCATCTCGCGGCTGACGAAGGGACGCGCCCCGTCATGGATGAAGACGTGGGTCGGCGGCACGGGCTCCGCCGCCAGCGCCTCGAGCGCGGCCTTCACCGACAGCGCCCGCTCGGCCCCCCCCGCGACGATCAGCGGAACGATGTCTGCGGGCAGGTGCGGCAGCACCGCCGCTTCGAGGCGGGCGCGGTCTTCGGGGCGGATGACGAGCACGAGCCGCGGTGCCGGCCGGCCGAAGGCGGAAAGGAGGCTGTCGATCGCGTGAGAGAGCACCGGCCGACCGCCGAGATCGGCACACTGTTTCGGCACCGCTCCGCCCGCGCGGCGGCCCCGCCCGGCCGCGAGCACCACCAGCGCTTCCTTTCTTTCCGCCATCACCCGGCCTCTTTCGCCGACATTGTGCGCCCCCCATATCGAACAAAAGCGCGCGATAGGCAAACAGGCCACCCCATCGGCATCCTTCCTTGCAGCGCGGCGCCTGGCGGCCTAGATGCAGGAAATGCATATTATGAAGTCAATAACGATGGGTTGTGCCCATAAAGCGGGCAGAAGAACGCCGGCCGGGGCGGCTTGCCGCGCCCTGCCATTGTCTCCTGCCCGAAAAGGGAGCAGCTTCGAGCCATGAGCATTTCCCCCCGATTGCCGCCGCGAACGGTCGATCTCGGCATCCGCCGCCTCGCTCCGCCGGCCTTCCTGGCGCCGATGGCCGGGATCACCGACGCGCCCTTCCGCGACATCGTCGCCGGTTTCGGCGCCGGACTCGTGGTCTCGGAGCTCGTCGCGAGCCAGGAGATGGTGCAGGCCAAGCCGGCGGTGCGGGCCCGCGCGGCGATCGGCCGGGCGCGGGAGCGCACCTCGGTCCAGATCGCCGGGCGCGACCCTTTCTGGATGGCCGAGAGTGCGCGGATGCTGGAAGATGCGGGTGCGCCGATGATCGACATCAACATGGGCTGTCCGGCCAAGAAGGTCGTGGGCGGCTATTCGGGCGCGGCGCTGATGCGGGAGGCTGATCACGGGTTGCGGCTGATCGAGGCGGTGGTCGCTGCCGTGTCGGTGCCGGTGACGGTGAAGATGCGGCTCGGCTGGGATGCGGACAGCATCAACGCGCCCGAGATCGCCCGTCGTGCCGAGGCCGCCGGCGTGCGGATGATCGTCGTTCATGGGCGCACCCGTTGCCAGTTCTACAAGGGGCGGGCCGACTGGTGGGCGGTGCGGCGGGTGGTGGCGGCGGTGTCGATTCCGGTGATCGTCAATGGCGACATCACCTCGCCCGAGAGCGCCCGCGCGGCCCTTGCCGCCTCGGGGGCGGCCGGGGTGATGATCGGCCGCGGCGCTCAGGGGCGCCCGTGGCTGCCGGCGCTCGTCGCCCATCATCTGTGGAACGTCCCGGCGCCGCGGATCCCGCAGGGGCGGGAGTTCGTCGATCTCGTGCTGACCCATTACGACGCCGCGCTGGCCCATTACGGAACGCAGATCGGTCGGCGCGCGGTGCGCAAGCATCTGGGCTGGTATCTCGAGGCGGCGGGGCGGGCCGGCTGGCGCAGGCGGCTCCTGACCGAGGACGACCCGGCCGCGGTCCGCCGGCTGATCGCCGAGGCGCTGGACGATGCCGTGCCCCGTGATCGGGCCCCGGCCGCCGGCGCCGTCCGGTCCGGCCCGGTGCGGGAGGCGGCGGCATGACGGGGCGGCTCGCGCGAGAGACGGGCGCCGAGGCGGAAGGCGCCGCCGCCCGCGGCTGGGCGACCCTTCCGGTGGCCGCCTGTCTCGTCGATGGCGAAGGGCGGGTGATCGAGATGACGTCGAAGGCCGAGGAGCTGCTCGGCGTCTCGTGCGGGCGCCTTCGGGGGCGCCCGCTCGGTCGGCGCCTCGCGACCGATCCGCCGCTCGAGGCGCTCTTCGCCCGGGCCGGGCGCGAGGGGGGCGATCTCGTGCTTCATGATCTCGAGGCCGGCCTTCCTTCGGGGCGGACCCTCTCGCTCGACATGCACATCGCTCCCGACCCGGAGCGCGGCGAGATCGCCGTGGTTCTGATCCCGCGCGACGTGGCCGAGCGGATCGACCGCTCCCGGGCCGCCCGTTCGCTCGCGCGCTCGGCCATCGGCATGGCGGCGATGCTGGCGCACGAGATCCGCAACCCCCTGGCCGGCATCTCGGGGGCGGCCCAGCTTCTGGCCATGGGCGGCGGCAACGGCGAGGATCGCAGCCTCACCCGTCTCATTCTCGACGAGGTGCGGCGGATCCAGGATCTGGTCGATCAGGTGGACGAGTTCGGCGACCTGCGCCCGCCGAAGCGCGAACCGGTCAACATCCACGACGTGCTCGAGCATGTGCGCCGGAGCGCGCGGATCTCCTATGCCGCCCATGTCGAGATCAGCGACGAATACGACCCGTCCCTGCCGCCGGTGCTGGGCGATCACGAACAGCTGGTGCAGGTCTTCACCAACCTCGTGCGCAACGCCGCCGAAGCCGCGCCGCCCCGCGAGGCGCGGATCCGTCTGCGGAGCTATTACGAGCGGCAGCTCATCGTGCCCGGTGGCGACGGGCGCCGGCTGGTGCTGCCGATCCATGTCGAGGTGATCGACAACGGCCCCGGCATCAACCCCGAGATCGTCGATCGGGTGTTCGAGCCCTTCGTTTCGGGCCGCGAGGCGGGGTCGGGGCTCGGTCTGGCCCTCGCCTCGAAGATCGTCGCCGCCCATGACGGGGCGATCGAGGTCGAGAGCCGCCCCGGCCGGACGGTCTTTCGCGTCTCGCTGCCCCGGGCCGATGGCTGAGGGGGCGGCGGCGAGGGCCGGAACGGCGGGAACTGGCGATCGGCGGTCCGTCCGCCGGTCCGAACGGGAATTTGCAGGATGAGGGTTTCCTCATGGAAGGAACTGTTCTTGTCGCCGATGACGACCGCGCCATCCGCACGGTGCTCACCCAGGCGCTGACCCGCGCCGGGGCCAGGGTCCATGCCACCTCCTCGCTCACCATGCTGATGCGCTGGGTCGAGGAGGGGCGCGGTGATGTGGTCATCACCGACGTGATGATGCCCGACGGCAACGGCATCGAGCTCGTCCCGGCGATTCGCGAGAAGCGCCCCGACATGCCGGTGATCGTGATTTCGGCCCGCAACACGGTGATGACGGCGCTCGAGGCCGCCGAGGTCCAGGCCTGGGAGTATCTGCCCAAGCCCTTCGATCTGCCGAAGCTGCTCGCGACCGTCGCCCGGGCGCTCGAGGCCGCCGAGGCCGCCCGGCGCCGCCCGCGGCCCGCATTCGAAGCGCCTTCCCGGCCCGCACCTGCCGCGCCTCCGGCCGCCGCCCCCGTCGCGCCGGCCGCGCCCGAGCCGGCCGCCGCGCCGGCGGCCGCGTCCGATTCGCCCCCGCCGACCTCGCCGCGCTTCGCGGAAGAGCCGCTCGAGCCCGACCGTCTCCCCCTCGTCGGCACCGCGCCGGCGATGCAGGCGGTGTTCCGCACCCTTTCGCGGCTCATCCCGGGAGACGAGGCGGTGCTGATCCTCGGCGAGAGCGGCACCGGCAAGACCCGCGTGGCCCATGTGCTGCACGATTTCGGCCCGCGGGGCAGCCGCACGCTGGTGACGGCCGATGCCGAGACGCTGGCAGGTCCGGGGACGATCGAGCAGCTGCTCGGCCGGGCCCGCGGAGGCACCATCCTCGTCGAGGAAGTCGCGAGCTTCGGCCCCGGGGAACAGCGGCGGCTCCTGGCGCTCCTCGAGCGGGCCGAGGGGGAAGGGGTGCGCGTGCTTGCCACCAGCGCCGTTCTGCTCGACGTGCTCGCCGCCCCGCGCGAGGAAGGGGGGATCCGGCCCGATCTCTTCTATCGCCTGGCGGCCGCCACGCTCACCCTGCCGCCCCTGCGCGAGCGGCTTTCGGACATTCCCGCCCTCGTCGCCGATTTCTTCGCGCGCAACCGCGCCCGCTTCCACCCGGTCGAGGGGGTGGATGCGGAGGGGATGACGCTGCTTCAGCGCCACGCATGGCCCGGCAATCTGCGGCAGCTCGAGAACGTGCTGCGCCGCGCGGCGCTGATGGCTTCGGTGGTCACGCTGGGGGCCGAGGAGATCCACGGCGCGCTGGCCGCCGAGCCGGGCGCCGAAGGGGGCGGGCGGCGGGTCGTGTCGCGGTCGCTGGCGGAGGCGGTGCGCGAACATCTGCGGGACGAGTTCAACCGTCATGCGCCCGGTCTGCCGCCGGCGGGGCTCTTCGGGCGCGTGCTCGCGGAGGTCGAGCGGCCGCTGCTCACCCTCGCACTCGAGGCCACCGGCCACAACCAGCTCAAGGCGGCCGCCCTCCTCGGCATCAACCGCAACACGCTGCGGCGCAAGCTCAACGATCTCGGCATCCCCCGCTGAAGCGCTGCGAGGGGCGCGCCGGTCGGGATGCACAAGGGTGGAAGAAGCGGCGGAGAGGGCGTTCCCGCTCCGGGCGGTGCCCGCATGCCGGCAGCGCCGCAAACACCGCATATGTGACGGATCGGCAACATCTCTTGCACCCTGTGTGCCCGACATGCCACGGTTGAAAGGCCGCCGCGCGCCGCCACCCGGCACCCCGGCACCACGCGACGGTGGAACTGCCCGATCGACTGTGGCATTGTTGCATCACACAGGGCGGGCAACCGGGCGGCGCAGGAGGGGCCGTCGGCCCTTCCGGCGGATGATGGTCGAGAGAAACCAGGGCAGGATCGCACGAGAGATGACTTCGAAAGCCGACTCTGGCGCCGAGCGGTTGTCGTCCATCGCCCGGAGCACCCCCGCCGCGCTCCCGGCCCGGCCGGGGCGGTTCGGCCCGGCGCTGGGGCTGCTTCTCGTCATTCTCGGCCCGCTCCTCGCGCTGGCGACGCTGCTCGTCGTCAACGTCTTCGAGGAGGGGCCGACATCGCCCTATCTGCGCGGCATACTCCTTGCCGATCTCGTCTATGTGCTGGTGGTCGCCGCCCTCGTCATTCGCCGCCTGATGCGCCTGATGGCGGCGCGGCGGGTCCGTTCGGCCGGGGCGCGGCTCCAGGCCCGGCTGACCCTGGCCTTCACCCTGATCGCCCTCGTGCCGACGGTGCTGGTCGCGGTCTTTGCCACGCTGACGATCAATTTCGGTCTCGAAAGCTGGTTCTCCGACCGGGTGCAGCAGGTGCTGGCCGCCGCGCTGCGGGGCGCGGAAACCTACGAGAAGGAACATGCCCGCGATCTCGAGGCCGACGCGAAGGCCCTGGCCGCCTTTCTCGAGCGCCTCAAGCGCGAGCGCGGCTTTCTCACCGATGCCGAGCTGCGCGAGGCCTTTGCCGCGGCCCAGAAGCAGATCCAGCGCGGACTCAAGGAAGCCTACATCATCGACCGGGCCGGCACGATACGGGCCCGGGGGGAACGCAGCTATCTCTTCGACTACGAGCGGCCCGCCGCCGCGGATTTCGACCGGGCCGACCGCACGGGGCTCGCCCTCATCCGCGACTGGCCCAATGACGAGTTTCGGGCCCTGCTGCCCCTCGAAGGCTATCTCGACCGCTATCTCTATGTCACCCGCAGGGTGGACGGGAACCTCCTCGGCCTGCTCGACGAAACCCGCGACACGGTGCGCTTCTATCAGCAGCTCGAGCGCGACCGCGGGCGGCTCCTGTTCGAGTTCGCCCTGATCTACCTCTCCTTTGCCGTCCTTCTGGTGATGGCGGCGGTCTGGCTCGGCCTGTGGTTCGCCGAGCGGCTCGCGCGGCCGGTGGGGCGGCTCGCCGAGGCGGCCGAGCGGGTGGGGCAGGGCGATCTCACCGTGCGCGTGCCGCAGGAGGGCGGCGATGACGAGATCGCCATGCTCGGCGAGGTCTTCAACCAGATGACGCGCCGGATCAAGGCCCAGCACGACGCCCTCGTCGCCGCCAACCGGCTGACCGAGGAACGCCGCCGGCTCTTCGACAGCGTGCTTTCGGGCGTGAGCACCGGCGTGGTGGGGGTCGATGCCGAGGGGCGCATCGCCTTCGTCAACCCGGCGGCGGCGCGACTTCTCGCCCTCGACCCCGACGCCGATCAGGGGCGGCAGGTCGAGGCGGCGATCCCGGAGCTCGCTCCCCTCTGGCAGCGGGTGCGGCAGGCCCCCTTGCAGGAGCTGCGCGAGGAACTGGCGCTCGAGCGCGGCGGTCGGCGCGAGCAGCTTCTGGTGCGGATCACCGCCCGCCGCGGGGCCGACGGGGCCGTTGCCGGCCATGTCGTCACCTTCGACGACGTGACCGATCTTGTCGCCGCCCAGCGCATGGCCGCCTGGGGCGACGTGGCCCGGCGCATCGCGCACGAGATCAAGAATCCGCTGACGCCGATCCAGCTCTCGGTCGAAACGCTGCGACGCAAGTTTCGCCCCCTGGCGGGCGAGGAAGCCGACGCGCTCGAGCAATACACCAGCGTCATCATCCGCCAGACCGAGGATCTGCGGCGGATCGTGGACGAGTTCTCCCGCTTCGCCCGCATGCCGCGGCCCCAGCCGCGCCCGGCCGATCTGGTGCGGATCGTCAAGGACGCGCTCCTTCTGCAGAAGAACGCCATGCCCGATGTCGCCATCTGCAGCGAGCTGCCCGCCGCGCCCGTCATGGCGCTGGTCGATCCGGGGATGATGACCCAGGCGGTCACCAACCTCATCAAGAATGCCGGCGAGGCCATCACCGCCCGTCACGGCCGCGACCCGGACGCGCCGCAGGGCGAGATCCGCATCGGCATCGAGAAGGGTGCGGAAGGGATCGAGATCACCATCGCCGACAACGGCATCGGCCTGCCGGAGGATCGCGGCGCGCTGTTCGAACCCTATGTGACCACTCGCGAGAAGGGCACCGGGCTCGGCCTTGCCATCGTCCGCAAGATCGTCGAGGAGCATGGCGGCACTCTCGCCCTCGAGGACGCGCCGCCCTTCACGGAGGATGGCCATCGCGGGGCGCTGGTGCGGATTCGCCTGCCGCGGGCCGTGCTTCTCGATCCGGGCGATGTGGCGGCGCCGGGGCAGGACGGAGCGGCGACCGGCCGGGGCGATGACCGAGCGGGAGAAAAGGGAGCCTGAGCCGATGGGCGGAATCCTGATCGTCGATGACGAACGCGACATTCGCGAACTCGTGGGCGAGATCCTGCGGGACGAGGGCTACGAGGTTCGCCTGGCCGCCGATGCCGACGAGTGCCTCGGCGAGATCGACCGGGATCTGCCCGATCTCGTCGTGCTCGACATCTGGCTCAAGGGCAGCCGCATGGACGGCATCGAGATCCTCAGGACCGTCAAGCGCGACAACCCCGATCTGCCGGTGGTGATCATCTCGGGTCACGGCAATATCGAGCTGGCGGTCGCGGCCATCCGTCAGGGGGCCTACGACTTCATCGAGAAGCCCTTCAACATCGACCAGCTGCTGGTGGTCATCGCCCGGGCGCTCGAGGCCGGGCGGCTCAGGCGCGAGAACGCCGCCCTGCGCCGTCAGCAGAAGAAGGTGGCGCGGCTCATCGGCGAGAGCCCGGCGATGAAGGCGCTCCGGCAGGAGATCGCCCGCGTCGCCCCGACCAATGCCCGCGTGATGTTCCTCGGCCCGCCCGGCGTCGGCAAGGAGGTGGCCGCGCGGCAGCTGCACGCGCTGAGCGGCCGTGCCGGCGGCCCCTTCATCGGCTTCGGCGCCGGCGGCATGGAGGAGGGGGCGGCCGAGGAGGCGCTCTTCGGGCGCGAGAACGGCGAGGAGGTGACGCCGGGGCTCATCGAGGCGGCCCATGGCGGGACGCTTTTCCTCGACGAGGTGGCCGAGTTGCCCCCGGCGGTGCAGGGGCGGCTGGTGCGGGTGCTCTCGGGAGGGAGTTTCCAGCGGATCGGCGGCAGCAGCCATGTGCGGGTCGATGTGCGGGTGATCTCGGCCACCGCCCGGGATCCCGAGGCGGCGATCGCCGCCGGGCGGCTGCGGGCCGATCTCTATCACCGGCTCGCCGTGGTGCCGATCCGGATTCCGCCGCTGGCGGCGCGGCGCGAGGACATCCCGCTTCTGGCGCGCCATTTCATCGACGAGCTGGCCCGCGAACAGGGGCTTCCGGCCCGTCCGCTCTCGGATGCGGCCGCCGCGGCCCTCCAGGCCATGGACTGGCCCGGCAATGTCCGCCAGCTGCGCAACGTCGTCGAGCGGATCCTGATCCTCGGCCCCGAGGCGGGCGAGATCGCCGCCGGAGAGATCCCCCGCGAGGAGACGGGCGGGGCCGGGGAGACGATCGAGATTCCCCCGGCGGTGATGGGGCTCGGCATGCGCGAGGCCCGCGAGCTGTTCGAACGCGCCTATCTCGAGGCGCAGATCCGCCGGTTCGGCGGCAATATCTCGCGCACCGCCCAGGCTGTGGGCATGGAACGTTCCGCGCTCCACCGCAAGCTGAAGCAGCTCGGCATCTCGGTGGACCGGAAGGCGGGTGAGGCGACCGAGACGCGGGCGAAGCGGGCCGGCTGAGCGGGGGATACGCGCCGTTCCCCGCCCGATAAGGGCGCGACACGGGGCGGCATCGGTGTTCCGCCAGGTGGTGGTGCCTTCCGTCGCGAGCGGTGAAGCGCCCCCCTTCGCGGTGTCCGCGCAACTCCTGTCTCGTCGTCCGGCCCGCAGGGCGAAGGCATCCCTCCCCGTCCGGGGCGGTGCAGGGTGCGGCCCGGCCGCCGGCCGCCTGTCCGGGGTTTGCGATGGGCCTGACGGGCAACCGCCCAAGGGCGACCGGAGCACGAGGAACGGATGCCCGGAGCCTGCCCCCGACGGGGAGGTGCCCGCCGCCATCGACATGCGGCTGTCGCATGAGAGATCCTGCGCCGCGTCCGGCCCTTCTCTCTCGCGGCTGCGGCGGGGGAACGGCCGCCCGAACGCCCAGGCCGCATTCCCCGACGGGCGCGACTGGCGCTCCCCGTGCCGCTGGCGCCCCTGCGCCGGGGAGGGTGAACGGTTTTCGGCAGCGGATGGGGCGCCTCGGAGACGTTGCCGACCGTTGCCGGCCGTTGTCGCCCGGCGCCGCCCGCCGGCCGGTGGGGTCACGCAGCGCATGGCCCCGGTAGGGCGTCGGGGCCCGTTCCGGGAACCTTGCGTATCCGCGGCCGTCGAAACTTCCGGCGCATCCCTCCTGTCCAGCCCTCCTGTCCGCCGCGGGGTTGCCCGGCACGGGCCGGGGCGCATTGCCTGTCGTTCGATCGGGTCTCCTTCGCCCCCCTTCCCACCGCTTCCCTCGCCGTTCCGCCGTTCGTCTTCGGTGCTCGGCGCTTTCCCTTTGCCGGGGGCTTTGCTAACGAAGGACCCTGGCAACGAAAAGCCGCGCGCCGCTGCCGAGGGTGCGGCGCATTCGGGCGAACGGGCGAGCGAACGGGACGGGACATGAAGATCATCATCTGCGGCGCAGGGCAGGTCGGCTGGCAGATCGCCCGTCATCTGGCACGCGAACAGAATGTCGAGATCACCCTGATCGATCGCGATCCGGCCCTCGTGCGCCGCGCGGCCGAAACCCTCGACGTCAATGCCATCACCGGTTTCGCCTCCTATCCCGACGTGCTGCGGGACGCGGGCGCGGCCGATGCCGATCTCCTGATCGCCGCCACCCATTCGGACGAGGTCAACATGGTCACCTGCCAGGTGGCCCATTCGCTCTTCGGCATCTCGCGCCGGATCGCCCGCATCCGCGCCCAGGCCTATCTCGAGCCGCGCTGGAATGAGCTCTTCAGCGTCAATCATCTGCCGATCGACGTCATCATCTCGCCCGAGCGCGAAGTGGCGACGGCAGCCCTCGAGCGCCTCGGTGCTCCCTCGGCCTTCGACATCCAGCATTTTCTCGGCGGCCGGCTCGCCCTCGTCGGTCTCCGGCTCGACGAGGACTGCCCGCTGGTCGAAACCCCGCTCAAGCAGCTCACCGACCTCTTTTCCGATCTGCGTGCGCTCGTGGTCGCCATTCGCCGGGAAGGGCGGCTCAGGATCGCCCAGCCCGAGGACCAGCTCTTCGTCGGCGACGAGATATACCTTTTCGCCCATCGCGACGATCTGCGCCGCACGCTCGAGCTTTTCGGCAAGGCGACCGAGCGGCGCGAACGCGTGGTCATCATCGGCGGCGGCAATGTCGGCCTGCTCGTCGCCCGTGAGCTCGAGAACCGCGGCCATTACCGTATCCGGCTGATCGAGCGCAACGCGAAACGGGCCGAGGAAGCGGCCGAGAGCCTCGAGCGCACCGTGGTCCTCAACGGCGACGGGCTCGATCTCGACATCCTGCACGAGGCCGGGGCCGACCGGGCCGACGCGGTGCTGGCGCTCACCGACGACGACAAGACCAACCTTCTGGCCGGGGTGCGGGTCAAGGCGCTCGGGGCGGCGATGACCGTCAGCCTCGTCAACGATCCGACCTTGGCCTCGCTGATTCACCCGCTCGACATCGATGCCGTGATCGACCCCCGGGCCTCCACCGTCTCCTCGATCCTGCGCCATGTGCGCCACGGCCGGATCCACGGGGTCTATTCCCTCGGAGACGGCGAGGCGGAGGTGATCGAGGCCGAGATTCTTCCGGGGCAGGCCTGGACCGGCAAGCCGGTGCGCGAGCTCGACCTGCCCGAGGGCGTGCGGATCGGGGCGGTGCGCAAGCAGGAAACGATCCTGATCCCGCGCGGCGACCTCAGGCTCGAGGAAGGCGACGTGATCGTGATCTTCGCCCTCGCGGCGGACGTGCCGCAGCTCGACGAGCTCCTGCGCGCCTCGGCCTCGTTCTTCTGATGGAGGCGGGCCGGGCATGACGTCGCTGCTTCTGCGCCTGCCGCTGCTCGTGATCCTGCCGGCGATCGGTGCGCTGGCGATGCTGATCCCGGCCGCCCATGCCGCCTTGCGCGGCGACTGGCCGGCGATGCGGGCCTTCGCCGAGAACGGGCTCGTGCTCTTCGCCCTTCTCTCCCTGGTGGCGATCCTGACCCGCGACCGCACGCCGCGCGATGCGGCGCTCTCGCAGCTGGCGGCCCTTGTCGGCATCCATTTCGTCGCCCCGCCGCTTCTGGCGCTGCCGGTCCTCCAGCTGATCCCGGGCGGCACCTGGCTCGAGGCCAGCGCGATGATGGTCGAGGCGCTGACGACCACCGGCGCCGGGCAGCTGGCCGCCAGCCTCGCCCACCATCCCGAAAGCGGCCGCCTCGCCGCGCATGTGCCGACGCTGTTTCTCTGGGCCGGGCTCGTCGCCTGGATGGGGGGCTTCCTGCAATGGGTGGCGGCGCTGGCGATCCTCGGGCCGCTCGATCTTCTGGGCATCGACGGCGACGGGTTGCGCCACCGCCGCGCCCGCGGCGCCAACGGCAGCGAAGCCTCCTGGCGGCTGATGCGGGTGACGGGCCGGCTCCTGCCGGTCTGGTGCGCGCTCACGGGGGCGCTCTGGCTCGGGCTCATTCTTCTCGGTGCCGCGCCGCTCGAGGGGGCGCTGGCGGCGATGGCGACGCTCTCCACCTCGGGCATTCTCCTGCCCGGGGCGAATCTCGCGGCCCCGCCGACGATCTCCGCCGGCGGCTGGGGCGGCGAGGCGCTGGTGGCCCTCTTCCTGCTGCCGGCGGTGAGCCGCTGGTTCTACCGGCCCCTTGCGGGCTACAGGCGCCGCCTTGCCGGCGGCCACCGGGCCGATCCCGAGATCCGTCTGGCACTCGCGCTCGTTCTTCTTGCCGCCGGGCTCCTGTTCCTGCGGCACTGGTGGGAGAGCGCCGATCTCTACTGGCGCACCCCGCTCGACTGGCTGGCGCTGCTGTGGAGCGGGTTCTTCACCGCCCTTTCCTTCCTCACCACCGCCGGCTTCACCAGCCAGGGCTGGGGAGAGGTGGTGGTCTGGTCGGGGATGAAGGCGCCGGGGCTGGTGCTTCTCGCGCTGGCGATGGTGGGGGGCGGGGTGGCGACCACGGCCGGCGGGCTCAAGCTCCTCAGGGTGCACGCGCTCCTGCGCCATGTGCTGCGCGAGCGCGACCGGATGATCCATCCCCATTACATGGCGGCGGTCGGCCGGTGCCCCGATGATCCGCACGGCTCGGCGGGCTTCGCCTGGCTCGTCTTCATGCTGTTTCTCGTGACGCTGGCGCTGCTGGTGCTCGGCCTCGGCGCGAGCGGGCTGGGGTTCGACACCGCCTTTCCGCTGGCGATGAGCGCCCTCACCACCACCGGCCCCCTGGCCGGGCTCGTCAACGGCGGGATCGACTGGGGGGCGCTGCCGGTGCCGGTGCGCGCCCTGCTTTCCCTCGGCATGATCGCCGGCCGGCTCGAGATCCTCGCCCTCGTGGTCCTGCTTCTGCGGGACGACTGGAAATGATGCCCGCGGCGCGCAGCATGGCATGAAATGGCCGTGATCCGCCGCCGAAGGGTTTGAATCACCCGCCGAAAGCGCCATATTGAAGAGGCAGGTGCGCGGGGAGGGCCGTGCGGGCATCATCGGCCGGGCCTTCCGGGGCGCCGGAAGCGGCCACCCGCCTCAGCCGCAACGACAACAACACGATAACAACAGGACAAGGGCGCGAACATGGCATCTGACAAGCAGAACCTGCAGGACACGTTTCTCAACCAGGTCCGCAAGAGCAAGGTTCCCGTCACCATCTTCCTGATCAACGGCGTCAAGCTCCAGGGCATGATCACCTGGTTCGACAATTTCTGCGTGCTCCTGCGCCGTGACGGTCAGAGCCAGCTGGTCTACAAGCATGCGATCTCGACCGTGATGCCGTCGCAACCCGTCAAGCTCTATGAGCCGGAGGACGAAGACTGAAACTGCTTCCAGCAGGATCGCGGGGCGGTTCGGCCCGGCGCAAGGCGAGGCCGGGGCGCTCCGGGGCGGGCGTGGCGAAGGGCGGGCGCGCATGATCGAGCGTGTCGAGAAGCCCACCCGCGCCTGGGTGATCCACCCGCATCTGAAACTCCGCCCGAAGGAGGGCTCCGCCGGCGAGGCAGGCGAGGAGAGCGGGCGGCGGCGCATGCCCGAGAGCGCGCTCAGGGAAGCGATCGGCCTTGCCGAGGCGCTCGGGCTTGCGGTGGCGGGTGCCGAGATCGTGCGGCTGGCGCGCATCCGGCCGGGCCATCTCTTCGGGCGGGGCACGCTCGATCGCATCGGCAGGCGTCTGGCCGAGGAGGAGGTCGATCTGGTGCTGATCGACGGGCCGGTGTCTCCGATCCAGCAGCGCAATCTCGAACGGGAATGGCAGGTCAAGCTCCTCGATCGCACCGGCCTCATCCTCGAGATCTTCGCCGACCGGGCCCGCACCCGCGAAGGGGTGCTCCAGGTCGAGCTTGCGGCGCTCGAATACCAGAAGACCCGGCTCGTGCGTTCCTGGACCCATCTCGAGCGCCAGAGGGGCGGGCTCGGCTTCGTCGGCGGACCGGGGGAGACCCAGATCGAGGCCGACCGGCGCGCGCTCAGGGAGGCGATCACCCGCATTCGCCGCCAGCTCGGCAAGGTGCGGCGCACGCGCACGCTCCACCGTGTGGCGCGGCGCAAGGTGCCGTGGCCGATCGTCGCTCTCGTCGGCTACACCAACGCCGGCAAGTCCACCCTGTTCAACCGGCTGACCGGGGCCGAGGTGGCGGCCGAGGACATGCTCTTCGCCACCCTCGATCCGACCATGCGGGCGGTGCGGCTGCCGCGGGAGGGCGGCAGCGCCCGCGAGGTGATCCTGTCGGACACGGTCGGCTTCATCTCCGATCTGCCCCATGAACTCGTTGCCGCCTTCCGCGCCACGCTCGAGGAAGTGACCGAGGCCGATGTCATTCTCCATGTGCGCGACATTTCCCACCCCGAGAGCGAAGCCCAGGCCGCGGATGTGGAGCGGATCCTCGCCGAGCTCGGCATCGGCACCGGTGACGGGCGGCCGGTGATCGAGCTGTGGAACAAGATCGACCGGCTCGCGCCCGAGGAACGGGCGCAGGTGGAGAACCGCGCGGCCCGGCGCGGCAATGCCGTGCCGATCTCGGCCCTGACGGGTGAAGGCATGGCGGCGGTGACGGCGGCGATCGACGCCGCCCTCGCGCGCGACATGCGGGAGGCGGAAATCCGTCTCGATCACGGCGACGGCGCCCGCCGCGCCTGGCTTCATGCCCAGGGCGTGGTCGAGGAGGAGCGCTTCGGGAAGGCGGGGCCGGTGCTCAAGGTGCGCTGGACCGAGGCCCAGGCCCGCCGCTTCGCCCGTCTCGCCGGAAAGGGCGGCGCCGAGCCGGCCCGTCCCCGGGGGCAGGGCGGAGGGCCGCGGTGCGCCTCTTCCGCCGCCTCCGCTGCGGGGCCGAGCGCGGAGCCGATCGGCGAAGGGCCTTCGTCGGACCGCTGAACCGGCCCGGCGCGGGAAGGGCGACTCGAAGATCGGCTCAAAGATCGGCTTCGAATTCCTCGATCAGATGCAGGACCACCTTGCGCAGCGCCTCCTCCTCGCTGTCGCCGAGAGCGATGGCCGCATCGCGCACCGCGCGCTGGCGCATGGCCGAGGTGCCGCGGGCGACGATCGAACGGGCGTGCTCGATCTCGTCGATGCAGCCCAGAACCTCGGCGTCTTCGCCGACGAGGGCGATCAGCTCGTCGATAAGTTCCCCGTAGGGGACGATCTCGCCCTTGGCGAAGTCGATCAGCCCCTCGGCGGGGCCGTAGCGCTGGGCGCGCCAGCGGTTCTCGCCGACGAGGAAGCGGTCATAGATCCGCCAGCGCTGGTTGCTCATCCTCAACCGCCACAGCATCCGCATGACCGCCTGGGTGAGGGCGGCGATGGCAAGCGCGTCCTCGAGCCGGGGGGAAACGTCGCAGATCCGGCTCTCGAGGGTCGGGAAGCGGGCGGAGGGGCGCACGTCCCACCAGATCTTCGAGCTGTCCTCGATGATGCCGTTGGCGATGAGGATCTCGATCGAGCGTTCGTATTCGGACCAGGAAGCGAAGCGCGGCGGCAGCCCCGTGCGCGGCAGGTTGTCGAAGATCGTCAGCCGATAGGATTGCAGGCCGGTGTCGTGTCCGCGCCAGAAGGGGGAGGAGCAGGAGAGGGCGAGGAGGTGGGGCAGGAAATAGGGAAATTGCGACAGCAGGTCGATCCTGAGCTCGTCATGGCCGATGCCGACATGGGTGTGCATGCCGCAGATCAGCATCCGTCGCACCACCCCGGCCAGATCGCGGGCGAGGCTGTCATAACGTTCCTTCGGCGTGTGCTTCTGCTCCTCCCAGCGGGCGAAGGGGTGACAGGAGGCGGCGATCGGGGCGAGGTTGTGGCGCCGGGCGATGCGGGCGAGCGTGCTGCGCAGCCGCCGCAGATCTTCGCGGGCGGCGGCGATGTCGGCGCTCACGCGGGTGCCGACCTCGATCTGGCACTGGAGGAATTCGGGGCTGACCTGATCGGCGAGCGCCGCCTCCGCCTCGCGCATCAGCGCTTCGGGGGCCGGGGCCAGATCGAGCGTGTCGAGATCGACGAGGAGGTATTCTTCTTCGAGGCCGAGGGTGAAATCGGGGTGGGGCAGGGACAAGGGGCGTGTCTTTCTTCGCGGTGAGGGATCGGGAATGTTCCGATCAGAAGACGCGCTGTTGCCCTTTTCGTCAAGCATTTCGGCATCGTCCGCCCCGGGTCGCTCCGCTGCGGGACAATGGGTCGCAGGCGGTGCGCGAGCGGGAAGCGGCGCCCGGGCGGGGAGGCGGGGTGCCGGGCGCTGCCGGGCGGGTTCATCCGCGCTGCTCGCCGCCCGTGGCGCCGAGGCGCGTTTGCGCCAGCATCGCCCGCACATCCGCCTCGTCGATGCCGAGGAGCAGGGCGGCCTCGTCGATGCGGCTCACCACCCGGCGCACCACGCCACTGTCGAGCCGGTCCCAGGACGCCTTGACCAGCCGCGCCGCCTTGCGACCGATCTCGGTCGGAGCGAGCATTACCGACAGGATCTCCGAAGGCGCTCTTGCGGTGTGTTCGGCAATCCGCGCCTGCAGCAGCATCAGCTTGAGCGGGTTGCGTTCGAAGCGCTCGAGCGCGCCGAGATCGACCAGGTGCTTGAGCGCCAGGCTGAAATCGGGGTTCTCGGGGAAGGTGCGGATCATGTCTTCGTAATCGCTCAGGCGGGCGTCTCCCCAATAGCGGAAGACGACAACGCCGTGCTCGGGAAAGATGCGAAAACAGGCGGGCATGGCGAACTCGCGAAGCGGACAGATCGGAACGGGGCGATGGCCGGGGCGCGGATGGCGGCACCGCCTTACCCTGCCGGGATGCCGCGCGAGAGGCAAGATCTCCGACGGTCGCTCCCGGAGAAGCCGCATCCTGCCCCGTCTTGCCCCCGCGAGATCGGCGAACGAGGGATCGGGCCGTGGCACGAAGGACGCGGCAGGCGTTCTCCCCCGGCCCCGGTTTCGGCTCCGGTCGCGGGATGTCGGTCGAAACTCCCCGGCCGCGACAGCCCCTGCCCGCAGCCTGTTCCGCTTGCGAGAGGGTCCGGTTGTGGTGCCCGTTTCCGGCGATGCCTGCCTCGGGAAAGCCGGCAGGCCGCCTGTCCTTCGTATCCGCGTCCCGCGCCCGCACCCGCCCCGCATCGGGGCAGCGCATTTCCGCCGCTCAGCCCGTGCGCGGCAGCCGGTCCTCTCCCTCCTCGGCGGGCGGCGTCAGGCGCCGGTGAAGGGCGTCGAGCCGGTCATGCACGAGCGCCGGCGGCAGGGCGAGGAGATCGGCAGCCATGTCCGCATCGGCGACGAGGCGATAGACCACCGGAATCCTCTGCCTTTCCCAGGACCCCCGGATCATCCCCAGCGCCTTCTGCGCCACCGGGTGGGGGGCGATGACGACCGAGAAGATGTCCTGCGTCACCGGCGCCAGCACCTCCGCCAGCCGCGCCTGGAGCGCCATCAGGCCGACGGGATCGTTCTCGAAACCGGTCATGGCCGTGAGGTCGGAGAGAAAGCGGATGCCGGGATAATAGTCGGGATGGGAGACGATGCCGGTGGTTCGCCGGGCGTATTCCTCGAGCGTCACCCGGCCGGCATGGGCTTCGAAGACGAGGTTGTGGCGGCGGTCGATGTCGAAGGCGATCGGCATGTTTCCTCTCTCGTGAGGCTTGGCAGGGAAGGTGGGCGGGAGCGCCGGGAAGGGGTTGCGGTTCAGTCGTGAAGCCTGCCCTCGTCGGCAGCGGTTTCCCGGAGCGCCCGGGCTATCGTGGCCGTCTCGAGGCCGAGAAAGAGCGCGGCCTGGGCCGCATCGAGGGCGAGGCGGAAGAAGAGCGGCTGATCGAGCCCGTCCCAGGAGCGGCGCACCATCTCGATGGCCTTCAGAGCCGGCGGATGGGGAGCGATGGCCACCACCATCTGCTCTCCGGGGCCGCGGGCGAGAATGTCGAGCATGGCGGCCTCGATCTTCATCAGCGCCACCGGATCGGGCCGGAAGGAGGCGAGGGCGCTCAGATCCACGAGCTGCCGCATGCCGATCCTGTGGGCCGGGTCGGCCAGCACCGCCTCGATGACGGCGGCATATTCCTCATCGGTCACATGGCCGCTGAAGCGGAGCACGAAAAGATCGTTTTCGGGGAACACCCGATGACATGCCGGCATGACCACTTTTCCGACTGACGCAACGTCCGATTCGGGGCAAGCCTAGGGATCTGCCGCTGCCCGTCAAGGATTCGCGTGCATGCGCGACATGATTTCCGTTCCGGCACGGGAAGGTGCCGCGGGGAGGGCATGTCTCCTGCCCCGCAGGCACGACCACGACGGAACGGGCCCCGCCCCGGGGAGGAACGGGGCGGGGCCCATGCATGGGCCGGCGGGTGGCCGGGAAGGGCGAGGCGCTCAGTCCATCTGCCGGAAGTGGAACTCGCCGCCTTCCTTGAGCCCCGAGGGCCAGCGCGAGGTCACCGTCTTGGTGCGGGTGTAGAAGCGGAAGCTGTCCGGTCCGTGCTGGTTGAGATCGCCGAAGGCCGAGCGTTTCCAGCCGCCGAAGGTGTGATAGGCCAGCGGTACCGGGATCGGCACGTTGATTCCGACCATGCCGATATTCACCCTCGACGCGAAGTCGCGGGCGGTGTCGCCGTCGCGCGTGAAGATGGCGACGCCGTTGCCGTATTCGTGGTCCATCGCCAGCTTCAGCGCCTCCTCGTAGGAACCGGCGCGCACCGTCGAGAGCACCGGGCCGAAGATCTCGGTCTTGTAGATCGTCATGTCGGGCGTGACGTGATCGAAGAGATGGGGGCCGACCCAGAAGCCGTTTTCATAGCCCTGGAGGGTGAAGTCGCGATTGTCCACCACCAGCTTCGCCCCTTCCTCGATCCCCTTCTCGATCAGGCCGAGCACGCGCTGCTGGGCCTCGCGGGTGACGAGGGGGCCGTAATCGACATCCTCGCCCATGGTGTAGGGGCCGACGCGCAGCTTCTCGATCCGCGGCACCAGCTTCTCGATCAGCCGCTCGGCGGTCTCCTCGCCGACCGGAACGGCCACCGAGATCGCCATGCAGCGTTCGCCGGCGGCGCCGTAGCCCGCGCCCACCAGCGCATCGGCCGCCTGGTCCATGTCGGCATCGGGCATGACGATCATGTGGTTCTTGGCCCCGCCGAAGCACTGGGCCCGCTTGCCGGCGGCGGCGGCGCGGGAATAGACGTAATGGGCGATCGGCGTCGATCCGACGAAGCCCACCGCCTGGATGGTTTCGTTGTCGAGAATGGCATCCACGGCTTCCTTGTCGCCGTTGACCACCTGGAGGATACCGTCGGGCAGGCCGGCCTCCTTGAAGAGCTCGGCCAGCATCATCGGCACCGAGGGGTCGCGTTCGGAGGGCTTGAGGATGAAGGCGTTGCCCGCGGCGATCGCCGGCCCCATCTTCCACATCGGGATCATCGCCGGGAAGTTGAAGGGCGTGATGCCGGCCACCACGCCGAGAGGCTGGCGCATGGAATACATGTCGATGCCGGGGCCGACATTGTCGGAGAACTCGCCCTTGAGGAAATGGGGCGCGCCGAGGGCGAATTCGATCACCTCGAGGCCGCGCTGCACGTCGCCGCGGGCGTCGGGCAGGGTCTTGCCGTGCTCGCGCGAGAGCGCCTCGGCCAGCTTGTCCATGTCGCGGTTGAGCAGGCGGATGAATTCCATCAGCACCCGCGCGCGGCGCTGCGGGTTGGTCGCGGCCCAGGCGGGCTGGGCCTCGGCGGCCTTCGCCACCGCCTCGTCGAGCTCCGCCTTCGAGGCGAGGGCGACCTGGGCGATCACCTCGCCCGTCGCCGGGTTGTAGACATCGGCGAAGCGGCCCGAGCCGCCGGCCACTTCGGCGCCGTTGATCCAGTGTCCGATCTTGCGCATGGGATCCTCCCTTTCCTCGGCCCGCCGCAGCGCGGGCGTGTCGTTCATGCCTCTTTTCCCGCCGCCGCCCGCCGGGCGCCCCTGCCCGGCCGCGGCCGCCTCGTGCATGACGCCACCCTATCCCTGCATTTGTGCCGAATGAAGAACGAAAATCTCAAACGCATCTTGCAGAAATGCAATGTTGCGGGTTTTCTGGCATTGTGGAGCGAGGAGAGACGCCATGAACTGGGACGATCTGCGGATGTTCCTCGCCGTCGCCCGTGGCGAGAGCCTGGCCCGGGCCGGGCGGATGCTCCGGGTCGATGCCGCCACAGTCGGCCGGCGGATCTCGCGGCTCGAACGCGCGCTCGGGGTGCGGCTCTTCCTGCGCTCGCAGCAGGGCTATGCGCTGACCGAGGCGGGCGAGCGGCTCTTCGACCGGGCGGTGGCGGCGGAGCGGGCGATGGAAGGAGCGGTGGCCGGGGTGCGGGCCGGCGAGGAAGGGCTGACGGGCACGGTCCGCATCGGGGCGCCCGATGGCTGCGCCAATTACGTGCTGCCGCGCATCACCCGCCGCATCGCCGCGGCCAACCCCGGCCTCACCATCCAGATCCTCGCCCTGCCGCGGGTCTTCAACCTCTCGCGGCGCGAGGCCGACATGGCGATAACCGTCTCGCCGCCCGAGGCGGGCCGGCTGGTGGTGCAGAAGATCACTCCCTATCATCTCCATCTCGTCGCCTCCGAGGAATGGCTGGCCACCCACGGGCCGATCGAGAGCCGTGCCGATCTCGCCGGTCACCGGGTGGTGGGCTACATCCCCGACATGATCTTCGACCGCGAGCTGGATTATCTCGACGTGATCGGCCCCGACATCCGCCCCGATCTCGCCTCGAATTCGGTGCCGGTCCAGCTGGCCTGGTTGAGCGAAGGCGGCGGGATCGGCATCGCCCATGATTTCGCACTGCCCTGTTTTCCCCGCCTGAGGCGGATTCTGCCCGCCGAGATCGCTCTCGAGCGGCATTTCTATCTCGTGCGTCATGCCGACGACCGGTTGTCGGAACGGGACAACCGTCTCGCCGCCCTCATCGCCGACGGCATCCGCGCCGAGATCGCCCGCCTCGAGGCGCAGGTGGCCCGGGCCGAGGCGCTGGCACGGGCTGCCGGACCGGGCATCCGGCCGCTCTGACCGCTTCGGCCGTCTCGCGCCGTGCGAAGGAAGCTCCCGTCTCCGTGCGGCATGATCGGCTCTTGCGGGGCGACGGGTGTCCCTTCCCGGGGAGGGGACGGCACTTCGGAGCGCGGCTTGTGCGCGGAGACGCGAAGGCGCGGCCGATGCGCCCGTCGGCCACGTCCCGGGCGCTCCCGCGTCTTCCGACCCCCGCCGCGCCGCGCTTGCGGGGGCCGTGGCGCCTGCCGCGCCGCCCGCGAAGGGCGTCGGCCGCCCTTCCGGCCGGCCCTAGCCTCCCGGAGAGCCGGCCGCGTCGCCGCCCAGCAGCAGGGCCGAGGCGATGCTGAGAAAGGTGAAGAAGCTGACGATGTCGGTCACGGTGGTGACGAAGGGCCCCGAGGCCACCGCCGGGTCGATGCCGAACCTGGCCAGCACCAGCGGGATGACGATGCCACCCACCGCCGCCGCCACCAGCGTCAGCACCATGGCGATGGCGATCACCACGCCGAGCATCGGTTCGTCGAACCACCACCAGCTGACGAGCCCCATGACGAGGGCGAAGGCCAGGCCGTTGAGAAGACCCACCATCACCTCGCGCCGGATGACCCGCCAGGCGTTCGAAGGGGTGATGTCCTTGGTGGCGATGCCGCGCACCGCCACCGTCATCGACTGGGTGCCGGCATTGCCGCCCATCGAGGCGACGATCGGCATCAGCACCGCAAGGGCGACATAGGCATCGATCGTGTCGGAAAACCAGGAAATCACGATCGAGGCCAATATCGCCGTGACGAGGTTGACGAAAAGCCAGGTGAAACGGTCGCGGACGATGTCGGAGATGGTGTCGGAGATGCTCTCGTCGCCGACACCGGCAAGGCGGAGCATGTCCTCGGCCGCCTCCTCGTCGAGCACTTCCATGGCATCGTCGATGGTGATGACGCCGATCAGCCTGCCGGCCCCGTCCACCACCGGCGTGGTGATGAGGTGATACTGGTTGTAGAGATAGGCCACGTCCTCCTGCGGCATCTCGGCGGGGATCGGGTGGAAGTTGTCGTCGGTGATGTCGGCGAGCTTCACGTCCCGCTTCGAGGCGAGCAGCCGCCCGAGGGGCACGATGCCGACCGGATGGTGGCGCGGATCGACGAGGATGACGTGATAGAACTCCTCCGGCAGCTCCTCGGCGGCGCGCAGATGGTCGATCGCCCGGCCCACCGTCCAGTGGGCCGGCATGGTGACCATTTCGCGCTGCATGAGCCGCGCGGCGGTGCCTTCGGGATATTCCAGCGCCTGTTCGACGGCGACCCGGTCGCTGTCCTCGAGCACCTCGAGGATCTCGTCCTTCTGCTCCTCCTCGAGATCCTCGACGATGTCGATGACATCGTCGGTCTCGAGCTCGCGCATGGTCTCCACCAAGACCTTGCGCGGCAGATACCCGATGATCTCCTCGCGCAGATCCTCGTCGAGCTCCGGCAGCACTTCCCCCTCGACGATCTCGGGATGGAGCGTGATCAGGGCGCGCCGCTCGGCCGGCGAGATCTGCTCGATGATGTCGGCGATGTCGGCTTCGTGGAGCGGGGCGACGAGCTCCGCCACCTTCTCCCGGTCCCCGGCCTCGATGGCCGCGCGGATGCTCTCGATCAGCTCGGGCGAGATGCCGAAGCGGGTCGGGGAGGTTTCGGCGATGGCCGTCTCCTGCATGGTGCCCTCCTGTCGGTGATGTCGGCGCTTCCGGGCGCTCGGCCCCGTCGCCTGGCTGCCTCATATAGGAAGACGCGCCGGATTTGCACCCTCGGAATGCGAATTTGTTGCAGGAAGCATGTCGGTCGGAGACGCCCGGAAGGGCCGGGCGGCGGGTGGCCGTGGGCTGTTGGGAGGCTCAGCGCAGGGGAAGGGCGTCGGCGAAACCTTCGCTGCGGGCACGGGCAAGGGCCGGCGCGATCTCGGCTTCGGAAGCGAAGGGGCCGAGGATGACGGCGGCGAAGGCGCGCCCGCCGCGGTTGAAGCGCCGGATCCGGGCCGGGAAGCCGAGGGCGGCGAAGCGGGCGCGGGCCTTCTCGGCCTTTCCGGGGTCGGCGAAGATGGCAAGCTGGATCCGCATCGGTGTCGGCGCCGGCAGGGTCACGGCGGGGCCCGCATCGTTGCGCACCGCCTGCCCGTCAAGCTGCCCGTCGAGCGCGAGGGCCAGCGCGAGCCGGACCGGGTCGGCCGGGGCGGCGGGTGTGGCATAGGGGGGCAGAGGGGGGTTTTCCGCCCCGGCGGATGTGGTCAGGGCAGGTTCCCGGCCGGCGGCGATCCGGCGCCCTTTCTTGGGCGGTGCCGCCGGTGCCGAACGACTCGAGAGGGTGACGGCGGGCTGGTGACGAAGCTCCGGGCGCAGCCGCCGCGGCAGATCGTCGGTCCAGATCCGGGCCATGGCGGCATCGCCGGCCGCTGTGCCGACGGCGCGCCACGGGTTGAAACGGTCGAGCGGGATTTCCGGCCGGTAGCCGTCGGGCAGGGAGACGGCATAGGCGCCGTTCGGCTGCCGGAGCGAGCGGCGCGGCGGTGCCTTGCGGAAGAGCCGCGCGAGCGGCTGCGCCCCGGCCGGGGCGGCGTTCGCGGCGCGGGTGGTGCGCGGTGGCGCGAGAGAGGAACTGTCATCGCCGCCGAGGACCGGTTTGCGTGGCAGCGTGCCGATCGGCAGATAGTGGCACTTGCCGTCGGCCCGCAATTCCCAGCCGCCCTGGCAGACGAGGCGGACGCGCCCGGCGGGCTTCCGGCGCCGCTCCGCCCGGGGCGGCGATGCGGCTTCGGCCTTGCGGGGAACGGGCATGGCCCGCGGCGGTGGCGTCTTCGCCCTTCGGCCGGTGGCCAGCGGCATCGCCTTCTTCGCTTCGGCGGCACGCGGCAGGCGGTGGCACTTGCCGTCGGCCCGCAATTCCCAGCCTGCGGGGCAGACGAGGCGGACGCGCCCGGCGGGCTTCCGGCGCCGCTCCACCCGGGGCGGCGATGCGGCTTCGGCCTTGCGGGGAACGGGCATGGCCCGCGGCGGTGGCGTCTTCGCGGCCGGCTGCGGTTTGCGGGGTGCCTTGCGCACGAGAGGGGAAGTGCCGGGGGCGAAGGTCGGCTTGTAGCCGCACAGGAGACGGCCGCCCCGATCGACCCGCGGCACCCAGACCACCTTGTTGCCGAATCCGGCCCGCACGAAGATGCAGCCCCGGTTGTCGATGAACTGCCGCCCCTTGAAGCCGGAAGGCGGGTAGTTGGCAGGTCCGTCGATCGCTCGCAGGCTGCGGGCTTCCCCCGGAGCGGGCGGCAGCAGGAGGGCGAGGAACAGCAGGGCGGCACCCCCGAACAGGCGCCCGACGTGGATCGCCCTCCGGCGGCCCGGCGTCTTTGCGTTCGCGCGGCGCGGTGGTGCGGAGCCGACCGGGATCGTGCCGCCGGTCGGATGGTCGTGCCGCAGGGGGGGCGCTCCGCTCGCGCGGCCCTCCGGCTCTCCCTCCGGCATCGCTCCGAGGCGGGATCGGCTGCGCTCATGCGGTTCTGCTGCGCCCTGGACCATCGTTCTGCCCCTGTTTTCCTACAAGATGAACGATGGGGGCGGGGCAGTAAAGGCAAAATCTGGGCGGGGACGGCTTATTTTGTGCCGAACATGCGGTCGCCGGCATCGCCGAGGCCGGGAAGGATGTAGCCCTTTTCGTTGAGGCCGCGATCGAGGGCGGCGGTGGTGATCGGCACGTCGGGGTGGGCTTCGCGCAGCGTCTCGACCCCTTCGGGCGCGGCGACGAGGCACAGCATGCGGATGTTGCGTGCGCCGGCCTCCTTCAGCATCGAGATCGCCGCCGCCGCCGAATTGCCGGTGGCGAGCATCGGATCGACGACGATCGAGAGCCGGTCGCCGAGTTCCGCCGGCACCTTGAAATAGTACTTGACCGGCTGCAGCGTCTTCTCGTCGCGATAAAGGCCGATGAAGCCGACCCGGGCCGAGGGGATGAGGTCGAGCACTCCTTCGAGCATGCCGTTGCCGGCCCGCAGGATCGAGATCAGCGCCAGTTTCTTGCCCTTGAGCGTGGGCGCGTCCGTCTCCTCGAGCGGGGTTTCGATCGGGGTGGTGGTGAGCGGCAGGTCGCGGGTGGCCTCATAGGCCAGCATGGTGGCGATCTCGCGCAGCAGCTGGCGGAAGAGCGCCGAGGGCGTTTCCCTGCGCCGCATGATCGTCAACTTGTGCTGCACCAGCGGGTGATCGATGATCGTCAGATGGGGGTGGGTCACGGCTGTCGTCCTCCTGCGCTCGACTGGCCCCGGGATAACCGCGTCGTCCGCTCCCGGCAAGCGGCAAGTGGGCTGATGGGGACGAGAGGGCGGAAGGGCGTGCCGGGAGGCGCCGGGGGCTTCGGGAATGTCGGGCGACCCTCGGGCGACCGCGGGGTGAGTGCCGGTGGCGGCCGCCGACAGGGATGCTCGAGAGGGGGCGCCGACATGGAAAGGGGGCCCCGCGGCCCCCTCTTGCAACCTGCATGCGCCTCTCAGCTGCGATATTCGATATCGACATAGTCGCGCGGCGTCGGCCCGGTATAGAGCTGACGCGGCCGGCCGATCTTCTGGGTCGGGTCGGAGATCATCTCCTTCCACTGGGCGATCCAGCCGACGGTGCGCGAGAGCGCGAAGATCGGGGTGAACATCGAGGTCGGGAAGCCCAGCGCCTCGAGGATGATGCCCGAGTAGAAATCGACATTGGGGTAGAGCTTCTTCTCGATGAAGTAGTCGTCCTCGAGGGCGATGCGTTCGAGCTCCTTGGCGACCTGGAGCGTCGGGTTGTTCTCGATGCCGAGAAGGCCGAGCACCTCGTCGGCCGACTTCTTCAGCACCTTTGCCCGCGGGTCGAAGTTCTTGTAGACCCGGTGGCCGAAACCCATCAGCCGGAACGGATCGTTCCTGTCCTTGGCGCGCCTGATGTATTCGGGGATGCGATCGACCGTGCCGATCTCGCGCAGCATGTTGAGCGCGGCCTCGTTGGCGCCGCCATGGGCCGGCCCCCACAGGCAGGCGATGCCGGCGGCGATGCAGGCGAAGGGGTTGGCGCCCGAGCTGCCCGCCAGACGCACCGTCGAGGTCGAGGCGTTCTGCTCGTGATCGGCGTGGAGCAGGAATATGCGGTCGAGCGCCCGGGCGATGATCGGATCGACCTCGTAATCCTCGGCCGGCACGGCGAAGCACATGCGCAGGAAATTCGAGGCATAATCGAGATCGTTGCGCGGATAGACGAAGGGCTGGCCGATCGAATACTTGTAGGCCATCGCCGCGATCGTCGGGATCTTGGCGATCATGCGGAAGGAAGCGATCTCCCGCTGCTCGGGGTCGTTGATGTCGGTGCTGTCCTGATAGAAGGCCGACATCGCCCCGACCACGCCGACCATGATCGCCATCGGATGGGCGTCGCGGCGGAAGCCGCGATAGAAATAGTGCATCTGCTCGTGCACCATGGTGTGACGGGTGATGCGCTCCTCGAAATCCTCGAGCTCGGCCGCGGTCGGCAGCTCGCCATAGAGCAGGAGATAGGCCACCTCGAGATGGTGCGACTTCTCCGCCAGCTGCTCGATCGGGTAGCCGCGATAGAGCAGGATGCCCTTGTCGCCGTCGATGAAGGTGATCCGCGATTCGCACGAGGCGGTCGAGGTGAAGCCCGGATCGAAGGTGAAAACCCCGCCATCGGCATAGAGCCGGCGAATATCGACGACATCCGGGCCCATCGTTCCATGCAGGACCGGCAGTTCGACCGCTCCTTCCGGCAGATCGAGCCGGGCCGTTTCCGCCTTCGGGGTCTCCTCGCGCATCCGTCTTCCTCCTGTGTTGCGGGCGGCGGGAAGGTGCGAGCCGCCGGCGCCGACGGAACCGTCAGCCGGCCGGGGCCGCGCCGTCCTCGCCTGCCGCCAATGCCTGTTCGAGCCGCTCCAGCGTTTCCTCGCGCCCGAGCACCATCATCATGTCGAAGACGCTCGGGCCGGTATTCGTGCCGGCGAGCGCCGCCCTGAGGGCCTGAGCCAGCGCCCCCATGCGCAGCCCTTCCCGCTCGGCGGCCTCCCGCACGAGGGCTTCGAGCCTGTCGCGCTCCCAGCTAGCATTTTGCAGTTGCAGCGTCAATCGTTTCAGTATGCCATGGGATACGGAATTCCAGGCCCTGGCCGCTTTCGCGTCCATCGCGACCGGCGGTTCGAGCAGGGCGAATCGCGCCCCTTCGACGAGATCGCCCACCGTCTTCGCCCGCCCCTGCAGGAACGGCAGCGCCGCCTCGAGACGCGGCCGCTTCTCCTGCGGGATCGACGGGCGGCCGGTGACGGCGAGCCAGTCGTCGATCGCCGCCATCAGCCGTGCGGGAGTGGCCGCGGCGATGTGCAGACCGGAGACGTGATCGAGCTTCCTGAAGTCGATCCGGGCCGGCGCCTTGTTGATGCCGTCAAGATCGAACAGGGCGACGAGCTCGTCGGTGGTGAAGAATTCCTGATCGCCATGGCTCCAGCCGAGCCGGGCGAGATAGTTCCGCAGCGCCTCGGGCAGATAGCCCATCTTGCGGTATTCCTCGATGCCGAGGGCGCCGTGCCGCTTGGAGAGCTTCCTGCCGTCGGGGCCGTGGATGAGGGGGATGTGGGCGAAGACCGGCGTCTCCCAGCCCATGGCGTCGTAGATCAGTTTCTGCCGTGCGGCATTGGCGAGGTGGTCGTCGCCGCGGATGATGTGGGTGACACCCATGTCGTGATCGTCCACCACCACCGCCAGCATGTAGGTGGGCGTGCCGTCGGAGCGCAGCAGCACCATGTCGTCGAGCTGGTCGTTCCGCCAGCGGACCCGGCCCTGCACCTTGTCCTCGATCACCGTCTCGCCCTGCCGGGGCGCCTTGAGGCGGACGACGAAGGGGGCATCGGGGTGATCGCTTGCAGGCACGTCGCGCCAGGGGCTCTCGAACAGCACCTTCCGCCCCTCGGCCCGGGCCTTCTCGCGCGCCGCCTGCACCTCTTCGGGCGGGGTGAAGCACTTGTAGGCCATTCCCCGGGCCAGGAGCTCTTCGGCCACTTCGCGGTGGCGGTCGGCGCGGGCGAATTGCGAAACCGGCTCGCCGTCCCATGCGAGCCCGAGCCAGTCGAGCCCCTCGATGATGGCGCGGGTGGCTTCGGGGGTCGATCGGGCCCGGTCGGTGTCCTCGATCCGCAGGAGGAAACGGCCGCCATGATGACGGGCGAACAGCCAGTTGAACAGCGCCGTCCGTGCCCCGCCGATATGGAGAAAGCCGGTCGGGGACGGGGCGAAGCGGGTCACGACCCGATCGGGAGACGTATCCTGCATGCTCTTAACCTTTCCTAAAGGTTTGGGCGCGATACTGGGTCTGCGCCGCGGCGCTCCGTCCATACGTCATCACGCGGCGATGGCCAAGCGGCCGGGGGGCGCCGGGCGGTGGGCAGGGAAAGACCGGCCGGTGAAGCCGGGCCGGGAAGGGGGGTCCGAGGAAGCCGGACGAAGCCGGGTCAGAGCGGGATGCGGCAGAGAATCGGGGAGGTATCGACCATGTAGGACATCGAGCAGGACATCGTCCATGCAGGGCAGGGATCGGCCTGGCGGACAGCGATCGTGCCTGCCCGAGGATCGCTCCGATGACAGGCGCAGGCCGGATATGTGCGGGAAAGGCGCCCGTTCGCCTCCCGATGCCCCCGATGTGCGCGGGAAGCGGTGCATGGTGTTGGACCGGTCCCCGGTTCGCGTCCCGCACGATAGAATGCGGGCCGGCGAAACGGGGCGCAAAGGCAGGTGACAGGTTTCCGGTGGCGTGCATCGTGCGTGCCGTAATGTGCGGGCGGCGATGGCGAACCGGTTCCGGTCTGTGGCGCTTCCTTGTGGACGCTTCAGGAGGCATCCCGGGTGGTGCCGCTGTTCCAATGCTGCCGGAATGCTGCCGGAGCGTGAGGCGATATGCCCGTCAGGCCGGAGGCGCCGCAGGCCCGGAAACGCCGCGTGCCGGGGAGGCTGTATCGGTCGGATCTGCGGTTCCGATCTTGGCAAAGGTCCGTCCGGCCGGATGGGGCAGAACCTGGCGCGGGCGCCTCCGGCTCGCGGAAAGGTGCTGGCAGGAGATGCCAGCCGGCGCATGGCCCTGTTTCACGACCGCTGCGCCGCGCTGGATCTTCGGGGGGGGTGGTTCGGAAATGGAGGTCGCCGGCTCCGGGAACCGTAGAACCGGGCCCTGGGGCGCCGGAGGATCGGGACATCGCGGCCGGGTGCGGCGCCCTCTGCCGGTGCCTGGGAGCGCCGGTGCCCGGGACCGAGGCGCGGCAGCCGTCGCTTGGCGGGCGAAGATGCGCGGTGCCCACGCCCCGCCGGGTGATCTCCGAGCGTCATTCGGGGCTCTCCGGGAGGCGCATGTGTCCCGCCTTTCTCCGGGGCACCACCGGGCCGTCGGGTTCGGGTGCCGGCATGGCTGGACGGGCAAGGCTGGAAAGGACGGATCCGGGGAAGCGCGCGTGAGAGTGATCGGGGAAGCCAAGGTGACCGGAGGAGCGGGCGTGAAATCGCCGAAGGCCGAAGGGGCGGGCGTCCGGGCCGGGAATGCGGTGCGGCATCGCACGGCCCTGCGCATGATGCTGCGCGCCATCGAGCGGCAAGACGATTGCTGGCTGCTCTGGGCGGCGGTGCTGTTCGCTCTGGGCGCGGCGGCCTTTTTCGCTCTGCCGCGCGAGCCCTCGGCGGCGCAGATCCTGCTGCTGCGTGCCCTGGCTCTGTCGATCGCGCTGGTCGGAGCAGGGGGGCGGGCGCGTGGCTGGCGGCCCGGGGCACGGGCACTCCTCGCCGGGGCGGCCCTTTTCCTCGCGGGTTTTCTCCTGGCCGACTGGCGCAGCGATTTCGTCGCCGCCCCGCGTCTGGCCGGTCACCACGCCGGGCCGGTGGCGGGGCGGATTATCGCCATCGACCGCAATGCCGATGGTCGGCCCCGCCTGCTGCTCGACCACATTCGCTGGACCCTGCCCGCCGGGCCGCCCGCCCGCATCCGGATCACCCTGTACCCGCCGAAACGGGGCAGGGGACCTCCGGGCGGAATCGAGGCGGCTCGCCCTTCGGACCCCGCGCTGGACCGGGCCCTGGAAGCCGGTGTGCTCGCACCGCTGGTCGGCGGTTGTCTGGCGGGGCGCATGCGCCTTGCGCCGCCGCCGCCGCCGCCGCCGTCCGAGCCCGGCGCCTTCGACTTCCGTTTCCGGGCCTGGTTCCTGCGGATCGGTGCCGTCGGCCATGCCCGCAGCGATGCGTTGACATTCAACCCCGACACCGGGGGAGGTGCCGTCTGCTCCCTGCCCGCCGGGATGGGGGCGGGTTTTTCCTCGCGTGGGGAAGGCGCGTTCTCCCTCCCGGCCCGTTCCTCCCCGCATGGGGTGAGCCTGCGCGAGGCAGGGGAGCGCCTTGCACTCGCCGTCGAGCGCGGGCGTCTGCGCCTCGCCGAGGCGCTCCATGCCCGGGTGAAGGGGGATGCGGCGGGGCTCCTGGCCGCCCTCGTGACCGGGGAACGCTCGGGGCTTTCGCCGGCCGCGTCCGCGGCGATGCGCCGGAGCGGACTTGCCCATCTGCTCGCCATCTCCGGGCTGCACATGGTGTTGTTGAGCGGGCTCGTCTTCGCCGCGGCGCGCCTGAACGTCGCCCTTCTTTTCGGCCGTCGGATCGCGGGCTTGTCGCCGCGGCGCTGGGGTGCCCTTGCCGCCCTTGTCGCGGTGACCGCCTATCTTTTCGTCAGCGGTGCCGGCATCCCGGCCCGGCGCGCCTGGATCATGGTGGTGCTGATGCTGGCAAGCGCGCTTTTCGGCGGTCGGGTGCTTTCCCTGCGCAGCGTTGCCCTCGCCGCTTTCGCGGTGCTGCTCACGGCGCCCGAATCGGTGTATGAGCCGGGCTTCCAGATGTCCTTTGCCGCGACGCTGGCGCTGATCCTCGCCTTCCACCATCCGCCGGGTCGTGCGCCACCGCGCGCCGGGCCGGTACGGCGCTATCTGTGGGCGCTGGCGCTTTCCTCGCTCGTGGCCGGCCTTGCGACCGCTCCCTTCGTCGCCTGGCACTTCCATCGCCTCGCCCCCTGGGGGCTGCCGGCCAACATCCTGGCCGTGCCCGTCATGGGGCTGGTGCTGATGCCGGCGCTGGCACTTGCGCTGCTGCTCATGCCCTTCGGCCTCGAGAGCGCGCCGCTCGCCCTCGCCGCACATGCCGGCACGGGCATCATCGCCATCGCCGAACATGCCGCGGCCCTGCCCGGGAGCGCGGCGGGGGTGAAGGCCGGCCCGGGTGGCGCCCTCGTGCTGATCGTGCTGGCCGCGCTTCTGCTCCTTCTGTGGCGCGGACGGTTGCGCTGGCTGGGGATTCCGCTTCTCGCGTTCGGTGTCCTGCTCTGGGCGGCCTCGCCGCGCCCGGTGCTCCTCGTTGCCGCCGACGGACGCTTCCTCGGCGTGATGACGCCCGGCGGGCGTGCGCTTTCGAGCGGTGCCGGGCGGGTCTATCTCGCCCGGATCTGGCTCGAGCGCGACGGGGATGCGGCGGTGCCGGCCGAGGCGGCGGCCCGGCCCGGCATCCGTCGCGAAGACGGCACGATCCTGTTCCGGGGAACCGGTATCGAGGGGGTGGCGCTGCCGCCCTCGGCCACCTTCGCCGCTGCAGCAGCGGCTTGCCGGCGCCATCAGGTGGTGCTCGGCGGGCCGCGCTGGCTCGGAGCGGCGGCCCCCTGTCTGCATTTCTCGCGGCCCTTCCTGATGAAGGGCGGGGGCGTGGCGCTCTGGCGCGAAGGGGGGCAATGGCGCTGGCGGCGTCCGCGCCACGGGGGCGGCTGGCGGCCCTGGAGCTGGCCGGTCGATCGGCCCGCGGGGATTGCGCCGCGCCGCTTCTCTTCGGCCGTGCTCTCTCCCGCCGCGCGCGGCAAGTGATCCGGGGCCGCTTCGGCTGCCCGCGCGAGAAGGCGCTGCCGCGCCGGTGCGCTCGCTCGGGCGCGTTCACCGGAGGAGGGCGAGAGGCGGATCGGGGCGCCGGAGGATGGGGCGGAGAACGGGGGCCGCAACGGACCGGAGGATGCGTTTCGGGCGTGCATTCTCCGCGCGACTCCCGCTTCCGGTCCGAGGCGCCCCATGCGCCATGCAGGGAAACCCTGCAGGGCACACCCGCCGATCTCGACTCCTGCTTTGCTCCGAGGCGCCCCATGCGTCATGACGCCGTCTCCCGTTCCCGGCTCGGCTCCGGGTGTCGGTGCTTTCGAGGACAATCGGCCAGAAGACGCATCGGCAGGGAGAGGGGCGCTGCGGTCGATGCAGCTTTGGCGCGACTCTTCTCGGCGTCGGTTTTCCGGGGCCGCAGAAAGGGCCGCTCGGGCAAGGAGGGATGCTCCCGCGCCGGGGCGGGAACGCCCGGACTGCACCTCGTGCCCGCCGATGCCGACCGGCTGCTCTCGACCGAGGGCGGGTCTGTCTCGCGGAGCGCGCGGGCGCTGCGGCGGATCGCGCCGCGGTGGGCCGCGCAACCGCTCCGCAGCCATGCGGCGGCCGAGACGGGAACGGAAAGGGCAACCGGCTCGAAACAGTGCACCTGCGGGGCGGAAGCGCCGGGGCCGGGAGAAGTCCGCATTCCTGCCGACGGCGGTTTTCGCGGCAATATCCACCGCGACAATACGCGACAATATCGGCTGCATCCGCTGCGACGGACACGCGCAGCTGCTCCTCAGCCGTTGCGGCCCTTCCCGACGAACTGGCCGGCTTCGGCCGCGGCCTTGCGCAGCGCGCGCGACTTGTTGACGGTTTCCTCGAATTCGGCCGCGGGGTCGCTGTCATGGACGATGCCGCCGCCGGCTTGGATGTGGAGCCTGCCCCCCTTCAGCACCGCCGTGCGCAGGGCGATGCACATGTCCATGTCGCCATTGGCGGCGAAATAGCCGACGCCTCCGCCATAGATGCCGCGCTTCTCCGGTTCGAGCTCGTCGATGATCTCCATGGCGCGGATCTTCGGCGCCCCCGACACCGTGCCCGCCGGCAGGCCGGCGAGGAGGGCCGACAGGGCGTCATGCTCCCCGGAAAGCTCGCCGACCACGTTCGAGACGATATGCATCACATGGGAGTAGCGTTCGACGACGAAGGTCTCGGTCGGCCGCACCGTGCCGATCCGCGACACGCGGCCGACATCGTTGCGCCCCAGATCGAGCAGCATCAGATGCTCGGCTCGCTCCTTCGGGTCGGCAAGAAGTTCGGCCTCGAGCGCCATGTCGGCCTCGGGCGTGGCCCCGCGGGGGCGGGTGCCGGCGATCGGGCGGATGGTGACGGTGCCGCGTTCGACCTTGACGAGGATCTCGGGGCTGGCGCCGACGATCTGGAAGTCGCCGAAGTTGAAGTAGAACATGTAGGGCGACGGGTTGGTGCGTCTGAGCGAGCGGTAGAGAGCGAAGGGCGGCAGGGTGAAGGGCATGGTCCAGCGCTGGGAAGGAACCACCTGGAAGATGTCTCCGGCGCGGATGTAGTCCTTGGCCCTGCGCACCGCCGCCTCGTAGGCCGCGCGGGTGAAGTTCGACACCGGCTCGCCGGGTTCGGCGGCCTCGCCGAGATCGCGCACCTCGTTGGGCACCGGCCGCTCGAGATCGCGCAACGCGTCCATCACCCGCTCGGCCGCCTGGGCGTAGGCCGCCTTCGCCGAGAGGCCCGGCGTGACCCGTGCCGGGGCCACCAGCGTCACCTCGTCCTTCACCCCGTCGAGCACCGCCACCACCGACGGACGCATGAGAAGCGCGTCCGGCGTGCCGATCGGGTCCGGGTTGGGCGGGCCGAGGCGGGGCTCCACCAGGCGGATCATGTCGTAGCCGAGATAGCCGAACAGGCCGGCGGCGATCGGCGGCAGTCCGGCCGGCATGTCGATCCGGCTGGCCGAGACGAGCTGGCGCAGCGCGGTGAGCGGATCGGCTTCGAGCGGCGCGAAATCCTCCGGGTCGAAGCGGGCGTTGCGATTGACGAAGGCGCGGTTTCCCTCGCTCTTCCACAGAAGGTCGGGCTTGAGGCCGATCACCGAATAGCGGCCGCGCTGCTCGCCGCCGGTGACGCTCTCGAGCATGAAGCTGTCGCGCCGGGCGCCGGCCAGGCGCAGCATGAGCGAGACCGGCGTGTCGAGATCGGCAGCAAGGCGGGTCCAGACCAGCTGGCTGCGGCCGGCCTCGTAGCCTTCGCGGAAGCGGGCGAAATCGGGAGAGAGCGCCATCTTCGTCTCCTCTGGGGCCGCGCGGGCGTTGCGGCTGGTGTCGTCTCGGCTGCCCGAGGGATGCCGCCGCGCCGCGCCGGGGTCAATCCCCCTTCGAGGGGGCGGTGCGCCGCGTCGCACCCGGAGGCCGGGAAAGGGCGGAGGTGCCGCAGCCGGCGGCGGCCCGTCAGCGGATCGAGGCGATCACCGCGTCGATTGCCCGCTGGTCGAGCGAGATGCCGGCATGGCTGCGGGCCGCGTCGGTGAAGAGGGTGAAGGCGTCCTGGGCGATACGCAGGCGGATGGCCTCGCGCGCGTCCTTCAGGTTGCGGCGGTTCTCCTCCGTTTCGGGATCGAAGGGGATGACGCGGTCGAGACGCACGAGATAGATCGCCCCCTCGGCCGGCAGACTGTCCACCGCGCCGGGGGCCTCGAGGGCGAAGATGCGTTCCGGAAGCACCGGCGGGGCGTCGGGCACGGGCTGGCCGCGTGCGAGATTGGCGAGTTCCACCACCTTGCCGCGGTCGAGCGCGGCCGCCGGGCCGCCCTTCTCCAGCGTCTTCCTGACCTCTTCGGCCACGGGCGCAAGGCGCTTCTCGATCTCGGCTCGCCGCCAGTCCGCCCGCACCCGGTCCTTCACCTTCTCGAAGGGGATCGGCGACGGCGGAACGACCTCGTCGAGGCGGAGGGCGAAGAGCCCGCCATCCTCGAGCTCGCCGAGCTCTGGGAAGTCGTCGCGGGTCACGGCGATCGCCTTCTCGCGGAAGGCGTTGTCGGCGGCGATGCCTTCGCGCTCGCTGCCGGTGAAGTCGATGGTGCCGAAGGTTGCGGGGGTCTCCCCGGCCACTTCCTCGAGCGTCGCCCCGGCGGCCAGCAGATCCTCGATCGGGGTCAGCTCCTCGCCGATGCGGGCACGGGCCTTTTCGAGCGCGATCTCCTCGGCCAGCCTGTCATGGACCTGCGCGAGCGGGGTTTCGACCTTCGGCAGGATGGCGGTGATGCGGTAGAGCGCCGGGCCGAGCGGCCCCTCGATCGGCCCGACCACCGCCCCTTCGGGCGCGGCGAAGACGGCCTCGGCCACCTTCGGATCGAGCGTGGCGCGGGTGGTTTCGCCGAGCGACACGTCCTTCATCGAAAACCCCTGGGCGCGCACGAGATCCTCGAAGCTCGTCTTGCCGGCATCGAGCGCGGCCTTCGCCTTCTCGGCCGCGGTGCGGTCCCGGAAGACCAGCCGTTCGAGAACCCGCCGCTCGGGCTTGTTGAATTCGTCGGCCCGTGCGTCATAGGCGGCGCGGATCTCCTCCTCGCTGACCGTCACCTCGTCCTTCAGCATCTCGGGCGAGAGCCGGATGTAGCTGATGCGCTTCCTTTCGGGGGCGCGATAGGCGTCCTTGTGCGCCTCGTACCAGGCCCGCAGCGTGGCATCGTCGGGTTCGGGCAGCGGTTCGGGCAGGGCGGTCTCGTCGAGGATGACGAGGGTGGCGTCGCGCTTTTCGCCGAGATAGGCCAGTATCGCCCGCGCGGCGGTGTCGGACGGCGCGATGCCGTCGGTCACGACGATCTGCAACAGGCCGCGCACGAGATCGTCCCGCAGCAGCGCCTCGTATTCGGCCGGCTTGAGGCCGTTCTGCTCGAGCACGAATTCGTAGCTCGCCTTGCTGAAGGCGCCGTCGGCGCCGCGGAAAGCGGGGTTCTCCGTGATGGCGCGGGCGAGGCGCGCGTCGCTCACCGAGATGCCGAGCCGCCTTGCCTCGTTGGCAAGGGCGGCCAGGGCGGTGACCTCCTCGATGGCGCTGCGGTCGATGCCGAGCGCGCGGATCTGGTCGGCCCCGACGGGCGCGCCCATGCGCCGCGAGAGATCGCGCATCTGCCGGGTGAGGACGCGGGCGAAGGCGTCGATCGGGATTTCCTCGTCGCCGACCTTGCCGATCGTGGTCAGCCGCCCTCCGACCGAGCGGATGCCGAAACCGGCAAGGCCGATGATGAGCAGCACAAGAAGCACCCACACGAAGTAGTTGGATTTCTTCGCCCGAATGATGTCGGCCATGGCGGCTCTCTCCTCGATGTTTGCCCCTCTTTAGGCAGTCGGGGACGTGCTGACAAGCGGGGCCGGCATGGTGGCGGGGCGGGCCTGGTGCGGGATGCGGGGAAGCGCGAGGCCGGGTGCCGGGAGGATCACGGCCCGGCCCCCGCGGGCGGCGCGGCGTGCCGGCCTTCGCGGGAGCGCCCCGGCAGACAGGCAGGCCGGGCGCGGGGCGTGGGAGTGGAGAGCGTTCAGACCTCCCCGCCCCGGCCGAAGGCCGCGAGACGGCCGAAGGCTTCCCGGAGCCGCGCGGCGTCGGCATTGGCATAGGCGAGGCGCAACCGTCCCTGTCCGGGAGCGGCCGCCGGGTCGGGCGCCGCCGGCACGAACATCTCGCCGGGCAGGAGCAGCAGGCCGGTCTCGGCGAGAAGCCGCCGGGCCAGGGCCTCTCCACGAAGCGCGAAGGGTGGGCGCATCCAGGCGAAATAGGCGCCGAGCCCCTCGAGCCGCCAGCCCGGCAGCGCTTCCATCGCCGCGCGGACGACGGCGGCGCGCTCGAGCGTCTCCTGCCGTTCTCCGGCCAGCCAGTCCTTCAGATGGGTGAGTCCCCAGAGCGCCGCTTCCTGGCCGATGGGGGCGGGGCAGATGGTGACGGTGTCGAGAAACTTCTCCGCCTCGGCGAGCCGCGCCGGTGCGCACACCAGCGCACCGACACGGTGCCCCGTCAGCCGGAAGACCTTGGAGAAGGAATAGAGGTGGATCACCACCTCGTCCCAGTCGGGGTCGGCGAATAGGGCATGGGGCGGGCCCTCGGCGGCGCGGAAGTCGCGATAGGTCTCGTCGAGAACGAGTGCGAGTCCGTGGCGGGCCGCGAGCGCGGCGAAGGCCGCCAGCAGATCGGGCGGATATGCGACCCCGGTCGGGTTGTTCGGGGTGACGAGCACGATCGCCCGCGTGCGCCCGTCGATCAGCCGGGCCGCATCCTCCGGGCGCGGCAGGAGATCGGGGCCGGCGACGAGGGGGCGGATGGCGATGCCGCTCTGGCTGAGCCACATGGCGTGGTTGAAATACCACGGTACCGGCAGGATGACGTTGTCGCCCGGGGCGGCAAGGGTGGCGATGGCGGCGGCGAAGGCTTCGTTGCAGCCGGCGGTGATGGCCACCTGGTCGGCGCGCACGGTGCCGCCATAGGTGGCGGAAATGTCGGCCGCCAGGGCCTCTCTCAGCGCAGGCAGGCCGAGAACGGGGCCGTAGAGATGCACGCTCTCCTTCTCGACCACCGCCCGGGCCAGCGCCTCGCGCAGCGGCCGCGGCGGCGGCAGGGCCGGAGCGGCCTGCGAGAGGTTGATGAGGGGCTTGCCCGCAGGAAGCGCCGTCTCGGCCAGCCAGCGGCGCGCCGCCATCACCGGCGGGGCGATCGTCCGGCGGATATGGGGGTTGACCGGCCCGGCCATGCTCCCGTTGCCGCGTCCGTTTCCGTTCCCGATCACGTCTCCCTGCCCGAACGCTTCCGTCATCGTTTCCTCCCCCTTGCCCGGCCCCCGTGGCCGGCTGCCGCGCCTTGCGGAAGGATGCGGGTTTGACCTGCCGCAAGGCAATCCCCAGATGAAAGGGGAAAGGAAGGAAGGGCGCAAGGCGCCGGATGAACGGAAGGGAGGGTGCCATGTTCGAAGATCGCAGGGAGGCCGGGCGGCGGCTCGCGGCCGAGATCGCCCGCCGGAACTATGCCGAGCCGGTGGTGCTCGCCCTGCCGCGCGGCGGGGTGCCGGTGGCCTTCGAGGTGGCGAAGGCGCTGAAGGCGCCGCTCGATCTGGTGATGGTCCGCAAGCTCGGCGTGCCCTTCAACCCCGAGGTCGCCGCCGGGGCGGTGGTGGACGGGGCGGCGCCCGACATCGTGCTCAACGAGGACGTGGTGCGCCGTGCCGGCATGACGATCGACGACATCCGCGCCATCGCCGCCCGCGAACTCGAGACCATACGCCGGCGCCGGGCGCTCTATCTCGGAGGGCGCAGCCCCGTCCCGGTGAAAGGGAAGACGGCGATCGTGGTCGATGACGGGGTGGCGACCGGCGCCACCGCCATGGCCGCGCTCAGGGCCGTGCGCGACAACGGGGCGAGGCAGGTGGTGCTGGCCGTGCCCGTGGCCCCGCCCGATGTCGTGCGTCGCCTGGCCGGGCTGGCCGACGAGGTGGTGGTGCTTTCCGTGCCCGAGCCCTTTCATGCCGTCGGTGCCCATTACCGGGTGTTCGACCAGACCGCCGACGAGGAGGTGATCCGCCTGCTCGACGAGGCGCGGCGCTGGGCCGGAGACGGAGAAGGGGGCGGGGAGCGGGGATGAGAGGGCGGACCGGCGGCCGGGCAGCCCTGTGCGCAAGGGCGCGCCCGCTCCCTCTCAGATCAGGCTCGGCAGCCACAGCACGATGCCGGGGAAGGCGATCAGCACCAGCACCGTCACCACGTCGGCGATGAAGAAGGGCGAGGCGCCGCGGAACACGTCCTGCACCGACATGCGCATGCCGCTGTCCTGGCAGACCCCGGCGACCACGAAGCAGTTGAGGCCGATCGGCGGGGTGATGAGGCACAGCTCCGCCATCTTCACCACGATGATGCCGAACCAGATGGCGCATTCCTCGGCCGACATGCCGAGCGCCGACGCCTCCGCCGTCACGTCCGGCCCGCCGTTGAGGGCGATCACCGCCGGGAAGGTGACGGGCAGCGTCAGGATCAGCATGCCGATCGCGTCCATGAACATGCCGAGGACGACATAGGCGCCGAGGATCATGAACAGGGTGACGAGCGGGGGCTGATGCAGCCCGGCCACCCAGGCGGCGAAGGCGTCCGGCAGGTCGGCGAAGCCGAGATAGCGCACATAGATCAGCACCCCCCAGATCATGGTGAAGATCATGGCGGTGAGCTTGGCCGATTCCATCAGCGCCGACTGGAGGTTCTTCCAGCGCATCCCCTGCCACACGGCCATCACGAGCACGATGAAGGCTCCGAGCGCGCCGGCCTCGGTCGGGGTCGCCCAGCCGAAATAGACCGAATAGATGATGATGAAGACGACGAGCAGGATCGGCGTCGTGCCGGGCAGGGCGCGGAAGCGGTCGGGCCAGGAAAAGCCCTTCACCGGCGGGCCGAGATCCTTGCGCAGGAGGGCAAGGCCCGTGATGAGCGCGGCGTAGATCAGCGCCGAGACCGCACCGGGGACGAAACCGGCCAGCAGCAGCTTGCCCACCGACTGTTCGACGATGATGGCATAGATAACGAGAATGGCCGAAGGCGGGATCAGCGAGGCGAGGGTGCCGCCCGCCGCCACCACCCCGGCGGCGAAGCGCCGGTCGTAGCCTTCGCGCAGCATCTCGGGAATGGCGATGCGGGCGAAGACGGCCGAGGTGGCCACCGAGGCCCCCGAGACGGCCGCGAAGCCGGCGGTGGCGAAGACGGTGGCCACGGCCAGCCCTCCGGGCAGCCAGCCGATCCAGCGCTTGGCGGCCTCGAAGAGGTAGCGCGTCAGCCCGGCATGATAGGCCAGATAGCCGATGAGGATGAAGGTCGGGATCAGCGACAGCGCATAGGTGGTGGACTTGGAATGGGGGATCTGGCCGACGAGCTTCATCGCCGTGACCAGCCCCTTCTCGAAGCCCTGCTTCTGCATGAAGAACAGGGCGAGGCCGACGAAACCCGTGAGGGCGGCGGCGAAGGCCACCCGCATGCCGAGGAAGATCAGGATCACCATCGCGCCGGAGAGCCAGAGCGACATCTCGAACATGTCCACCCCGGCAAGAAGCGCCTTCATGTCGATCATCGGTCCGTCTCCCTGCTGGCCTTCGTCTCGTCGTCCGCCGCCTTGAGGGCGCGGGCCCGGTCGGTGTCGGCGCTGCCCGCCTCGGTTTCCCGGATGAGGGCCGCTTCCTGGGCGGCGAGGGAAGCCGGATCTTCGGGCAGCGGCACCGCCGGCGGACGCCGCTCGCCGGTGGCGAGTGCCCGTCCATAGGCCCACAGCTGGATGACGAGCCGCAGCCACAGGAGCGCCATCGCGAAGGGCACGACCAGTTTCGAGGGCCACAGCGGCAGCGAGATGTCGATCGTGCTGTCACGGCTCCACAGCGGGGCGTTCCAGTCGAAGGAACGCTGGAAATGATACCAGGAGCCGTAGACGAGGGCGGTGACCACCACCAGCGTGAGCAGGGTCGTCAGCCCCTCGACGAGCCACAGCGTCCTTCCCCGCAGCCGGGTGACGAAGATGTCCATGCGGATATGTCCGCCCATGCGCTGGGTGTAGGAAAGGCCGAGAAAGGCGAAGGTGGCCATGAACTGTTCGGTCCAGTCCACGTAACCCGGCACCGGGGCGTTGAGAAACTTGCGCGAGAGCACATGGATGACGGCGAGCAGCACGAGGGCGAAGATGACGAAGCCGCCGAGAAGCGTCAGCCGCGCCTCGAGAAAGAGCAGGGCCCGGTCGATGCGCGACAGCAGGCTGTCGTCGGCGCCGACGGTGTTCGTTCCGGCCATGAGAGCACCTCGGAAGGGATGAACGACAAGGAAACGACAAGGGCAAGGAAGGCGCCGCGCCGGGTGGCGCGAGAGGATGCGGCGGTGGCGCGATGAACGTAACGCGGCGAAAGGCCGACCCATCGAACGACCGCCGCGGCCGTGCTCCGTCTGCGCCACCCGCCTTCGCCCCCCCGCTGCCACCGGCGGTGGGGCGCGCCCGGCCCCGGGGCGGTGGAAGCGGGAAGGGAATAGGGGGAAGGGCACACCCTTCCCCCGGGCAGCGTCAGCCGCCTCGCATCTTCTTCAGGGTCTCGATCACGAGGTCGTAGAGCTCCTGGGCCGGGAGCCCCTGGGCCGACATGTCACGGATCCACTTCTCGCGGATCGGGTCGGCGGCCATGGCCCGGAAGCGGGCGATCTCCTCGTCGGGGATGTGCACCACCTCGATGTTCTTCTCCTTGAGGATGCCGTCCCATTTGGCGAGAAGCCGGTTGTAGTTGTCGATGTAGTGCGCAAGGGCGGGGGCCACCGAATCGTCGAGCGCCTTGCGGAACTCGGGCGGCAGCGCCTCATAGGCGTCGATGTTGACCACCACCGGGCAGTTCACGGTGCCGGGGTTGAGGTTGTCGGTCCACCATTTGGCGATGTCGATGGTGCGGAAGGCGAGATGGGCATGGGGCGCGAAGGCCACCGCGTCGACCACGCCCGATTCGAGGGCGTTGTAGGCTTCGGTGGCGGTCACCGAGGTCGGCACCGCGCCGACCATCTTGAAGGCCTCGCCGATTCCGCCGGTGGCGCGGATCCGCATGCCCTTGAAGTCGTCGAGCTTCCTCGGCGGCTTGCCGGTGCCGGCCAGGTTGTATTGCGGCATCGGCGAGGGCATCAGCAGCCGGGCGTTCCAGCGGGCGAGATCCTTCCGCGTCGCGGGGTGGTTGTAGACCGCCATCGACACCGCGACCTCCTCGTCGAGGGTCTTCACCCCGAGGAAGGGCAGCTCGAGCACGGTGATGGTCGGGTTCTTGTCGCGATGATAGCCGGCGCAGAACTGGGCCATCTCGAAGGCCCCGATCGAGATGCCGTCGAGATTTTCCTTCGGCTTCGAGAGGCCGCCGTAATGGATCTTGATCTCGAAGCGGCCGTTCGTGCGGTTCTTCACCTCCTCCGCGAGCTTCTCGACATGCTCGGTGAAGGCGCGGCGCTTGCCCCAGAGCGAGACGTTCCACGTCACCTCCTGGGCCGCCACCGAGCCGGCGGCGAGGGCCGCGAGGGCGAGGGCTGCGGTCGCTCCCTTCCAGTCGATCATCTTGTCCTCCTGTCGGTGCTGTGATTGTTGGTTTCTTGATTCCCCCGAAGGGAACGGGGGGAATGTAGCACGAGGTCGGGTCTTGGCCACAGGAAATGACAAGAGGGCTGCCCTTTCATCCCCGGGCGGCGCCGGGGCAGCGGCCTCTGCCGCGCCCCGGGGCGCGCCGATGGCGGCTGGACCGGAAGGAGGGGCGGCGGATGGCGGCCCGTTCCCGACGCCACCCGCGGAGGAGCGGGAGGGGAGGGCGGAGGAGACGGGGCCGCTTCCTCTCGGCGCCATCGAGGTGATCGCACCCAATTTCAAGCGCCGGCTCTCGGGCGTGACCTCCACCATCGTCCGCCTCGTGCCGTTGCAGGCGCGGAAGATCGCCATTCGCGCCACCGGCCTCGGCCTGCCGCCCCATGTGCCGCGGATCCCGCTCTGGCAGACCCTGTTCCTGCCGCGCCGGCGGGCCGGTCGGCCGGTCTGGCGGGTGTGGCATGCGCGGCGCAATGTCGAGATGCTTTTCGGGCTGATGCTGCGCCGGCTGTGCCGCCGCCGGCTGCGTCTTCTCTTCACTTCGGCCTCGCAGCGTCGGCACACCTGGCTGAGCCGGGCGCTCATCCGCCGCATGGATGCGGTGGTGGCGACGTCGGAGGCGACGCGGCGCTATCTCGAGGTGCCGGCGGTGGTCATCCGCCACGGGATCGACCTTGCCGGATTCCATCCCCGCGAGGGGGAGGCGAAGCGCGCGCTGCGCCGCCGGCTCGGCCTGCCGGAGGGGGCGCCGATCGTCGGCAATTTCGGCCGGATCCGCGCCCAGAAGGGGACCGACGTGTTCGTGGAGGCCATGCTGGAAGTGATGGTCGCACGGCCCGATGTGATCGGCATCGTTCTCGGTCGGGCGACCGGCAGACACGCCGCCTTTGCCGAGGATCTGGCGCGGCGGGTCGCGGCGGCCGGCATGGCGGAGCGGCTCCGGTTCCTGCCCGAAGTGCCGGTGCACGAGATCGCCGACTGGCATGGCGCGCTCGATCTCTTCGTGGCACCCCAGCGCTGGGAGGGGTTCGGCCTCACCCCGCTCGAGGCGATGGCCTCGGGCGTGCCGGTGGTGGCGACCACGGTCGGTGCCTTTCCCGAACTGCTGGCGCCGGGCGAGACGGGAATGCTGGTGCCGCCGGGAGACGCGGCGGCGATGGCGGCGGCGATCACCGCCTATCTCGACGACCCGCAGCGCCGCGCTCGCGAAGGGGCCGCAGGGCGGGCGCGGGTCGAACGGCATTTCCGTCTCGAGCAGGAAGCCGATGCGCTGATCGGTGTCTATCGTGCCCTGCTGGACGGGCGGCGGCCCGCGGGCGAGCTTCCGCCGGAGCCGCCTTCCGCGGGGTGAAGGATGTCGGGGCCGCTGCTGCCGGCAAGGTTCTCGCCGCGGCCCTCGCCCCGGCGTGAGGGGCAGCCGGCGGGGCAGCCGCAGATGGGATCGGACGAGCATGCTCGCCTGCACATATCCGCATGCATGAAACCGGCGTCGTGCGGCGCGAAAACGGTTGCCGCCGCCTCCTCGCTGGCCTAACTCTGCCCGCACCCGGGACAGAGGGAAGGGAGAGGATCATGGCCCGTCAATACGGTTTCGACACGCTTCAGGTGCATGCCGGCAGCCAGCCCGACCCGGCGACCGGCGCCCGGCAGACGCCGATCTACCAGACCACCGCCTATGTCTTCCGCGATGCCGATCATGCCGCCGCCCTGTTCAACCTCCAGGAAGTCGGCTTCATCTATTCGCGGCTGACGAACCCGACCGTCGCCGTGCTGCAGGAGCGCATCGCCACGCTCGAGGGCGGCATCGGCGCGGTCTGCTGCTCCTCGGGCCATGCGGCGCAGCTCATGGCGCTCTTTCCGCTGATGGGGCCGGGCACCAACGTCGTCGCCTCGAACCGGCTCTATGGCGGCACGATCCAGCAGTTCACCAACACGATCCGCAAGTTCGGCTGGTCGGCGAAATTCGTCGATTTCCACGACATCGACGCGATCCGCGCCGCGATCGACGAGAACACCCGTGCCCTCTTCTGCGAGACCATCGCCAATCCGGGCGGGGTCATCACCGACATCGACGCCGTCGCCGGCGTGGCCGGGGAGGCGGGGCTGCCTCTCATCGTGGACAACACCTCGGCCACGCCCTGGCTCTGCCGGCCGATCGAGCACGGGGCGACGCTGGTCGTCCATTCGACGACGAAATACATGACCGGCAACGGCACCGTCACCGGCGGTGCGGTGGTGGACAGCGGCAGCTTCGACTGGTCGGCCTCGGACCGCTTCCCCTCGCTCTCCGAGCCCGAACCGGCCTATCACGGGCTCCGGTTCCACGAGACCTTCGGCAATCTCGCCTTCACCTTCTACGGCATCGCCGTCGGGCTCAGGGACCTCGGCATGACGATGAACCCGCAGGCGGCCCATTACACCCTTCTGGGGATCGAGACGCTTTCGCTGCGGATGAAGAAGCATGTCGAGAATGCCGAGCGCATCGCCGCCTGGCTCGAGGAACATCCGGCGGTGCGCGAGGTAAGCTATGCCGGCCTGCCCTCCTCGCCCTGGTATGGGCTGAAGGAGCGGATCTGCCCGAAGGGGGCGGGAGCGCTCTTCACCTTTGCGCTCAAGGGAGGCTACGAGGCCTGCGTGCGCTTCGTCGATGCGCTCGAGCTCTTCTCCCATGTCGCCAATCTCGGCGATACGCGCTCGCTGGTGATCCATCCCGCCTCGACCACCCACCGCCAGCTGACCGAGGCCCAGCAGATCGCCGCCGGTGCCGGGCCCGACGTGATCCGGGTCTCGATCGGCATCGAGGATGCCGAGGATCTGATCGCCGATCTCGAACAGGCGCTCGAGAAGGCGATGGCGACGGGTTGAGGCATCGCCGGGGCAGGGGAGAGGCATGGACGAGGCGCCGACGCTCGACGAAGAGGCCTGCGGGCCCGACGGCACGGTGCGCTACCGGCCGGGGGTGGGCGAGGTGGCCGCCGCCGCTCTCGGCATCGATGCCGATCGCTGCCTCTACTGGTGGGCGCATCCGGGCAAGGTGTTCAATTTCGGCGACTGGGTGGGCCCCTTCCTCCACGAATGCCTGACCGGCCGGCGACCGGTGCGCTACCGGCCGAAATTCTCGCCCTTCGGCCGGACGACGTTCACCGCCGGGTCGATCCTGCGCTGGATCCGCCGGCCCCGCTCGGCCGTGGTCTGGGGCAGCGGCATCATGTCGGCGGCGGACCGCTTTCCCGCGCCGCGGCGGGTGCTGGCGGTGCGCGGCCCCCGCACCCGGGCGCGCATGGTGGAACTGGGGTATGACTGCCCCGCCATCCATGGCGACCCGGCGATCCTGCTGCCGCGCGTGTTCTCCCCCGAGCGGCGCGTGCGGCACGTTCTCGGCCTCGTTCCCCATTATCACGATTTCGCCGCCGCCCGGCGACTTGCCGGGCAGAGCGACGAGATCCTCCTGATCGATGTGCGGCGGCCCGTGCGCGCCGTCATCCGCGACATCTGCGCCTGTGCGGCGGTGGCCTCGAGCTCGCTGCACGGCCTCATCGTCGCCCAGGCCTATGGCGTGCCGGCGCTCCGGGTCACCTTCGGCGCCCGGATCGGCGGCGACGGCACCAAGTTCGCCGACCACTACCTCGCCGCCGGCCTGCCGGTGGCCGAGGCCGTGCCTGTCGCCCCCGGGGCGGCGCTTGCGCCGCTCGCATCGCGGGCCCGCGCCCAGCCGCTCCCCGATCTCGGGCCGCTTGCCGACGCCCTGATGCGGGTTTGCCCTTTTCCTCTGGCGGATCAGGGGCTAAACCTCGGGTGAACGAGCGCTTGCATCACCCTTACTGGCCCAAGGAGACGCAGCATGGTCGAGTTTGCCCTGCCAAGAAATTCCCGCATGGTCGAAGGTCGGGTCTGGCCGAAGCCCGAAGGGGCGAGGCGGATCAGGAAATTCCGCATCTATCGGTGGAACCCGGACAGCGGCGAGAACCCCCGCATCGACACCTATTTCATCGATCTCGACGATTGCGGCCCGATGGTTCTCGACGCCCTCATCAAGATCAAGAACGAGATCGACCCGACGCTGACCTTCCGCCGTTCCTGCCGCGAGGGGATCTGCGGCTCCTGCGCGATGAACATCGACGGGGAGAACACCCTCGCCTGCATCAAGGGAATCGACGAGATCAGGGGGGACGTGCGGATCTACCCGCTGCCGCACATGCATGTCGTGAAGGATCTCGTGCCCGATCTCACCCATTTCTACGCCCAGCACGCGGCGGTCGAGCCCTGGCTCCAGACCGAAACCCCTCCGCCCGAGCGCGAATGGCGTCAGAGCCCCGAGGACCGCAAGAAGCTCGACGGCCTCTACGAATGCGTCCTCTGCGCCTGCTGCTCGACCTCCTGTCCGAGCTACTGGTGGAATTCCGACCGTTATTACGGCCCGGCGGCGCTGCTCCAGGCCTGGCGCTGGATCTCCGACAGCCGCGACGAGGCCACCGGTCACCGGCTCGACGAGCTCGAGGATCCGTTCCGGCTCTATCGTTGCCACACCATCATGAACTGCACCCGCACCTGCCCGAAGGGCCTCAACCCGGCGAAGGCCATCGCCGAGATCAAGAAGCTGATGGTCGAACGGCAGATGTGAGGCGCCGTTCAGGCGTTGCGGCGCGGTCGAGGGGATCGGACGTGGCGGCGGCCGCGGCTCCGCCCGTCAGGGTGCGGCTTCGGGCGTCAGTGTCACCATGTCCCTGCCCGAGCGCAGCTCGATGCGGGCGAGGGTGCCGGCGCCGCCAGGCGGGGCGCGATAGCGCAGCGTGAGCGGAAACACCCGCTGGCCGGGTCGCAGCGAATGGTCGGGGCCGCGGAGGATGACGTAGCTGCCACGGCAGAGAAAACCGTCGCTCGTCGTCTCGGGCGGGGCGAAGGCGATGCGCGCGATGCGCCGCCCGTCATACATCTCGGCCGCCTCGGGGCAGCGAGTTCGCGGGTGGAAGAGCTCGGCCAGCACCACCAGCGGATCGGGCCGCGCGCGGAGAACGGCATCCGGTGTCGAAAGCGGCGAACGGTCGCTTCGGGGGCTGATGGCGACGCGCACCGGCCGCCCGCCGGCATAGGCGATCCGCACCTGCCGCTGCCGGAAGATCCGGTGCATGTCGTAGGCGAAGAGGCGGGGTCGCGCCGCCCCGCCCCGGCCGCGGCCGGTGCTCACGCCCCGGTAGCGGGCGCGCAGGAAGAAGCCGATCAGCTCCGAGGCGCGTCCCTGCACCTGCACCTCGTAACGCGCCCCGCGGCGCCTTTCCCGCACTGTCATTTCGCCGAAGGGGATGCCGTCCACGGCGATCTTCATCCGCCAGAGCGCCACCTCGCCGGCGGGGGCGGGAAGCGGGAAGAAGGCAGCGAGGAGGGCGAGGCACAGCAATGAGCGCATGGGCCGGAACGCGGCGGACGGAAGCGTCGTTCGAAAAGTCCCCGCGACCATGCCATGCCCTGCGGCCTGTGGGAAGGGCGGCCCGCAGGCCGCCTCCTCACGCGCCGGCCGGAACCGGCATTTTCCTGCCTGATGCGGAAAAGCGCGATCACATCAGGATGTCGTAGATCCGCTCGACCCGCTCCCAGTGCTCCGAGGAGGGATTCTTCACCTGCGGATCGACCACCGGGAAGAGCTCGGCCATCGACAGGATGATGGCGCCCATGATGACGGGCAGCCTTTCCTCGACATCGGCCGCCAGATCGGCCCCGACGGGGGGCAGCTCCGCCAGCTTCTCGAGAATGTCGGCAAGCCTGAGCGTTTCGTCGAGCGCCTCGAACTTCTTCATCCGCGCCTCGAGACCGGCGGTGATCGGCAGATCGGCTTCGGTGATGATGTCGCGCCCGTTCATCTTCGCGGCGCGACGGGCCATGACGAGGAAGCGGTGCATCTGGCGGTTGGCCAGATCGTCGATGCGCCGGATGTCGGTCTTGTCGATGTCGAGCCCGGCGGCCTCGCGGAAGAATTTCTCGAACTGGGCGATGCCTGCGATCATGGTATGTCCCTCTGGATGGTGTTCGCTGTCGTCTTCCATCTGTGACGGGGACGGGCGTTTTCAAGCGCCGGGTGCGAAAATGCCGACGGGTCGCCTCAACCGAAGGCGGCCTCGAGGGCGATCTCGACCATTTCGCCGAAGCTGCGCTCGCGTGCCTCGGGGGGCAGGGCCTCGCCGGTGGCGAGATGGTCGGAAATGGTCAGCACCGACAGCGCCTCGACCCCGTGCCGGGCGGCGACGGTGTAAAGCTCGGCCGTCTCCATCTCGACCGCGAGGCAGCCGTGACGGGTGAGCGTGCGGGCGAGATCGTCGCGCTCGTCATAGAAGAGATCGGCCGAGTAGATGCCGCCGACATGGAAGCGCGCCCCCCTGGTGCGCGCTGCGGCCACGGCCCGCTCGAGAAGGGGCCAGCTGGCCGCAGGCGCGAAGGTCATCTCGCGAAAGAGCGGCTTCGAGGGCATCGAGACATAGGAGGCCGTCAGGGCGATGACGATGTCGCGGATGCCGACATGCGCCGCCATCCCCCCGGCCGAGCCGATGCGGATCAGCCTTTTCGCGCCATGATCGTTGACGAGTTCATGGGCGTAGATCGAGAGCGAGGGCATCCCCATGCCGGAGCCGTGGATCGTCACCTCGTTGCCGCGCCAGCGACCGGTGAAGCCGAGCATGCCGCGCACCCCGTTGACCGGGCGCGGCGCATCGAGAAAGCTCTCGGCGGCCCATTTCGCCCGCAGCGGATCGCCCGGCATCAGCACCGTTTCGGCGATCTCCCCCGGCGCGGCCTTGACGTGAACCCCCATGAAGCGCCTCCCTTGCGTCGATGAACCGGACTGCGGCCGAGCCTATCGGGGGGTGGATCGAATGGGAAGACGCCGCAAGGGCAGGACGCGGCACGGCGGCGGGCTCAGGCGGCACGGCCGGTGCCGCTTCCGGGTGCCTTGTCGGGATCGACCAGATCGACGATGTCGAACAGCATGCGGTTGAGGGCGTAGTCCTTTGGCGTGTAGATGCGGGCGACGCCCATCGCCCTGAGTGCCGCGGCGTCCTCCTCGGGGATGATGCCGCCGACGATCACCGGCACATGGCCGAGCCCTTCGCCGCGCATCCGCTCGAGCACCTCCGCCACCAGCGGCAGATGGGAGCCCGACAGGATCGAGAGGCCGACGACATGGGCCCGGTCCGCCTTCGCCCGGGCGACGATCTCCGCGGGGGTGAGGCGGATGCCCTCATAGGTGATGTCGATGCCGGCGTCGCGGGCCCGGGCGGCGATCTGCTCGGCGCCGTTGGAATGCCCGTCGAGGCCGGGTTTGCCGACAAGGAACTTGAGCCGCCGGCCGAGCTTCTCGGACACGGCATCGACAGCGGCGCGGAGCTCCTCGAGCCCCTCGGTCCGGTTGGAGGGGGCGGGGGAGACGCCGGTCGGGCCGCGATACCGGCCGAGAACGGTGCGCATCACCTCGGCCCATTCGCCGGTGGTGACCCCGGCCCTGGCGCATTCGATCGAGGGCGGCATGATGTTGCGCCCTTCGGCCGCGGCGGTCCGCAGCGCCGCCAGGGCCTTGTGGACCGCCCTGTCGTCGCGGCTCTCGCGCCAGGCCTCGAGCCGGGCGATCTGTTCGCGCTCGGCGGCCTCGTCCACCTTGAGCACGGCCATGCCGTCGGCGGTGAGGGGCGAGGGTTCGGTTTCGGTCCAGCGATTGACGCCGACCACCACCGTCTCGCCCCGCTCGATCTTCGCGAGCCGCGCGGCATTGGCCTCGACCAGCTGCCGCTTCATGTAGTCGATCGCCTCGACCGCCCCGCCCATCGCCTCGATCTGGGCGAGTTCGGCCCGGGCGGCGGCCTTGAGCTCCTCGGTCTTGCGGTCGATGGCGGGGTTGCCGTCGAAGATGTCGTCGAACTCGAGCAGGTCGGTCTCGTAGGCGAGGATCTGCTGCATCCTGAGCGACCATTGCTGGTCCCAGGGCCGGGGCAGGCCGAGCGCCTCGTTCCATGCCGGGAGCTGCACCGCCCGTGCCCGCGCCCGCTTCGAGAGGGTGACGGCCAGCATCTCGATCAGGATGCGATGGACGTTGTTTTCGGGCTGCTGTTCTGTCAGGCCGAGGGAGTTGACCTGCACCCCGTAGCGGAAACGGCGGAATTTCGGTTCCTCGACACCGTAGCGCGTGCGGGTGATCTCGTCCCACAGATCGACGAAGGCCCGCATCTTGCAGATCTCGGTGACGAAGCGGATGCCGGCATTGACGAAGAAGGAGATGCGCCCGACGAGACGCGGAAAGTCCGCCGCGGGGATGCGGGCGCGCATCTCGTCGAGCACGGCGATGGCGGTCGCGAGGGCGTAGGCCAGCTCCTGTTCCGGGGTCGCGCCGGCTTCCTGCAGATGGTAGGAACAGACGTTCATCGGGTTCCAGCGCGGGATTTCCGCATGGCAGAACTCGGCGACATCGCCGATGAGGCGCAAGGAGGGTCGCGGCGGGAAGATATACGTTCCGCGCGAAAGATACTCCTTCATGATGTCGTTCTGCACCGTTCCTTGCAGTTTTCGAACATCCGCTCCCTGCTCTTCGGCCACGGCGACATAGAGCGCCAGCAGCCAGGCGGCCGGGGCGTTGATGGTCATCGAGGTGTTCATCTCCTCGAGGGGGATGCCCTCGAACAGGGTGCGCATGTCCCCGAGATGACAGATCGGCACCCCGACCTTGCCGACTTCGCCGCGTGCCAGCGGGTGATCGCTGTCATAGCCGGTCTGGGTCGGCAGGTCGAAGGCGACCGAAAGCCCGGTCTGCCCCTTGGCGAGGTTCCGGCGATAAAGCGCGTTCGAGGCCGCGGCCGTCGAGTGGCCGGCATAGGTGCGAAAGAGCCAGGGGCGGTCGCGGGACGGGGTCTCGCGGCCGGTGGCGAGGGCCTTCTCGGGCTCGGACATGGGGTGCTCCAATTGCTGCGCAAGAAGATTTCACCTCTCCGTCGTTAGCCGACAGATTGTAAGCTTGTCAATTCGCCGCATTGCAGCAAGAGCTGCGTTGCCGTCGCCATGTCCGTTGCCGCGGTTCCTTTTGCTGCCAGCCGACCCCATATCCTGCAGGAGGGGACGAGGGCAGGGGGAACCAGCGACGGAGGGGAGCATGGAAGCGGATTTCCTGCATGTCGAGGTGCCGGCCGAGGCGGGGCGCGTGCGGCTGCCGGGCGATCTCTGCCTGCCCGCGGCGGCGAAGGGGATCGTCATCTTTGCCCACGGCTCGGGTTCGTCGCGCCTGAGCCCGCGCAACCGGGCGGTGGCGCGGGCGCTCTGCCGGGCCGGGTTCGCCACGCTTCTGTTCGATCTCCTGACCGAAGGAGAAGCGACGGACCGGGCCAATGTGTTCGACATAGCCCTTCTGGCGCGGCGGCTCGTCGATGCGATCGGCTTCGTGCGGGCCACGCCGGCGCTTGCGGGCTTGCCGATCGGCCTTTTCGGAGCTTCGACGGGCGCGGCGGCGGCACTGGTGGCGGCGGCTGCGGTGCCCGGCGAGGTGCGGGCCGTCGTCTCCCGCGGCGGGCGGCCCGATCTGGCGGGCGAGGCGCTCTCCCGTGTGAGGGCGCCGACGCTGCTGATCGTCGGCGGGGCCGACAGGCCGGTGATCCCGCTCAACGGGGCCGCCCGGGCGCGGATCGGCGCTCCGGCCGAACTTGTGATCGTGCCCGGGGCGGGGCATCTCTTCGAGGAGCCCGGCACGCTCGAGGAGGTGGTGCGGCTTGCCGGCGCCTGGTTCCTGCGCCACCTCGCGGGTGCGGCCGGGGCGGAAGGCGGGGGCGCGGCGGAAGAAGAAGGCTGATCCGGGGCGGGCCCGCCAATTCCGCGACCCGATCCCATCTCCGGCCCGGCCGGGGGACATTTTCCATTTGCCGGCGCGCCTCAAGATGGCATGATCGCCGGCGAAGAAGGCCGCTGCGGCGGCCGCCCCTTTCGGAAGGACATGCCGATGACCCACGATCTCCTGCTCTGGCTTCATTTCGTTTCCCTGGCCTTGGGAGGAGCCTCGACCTTCGGCAATGCGGTGGTCGGCGCTGCCGTCGCGCGGCAGGGCGAAGCCGCCCGCCCGCATCTGCTGCCGGTGGCCCGCAGCCTCGGCCGACTCGGCCACGTCGCCCTTGCCCTGCTGATCCTGACCGGGGGCGCCCTGGTCGAGATGGGGCCGGGCTGGAGCGGGGTCGGCCTGTGGTTCTGGGTGAAGATGGCGCTGGTGGCGACGTTGACGGTCAGCGTGGTGCTCGTCACCCGGGCTGCCCGCATGGCGGCCGGGGGCGATGCGGCCGCGGGGCGGCGTGCGCGGCTTCTGGGCAGGCTCAACATGCTGCTGATCCCCCTCATCGTGCTGACGGCGGTGTTCGAGTTCGGCTGATCGCGCTGCCGCCCTCCCTTTTCGATACTTCTTGCGGCGGGTGCGGCCCTTCGGGGCCGCATCCCGCACCGGTCTGTGGCTCGCCCGAAGTCGTAGGGTCAGAATGTTTCGATGCCGGGCAGGACGGTGGAAGAATCCTGCGCGGCCCCCTTTCCCTCGCCGGCGGGATCGACTATTCTTTCTGCAATGCAGCATCCGGTGCGATTCTCCGCGAAACGCACGGGGCACCCGCAGGCGGGGCATCCGCAATCGGGACAAGGGAAGCGAGACAAAGGACGGGAGAGACGCCATGGCGCTTGATGCCGAGGCCCGCAGCATCGATTACCGGGCGGAGAAGAAGGATCTGTACGAGATCGGCGAGATTCCGCCGCTCGGCCATGTGCCCGAAAAGATGTATGCCTGGACCATCCGCCGGGAGCGCCACGGCGAACCCGGGGACGCGATGCAGGTCGAGGTGGTCGATACCTGGAAGCTCGACAGCCACGACGTTCTCGTTCTCGTCCTCGCGGCCGGGGTGAACTACAACGGCGTCTGGGCCGCGCTCGGCAAGCCGATCTCGGTGCTCGACGTGCACGGCCACCCCTATCACATCGCCGGTTCCGACGCGGCCGGCATCGTCTGGGCGGTGGGCGACAAGGTCAGGCGCTGGAAGGTCGGCGACGAGGTGGTGGTGCACTGCAACCAGGACGACGGCGACGACGAGGAGTGCAACGGCGGCGATCCGATGTTCTCCCCGTCGCAGCGGATCTGGGGCTACGAGACGCCGGACGGCTCCTTCGCCCAGTTCGCTCGCGTGCAGTCGCAGCAGCTGATGCCGCGTCCGCAGCATCTGACGTGGGAGGAAAGCGCCTGCTACACGCTGACGCTCGCCACCGCCTACCGGATGCTCTTCGGTCACCGGCCCCATACGCTGAAGCCGGGGCAGAACGTGCTGGTATGGGGCGCTTCGGGAGGGCTCGGGTCCTTCGCCATCCAGCTGGCCAACACCGCCGGGGCCAACGCCATCGGCATCATTTCCGACGAATCGAAGCGCGATTTCGTGCTGGGCCTCGGCGCGAAGGGGGTCATAAACCGCAAGGAGTTCGATTGCTGGGGGCAGATGCCCCGGGTCGGCACGCCGGAATACAAGGCATGGTTCAACGAGGTGCGCCGCTTCGGCAAGGCGATCTGGGACATCACCGGCAAGGGGGTCAATGTCGATGTGGTGTTCGAGCATCCGGGCGAAGCGACCTTCCCGGTCTCGGTCTTCGTCGTCAAGCGCGGCGGCATGGTGGTGATCTGCGCCGGCACCACCGGTTACAATCTCACGCTCGACGCCCGCTATCTGTGGATGCACCAGAAGCGGGTGCAGGGGTCGCATTTCGCCAATCTCAAGCAGGCCTCCGCAGCCAACAAGCTGGTGCTCGAGCGGCGCATCGATCCGTGCATGTCGGAAGTCTTCCCTTGGGCGCAGATCCCCGAGGCGCACATGAAGATGTATCGCAACGAGCACAAGCCGGGCAACATGGCGGTGCTGGTGCAGTCGCCCCGCACCGGGCTGAGGACCTTCGCCGACGTGCTGGAGGCCTCGGGGCAGATCTGAGCGCCCCGGCCGGATGAGGTTTGCGTCTCGACAGTCTGAAACGGCGGCATGTTTCCTGCGTCAGGCCGGGAACGGCCGCCGTTGACCGCAGCAAGGTCGGCATGAAGAAGGCCGGAGGAAGGGCCCTTCGAGGGCCCTTTTCGTGTTCTGCTTCAACTTCGGCTCATCTGGAGCTGTTTTCGCTGCCCTTTTCGCTCCTGCCGAGCATCCAGCGCCCCTTCGGGTGATGGGCGGTGAAGGCGAAGGCGAACATCTCGTCGTGCCGGAGCGGCCGGCCCGTGGCGGCATCCGTCACCTCGACCCAGCCGATTTCGCGCCCCTTCGTGATGTCACGGCTGTCGAGCGGCGAGCCCATGCCCTCGTGCCAGACGAGCCGCACCCCCTCCTCGACGATCGCGCCCTCCCGGCGCAGACGCGCGAGCGGCCAGGCCCGCTCTCCCACCGCCACCACCCGCGCAAGGGCGGGGATGCCGTGGGGCGGTGCATCGCCGCGATAGAGATAGGGCCAGTTGAAGCTGTCGTAGCGCGTGTAGGGGTTGCGGCCATAGCCGATCTTGCGGGCGGGTTTCTTCATCACCTCGGCCCCGGCGCGCCGCCGGAAGGCGCCCCAGCTCTCGGTGAAGGAGAGGACCGGCGCGAGCCGCTTGCCGGCAAGGGTGCCGAGAATCGCCCGGCCGTCGGCCTGTTGCCACCAGCTCTCGGTTTCGCGGTCATACATGACGAGATTGGCCTTGCGCAGCCGGCCGGTGACGCCGAAGGTCAACGCTCTGCCATCCACCCGCCGGTCCCAGCCGAGGCCGGTATTGCACAGCGGACACCAGCTGGCGAGGACGGGCACGGCGCCGATGCGGTCGTTGATGATCTCGTGCCACATCAGATAGCGGAATGGGTAGGCCCGCGGCGGCGCCCCGTCGATGAGGATGACGAGGACGGGTTCGCGATCGTCAAGGCCGCTTTCCTCCGCGGCCGGGATCGCCTCGGCGGAGTCGAGCGCCGGGATGCCGTCGCGCGGTGGTCCGCCATCGCCGATTTCCTCGATTGGCACCACCCGCTTCGTGAAATCGGTCCGGGGGAATTCGCGCTGCCAGTATTTCACCTGGTCCTTGACGAAGAACTGCGCGCCCGCCGCTCCGGGCAGGGCGAAGGGGGCAAGGGCGGCCACGGACAGGGTGGCGAGAAGCTGGCGGCGGCTGGGGCTGATCCGCATCGGGCGTCCCTTCGTGCTGGTTGCTGACAGGCGACTACGGCCGGCGGAAGCGCCGGCGGGCCGTTCCGGCCTCCATCCTGCACCCGTGCGGAAACAAGGCAAGGGGGCTCACGCGATCCTGAACTGCGACAGATGGCCCGCGGCGGCCCCGAGCGCGGGCCGCCCCGTTCCCTACCGTCCGGCAAGGTCGGCGGCCACGCGCACCCGCTTCATCACGTCGGGCGCGGCCGGCGGCTGGCCGCGGGCGATGCCGTCCACCACGTCCATCCCCGCGATCACCCGGCCGAAGACGGTATATTGCCCGTCGAGATGGGGCGCCGGGGCGAACATGATGAAGAATTGCGAATTGGCCGAATTCGGGTCCATCGCCCGGGCCATGCCGACCGTGCCGCGCTCGAAGGGCAGGCCGGAGAATTCGGCCTCGAGATCGGGCCGTTCCGAACCGCCGGTTCCGGCCATGGGCGAGAGCCGCCCTCCTTCGAGCCGGCCATGCCGCACGTCGCCGGTCTGGGCCATGAAGCCCTCGATCACCCGGTGGAAGGCGACCCCGTCATAGGCGCCTTCGCGCGTCAGCGCCTTGATCTGCGCCACATGCCGCGGGGCGATCTCGGGCAGGAGGCGGATGAGAATGACACCGCCCTTCGCGAGCTCGATGACGAGCACGTTTTCGGGATCCTCGATGCCTTCGAGGCGGGCGGCGATGTCGGTCGCGGTCTCGCTCATGGCGCTGTTTCCTTTCCACTCTTTCGGTCGTTCCCGCCAGATAGGGTTGCCGGGACCGAAAGGGAAGGTGCCTCAGCCGGAGAATTTCGCCTTCAGCGCCGCGGCGACCGGTTCGGGGACGAACCGGCCGACATCGCCGCCAAGACGTGCGATCTCCTTCACGAGTCGCGAGGCGATGGCCTGATACTGGGCGTCGGCCATGAGGAAGACGGTCTCGATTCGGGGGTCGAGCGCCCGGTTCATGCCCACCATCTGGAACTCGTATTCGAAATCCGACACCGCCCGCAGGCCGCGGATGATGACATCGGCGCCGACATCATGGGCGCATTCGATCAGGAGGTTCTCGAAGGGATGCACGTCGATGGTGGTGCCGGTCGCGGTGCAGAGCGGGGCGGTGACCTCGCGGATCATCGCCACGCGCTCCTCGAGGGTGAAGAGCGGGCCCTTGTCGCGGTTGATGGCGACCCCGATCACCAGCCGGTCGAACAGGTTGCAGGCGCGGCGAAAGATGTCGAGATGGCCGAGGGTGACCGGGTCGAAGGTGCCGGGGTAGAGGGCGATGCGCGGTTTGCGGGGCGCGGTCATGGCTGTCTCCCTGGATGGGCCCGTGCCCGGGCACGGGCCGGCATGGCGCGGTCTCGCCGCACGCTGCCCCGAAGATGCGGCGAATGCAAGATCTTTCTGCATTGCGGCATGACCCGTCGGTGTGCCGCGGCCGTGCTCATGGGCACGCATGGGAGAAGAAGCGGGGCAGGGGGGAGGGAGCGGTGCGGGAGAGGCTTGCGGACCTTGACCCGGCGCGTGCGGCTGCTAGATCGGGGGCGGTTCTGGCATGCGGGTGTGGCGGAACTGGCAGACGCAGCAGGTTTAGGTCCTGCCGCCGCAAGGCGTGGGGGTTCGAGTCCCTCCACCCGCACCACACCGCCCCGCCACCCGTCACCTCGCCACGCAGCACCAGCACGGGACGATGGCCGTGCCGGCGCTTCCTCCACCGTCCGCCGCGCCGGGCCTATCCGCCGTCGCCGTGCCGTCCGGCGTTTCCGCCGGTCGCGATCCGCCCCATGCGCCGCTTTGCCCTTGCACAGCCCTGCCGCCCTCAATAGAAGGGCCCGTGATTTTTCCACTCCGCCGGGGGTGGACGGCTCCCATATTTGCGAACGAAGGACGACGGCATGCAGGTCAGCGAAACCCTCAATGACGGCCTCAGGCGCGCTTACGAGATCGCCATTCCCGCCAGCGAGCTCGATGCGAAGGTTGAGGACAAGCTCAAGGAGATCCAGCCCAGGGTGCAGATGAAGGGCTTTCGCAAGGGCAGGGTGCCTCTTGCTCTGCTCAAGCGGCAGTATGGCCGCGAGGTGCTGGGCGAGACGCTTCAGGAGACCATCGACGCGGCGGTGAAGAAGCTCCTCGCCGACAACGATCATCGCCCCGTTGGCCGTCCCGACGTGCGGATGAAGGACGAGGACTGGGAGCCGGGCCGGGATGTGGTGCTGGTGGTCGAATACGAGCTGATGCCCGAGATGCCCGAGGTCGATCTCGGCAAGATCGCCGTCCGGCGGCCGGTGGTCGAGGTGGCCGAAAGGGATGTCGAGGAAGCCCTCGAGAAGCTGGCTGCCGAGGCCAGGGTGTTCGAGGAGAAGGACGGGCCGGCCGAGGAGGGCGACCAGGTCGTGATCGACTTCGTCGGCAAGCGTGACGGCGAGCCTTTCGAGGGTGGCGCCGCCACCAATTATCCGCTCGAGATCGGCTCGGGCCAGTTCATCCCCGGTTTCGAGGAACAGCTGATCGGTGCCCGGGCCGGCGAGAGCCGCGAGGTGAAGGTGACCTTCCCCGAGGATTACGGTGCCGAGCACCTTGCCAGCAAGGAGGTGGTGTTCGACGTCACCGTCAAGGAGGTGAAGAAGCCGGCCGAGGCCAGGGTCGATGACGCGCTCGCCAGGCAGTTCGGCATGGAAAGCCTCGATCAGCTCAAGGAGAAGATTCGCGAGCAGATGGCCGAGGACCTGGCCGGCGGCGCGCGTGCCGTCGTCAAGCGCCGGCTTCTCGATGCGCTCAACGAGGCGGTGACCTTCGATCTGCCGCCCTCGCTGGTCGAGACCGAGGCGAAGGAAATCGCCCATCAGCTGTGGCACGAGGAGCACCCCGACCATCAGGGCCACGATCACCCCGAGATCGAGGTGACCGACGAGCACCGCAAGCTTGCCGAGCGGCGCGTCAAGCTCGGCCTGTTCCTCGCCCATCTCGGCGAGAAGGCCGGGATCGAGGTCACCGAGGAGGAGATGCGCAACGCGATCCTGGCCGAAGCCCGTCGCTATCCGGGCCAGGAGGCGCAGTTCCTGCAGTTCGTCCAGCAGAACCCGCAGATGCAGCAGCAGCTGCGCGCCCCGATCTTCGAGGACAAGGTGGTGGACTACGTCCTCGAGCTGGCCGATGTCGAGGACGAGCCGATGGATCGCGAAGGGCTGCAGAAGGTCATCGACGAGATGGAGAACGAGTGAGCCGCCGTCCGGCGCGGCCCGTTCGGGTGCAGGATGCGCCGGGACGGTCGAACGGGTGAGGGGGTCGCCTGCGTGCGGGCGACCCCCTTGCTTCATGCGGATATGCGGGCCGGCCGGTGCCGCGGGCGGCGGTGCGGATGGCGCAGAGCGTTTCTTCCGCGGCGGCCGGCCCCTCTCGCGGGAAGCGGCCGCACCCTGCCGCGCCACCTTGAAACCCCGGCGCGGCGCGGAGTAGGAGGGGAGCGAGGCAACAGGCGGCAAGGGCCGCGCAACAGTCAGGTGCGTGATGAAGGATCCGATCGACGTTTACATGAACACCCTCGTGCCGATGGTGGTCGAGCAGACCTCCCGCGGCGAAAGGGCCTACGACATCTTCTCCCGCCTCCTCAAGGAACGCATCATCTTCGTATCCGGCCCGGTGCACGACGCGATGGCGACGCTGATCGTCGCCCAGCTCCTGTTCCTCGAGGCGGAGAACCCGGACAAGGAGATCTCGATGTACATCAACAGCCCCGGCGGCGTGGTGACATCGGGGCTCGCGATCTACGACACCATGCAATACATCCGCCCCAAGGTCTCGACGCTGGTCGTGGGGCAGGCGGCTTCGATGGGCTCGCTCCTCCTGGCGGCGGGCGAGCCGGGGATGCGCTATGCGCTGCCCAATTCCCGCATCATGGTCCACCAGCCTTCGGGCGGCTTTCAGGGGCAGGCGACCGACATCGCCCTGCATGCCGAGGAGATCCTCAAGCTCAAGGACCGGCTCAACCGGATCTACGTCAGGCATACCGGCCAGCCGCTCAAGAAGGTGGAACAGGCGCTCGAGCGCGACAACTTCATGGATCCCGAACAGGCCCGGGAATTCGGCCTGATCGACGAGATCGTCGAGGCCCGCGGCAAATCCTCGGGCGGGTGAGCCGGGCATGAAGGCGGCAGCGGACAGGCCGGCCGGGCGCCCCCTCGCGGTCGCCCGGATGCCGCGAAAGGCACGCATTTCCGACATTGTGCCTCCCCGATTTCTGTCCTACCTTGTGGCCGTGAGGATCGACCGGCCCCGCGGCCTTGCGGCATGCAGGCGAACCGAAGCGAGCGGTGGGCGAGGCAGGCGCAGGCGGTGCGGCCCGGGAAGGGGCCGCCTTCTCCGGGGGGCGGAGCCGGGCGGGTCGAGACAGAAAAGGCGAGGTTGAGGCATGTCCAAGTCGAAGGGTGACAGCAAGAACACGCTCTACTGCTCCTTCTGCGGCAAGAGTCAGCACGAGGTGCGCAAGCTCATTGCCGGGCCGACCGTGTTCATCTGCGACGAATGCGTCGAGCTGTGCATGGACATCATCCGCGAGGAAACCAAGTCTTCCGAGCTCAAGTCGGGGGAAGGGGTGCCGACGCCCGAGGAGATCAAGCGGGTGCTCGACGAATACGTCATCGGCCAGGAACATGCCAAGCGGGTGCTCGCCGTTGCCGTCCACAACCACTACAAGCGGCTCGAGCATTCGGGCAAGACCGGCGACGATGTCGAGCTCGCCAAGTCGAACATCCTGCTCATCGGCCCGACCGGCTGCGGCAAGACCCTTCTCGCCCAGACCCTCGCCCGCATCCTCGACGTGCCCTTCACCATGGCCGACGCCACCACGCTGACCGAGGCCGGCTATGTCGGTGAGGATGTCGAGAACATCATCCTCAAGCTCCTGCAGGCCGCCGAATACAATGTCGAGCAGGCCCAGCGCGGCATCGTCTATATCGACGAGGTGGACAAGATCACCCGCAAGTCGGAGAACCCCTCGATCACCCGCGACGTGTCGGGCGAAGGGGTGCAGCAGGCGCTCCTGAAGATCATGGAAGGCACGGTGGCCTCGGTGCCGCCCCAGGGGGGGCGCAAGCACCCCCAGCAGGAATTCCTCCAGGTCGATACCACCAACATCCTGTTCATCTGCGGCGGTGCCTTCGCCGGTCTCGAGAAGATCATCGCCCAGCGGCAGAAGGGATCTGCCATGGGCTTCGGTGCCGACGTCAAGGCCGAGAAGGACCAGACCACCGGCGAGCTTCTCGAGAAGCTCGAGCCGGAGGATCTCCTGAAATTCGGCCTCATTCCCGAATTCGTCGGCCGTCTGCCGGTGATCGCCACGCTGCACGATCTCGACGAGGATGCCCTCGTGCGGATTCTCACCGAGCCGAAGAACGCCCTCGTCAAGCAGTATCAGAAACTGTTCGAGCTCGAGAACGTGAAGCTCACCTTCACCCCCGAAGCCCTGCGGGCCATCGCCCGCAAGGCCATCGCCCGCAAGACCGGCGCACGCGGGCTGCGCTCGATCCTCGAGGACATCCTGCTCGACACCATGTTCGAGCTGCCCTCGATGGAGGGGGTCGAGGAAGTGGTGGTCAACGAGGAGGCGGTGGAGAAACAGGCCAAGCCGCTCCTGATCTACAGCGAGAGCAAGGAGGAGCCGGCAACCGCCTCCTGAGCCGGCACCGCCGGGCGGAACCCCGGGCGGATGCGGAGATGCAGGGATCGGGGCCATGTGTCGCGCCCGTCTTCCGTCTCTGGACCTTGCCCGCGCTTTGCGGCAAAAGAACGCGGGCGCCCCGGCAGACGACACGGGAAAGGACGGGGGAAGGACGAGGAAGGAAGGACGCAGGGTGAGGCGAGGACAGGGACGATGCGGAAACTCCTCAAGCTGATCTTCATCTGGTGGGACACGGCCACGCTCGGAACCTTGCTCTTCACCCGCCGCAAGGGGGTGCTCGTCGGCGAGGACGAGCAGGGCAACCGCTACTATCGCGACCGCGAGGACCGGCGCCGCTGGGTGATCTACAACGGCGAGACGGAAGCCTCGCGCGTGCCGCCCGAATGGCATGGCTGGCTGCATCACAGCTGGGACCGGCCGCCGACCGAGGCGCCGTTGCGCCATCCGGCCTGGGAAAAACCGCATCTGCCGAACCTGACCGGCACGGCCGACACCCATGTGCCGGCGGGCTCGCTCTTCCGGATCCGGCCGAAGGAATATCGCGACTACGAGGCCTGGCAGCCCGAGTGAGGCTGCCGCGCCGCGCCGCCACGACGAAAGCCGCGTGCAGGGCGCCCGGCCCGGGCCGACGGAATGTCGCGTGAGACGGGCGCGCCCCCTTCGACCGCTTCCCGGACGCAGCGGGCACCGCATGGGAGCCGGCTCCCGCTCGTCTGCATGTCCGGTTTGCACATCTGCTTTCTTCGCCCAGGCCGCATGACCGATCGCCACCGATTCCCGGCATCGGATCCTGCCGGGCATTGCCCTTCCGCCCCGCTCGTGCGATTTTCGCCCTGCCTGCCGGGAGGATGCCGCGGGCGCGAGCGAGGAGGCACGGCCATGTCGGAAAATCTGACCGAAACCCTGATCGGGGCGCTGGTGCTCGCTCTGGCGGGGGCATTCTTCCTCTTTGCCGCTTCGAGCACCGGCAACGGTTTCGGCGGGCAGGAGAGCTATGTGTTGCGGGCGCGCTTCGATTCGATCGAAGGGGTCGGGGTCGGCACCGATGTGCGCCTTGCCGGGGTCAAGATCGGCCGCGTTGCCGCGGTCGGTCTCGACCGGGAAACCTATCTCGCCGAAACCACGCTCGCGATCGACCGTTCGGTGGCGATCCCGGCCGACAGTTCCGCCGTCATCGCTTCCGAGGGGCTCTTGGGCGACAATTTCGTCCAGATCGTGCCGGGCGGCGACGACAGGATGCTCAAGCCCGGCGAGGAGATCGAAGATACCCAGGGCGCGGTCTCGATCATCAACCTGATGCTGAAATTCGCCAGCGGCAACGGGGGGAGCGATGGCTGAGCGGAGACACCGTCCGCGGGCCGGGAGGTCTTTCCCCCGCCCCTTCGGCCTTCGGCGTTTTCTCCGGTCCGTTCTTGACGGACGGAAAGGGACATGCCGGCAGGTGGGGCGGGTTCTCGCTCCGGTCATCCTTCTTCTTGCGCTGACGGCGCCCCTTGCCCGGGCCGAGATCCGCCAGGTGGTGACGATCCCTGCCGATAAGGCGCATCTCCGGCTGGTCGATTACATCAATCGCCGCCGCCACGACATCACCCTTGCCCCGGGAGAGGCCGCCCGCTTTCGCTATCTCGACATCCGCTTCGGCGAATGCCGCGTGCCGCGCGACGACCCGGCGAGGGACGCCTATGCCTGGCTCGACATCACCGACAGCCGCACCGGCCGCACCATCTTCTCCGGCTGGATGATCGCCTCTTCGCCGGCGCTCTCGGCGATGGACCATCTGCGCTTCGATCTCTGGGTGGTGGGGTGCACCGTGCCGGGCCTGGCGGCGGCAGAGGGTGAGGGAAGCGCACAGGCGGAGGAGACACCCCCGCCCGGGGCGCCGGCCGAGGGTGCCGCGCTGCGGCCGCCGCCGCGCCCCTTCCTCATTCCGGCCGAGGAACCGCCCGACGGCTGAGGGTGATCCGCCTGAGGGAACGGGCCGCTTCGGCCGGGGCGATCTCGTCGATGGGCCGCGCCGCGAGATCGGCGCGACGGGAAAGGGCCTTCTCGAGCCGGGCCCGGTAGGTTCCCGCCGGAAGCGTCACCGCCCCCATCCGTTCGAGATGGGGCGTCATGAACTGGGCGTCGAGCAGCACGAACCCCGTCCGCCGCATCTGATGCACCAGCATGACGAGCGCGGCCTTCGAGCCGTCGGGCCGGTTGGAGAACATGCTTTCGGCGAAGAAGGCACCGCCGAGGGCGACGCCGAAGAGCCCGCCGGCGAGTTGCCCTTCGTGCCAGATCTCGACCGAATGGGCATGGCCCGCCTCGTGCAGCACGCGATAGGCGGCTTCGAGCCGGTGACTGATCCAGGTCTCCTCGGTCTCGGGCCGCTCGGCGCATCGGCGCACCACCGCACCGAAGGCGGCATCGAGCGTCACCCGCGGCGCCTCCCGCCGCAGCCTGCGGATGAGCGAGCGCGAGACGCGAAGCCCGTCGAGCGGGATCACGGCCCGCTGCCGCGCCCCATACCAGCCGATCTCGGGGTCGCTGCGGCCGTGCGCCATCGGAAAGGCGCCCTCGGCGTAGGCGGCGAGCATCGAGCGGGCGAGCCGGATGTCCTCTCGCTCAACCATCGGATTCCGGGTGCGGGGCGCCGTCGTCAATGGCCGGAGACAGGAACAATTCCGTGAAAATGAACAGCATTTCCGCGCGCCGCTTTACCGGTTGGCAATCTTTCCCCTTCATCCTGCCTGTTCAGGGAGGCAGGGCAAGTGGGTTTTTTCGATTTTCTCGCATCCGAACCGCCCTACAGCCAGGAGCCGCTTTCGGTGCTGCGGCTCAATCGGCGCCACGGGTTTCTGATCGCTCCGTTCACGGAGACGATCAGGGGGGCACGGGTGCTCGATCTCGCGGCGCATGACGGGCGCTGGTCGCTGGCTTTCGCCGCGGCCGGGGCATGCGAGGTCGTCGGCATCGAGGGCCGGGCGGAGCTCGTCGCCCGCTTCGCGCGCTGGCGGCACGTGCCGGGGCATGAGCGCGTCAGCCTGCGCCGGGGCGACATCTTCGCGGCGCTCGAGGAAATGGTGGCCGAAGGCACGCATTTCGACATCGTCGCCCTGTTCGGCATTCTCTACCATGTGATGGATCACATGCGGCTGATGCTGCTGGTGCGGGCGCTCGCACCGCGCCTTGTCATCGTCGACGGCGAATTTCTCTGCCGCCCCGGGCCGGTGATCGGGCTGGTGCGGGAGCGGACCGACAACCCCCTCAACGCGATGCCGCAATATCCGGGGCAGAAGGTGGCGCTCAAAGGCGTTCCTTCCTTTCCGGCCTTCGAACGCATCGCCGAGGCGGCCGGTTTTGCCGTCGAATGGCAGGACTGGTCCGTTCTCGAGAAAGGGCGGCGCCAGGGCGTGCGCGATTATTTCCGCCCCGGCGACATGCGCCGCGCGAGCTGCACGCTGCGGCCGCTGGAGGAACGGGTGCGGATGCCGTCGCCCCGCCGCCGGGCACCGGTCATTCGAGCCGACCGTCCGCCGTGAGCCGTTGCGCGCCGCCGAGATAGGGGGCGAGCGCTTCGGGCAGGGTGACCGAGCCGTCCGCTTCCTGGCCGTTCTCGAGCACGGCGATCAGCGTGCGGCCGACGGCGAGGCCCGAACCGTTGAGCGTATGGACGAATTCGGGTTTCGCCTCCGGGGCGGGGCGGTAGCGGGCATTCATGCGCCGGGCCTGAAAATCGCCGCAGACCGAGACCGAGCTGATCTCGCGATACCGGCCCTGCCCGGGCAGCCAGACCTCGATGTCATGGGTTCTCCGGGCCGAGAAGCCCATGTCGCCCGTGCACAGCACCACGGTGCGGTAGGGCAGGGAGAGCCGCTCGAGTATTCCTTCGGCGGCCCGGGTCATGCGCTCGAGCTCGTCCCGGCTTTCCTCGGGACGGGTGATCGACACCATCTCGACCTTCTCGAACTGGTGCTGGCGCAACATGCCCTTGGTATCGCGCCCGGCCGAGCCGGCCTCGGAACGGAAGCACTGGGAATGGCCCGCGAGCCGCATAGGCAGCGCCTCGCGGGAAAGGATCTCGCCCGCGACCAGGTTGGTCAGCGGCACCTCGGCTGTCGGGATCAGCCACAGCCCGTCCTCGGTGCGATAGCTGTCTTCGGCGAATTTCGGCAATTGCCCGGTGCCGATCATCGCCTCCTCGCGCACGAGCACCGGGACCCAGACTTCCTCGAGGCCGTTCTCCCGCGTATGGACATCGAGCATGAACTGGGCAAGGGCGCGGTGGATCCGGGCGATCGGCCCCCGGAGGACGACGAAGCGGGCGCCGGAGATGCGGGCGGCACGTTCGAAATCCATCGCCCGCGCCACGGCCGGGATCTCGAAATGCTCTTTCGGGGTGAAGTCGAAGGCCCGGGGCGTGCCCCAGCGGTGCAGCTCGACATTGTCGTTCTCGTCGGCACCGTCGGGCACATCCTCGGCCGGCAGGTTGGGAATGGTGAGAAGCAGCGCGCGCAGGGCGCTCTCGGCCTCGCGCAGCGTTTCCTCGAGACGGGCGATCTCGTCCTTCATCTCGGCCACGCGCATGCGCAGGCGCCGAAACGCCTCCTCGTCCCCTGCCGCCCTGGCCTTGCCGATCTCCCTCGAGAGGCGGTTGCGTTCCGCCTTGAGATTCTCGAGCTGCGCGATCAGGCGCCGGCGCCGGTCGTCGAGAGCGATGACCTGTGTCGCCACCGGCGGCTCGCCGCGGCGGGCAAGGGCGCGATCGAAGGCCTCCGGGTGTTCGCGAATGAAGCGGATGTCGTGCATGGTCGTCCTCTGGAACGATTCCCAACCTGCTCCTTCTATGACCGATTTGCCGCGGCGAGGGTAGCGCAGGTGGCGGGAAAATCGCCCGGCACCGCAACAAGGGGCGGCGTCGCGCGACAGGGGAGCGGCCGCGGGATGCGCGCCCGGTCGGAGGCCCGGGCTGCCGGGGCAGGCGCATTGCCCGGAGGCCGGCGAAAGGCCGGAGCGGTCGCGAGAGGCACTCTGGAGAACCGCCGATCCGGCATGGCAGCCGCCCCGACGGCAGCATTGCCGCCGAGGAACAGTGCGCGGCCGCGCTCCGCGACCTGCCGGATCGCGGGAAATTGCGGCGGGTGGGGGCTTTCCCACGGGGCAAGAGGCAGGACGGTGGGTGGACGGCTGGTCATGCGCCGCGCGCGGCAAGGGATGGGCGGCGTGGCGGCGCGCGATCCCCGCTCTCTCTTCCCGAGGGGCGGGTCGTCGGGGGCGGAGCCGTGGGACCTTCCTCCGGCATTGCTGATGCGCGCGGTCGGAAAGGCGGAGACGGGCCGCGCCCCGATTCGTGCCGGAAGAGTGGTGCGATCGTCGGGCAGGGGATGCCGGAGAGGGCGGCTATCCGGTTTCATATGGCAGCATGTTCAGGAAAGCGACCGCCATTGTCGCCATCGCGGCGAGGTCTGGTATCCGGTTTCGTATGGGAACATGGCACCGCGAAGAGGGGCTCCCGGGAAGAAGCGGCAACGCCCGGTGGCGAGCAGGTGCCGCATCCCCCGGCAGGCAGGGGTTTTCGACGGAAGAACGCGAAGCCGTATCGGCACGCCGGCGCGGTGGGCGCAGATCTCGAAGGCAGCGTCCTTCGAGGAAGAGTGAAGACGATGCCGTTTCATGGCAAGGCGCGACGGGACGGTTCTTCCCCTCGAAAACAGCGAGCGGCTGCATCAGGCCGAACATTTGGCAAGGTTCAAGGAGAGCGTCTTTCCCCTCGGGGAGCGCCGCATCCGTGCTCCGGGAACGAATGGGAGGAGGTGGAGCAGGGCGCGGAAAATCCTGCATGCATGCGGTCCCGGACTCGGGATGTGCCGGGGAGAGGCGGGAAAGCGGCGGATGGCCCCGGTGGCCACAGTCGGCAATGTGGCGCGGGCGAAAGCAGCCGCATCCACCCCGCCGGCAGCCTGAAGGCACCCCCGAGGCGGCATGCCTGCCGGTCCCGCAGATCCTGGGCCCCGCCCGCCCTCACCCTCTCTGTCTGTCTCCGGGTGCTTATCAGTAGCGGCGCAGCAGCGCCGCGAGCCTGCCCTGGATGTCCACCCGGTGTTCGGGGAGAACACGGGTCTCGTAATTCGGGTTGGCCGGCTCGAGGGCGATCATCGCGCCCCGGCGGCGATATTTCTTCAGCGTGGCTTCCTCGCCGTCGATCAGCGCGACGACGATATCGCCATTCACGGCCTGCCGGCCGCGCCGCACGATGACGATGTCCCCGTCGAGAATGCCGGCTTCGATCATGGAATCGCCCTGCACCTCGAGGGCGAAATGGTCGGCCGAGTCGGAGCCGACGAGTTGCGGCGGCACGGCGATGTCGTCGGAATGGTCGCGGATCGCCTCGATCGGCACGCCGGCGGCAATCCGCCCCATGAGCGGCACACGCGCGACGTTATCCCCATGGGTGAGGTCGATCTCGGGCGCGGGCGCCAGCCCGTCGGGGCGCCTGATGATCTCGATCGCCCGGGCCTTGTGCGGCAACCGGCGGATGAAGCCGCGTTCCTCAAGGGCGGAGATCAGCCGGTGAATCCCGGATTTCGAGCGCAATCCCAGCTCGTCCTTCATCTCCTCGAAGGAGGGGGGAATGCCATCCCTCCGCAAACGCGCATCGATGAAGTCGAGAAGCTGTTTCTGCTTGCGCGTCAGCATGTCAACGCCCTTTCCTCGCCTGTCCGCCCACCATGCTCCCCGCCCTCTCGTCTCCGGATTCGCCGGGGATGTGCCCGATCCGGTCGCGGCCTCCCGCTCCGTGACTTCGTCCCCGAGGCCCGCCCCGTGGCGGTGCCAGATCGGGTGCTGGCCACGCGAGAACGGCAATCAATCATGTATTGTTCTATTCATGTTCCCTGTTTGTGTCAAGAAGATCCTTCAAATTCGAATGATTTCGACCGTTTCTCCTGCGGAACGGGCCGGATCGCCGATCGGGCGGACGAGAAAGGCGTCGGCGCCGGCCAGGAGGCGCAGAAGCGCGCTGTCCTGGCTCGAGAAGGGCCGGACCCGGACCGCGCCATCGGCCCCGCTCTCGAGCGTGGCGCGCATGTAGTGCTCGCGCGGCCCGTTGGCCGGCAGATCGACAGCCAGCAGCGCCCGTTCACGCGGCAGGGGGCCGGCCGGCAGTCCGAGGAGCGCACGGATCGCCGGGCGGATGAAGACATGGGTGCAAACGATTGACGAAACGGGATTTCCCGGAAGTCCGATCATTGGCGTATCGCCCATGCGGCCGGCCATGAGCGGCTTTCCCGGCCGGATCCGCACCTTGTAGAAGGAGGCTTCGAGGCCCATCTCGCTCGCCACTTCGTGAACGAGGTCGTAATCGCCGACCGAGGCGCCGCCGATCGTCAGCACGAGGTCGAACCCTTCGGCCGAGGCGAAGACCTCGCGCAGGGCGGCCGGGTCATCCCGTGCGATCGGCAGCAGCGTGGCGGCGGCCCCCTCCTCCTCGACGATTCCCTTGATGGCAAATCCGTTCGAGGCGACGATCTGCGCCGGACCGGGCTCTTCGCCGGGCCAGACAAGTTCGTTGCCGGTGGCAATGATGGCGATGCGTGGTCGCCGGCGGACCGTCAGCCGCGGCACGTTCATCGCCGCGGCGAGTGCCACCTCGGCCGGCTTCAGGCGGCGGGGCGGGGCGACCTCCTCGCCGACGGCGAAATCGCTCCCCCGGGGGCGGATGAAGCGACTCTCCTCGAGGCCGTCGGAGAGGCGGATCATGTCGCCCTCGCGGATCACGTCCTCCTGCATGACCACCCGGTCGGCGCCCGCGGGCACCGGCGCGCCGGTGAAGATGCGAACCGCCTCGCCGGGCCCGACCGGGCGGGCGAGGCGGCCGCCGGCCGGCACCTCGCCGATGACGCGGAAGCGGGCGCCGGGTCGCGCTTCTTCGTGCCGCAGCGCATAGCCGTCCATCTGCGATGCATCGAAAGGCGGCTGGTCGCGACGGGCGCGAAAGGGCGCGGCCAGAACGCGGCCGGCGGCTTCGTCGAGCGGGACGCTCTCGCTGCCGACCGGCTCCATCAGGGCGAGGATCCGCGCGAGCGCCTCGTCCACCGTGATCATGGATGCTTTCATGTCGCCTCGTAACGTCCTGATTTCCCGCCGTCCTTGAAGACAAGACGGATCGCGCCGATCTCCATTCCCTTCTCGGCGGCCTTGAGCATGTCATAGATCGTGAGAGCGGCGACCGATACCGCCGTGAGCGCCTCCATCTCGACGCCGGTTTTGCCGGTTGTCTCCACCCGGGCCTCGATCTCGACCCGGCTTTCGGCCCGGTTGCAGACGAGATCGAGCGCCACCCGCGTCAGGGCCAGCGGATGACAAAGGGGGATGAGATCGGCGGTGCGCTTGGCCGCCATGATGCCCGCAAGACGGGCCACCCCGAGCACGTCGCCCTTCCTGGCCGTCCCTTTCTCGACAAGCTCGAGCGTGCGTAGCGCCATCTTCACATGCCCGCGGGCGATGGCGATGCGCTTCGTCTCGGCCTTGGTGCCGACATCGACCATATGGGCCGCGCCTTTCCTGTCGAAATGGGTGAGTTCGCTCATGGGATCTCCTGTCCGGTCGTGGCGCTGGCGCCCTCGAGAAGGGTGCGTGTCGCGGCGGTGACGTCCTCCTGCCGCATCAGGCTTTCGCCCACGAGGAAGCTGCGGGTGCCGTGAGCGGCGAGATCGACGAGATCGGCATGGGTGAAGATGCCCGATTCGGCAATGCGGATCCGGTCGGCCGGGATCCGCGGGGCGAGGCGGCGGGTGGTATCGAGGCTGACCTCGAAACTGCGCAGATCGCGGTTGTTGATGCCGACGAGGCGCGAAGGCAGGCGCAGCGCGCGTGCGAGCTCGTCCGCATCGTGCACTTCGAGCAGCGCGTCCATCCCCCATTCGCGGGCGGCGGCCACCAGCTCCTCGGCGAGGCCGTCGGAGACGGCGGCCATGATGACGAGGATGCAGTCGGCGCCGAGCGCCCGGCTTTCGATCACCTGCCAGGGATCGAAGATGAAGTCCTTGCGCAGGACCGGCAGGCGGGCGGCGGCGCGCGCGGCCACGAGATAGTCCTCGTGGCCCTGGAAGGAAGGGGCGTCGGTCAGCACCGAAAGGCAGGTGGCGCCGCCGTCGGCGTAGGCGCGGGCGAGGGCGGGCGGGTCGAAATCGGGGCGGATCAGCCCGCGCGACGGGCTTGCCTTCTTGATCTCGGCAATGAGGCCGAAGCCGCTCCGCTGCGCCCGTTCGAGCGCATCGGCGAAGGGGCGGACGGCGGGCGCGGCCCGGGCCTCCTCCTCGATGGCGGCCAGGGGGCGCGCGCGCTTGCGGGCGGCGATCTCCTCGAGCTTGTAGGTACGGATGCGGTCGAGAACGTCACTCATGGGGCCGCTCCTCCGATGATCCGGTCCAGTCGATCGGCCTGTCGCCGCGCTCGGCGAGCCAGCGGTTCACCCGCGAGAAGGGCCGCGCGCCGAAGAAGCCGCGCCGGGCCGAGAGCGGCGACGGGTGCGGCGTCTCGATTCGCAGATGATGGCCGTGGACGAGGTGCCGGTCGGCGAGGCGGGCCGCGTCGCGCCCCCAGAGGAGGAAGGCCCGCGGGCGCTCGTCGAGGCGGCGGAGGATCTCGCCGGTGAGTCGCTCCCAGCCGAGGCCGCGATGGCCGCCCGCCTCCCCCGCCGGCACGGTCAGCACGGTGTTGAGAAGGAGCACGCCCTGCCGGGCCCAGAAGGAGAGATCGCCGGTCGCGGGACGGGCGCCGAGGTCGGCCTCGAGCTCGCGGAAGATGTTGGCGAGCGAGCGGGGCAGGGGGGCGACATCGGGCCTGACCGAGAAGGCCAGTCCGTTCGCATGGCCCGGCGTCGGGTAGGGATCCTGACCGAGGATCACGACCTTCACCCCGTCGGGTCCTTGCGGGCGCAGCGCATTGAAGACGTCGCTTGCCGCCGGCAGCACCGGCCGCGTCTCCTGCCTCAATGCTTCAATTATCTGCGGCAACTGTCTGGAAAAGAAGGAAAGGTCTCGCCATTCCCCAAGGCTTTGCACCGCTTGTGCCACTGCAGCCGCATAGACGGTGCCGACCATCTCCGGGGCCGGGGCGGGGCCGGCTGTGCGTGGAGAAGGGGCTGTGGGGGCGGACATCGCGGCGGACATGGCGGCTCACCCGCCACCCCTGGCGGCGGCCGCTTTGCGCGTGAAGCGCGCCAGGGCCTCGATTCGTGCCAGCGCCCGGCCCGAATCGATGCTTTCGGCCGCCCTCTCGACTCCTTCGGCAAGATCGGCCGCCTTGCCGGCGATCCGGAGCGCGGCGGCGGCGTTGAGGAGCACCGCGTCGCGATAGGCCGAGCGCTCCCCCTCGAAGAGCCGGCGCATGGCGGCGGCGTTCTCCGCGGGCGTGCCGCCGAGGATCTCCTCGAAGGGATGCACCGGCAGCCCGGCTTCCTCGGGGTGGATCTCGGTCAGCGTGACGGTGCCGTTCTCGAGCATCGCCACCCGGCTCGGCCCGGCGATGGAAAGCTCGTCGGTGCCGTCGGCGCCGTGCACGAGCCAGGCGGCCTCGGTGCCGAGCGCGGCCAGGGTCTCGGCCATGGGGCGCAGGAGGTCGGGGGAGAAGGCGCCGGTGAGCTGCCGTTTCACCCCTGCCGGATTGGTCAGCGGGCCGAGAATGTTGAAGATGGTGCGGGTGCCGAGTTCCTGGCGTGCCGGCATGACATGGCGCATCGCCGGATGGTGCATCGGCGCCATCATGAAGGCGATGCCGACCTCCTCCAGGGCCTGCTCGACGATCTCGGCCGGCAACATCACCTCGACCCCGAAGGCGGCAAGGGCATCGGCCGCGCCCGATTTCGACGACAGGTTGCGATTGCCGTGCTTGGCGACCGGCACGCCCGCCCCGGCGACGACGAAGGCCGTGGCCGTCGAGATGTTGAGCGTGCCCTTGCCGTCCCCGCCGGTGCCGACGATGTCGATCGCCTCCGCGGGTGCCCGCACCTTCCTCGCGCGTGCGCGCATGGCGGCGGCTGCGGCGGCGATCTCGTCCACGGTCTCGCCGCGGGTCCGCAGCGCCATGAGGAAACCGCCGATCTGGGCCGGGGTCGCGTTGCCGTCCATCAGCGCGGCGAAGGCCCGTTCGGCTTCCTCGCGCGTCAGGGGCCGCTCGGCGGCGAGCCCGATGAGGGGTCTGAGATCCTCGCTCATGCGATCGCTCCTTCGCGGAAGGGGGTGTCTCGTGGGGGGATGGTCTCGTCGGTCAGGTTCTCGCCGGTGCGGCGGAGGAAATTGCGCAGGAGGGCGTGGCCGTGTTCGGAGGCGATGCTTTCGGGGTGGAACTGCACCCCCTCGATCGGCAGATCGCGGTGACGCAGCCCCATGATGGTGCCGTCCTCGAGCCAGCCGGTGATCTCGAGTTCGCCGGGCAGCCCCTCCCGCGCCACGATCAGCGAATGATAGCGCGTGGCATGAAGCGGCGAGGGCAGGCCCTCGAAGACACCGGCGCCCTCATGGTGGATGGTGCCGAGCTTGCCATGGACGATCTCCCCCGCCTGCACCACCCGCCCCCCGAAGGCGGCGCCGATGGTCTGATGGCCGAGGCAGATGCCGAAAAGCGGGATTCGGGACGCGGCCGCCGCCCGCACCAGTTCGAGGGAGATGCCGGCCTCGGCCGGGGTGCAGGGGCCGGGCGAGAGAACGATGCCCGACGGCCCCGTCGCCAGCGCCTCCGCCACGGTGATCTCGTCGTTGCGGACGACGCGGGTCCGGGCGCCCAGCTCGCCGAGATAATGCACCACGTTCCAGGTGAAGCTGTCGTAATTGTCGATCAGGAGCAGCATGCGCGTTCCCCGGCTCGTGGCCCGTGACGGCTGATGGCGGTTGCGCCCCCCGGCAGGGGCTGTAATCATGCCCTTAGATGGGCGATCGGGGCGGGCAGGGTCAAGGGGCGAAGCTGTAGCGCCTCCGGGGATGAGAGAGGGGGGGCGGGCGAAAGCGAGGCCGCCCCGGCACCGGCAGGGGGCGAAGGCGGGGATGCGGGCAGCCTGCGGCGCGCTCTTCCGGTCGGTGCCCCGGAATGGCCGCAGGCAGGATCGACAGGGTTGCGGGCAGGGGCAAGACGAAGATGCGGGACAGGGAACGGGAGAAGGTCGAGGTGGGGAAGCGGCGCACAGGCGGTGCAGCGGCGATGAGGGCGCAGGTTCCACCGGCAGGGGCGAGGTGGTTCCGGCCGATTTCCGCAGCCGTGCGGTGCGTCTGCCGAGGGGGGAAGGTCCGATGCTGCGGTTTCTGACCGGTTTTCTCCGGGGGCTGGTCGTCGCGCTCGGTGCGGCCGTGCTGATCTCGCTCTTTCTGCCGCTGCCGCCGGTGGTGGTGCGCGAGGAAGCGCCGGCGACGCTCGAGGCGCCGTTGCCGGATGCGCACCCGGCACTGCCGACCCCGCCCGGCAAAGCCGCCGGCAGCGCCCCGTCCGCGCCGCCGCCCGCCGCGCCGCCCATGCCGGCGCCGCCATCCGCTTCCGAAGGGGAAGAGGCGCCCGGTGCCGACGCGCCGCTTGCGCCGCCGAAGCCGGCGCTTCCGCCTCCGCCGCCCCCCGGCACCGCCGGGCAGGATATGCGGGCGGACCGGGAGACACCCCCACCTGCCGGCCCCGACGATCAGGGTGACAGGGCCGGCCGGGAGAAGGTCGCGCCCCCGTCCGCACCCCCGCTTGCTCCTTCGGCCGCTTCCCCGTTCATCCCCGGGGCGACCGGGGTGGAGAAGCCGCAGATGGCCGGCATTTCGCCCGACGTGTCGGAAGCGCCGGAGAGGGCGTCCGCCCCGGCGCCGCGGGCCACCCTTCCCCCTGCGCTGGCGACGGGGGACGCCGGCAGGAAGGAGATGGTGCGTGTCGCCCCGCCCCCTCAGCCGGCTTCCCCCTCTTCCTCTGCCATTGCCCGGATGCCGGCCGCACCCGCGGCGCCCGGCGGGGAAGGGGCCGGTCCGGCGGTCGAGACCCGAAGCGCGCCGGTGCCGGATGCGGCGACGCTGCCCAGGCCGTCCGCATCGGCGCGTGACAGGGCGGATGCCCCGGTACCGGGCCGTACCGAACTCGCGGAGGAAACCGCGCCGTCCACCCCCGGCGCCGCGGCTCTGCAACCGCCCTCCTCACCGAAGGAGTCGCCTCCCGAGGCCGACCGGCCGCTGCCGCCGCCCGTCGCTCCCGAGGCGCTGCCGGCCTTCATCCGCTTCGCCCTGCCCACGAGCCCCGCAGCCGGTGCTCCGCGCATGGCGGTCCTGATTCTCGATATCGGTCCCGAAGGCATGCCGGCGGAGGCGCTGGCGAAGCTGCCGGCCGGCATCAGCTTCGTGGTCGATCCGCGCCGGGGCGGGGCCGGGGAGCGGGCCGCCTTCTGGCGCGCTGCCGGCCACGAGGTCGCCGTGCTGGTGCCGACCAGCCTGGCGCCCTCCGCCTTTGCCGAGGAGATCGCCGACTGGCCGGTGGTCGCCCTCGTCGATCTCGCCCGGCCCGATCCGGCCCGCAGCGAAGGTCTTGCTCGGCTGGCGACGCGCCTCGGTCTCGGCCTTGTCCTCGGCCCGGATGCGGAGCCGGGAGAGGTGCTCGCCTTTCGCGGCCGTGGTCTGCCGGCGGGGCGGATCTTCCAGATTCTCGATGACGAGGGCGAGAGCGGGCTTGCCATGCGTCGGATCCTCAACCGCTCGGCGCTCAAGGCGAAGAAGGAGGGCGGGGTGATTCTCGCTGCCCATTCGCTGGCCCCGAGCATCGCGGCCGTTCGCAAGTGGCTGGAAACGCTCTCGGCCCGGCAGGTGCAGCTGGCGCCGCTCACGAGCGCGCTTCTCGATGCCGCAGGCGGGAAGTAGGGGCGCTTTCGTCGGAAAGCCGCCCGGAACCCGGAGCGGGGCCGTGGCCGCCGCCGAGAGGGGGCACCTCGCCTGCCCCCGGCCACCATGCCCGCCTGCCGCACGCAACGGTGTCTGTCGATCCGCTTGTTTTCCGCCTCCGGTGGCATGCCGGTGTCGCGGGACCGGGGCTCTTTTTCGGCGTTTCGGAACCCCGTTCTCCCCGCCCTTCCGCCATCCCCGCCTGCCGGAGCGAAGAAGGGCCGAGAGGTAGCACGCCGCGCATGGCGGGGCCGGTCCGCTTCTCCGCTGCCCATCACGGGCGCAGGGCGGGCCCTTTCGCGCGGGCCTCCCGGCGGCTGCGGCTCAGCCGCTTTCGTTCGCGGTGTCGGCGGCGGGGCGGGCGGTGACGGAACCGTCCGGGTGATATTCGGGCACGACGAGACCGGCGGAGATGACCAGCTTGGCGGCGTCCTCCACGCTCATGTCGAGCATGATCACGTCATCGGCCGGCACGAAGAGCAGGAAGCCCGATGTCGGGTTCGGGGTCGTCGGCAGGAAGACCGAGAGGATCTCCCCTTCGGCCGGTGCCCGGTGGCAGATCTCGCCCTTCGTGCGGGTGGCGACGAAGGCGACGGCCCAGATTCCCCGGCGGGGATATTCCACCAGGCAGGCCTTCTCGAAATTGGCCTCCGACTGGGAGAGCACCGTCTCGACGATCTGTTTCAGCCCGCGATAGACCGAACGGACCACGGGCATCTTCGCCACCATGTCCTCGCCCCAGCGGATCAGCGTGCGGCCGAGAAAGCCCCGCGTGAGCGCCCCCACGAGGATGGTGAAGAGCAGGAAGATGACCACCCCGTAACCGGGAATGTAATAGCCGTATGTCGCCGGCTGATACTTGGCCGGGATCCAGGGCAGCACCCAGTTGTCGATGATCTCGATGGCGGTCCAGATGATGTAGATCGTCAGCGCCGCGGGAGCGATCACCACCAGACCGGTGAAGAAGGTGCTGCGCAGGCTCGCGAAGAACCCGCGCCTTTCGCTTCGTGCCTCTTCCTTCCTGCCGTCCATGCCGGTTCCGATCCGTCAGTTCCTCTCCGTGCGGCGACGCTGCCGCCGATCCCTTCTTATGGAGCGCCTTGCGCGGCGGCAATCCCGCTTTGCCGCTCGCTGCAGATGGCACCGGCGATCTCGGCGGCAAGCCGCGCATTGTCGAGCACCAGTGCCCGGTTGGCGTGCAGTGACCGGCCGGCGCTCAGCTCGGCGATGCGCCCGAGGAGGAAGGGCGTGACGGCCTTGCCGGCGATGCCCCTCTTCCGGGCTTCGGCCGCGGCGATCCATTCCTCGACGAGCGCGCGCGGCAGGGCCACCGCTTCCGGGATCGGGTTGGCGACGAGCTGCCCGCCGCCGATGCCGAGCGCCTGCCGGCAGAGATGGGATCGGGCGATTTCGGCCACCGTGTCCATGCGGATCGGCACGGAGAGCCCCGAATCGCGGCACCAGAAAGCCGGAAAGGTATCGGTCCGCCAGCCGATCACCGTCACCCCCGCGGTTTCGAGCACCTCGAGGGTCTTCGGCAGGTCGAGAATCGCCTTGGCGCCGGCGGCGACGACGGTGACGGCGGTGCGCCCGAGCTCGACGAGATCGGCCGAGATGTCGAAATCCGTCTCGGCGCCGCGATGGACCCCGCCGATGCCGCCGGTGGCGAAGACGTCGATCCCGGCCAGGCGGGCGAGGATCATGGTGGCGGCAACGGTGGTCGCCCCGTTCCGGCCGCAGGCGAGGGCGGGGGCGAGGTCGGCCCGCGAGAGCTTGGCGACGGCACCGGTCGGCGCGCGTGCGAGATGGGCGAGCGCGGATTCGTCGAGTCCGATGCGGATGCGCCCGCCGAGAACGGCGATCGTGGCCGGCACCGCCCCGGCCTTGCGCACCTCCGCCTCGATCGCGCGGGCGATGGCCAGATTGTCGGGCCAAGGCAGGCCGTGGCTGATGATGGTGCTCTCGAGGGCGACGACGGGCCGGTTGTCGGCCAAGGCCGCCGCCACCTCGGAAGCGATGTCGAGCGGCAGGGGAATCGGGTTCACGTCAACGCTTTCTTCATTTTCGGGACCGATGATGGTGATGGGCGAATCGGGCGCCCGCGTCAACGCACCCCTTGATGTGAATGGCAGACATGAAAATGGGGGCAGGGAAAGAGCGTCGGGTGACGGGGACGGAACGGAAGGGCGGAAACGCGGCGTCGTCGCGGTGATGGGAAAGCGGCCCGGGCGCACCGAAGAGAGCGGATGATCCTGGCGGTGCGGGCCGGGCAGGCGCAGGGCGGCTCCCGTCGCGGGATGCGACAGGGGAAAGAGCCGGGGCTGCCTCGGCCGTATCCGGGGGCTGCATCCGTGTTTCGACGTGCGGCGTGCGTCACCCCATGCGTCACCCGTCGTGCGACCGAACCTGCGCAGGTTCCGGACGTTGGGGGAGAGTTGACCGCCCGGCCCCGGCATCCGGGGAGGACGCGCGCATCGCCGGGAGTGCGGGTGTGCCCCACTGGATCATCGGGAATGGCCGGATCGAGAGGCCGCCTTTCTGGGAGGGCAGTGTGACAGTGCGACGTGTCGTCGTCAGGCAGGTGCATCCTCCGGCCCGGTGGCGTGCCCGGCGACATGGGCGGCGGCGGCCTCGCAGGCCGCCCGCAGGGCGTGTGCGCGAAGTGCCCGCGACGGCAGGGCGCTGCCGGAGAGCGCCCTGTCGCGGGAAAGGGGCGCCGCTTCGTCGCTCGGGGCGGGGCGGGCGGCTTCCGGGTTCGGCATCCGTGCCCGGCATGCGTGCGACCGGTGCACGGGCCCTGCCTCCGGCGATCCGGTGGCCCGCGGAGCGCCGGGCGACAGGCTCTTGAAGGACGGGGGCGTCTCGGGCGAGGGTGTCTCTGCGTCTTTGGCAAGCGCCGTTTCCGGACGCAGCGACGGCGAGCCTTCGGCTGCCGCATCCGGCGGCTCTGGGGGGCGCTGCGATGGGGCTCGGTGCTTCGTGGCGGCAGCCGTCGGGAGCCTGGGCGAAGGCTGGTTGCGGAAGAAGGGGCCGGGATGCGACTCCGATGGCCCCGGAGACATGGAGGCCGGAGACATGGAAGAAGGCTCCGCGAATGGTGCACGCCTGCATGTATCGATCGCCGGTTCCGCGTATGAAGAAGAGGGATTCCTCCGTGCCGGGCCCTTGTGGGCGACCGATGTCGTGGCGGGCACGCAAGGCGGATGCCCGGCGGGGTCCGCGTCCTCGTGACGCGCCGGCGCCCCTGCCGGCGCGGAAGAGGGGCTTTCGTTGTCCTTGTTCGATGTCGCGGGCACCGGCGGGAACGTCACCACGGGTCCGTGGTCGCTTCCCGGGGCCGAGGGGGGAGTGCTGAGGGCTTCGCCCACGGGCAGATGGGCGCTGGCGTTTTCCGGGACAGCCGTCGCGGAACGCTCCTTCCCTCCGCCGGGAAGGGGCCCCTCCGGCACGCCACCGCCGCTCTTCGTCGATGCAGGGATCCGGCCGTCGCCAGTCGGGCTGCTCCGGGGCCGGGTGCTGTTGTTGTCGTCCGCGACTTCTCGGTTCCGGTTCCGATGCAGCGTCTGTCGGAAACAACCGGCGCCTGCCACGGTGGGGAGAGGTGCGGAAAGGCGCGCCGGTAGAGGATCGTCACATGCCCGTTCCGGAAAGGGGGCGGAAGCGGCCGCGATCTCCGCCGCGACATGGGCGGCGATGAAGCAGTCGCCCGCGCCGGTCACCTGCCGCGGGGTGATCCGGGGCGGGGTGACCGTGAGCGGCATCGCCTCCCCGGTGGCGAGATCGGCCACCGTCGCCGGTCCGTCGGTGACGATGGCGCGCGCAAGGCCGCACGCGACGAGCGCCCGGGCTGCCGCAGCCGCATCGGCCAGGCGTCGCCCCAGAAGGATCTCGGCTTCGTGACGGTTGAGATAGATCGTCGGACCTGTCGTCATCGGTCCGCGTGTCGCGCTGCTTTCCGTTTCCGCCTTGCCGGTCGGTGCGGAGCCGGCTCCGGGTGCAGCGGATGCGGGGCCCGGGCTCGAGATGTCAGGGGCCGGCCCCTCCTTCGCCGCCGCGATGTCCGCCGAGGACGGGGGATCGTCGGGAGGGGCAGGTGGCGTGCCGGAGGGAGCACAGAGGGGGCGGGGCTCCGGTGCCGACCGGAGCGGGAACGCGGAGGTGGTGCCCGGACTGCCGCTTGACATGTCTTGCGTCAGGGGGGTGCTGTCGGGCGCTCCCGCTTCTGCCGACGACGGATGCGCCGGGGCGCTTCGGGTCGCGGTCGCATGCCTCTCGGCCGTTCTCCTGGCGCACGGGACCGGGGCCGGATCATCCTGCCCGGGCCATGTCCGTTCGCGTCTCTGGTCACCTTGTGCCGATGATGGGGCTGCATCTTCGCGGCCGGCTGCCGGTGGTTGGCGGGCGGGGGCTCTCCCGTTCGCGGAGGGGTGCCCTTCGGCCGCCGTCTCGTCGATGCGGGACGGACCGGGGGAGCGGTTCGGGCCGGAGTGTCCGGCGAGGAAGGGGGCGAGACGGTCGACCTTGCCCGGCGAGGCCGGCACGAGGCGCAGATCGCACCACGGGGCGAGGCGGCCACGGGCGAGGCGTGCCAGCACCGGGGCGGGCAGGTTGCCGTCGACGAGGACGATCACCCGCCCGTCCGGGCCGGGGGCGAGGGGCGGGGTCTCGGCGAAGAGCGGGGCGACGAGTGCCGCCCCCGCCGCCTCGAGAGTCGCCGCGTCGGCAATCGCGGCCACCAGTCGCCCGGCCGCCTCGATCGCCATGTAGCGGTCGGCGCGACGGCCCGGCAGACGCAGGGCGAGGCGGGTATCGACCCCGGCCGCGACCAGGCGCATCTCGAGCACCCGGCTTTCCTCGTCGTCCCCGAAGGCGGTGCGCAGCGCCGGACGCAAGCCGCGTGCGGCCAGCGCAATGGCGATGTTGGCCGCCACCCCGCCCGGCCGCATGACGACCCGCCCCGGCACGTCGGGCGCCGCATCCAGCCTCTCGTCGGTGGTGCCGATCACGTCCCACATGGCCGAACCGATACAAAGAACCGGCGGTGCCGGCGCCGTCCTCGCCCTGGTATCTTCCGACCGGGTGTCTTCCGGGACGGATCGCACCGCTTCGCTTTTCCCTTGGCCGTTCATGCATTCTCCGGACACGCTGCGGGCGAATCCGCCCCTTCCCGCCCCGAGCATCGCCCGCCGTCCCTGCCGGGGCAAGTCTGCCGGTTTCCGCCACCCGCATGCCGCCTTGGCCGGGGGCGGCGGGGAGAGGGCGGCGTCCGGGAGCCCGGCCGGGCCAGCGCGAGCGCGGAATGCACGCCGGGTTTTCTCCGCGCACCGGGGATTGCGGTCACGATCGGCGGTCTTTTCTCGCCGCTCCCGACCTGCTCGGCCCCGACTTGCGCGGCAACGGGTGCTGCAACGCCCCGTTCTCCTCGCGGGCCATGTCCCGGCCACGCGGGAAAGCTCTCCCGTCGCGCCCGGGCCGATCACCGAAGGGGGGGTGTCTCATGCAAGGGATCACCCGTTTTCCTCGCGTTCGGGTCGGTCCTGCCATCGGCCGCTCCAGCTACTTCCCGCCCCGTTCTCCCCGCACGCGCGGGTCGATCCGGTGTCCATCGGTCGCGAGGGGCGAGACGCGCCCCGTCGCGCCGGCCCTGTGCGGAAGGGGAGATGCGGTTGACAAGGGCGGCGGGGCCGCTAAAAGGCACGCCTGAATTGCTGCGCCCGATCGTCCGACCGACGGCCGGTGCGCCGGACGAGCGACGCCAGGAGAGCGACATGGCCAAACCGACAACCATCAAGATCCGCCTGAATTCCACCGCCGGGACCGGGTATTTCTACGTCACCAAGAAGAATGCCCGCACCATGACCGACAAGATGGTGGTGCGGAAATACGACCCGGTCGTGCGCAAGCACGTCGAGTTCAGGGAAGGCAAGATCAAGTAGGCCCGCCGCTGCCGCACCGGGAGAGCGCGCCAGGGGCTGCATGCCGCTGCTCATGCGCGGCGAGTGATCGTGCACGACGGAGAAAGGGGAGGGCCTGCCCTCCCTTTTTGCGTTGCCGCAGCGCCCGCATGTCGCCCCTTGCAGGCCGCTCCTGCCCGCTGACCGGGTCCGCTACCCCGAACCGCCCCGTCGGCAGTTTTCTTCCCGGTGCGTGACGGGCGGCCCTGGCCATGCCGAGGGCGGCGGCCGATCCCCGATTTCGTCCTCTTCCGCTGTCGCGGCCTTGGCCATGCCGCCGATCCGTGCGGTGGTCGGCTCTCTTCGCGGCATGTGACGGGCAGCCCCCTCGCCCGGGCAGAAGAGCGGGAAAGCCCCCGATCATGACGCTCGCCCTCTCCTGCAGGGGGGCTCGGGAGCGGAAGCGGCGGTGAAGCGGCCTTCAGTCGCAAGCGCCGGCGAGGACGGCGAGAGCGGCGGCGTGCAGGGCGGTGTTGGCCGCGGCCAGCACCCGCCCGCCCCCGTGGGCCGGCCGGCCTTCCCAGTCGGTGACGATGCCGCCGGCCGCCTCGATGACGGCGATCGGCGCCTGGATGTCGTAGGGCTTGAGCCCCGCCTCGATCACGAGATCGACATGGCCGGCGGCAAGAAGCCCGTAGGCGTAGCAGTCGAGACCGAAGCGCACGAGCCGGCAGCGTCGCGCCACCTGCTCGAAGGCGCGGCGCTCCCCGGCCGTGCCGATCTCGGGGAAGGTGGAATAGAGAATCGCGTCGGCGAGGTCCTTCGTCGGCGCGGTCCGCAGCGGGGTCTCGCCGCGCGGTCCCGTCAGCCTGGCGGTGCCGAGCCCCCCCTCGAAACGCTCGCCGATATGGGGCTGGTCGATGAGCCCGTGGAACGGGCCGGCCGCGTCGGTCACGGCGATCAGCACCCCCCAGGTGGGGGTGCCGGAGATGTAGCCGCGCGTGCCGTCGATCGGGTCGATCACCCAGGTCAGACCCGAGATCGAGGGGGTGTCGGGGAATTCCTCGCCGAGGATCCCGTCTTCGGGGCGCCGCTCGGCGAGGATCGCCCGCATGGCGGTTTCGGCCTCGCGATCGGCGGCGGTGACCGGATCGAAGCCGCCGGTCACGTCCTTGTTGTCACGCGCAAGACCCGGACGGCGGAAATGGCGCAGCGTGGCGCTGCGGGCCGCGTCCGCCAGGGCATGGGCCGTGGCGCGGATCTCGGCGCGGGTGTCGGCGTCGAGCCTGTCGAGAAGGCGGGCCATGCGGATCTCCCGAACCTCCGGCGCCGGTCGGCCGCCGGGCTGTCCTGTGCCGGGGCGGGCATGATCCCCGCACCCTTGCGGGCACGGGGATGGCATGTCCGGTCCGGGAGGTCAAACGGCGGAGGAGCGAAGGGGGAGATCGACAGGCGCGGCATCATCCGCTCCGGCCCGCCCCTTCGATCCGCCCGATCTGTCGGCCCGGTCCGCCGGCCCGTTCGGGGGGCGGTCCGCACCGTGCCCCGCAGACTTTTCGGCGCCCCGATCCGCGGGCGACGCCGGCCGGAGAAGCTGCCGGAACGCTCCGGTGGTTGCAGCGCTCCCGTGTTCCGACCGGACCGCGGCGCCGCCTCTTCGGCACGCGATTCCACACGCCCCACCCACGCCCCGACCGGCCCGGGCGCCGCCTCTCCTCCGGGTTCCCCCCTCAGGCGGCGGAAGATTCGGAAAGCACGCGTGCCAGCTCGAACAGCCGCTTCCGCTGGGGCTCGGGAATGGCGTAATAGGCCTTGACGAGTTCGAGCGCCTCCTTGTCGGCGAGAAGGTCGCCGGCCGCGCTGTCGGTCCGGTCGGCCCCTTCGAGCCCTTCGAAGAAGAAGGAGATCGGCACGTCGAGCGCCTTCGAGATGTCCCATAGCCGCGAGGCGGAAATCCGGTTCATGCCGGTTTCGTATTTCTGGATCTGCTGGAACTTGATGCCGACCTGTTCGGCGAGCTGTTGCTGGGTCATGCCGATCATCCAGCGGCGCTGGCGCACGCGCTTGCCGACATGCACATCAACCGGATGCTTCATGGTTTGCTCCTCGGTTTCCCTTGAGTGGTGGACATGGTGGTTGAAACGAGTGGTGGCTCGACGGAAAAAGATCCCGCAGCGGTTTAGTAACGCATTTCGCCACCGCATGCAGCCATTTTTTTCCGTCCAGCCATCATCCGGTAGACAGTTTCCGCATCTTTCTGTCCTGGAAGGAAAAAATGTCGGAATGCCTTTTCTATCCCGTGGCTGTTCCGGCCTTCGGATGGTTCTCGCGAAGGTTGACCGTCGGTCAGGGGGGGTGAGTCGGTTTTGCAGATGGAAAAATTTTCCGAAACGAATTGTGCAGTATGGGGAGATATTTGCGGAACGCGAATTCCTCCGGCCGGAGGTGATTCGCCGCGGCTTGCGGAGGCGGGGCGCGATGCGGGCCGGCCCCGTGCCGCAAGGTCGGCATTGCCGAGAGGCGCCGGTGGCGCCATGCTGGGCAAGGGCGCGGCCGGGCGGGCAGGCCGGCAGGTCGGGCCGACATGTCTCCGAAACGGTGCGAGGGAGGGAAAATGACGGACAGGATGCGGGCGATGCAGGTGAGGGCGCTCGGGGCGCCGCTCGCGCCCGCCACGCTGCCGCGGCCCGAGCCGGGGCCCGGCGAGGTGCGGGTGGCGGTGCGGGCCGCCGGGATCAATTTCGCCGATCTTCTCCTGCGCGAGGGGCGCTATCAGGAGCGGCCCGAGCTGCCCTTCACCCTCGGCATGGAAGCGAGCGGCATCGTCGATGCGGTGGGGGCGGGGGTCGCCGATCTCCGGCCGGGGATGCGGGTGATGGGCTATGGCGGCACCGGCGCGCTGGCCGAGAGCGCGATCTTCCCGGCCGCGCTGGTCGTGCCGATTCCCGACGCGATGTCCTTCATCGAAGCGGCGGCCTTTCCGATCGCCTATGGCACTTCCCATGTCGCCCTGGCGCATCGGGCGAGGCTCCGGCCGGGAGAGAGGCTGCTCGTTCTCGGTGCGGCGGGTGGGGTCGGGCTCACGGCCGTCGAGATCGGCCGGCTGATGGGGGCCGAGGTGATCGCCGTGGCCCGCGGCAAGGCGCGGCTCGAGGTGGCGCGCGCCGCCGGCGCCCGTCATCTGATCGACAGCGAAACCGCCGATCTGCGCGAGGCGGTGAAGGCGCTGGGCGGGGCCGACGTGGTCTATGATCCGGTGGGGGGCGAGGCCTTCCGGGCGGCGCTCCGGGCCACCAACCCCGAGGGCCGGCTGATCCCGATCGGTTTCGCCTCGGGCGAGATCCCGCAGATCCCGGCGAACATCCTCCTCGTGAAGAACCTGACCGTGATCGGCCTCTACTGGGGCGGTTATGCGAAGTTTCGCCCCGAGGTGATCGGCGAAAGCTTCCGCCAGCTGCTCGACTGGTATCGCGCCGGCCATCTGAAGCCCCATGTGAGCCATGTGCTGCCGCTCGAGCGCGCCGAGGAGGCGCTGGCCCTGCTCGGGGAACGCAAGGCGACCGGCAAGGTGGTGGTGCGGGTGCAGGCGGAAGAATGAGCCGCCGCACCGCGTGCCGCTGCATCGCGTAATCTGACGAAAAGTTTATCGCAAATCCGCGGCACCAGGCGGTTGAAACGGTCCGGGCTGCGCCGATATCCTTGGGGCGACCCGTTTCCGGTCGGTCGGAGGAAGGAACGATCGGGGGCACCGGGCAGCCGGGAGACGGCTCTTGCGCCCCGGAGTAAGGGCTTCGGCAAAGGAATGGCGCCCGAGCGATGAATAGAGGGTGAAATGACCGACGAAACATGTCAGGATATGCGCGAGAGAAGCGGAGCCTGACCGCGAGGGGCACGGCCCGGCCGTCGCGGAGCGACAGCAAGGGCGGCCTTTCCCCGCGGCGCCGAAGAAGCGCCTCAACCATTCGCCATCGGATCGAAATTCAAGGAGCGAGCAGACATGGCAGACTATGAAACCATCCGCACCCGCAGCGCCGGCGAGGGCCGGGTCGGCGTGATCGACGAGGGCCTGCGGGCCTACATGAACCGCGTCTACATGACGATGGGCATCGGCATGGCCATCACCGGCCTGATCGCCTGGTTCGTCGGCACCAACCCGGCCATGCTGCAGGCGATCTACGGCACCGGTCTCAAATGGGTGGTGATGTTCGCACCGCTGATCGTGGTCTTCGCCTTCGGCGCCACGATCCACCGCATGAGCCCGCAGACGGCGACGCTGGTCTTCTACGGCTATTCGGCGCTGATGGGGCTGTCGCTCTCCTTCATCTTCGCGGTCTATACCGGCATCTCCATCGCCCAGACCTTCTTCGTGACCGCCATCGCCTTCCTGGCGCTCAGCCTCTACGGCTACACGACGAAGCGCGATCTTTCGGGGTTCGGCACATTCCTCTTCATGGGGCTGATCGGCCTGCTGGTGGCTTCGGTCGTCAACATCTTCCTCGGCTCGCCGGCGGTGCAGTTCGCCATTTCGGTGATCGGCGTGTTGATCTTCGCGGGGCTCACCGCCTATGACACCCAGGCGATCAAGGCGCTCTACATCGAGATGGCCGCATCGAGCGACGAAGCGACGATCTCGCGCATGGCGATCATGGGAGCGCTCAAGCTCTACCTCGATTTCCTCAACATGTTCATGTTCCTGCTCCAGTTCCTCGGCAATCGCGAGTAACGGAGCGGGCCGCTCGTCCAGCGGAAGAACGCAAGGGGCCGGCTTCGTGCCGGCCCCTTTTCGCATGGCATGGGATGGTGGCGGAAGGCGGGGCGGGCTCTTTCCGGCGGAAGGGGCACGCCGTCGAACTCCCGGCGGACCCTGTCGAACGCTCCGCCGACACCCCGTCGGGTCGTCGGCCGTCGCCCCTAGGCGCGCCTCTGTCGGCCAGCGGATCGAATGCCTCGTCGGAGGCCTGCCGCCACCCCTCAACCCTCCTCGGCGCGGGCGAAGGTGTCGATGGCCGTGGCGATGAAATGCTGCCGCACCGGCGGCAGCTCCATGAAGATCTCGTGCCGCGCGGCCGGCACCTCGATCAGCCTGGCGCCGGGGCGGGCGGCGCCCCAGCGGGCCATGTGCCGCCGGACGGCGACCGGATCGACCACCTGCTCGTCGCTGCCGAGGAAGGTCACGGCCGGTTGCGGCGGCGGGTCGAGGCGGGCGAAGAGGGCCGCTTCGCGCAGCGCCTCGGCCACCCAGCGGATCGAGGCGCCGCCGATCTCGAGTTCGGGATGGGCCCGGATCATCCGCCCCATCCAGTCCCACATCTCGCGGTCGCGGGTGAGGGTGTTGTCCGCGAAGGGCGCGGTGAGCACGTAGCTGCGCGGCCCGGTGGTCGGTGTGCGCAGGAGCGACAGGCCGAGCGCATCGGCCGCCCGGATCGCCCATTTGAGCGCCAGGGCGAATGCGCCGGGGCCCGGCAGGTCCCACATCGGCGCCGAGAAGACCACGCCCGTAACCGGCAGCCCGTCATGGAGCGCCCGGAGGGCGATCATCCCGCCCATCGAATGGGCAAGGAGATGCCACGGCCGCGGCGCGCCCCGCCGGGCGAGGAAGGCCGTCAGGGCCGCGACATCGCGCTGATAGTCGGGAAAGCGATCGACATGGCCGAGAAGCGGATCGGGGGCGAGCCGGTCCGCCAGCCCCTGGCCGCGCCAGTCGATCGCCGCCACCTGCCAGCCGGCCCCGGTGAAAGCCTCGGCGAGGGGGGCGTATTTCTCGACATGCTCGGTGCGCCCCGGAAAGAGCAGCACCGTGCCGCGCGTCCCCTCGGGCCAGTGGGCGACGCGCAGCCGCACCCCGTCGGCGGCCCGGAGCCAGCGGCTCTCGGGCGCCGGGCCGGGGGCGACATCGGCGAACCAGGGGGCGGGTGCCGCCTCGCTCGCAGATGTCGTTCCGCCCGCGGGGGGCGGTGTCTCGGCCGGGGCCGTCATGCCGCCTCAGACCAGCGCCGAGCCGAGACGCATCGCCGTGCTCATGTCGCCATCGAGCTGCAGCCGGCCCGACATGAAGGCGGCGGTCGGGTTGAGGTCGCCGGCGAGGATCTCCCTGAAGGTGTCGGCATCGGCCTTGAGGGTGACATCGGCCGGCCCGTCGCCGACCTCGATGCCGTTCTGACCGATCAGGATGGCGCCGACGCCCTCGATCTCGAATTTCACCGTGCCGTCGAACCCGGCCGGCAGCTTTTCCCTGAGGGCCGCGACGGCCTCGTTCAGAATGTCGCTCATTTCACGCTCCTTCACATCTGGTCCGGTTCCCGTTCCTGCCGGCGGTGGGGAGAGGCCGCGACGGCGGTGCCGCTTTCCTTCCTGTTCCCATGGTTTAAACTCGGAACAGATTCCTTCGGCGGGTGCACGGGTGCAGACGAGATATGGCCCCTTCGACACGAATTTCCAACAGTGCCGTGGCGGCAGCTTCCCTGCCGCGGGGTGCCAACCGGTGGCGGCGTGCCGGGCGCTTTCTCCTGATCGGGACACTTGTCGGCACGGCGATGGCGGCAGGTGCCGGGGAAGGCGGGGACGCTTCGCAAGGTGGAAGGGCCGTGACGGCGCCGGCGACGCAATCGCTCGATGCCATGCTCGCCCGACTGGCCGATCCCGCCACAAGGAACGGCATGGCGCTCGCGGCCGAGATCCGCGCCCGCTGGGCCCGTTCGGGTTCGCCGACGCTCGATCTGCTGCTGGCCCGCGGCCGCGCCGCCCTGGCCGAAGGGGATGCGCGCGCGGCGGTGGGGCACCTGACCGCGCTTCTCGACACCGCTCCCGGCTTCGTCGAGGGTCGCTTCACCCGTGCCGAGGCCTTTCTCGCTCTCGGGCGGCCCGGCATCGCTCTCGACGATCTCGCCCGTGCCCTTGCCGTCGAGCCGCGACATTTCCCTTCCTGGGCGCTGACCGGGGCGATCCTGGCCGAGATCGGGGATCTCGACGGGGCGCGGGAGGCCCTGCGCCGGGCACGCGCGCTCAACCCCCATGATCGCGAGATCGCCCGGGCGCTCGCGCGCATCGAGAGGCGGATCCGGGGCGATGCCGCCTGAAACGGGGCGGCCGGCCATGCCGGGTGAAGCGCATCCGGCGACGAAGTAAGGAAGAGGGACGGGGCGCCTTCTCCGCAGGGCAGAGGGAGGCGAGGCAGGATGAGGCAGGGGATGATCACCGCGGTCCTGGGGCCGACCAACACCGGCAAGACCCATTACGCCATCGAGCGGATGCTGGCCCACCGCACCGGCGTCATCGCGCTGCCGCTGCGGCTCCTGGCCCGTGAGGTCTATGACAGGATCGTCTCCCTGAGAGGGCCTTCGGTGGTCGCGCTCGTCACCGGCGAGGAACGGATCGTGCCGCCCCGGGCGCAATACTGGGTCGCCACCACCGAGGCCATGCCCGAGGCCACCGGCGCCGACTTTCTCGCCATCGACGAGATCCAGATGGCGGCCGATCCCGAGCGCGGGCACGTATTCACCGACCGGCTCCTGCGCGCGCGGGGGCAGAAGGAGACGATGTTTCTCGGAGCCGACACCATGCGCCCGCTCCTCGCCCGGCTCGTGCCCGAGGCCCGCTTCGTCCGCCGCGAACGCTTTTCGCCTCTCGCCTATACCGGCCGCAAGAAGATCTCGCGCATGCCGCGCCGCTCGGCCATCGTCGGCTTCTCGGTGGACAGCGTCTATGCCATTGCCGAGCTGCTGCGCCGCCAGAAGGGCGGGGCCGCGGTCGTGCTCGGGGCGCTCAGCCCGCGCACGCGCAACGCCCAGGTCGCCCTCTACCAGAATGGTGACGTCGATTATCTGGTGGCGACCGACGCCATCGGCATGGGGCTCAATCTCGACATCGACCATGTGGCCTTCTTCTCGCGGCGCAAGTTCGACGGCGTCCGGATGCGGGATCTGACCCCGGCCGAGATGGGGCAGATCGCCGGACGGGCGGGCCGCTACATGCGCCCCGGCTCCTTCGGCGTGACGGGGGATGCCCCCGATCTCTCCCCCGAGCTTGCCGAGGCGCTCGAGAGCCACAGCTTCGCCCCGATCGAGCGGCTGCAATGGCGCAACGCCCGTCTCGACTTCGCTTCGCCCGAGCGGCTCATCGCCTCGCTCGAGCGCACGAGCGACAACCCGCTCCTGATGCGCGCCCGCGAAGCCGAGGATCTGCGCACCTTGCGCATGCTCGCGGCCGATTCGCTCATTCGTGCCCGCATCGGCCATGCCCGCGACGTGCGGCTGCTGTGGGAGACCTGCCAGATCCCCGACTTCCGCAACACCATGCCGGCCGAGCACGCCCGCCTCGTCGGCGAGATCTTCACCTTCCTGCACGAGAAGGGGCGGATCCCCGAAAGCTGGCTGGCGCTGCGGCTCGCCCGCATCGACCGCACCGACGGCGACATCGACACGCTGTCGAAGAGGCTGGCCTATGTGCGCACATGGACGTATGTTGCCCAGCGTCCCGACTGGCTCGAGGACCGGGACCACTGGCGCGGCGTCACGCGCGATCTCGAGGACCGCCTGTCGGATGCGCTCCATGCGCGGCTGACCCAACGTTTCGTCGATCGGCGCACGAGCGTGCTCATGCGCCGGCTGAAGGAGAAGGAGAGCCTGGTGGCCGAGGTGAACGAGAAGGGCGAGGTGACGGTCGAGGGCGAACATGTCGGCCGTCTCGAAGGGTTCCGCTTTCATCAGGACAGGGCGGCCGGCGCCGAGGAAGGCAAGACGCTGCGCGCAGCGGCGTTCAAGGCCCTCGGGCCGCAGTTCCGCCTCAGGGCCGAACGGCTCTATCGCGCACCCGATACCGAGTTCGACATCACCGAGCAGGGTGGGCTCATGTGGGGCGCCGATGCGGTGGGGCGGCTCGCGCCGGGCGAAGGGGCGCTTCGGCCGCGGGTGGTCGCCTTCGTGGACGACGAGGCCGGGGCGGAAGTCAGGGAGATGGTCGAGCGGCGGCTCGGGCACTTCGTCGAGCGGCGCATCGCCACCTTGTTCGAGCCGCTTCTTGCCATGGCGAAGGACGAGGAGATCACCGGCCTTGCCCGGGGACTTGCCTTCCGCCTCGAGGAGGCGATGGGGGTGCTGCCGCGGACCGAGGTGGCCGCGGAGGTCAAGGCGCTCGGTCAGGAGGAGCGCGGCAAGCTGCGCCGCCACGGGGTGCGCTTCGGCCAGTTCACCATCTTCATGCCGGCGTTGCTCAAGCCGGCGCCGACGCGGTTGCGCCTCGTTCTCTGGGCGCTGGCGCGGGGGCTCGACGAATTCCCGCCCGCCCCGCCTGCGGGCTTCGTCACCGTCGAGTTGCCGGACCGTCCCATGCCCGGCGGCTACTGGCAGATGGCGGGTTACCGGCCCGCGGGCCGGCGGGCGATCCGGGTGGACATGCTCGAGCGGCTCGCCGATCTCGTTCGCGACAGGGATACCCGCGGCGGTTTCGAGGCCACGGCCGACATGCTGTCGATCACCGGCCTGACCCTCGAGCAGTTTGCCGATCTCATGCAGGGGTTGGGCTACCGGGCCGAGCGGGGCGAACGGCCAAGACCGGTGCGGCGACAGGACGGGCAGGGAGGAGAGGGGGATCCGTCCTCGGGGGCGCCGGCGGGCGGAGGAGCGGCCGAGGCCGCCCGCGATCCGCTTCTCGAGGATGCCGACTGCCCCGATTGTGCCGGAAAGGCCGGGGCCGAGGCCGGCGGCGGTGCGGCCGTCGCGGCGGAGGAGGCGGTTTCTTCTTCAGGCAATGCGGGGACGGTGGAAGCGGAGACGGCAGGAGAGGTGAGCCGCGCCGCTCCGGCTCCGGCCGCCGGAACCTCTGCCGCCGGAGCGGCCGATGCGGATCTGGCGGCGCCGGCGACGGACGAAGAAGGTGCACCCGGCAAGAAGAAGACAGCTTCCGGAGAGGAGATCGAGGTCTTCTACGTCTTCACCTGGCAGCCGAAGCGGCGGGGACGACAGGCCGGGGCGGATCGGTCGGCGGCGAAATCCGCCGGCAAGGGGCCCAGGAGACGCAAGGGCGGGGCGGCTTCCGCAGGAGCGGCGGAGCGTGGATCGGCGCGCGCTGGCAAGCCGCCGCGGCGCGAGCGGCCCGTCGATCCCGACAACCCCTTCGCCGTGCTTCAGTCCCTCAAGGATCGTCTCTGAACGGTGATGGCCCGGCGGCGCGGCGAAAGGAGGGAGCCGGGCGGCGCGGGCGTCGCACCCCAGACGCTCCGCATCGACCGTTTTCTCTGGCAGACCCGGTTCTTTCGCAGCCGTGCCCTTTCGGCCCGATTCGTCGCCGCCGGCAGGGTCCGCGTCAATGCCCGCAGGATCGTGCGGCCCGCCGCGCCGGTGCGTGTCGGGGACGTGCTGACCTTTCCTCTCGGGCCGCGGGTGCGGGTGATCCGCGTTCTCGCTCTCCCCGAGCGGCGCGGCCCGGCTGCCGAGGCGCGCAGGCATTACGAGGATCTTGCCGAGGGAGAGAGGGAAGCGCCGCCGCGGATATGCTAGGCAGGACATGGAGGGAGAGTGCACTCCCTCCGCCCCGTGCCGGTGCCGGGGGCACGCTCCGGGGCGATCGGCCGGCCGCCTTCTGCGGGATCGCCGGGGCTTGCAACCACCCCGCGGCGCTCCTAAAACCCGCACGATGCCCGAGGGGGCCCGAACGGGGGCTCGGGGAGGCCGGGCAGGGGCCGCCATCGAGGAGAGATCTCATCATGACCTATGTCGTCACCGAGAACTGCATCGCCTGCAAATACACCGATTGCGTCGAGGTCTGCCCGGTCGATTGCTTCTACGAGGGCGAAAACATGCTCGTCATCCACCCCGACGAGTGCATCGATTGCGGCGTCTGCGAGCCCGAATGCCCGGCCGATGCCATCCGCCCCGACACCGAGCCCGGCATGGAATTCTGGGTCGAATTCAACCGCAAATATGCCGAGATGTGGCCGGTGATCCTGTGCAAGAAGGATCCGCTGCCCGAGGCCGATGCCCATGATGGCGAACCGGACAAGATGAAGAAGTATTTCTCCGAAAAGCCCGGGGACGGCTGCTGAGCGGGCCGCCGCGAGCGGGGTCCCCCGGAGCCGAACGGGCAATGACGGCGCTTTCGGGATGCCTTCTTGACGCCATGATGCGCACGATTCTGGGTGAATGTTCGGTATTCGGCCCGGTCGTCCCCGGTGTTGCTGCGTCGCAGCACTTCATTCCTGCCCGATTCTGTGCTATATGAGAACAAGAAGAACCTGCCTGTCCCTTCATGCCGACCTGTGTTCCTGCCAGGGCGATGGTTTCGGTGCGGGCGCCTGCGGCGTTCCGACTTGATGTCGGTCTGGCGAGGGGCGGCGCGCGTTTCGCGGAAAGGCCCGACGAGCCACGCTGCGGGTGCGGTCCGTGAGCGAGGGGGTCGCGAGGGTGGCGTCGCGAGATGGTCGTCGCGAGAGTGCGAGCGACGATTCGCCCTGCGATCCGCCCCGCGGCGGGTGAAGCGCGTGCGGCGCGGGTGGCGAAGCAGGCGCTGCCGGTCTCGCCGGTCGCCACGGAGGCGCGGACCGGGGAGGAAAGAGCCGGGGAGATTCGGCGGAAAGAGGCGGGCAGGGGGATTTCGGACGGTCTGCGGTCGCGCAAGGATGGAAGGTGACATGACGAAGAAGAACAGATCCCACGAATTTCGCCCCGATCAGTATGTGGTCTATCCCGCCCACGGTGTGGGCCGGATCGTCTCGATCGAGGAGCAGGAAGTCGCCGGGATGAAGCTGGAGATGTTCGTCATCTCCTTCGAGAAGGAAAAGATGACCCTGCGCGTGCCCACCAACAAGGCGCGGCAGGTCGGCATGCGCGGCCTCGCCAGCCGCGACGTGGTCGAGAAGGCACTCGAGACGCTCAAGGGGCGGGCGCGGGTCAAGCGGGCCATGTGGTCGCGGCGGGCTCAGGAATACGAGCAGAAGATCAATTCGGGCGATCTCATCTCCATCGCCGAAGTGGTGCGCGACCTGCACCGCAAGGACGACCAGCGTGAACAGTCCTATTCGGAACGGCAGCTCTACGAGGCGGCGCTCGAGCGTCTCGCGCGCGAGGTGGCCGCGGTGGACGGGGTGGACGAGGAAACGGCCCTCAGGCGGGTGGACGAGGCCCTCACCGGCCGCGCCGCCTGAACCGCGATGGCAGGGAGCCGCCTCGCCGGCTCCTTGCATGACCGCTCTTGCGTGATGGTGATGTAAGGCGCTGCTTCCCGAAGCGTCGGGGCCGGGTGCTTCTCGGGCCTCATCCGCTCGGCGACCTTGTCCGCGAGGGACGCGCCCCGTTCCTCGGCGGATTTGCCATTGGCCATGCCGTCCGAAAGGCGTCGTTCCCATGAGCCGGGACACGCCCGGTGACGGCTGGCGTGGCGGCACGGGCGCCGAGGACGCCCATCGGAAGAGCCCACCGGCCGGAGAGGGCGGCAGGGCGAAGATCGGCCCATGGTCGGATGACGAACATTGCGATGGCGGCAGCCGCGATCGCTTTTCGCGGGGAAGGGTCGCCTTCGGGCGGCCCTTTCGCATGGGCTCCCGCATGGCGGCTCGGGGGCGGAGCCGGGGAATGGGGGAAACGCGATCGGGTTCGTCGTGTCGCCCCGGGATCGAAAGACACCGGATCGGGCCATGCGCATGACGGGCGAGCGCCGACGTTTCCCTCTTCCCCGCAGGCTTTCGGTCGAGTTTCGGGTCCGGCAGGATCCGCCGCCAGCCGGTCTTCCGGTGTCGGCGGGGGATCGTCTCACCCTGCGGCGGCGCCGGCCAGGGTGGCGAGGAAGGCCATCTCCGCGATCTGCTGCGAGGCGCCGAGCACGTCCCCCGTCTGCCCGCCGATCCGGGCGCGTGCCCAGGCGAAGAGCGGCGCGGTGGCAAGGAGCGCAAGCAGGAAGGCGAGAAGCCCGGTGCCGCCGGCGGCAAGAAGGGCGAGGGTGAGGGCGATCGCAAGGGCCGCAAGGGCGTTCTCGACCGGCGGTTTTCCCAGGCCGTGGGCGAGACCGTCGCTGCGGGCCGCGGTCAGGGCCAGGAGGGCGAGACCCATCGGCAGGCGCGAAACCGCGGCGGCGGCCAGGAGCCCGAGGGCCGGGGAGAGCGCGGTGTCTGCCGTCGGGGCCGTCAGGACCGTCGTGAGAGCCGACCAGCGGGCGATGGTGACGAGGATCAGCGCCAGCGCCCCGAAACTGCCGATGCGGCTGTCGCGCATGATCTCGAGCCGTTCGGCGCGGGTGCGCCCGCCGGCCAGACCGTCGAAGGTATCGGCCAGCCCGTCCTCGTGCAGCGCGCCGGTGACGAGCGCCATCGTCGCGAGGATCACCGCCGCCGCCACGCCCCCCGAGGCGCCCAGAACCGCCGCCACCGCCCCTGCCAGCCCGCCGAGCAGCCCGATCAGAGCGCCCGCGACCGGCCAGGCCCAGACGGCGCGCGCGCCGCGCAGGCGAAAGGCCGGCTCCCGCGCCTGCACCGGCAGGCGGGTGAGGAAGGCCAGGGCGAGACCGATATCGGACAGGCGGAAGGGCAGCTCGCGCTGGTCGTGCATGGCTCTCTCTCCCCCTCGAGGCCGCAGGCGCACCACGTTCGGCCGCGATCGGCTCTTTTCATCCCTCCCCGGAAAGGTAAAGGAGAGGACGAACAAGACAAGCCCGGCCGATGCATTTCGACGAGAAAACGATGGTGACAGAAACTGCCGACGCCCCTTTCTCATCGCTGACCGCGTTTCGCGACCTGCTTGCGGGCATGCCGCCGCCCGACGAGGCCGCGCGCGAGCAGGCCCGTGTGCGCAACGGGCAGCTGACCAAGCCGCCCGGCGCGCTCGGCCGGCTCGAGGAGCTGGCGATCTGGCTTGCGGGCTGGCAGGGGTGCGAGAAGCCGCGCATCGCCGCACCGCAGATCGTCGTCTTCGCCGGCAATCACGGGGTGGTGGCGCGCGGCGTGTCCGCCTTTCCCGCCGAGGTGACGGCGCAGATGGTGGCGAATTTCGCCGCCGGCGGCGCCGCCATCAACCAGCTGGCAGGGCTGGCAGGGGCCCGACTCGATGTGATTCCCCTCGATCTCGAGCGGCCGACCGCCGATTTCACCCGCGCCCCGGCCATGAGCGAGGCCGAGGCGGTGGCCGCTCTTGCCGCGGGCTGGCAGGCGGTCGATCCGCAGGCCGATCTGCTCGTGACCGGCGAGATGGGAATCGGCAACACCACTGCCGCCGCCGCCATCTCCCATGCCCTGTTCGGAGGAGCGGCGGAAGACTGGGTGGGGCGCGGCACCGGCGTGGATGATGCCGCTCTCGCCCTCAAGCGCCAGGTCGTGGCGGAGGGCGTGGCGCGCCACGGCGCGGCGGTGGCGCAGGAGCCGCTCGCGGCGCTCGCCCTTCTGGGAGGGCGCGAACTGGCGGCCATGGCTGGTGCGGTGGCCCGGGCGCGGGCCGAGGGCATTCCCGTCATTCTCGACGGCTTCATCGCCACGGCGGCGGTTGCGCCGCTCGAGAGGGCCGTTTCCGGTGCGCTCGATCATGCGGTGGCGGGCCATGTTTCGGCCGAGGCGGCCCATCGGCGCCTGCTCGCCGCGCTCGGCAAGGAACCTCTGCTCGATCTCGGCATGCGCCTTGGCGAAGGGTCGGGCGCGGCGGTGGCGATCCAGATCCTCAAGGCCGCCTGCGCCACCCATTCGGGCATGGCGACCTTTGCCGAGGCCGGCGTGAGCGAAGGGTGACGGCGCGCCGGTGCCGCAGGCTCCGGGAGCACGGGGCCGCGCGGCGCGGCCAGCCCCGGACAGGCGGCCCGGAATGTGGCCGGGCGGTGCGGCCGGTCGTAGAAGGCGCGGCGACCGCCGATGCGTCGTCCTTCTCCGGCCTGTCGCGGGAAGCCGTCGGGGGAGGGAGACCTTGCGTTGCTCCGCCGTCGCTTCACCCGGAGGGAGAGGAGAACTGCCGTCGCCGCCTCAGCCCGTCCTTTCCTCGTCCGGATGAGCACCGGTGACGGGGCAGCGGGCAAGCGGGGCGGCGGCACCGAGAGGGGCGGCGGCATGCGGCCGCCCCGCTTCGGTCGTGATCAGCCGCATGACGAGATCGAGCACGACGGCCGGCAGGCGCTCCTTGTCGCTCGCGGCCAGATCTTCCCAGCGGGCAAGGGCCCAGTTGTCCACCGCCATGCCGGTGGCGAGCACCAGTTCGGTGAGGAGCGAGGCGTCGAGATCGGTGCGGACCACGCCGAGCGCCTGACCGCGACGGATCATGGTGGCGAGCCATTCGCGCACCGCCTGCATGATGCGGGCGGCCGGGTTGGCGGCCTCGTCGCCGATGAAGGGGCAGGAGGCGCTGTCGGCCAGCGACCGGTAGAACATGCGGCCGGTATCGGCGAGATCGGGATGGTGCAGCAGCATCGCGGCGATGCGCTCGGTGATGGTCCGGGCCTCGGTCCAGAAGGTTTCGGCCGTCAGCGTTTCGGGCCGCAGGGAGGTGACGACCTCGATCATTTCTCCCAGCACATCCTCGAGACAGGCGAGAAAGAGCGCGCTCTTGTCGTCGAAGAAATGGTAGAAGGAGCTTTTCGACATGCCGGCCTCGGCCAGGATCCGGTTGAGCGAGGCACGCGAGAAACCGTGACGGGCGAATTCCTGCCGCGCGATGGCGAAAAGCCGCTTCCGGCGCTCGGCCGGCATGGTGTGGTGGTGGGCCCTGGTGGCGGCGCTGCGGCTCATGGGGCGGGTTCCTTCATGGCGGTGTCGCCGGTCCGGTTCGCGCGGCGGGTGCGGGCGGCGTCGAGCCGGGCAAGCCGTTCGGCCACCTCGCGCACCCGCTCGGCATTGTCGAGGGCGAGGCGGCCGTCGGCGTTCCACAGCGAGTTCTCGAAACCGACCCGCACCTTGCCGCCGCGATGGGCGCCATAGACGAGGCAGGCGGTTTCCTCGGGTCCGAAGGCGCAGACGGCCCAGTCGAGGGGGCGGTCGGGGGGCAGGCGCGCCAGGAACGGGTCGAGATCGGCGGGGCGCGATCGCTGACCGGCGCTGTGACGGCCGAGAACGAAGAGAAGCTGCATCCCGCCTTCGGGAAGGATTCCCTCGTCCTGAAGGCGAAGCAGGCGCTCGAGCTCGGCCGGCGCATAGAGGATGTGCTGAAGCGCGATGCCTTCCTCCCGTGCCCAGTGGTAGAAGTCGCGTGCGGGGCCCGGATCGGCACCGGCGGGCAGCAGTTCGCCGAGAGCGACGGAGGCGGCCGGCGGATGCGCCGCCCGCAGGACGGCGATCTGCTCGTCCGGGCCGTAGCGGCCGACGGCCTCGCTCGTTATCTGGATGAAGAAACCGGGCACCGCGTCGGAAATCGCGGCGACGAGGCCGCGATAGCGCGCCGCATCGAGCACATGCCTTCCCTCTTCGTCGCGCAGGTGCAGATGGATGCCGCCGGCCCCGGCGGCGCGGCAGGCGATGGCGGTTTCGACGAGCTCGTTCTCGCTCAGCGGCAGGCGCGGATGATCGGCCCTGGTGCGGCGGGCGCCGTTGGGGGCGACCATGATGCGCGGCAGCGGCGGGATGGCGGGCAGATCGGGCATGGCGTCCTGACAGTGTCTTCGTGGCGAGCGGGCCAAGAATGCCCTCTCGCAGCGCCGGGAGCAAGGGCGGCGGCTCGCGCGTATCGCGGCGGACGGAGACTGTGGCCCTTTCGCGGCTGATCGGGCGGTTCTCTCGCGGCGGGGCGCCCCGAGCTGAAGCGGTCCGGGACCGGGTCCGTCGCGGCTTAGACGGCCCCGGCCCGCAATCCCTCGATCAGCTGCCGCAACCCGAAGGCGGCGCCGGCGATGATGGCGAGGAAGGTGACGGGGGCGGAGAAGGCCAGCAGCGAGAAGGCCGAAAGCCCCTGGCCGATCGAGCAGCCGAGCGCGGTGACGGCGCCGACGCCCATCAGCGCCGCGCCGAGGATCTGTCGGCGCAATTCGCGCGGGTCCTCGCAGGCTTCCCAGCGGAAATGCCCCCTGAGCAGGGAGCCGAGGAAGGCGCCGAGAACGACCCCGGCCACCGAGCCGATGCCGAAATTGATCCGGCTGCCGGTCGAGGTCATGAGATAGAGCAGCGTGTCGCCCAGCGGCCGCGAATAGGTATGGGAGACGACGGGGACTTCCTCGAAGCCGTTGTCATGGATCCACTGGGTGCCGGCCCAGCCGAGGATGACGGCGGCGGCTACCACCAGCGACCAGAAGATGCGGGAAGGTTCGGCCAGCATCCGGCGCGAAAGCCCCGCCAGCAGCATCACCGCGCCGATGCCGATGCCGAGGATCACCGGCTGCACCCCGGACAGCCGGCCCAGAAGATGGGCGATGCCGGGCAGGGCCGATCCCTCGACGGGGGGGGAAGGGAAGAGGGCGGCACGCAGGGGGGCGATCGGCCCGGCGATGGTCATGTAGGCGAAGACCCCCATCACCAGCACGATCACGAAGGAACGCAGATCGCCGCCGCCGAGCCGGGCAAGGGCGCCGTAGCCGCAATTGCCCGCCAGCGCCATGCCGTAGCCGAACATCAGCCCGCCGACGATCGATCCCAGCGGGTTCCAGCGCAGCGAGAGATACATCGTGTCTTCGGGAACGAGCAGCCCCGCGCCGATGAGGCCGAAGCTGCCGATGACGGCACCGCCGATGGCGATGAGCCACATGCGCATCCGGCGCGTGTCCTGCCCGTAGAGCCAGTCCTCGATCGCACCCATGGTGCAGAAACGTCCGAGCCGGGCGGCAAGACCGAGCATCCCCCCGCCCAGAAGGCCGACGAGAGCGGCCAGCACATGATCGCCGAATGTCTCGAGCAGCGTTTCCATCATCGCGTCACTCCCACCGCCGGCCCACGGCGTCTCCGGGGCTGCGGGCGGCCTTTCCGTTCCTGTCTGCCGCGATTATGGCAAAAGCCGCCCCCAAAGGCTACCGGCGCCGCGAAGGCGGCCCCCCCCGTCGCGGCGGTCTTCAGATTGAGCATTTCGCTCCCATGTTCTAGAGAGCGGAGCGGAGCCACGAGAGGTGCATCATGCGCGCGGAAACCCAGAACACGGTCGAGGCGATCGGGAAATCGCTCCAGCTTCTCAAGGAGCGGGTGGGCTGGGACACGGCCCGCCATCGGCTCGAGGAATTCAATGCCATGGTCGAGGATCCCGATCTGTGGAACGATCAGGCCAAGGCCCAGAAGCTGATGCGCGAGCGGCAGAAGCTGGCCGACCAGATCGCTCTCGTCGAGGAGATCGAGCGCGAGCTTGCGGACAATGTCGAGCTGATCGAACTCGGCGAGGCCGAGGGCGACCCGGAAGTGGTGGCCGAGGCCGAGGCGGCGCTGGCCGCGCTCCGGGAGAAGGCCGCCAAGAAGGAGATCGAGGCGCTCCTGTCGGGCGAGGCCGATGCCAACGACTGCTTCCTCGAGATCAACGCCGGCGCCGGCGGCACCGAGAGCTGCGACTGGGCGGCGATGCTGGCGCGGATGTATGTCCGCTGGGCCGAGGATCACGGCTACAGGGTCGAGCTGATCTCGGAGAACCCCGGCGAGGAGGCCGGCATCCGCTCGGCGACCTACAAGATCATCGGCGAGAACGCCTATGGCTGGCTGAAGAGCGAATCGGGAGTGCACCGGCTGGTGCGGATCTCGCCCTTCGACAGTTCGGCCCGCCGACACACCTCCTTTGCCAGCGTCTGGGTCTATCCGGTGGTCGATGACAATATCGAGATCGAGATCAACCCGGCCGACATCCGCATCGACACCTATCGCTCCTCCGGTGCCGGCGGGCAGCACGTCAACACCACCGATTCGGCGGTGCGGATCACCCACCTGCCGACGGGGATCGTCGTCACCTCGTCGGAGAAGTCCCAGCATCAGAACCGGGCCAATGCCATGGCGGCGCTGAAGGCGCGGCTCTATCAGCTCGAGCTCGAGAAGCGCAACGCCGAGATCCAGGCCCAGCACGAGGCCAAGGGCGAAGCGGCCTGGGGCAACCAGATCCGCTCCTATGTGCTGCATCCCTACCAGATGGTGAAGGATCTGCGCACGGGGGTGGAAACCTCCGACACCCAGGGCGTGCTCGACGGCGATCTCGACCGCTTCATGGCGGCCGCTCTTGCCAAGGACGTTGCCGGCAAGAGCCGCGCCGAGGCCCGGGCGGAAGGGTAGGGCACGGCCTGCCCTCCTTCCCGGCGCTTCCATGCGCCCGGGCGCCCCAGGAGCACGGACGCAGGAGCGGGGCCGGTTCCGGGTTTGCCGGAGATGCGGAAGCGGACCTCGCGAGCGCATCGCGTGCAGGAACGTGACATCATGCTCCGGCTTGCCGGAAGGGTTTGCCGGAGAGTGGGGAAACCCCGGTGCCTGAAGGCCCGGATGCCTGGCGCCGGGCGTGGACCGGTGGTTCTCGGCAACGGGCTCCGGTGGTATGCCGTTTTTGTCGCCCGGCAGGTTCGAGAGCCCGGCCAAGCTCCACCGTCGCAGGCATGCTGCGGCCATGAAACATGCCCGGTATGGGAAGAAGGCGCGGGGACAACGCGCTGCATGTTATAAACTTCGTTATATTTCAGCTAATTGAAGGGCGGTTTTCTTGTGAAGTGCGTATTGCGGGTTTGCAGTGCCAAGGACGCGGACTCCCTGCCGTCTTCCCCCGGGAGCGGACCGTTCTAAGGTCGGGGAATGGCGGTCCCGCGCAGGGTTTTCGCCCGCAGGGGCCGGGTCGCCCGGCCGCCATGCCCCGGCGCCGCCTTGCCGCCCGGGGCGGCACCGGCACGGCATGCCCGCAACCCGGCGGCGCCTCGCCGCGCAAGCGGGCGCCCCCCGGGGGAGGGACGGCCCGCCACCTTGCCCCCGTCGCGCCCCTCCCCTAGAGAGGCGGAAGACGCAGGAGGAGGCAGAACGATGGCAAGACGCAGCACGGCCGCAGCCGATACCGACAAGCGCCCGAAGGCCCGCACCCTGCGGCCGCTGAAGGCTCTGTGGCCCTTCATCCGCCCCTACAGGCACATCGCCATCGGCGCGCTTTTCGCCCTCGTCTTCACCGCCGCCATCTCGCTCATCCTCCCGCTTGCGGTGCGGCGGGTGGTGGACGGTTTCTCGCAGGGCTCGCTCGAGCTGCTCGACCAGTATTTCGCCGCCGCCATCGCTATCGCCGGCCTCCTCTCCCTCGGCACCGGACTGCGCTATGCCCTCGTCACCCTTCTCGGCGAACGGGTGGTGGCCGACATCCGCGAGGCGCTTTTCGACAAGATGATCGGCATGTCCCCCGCCTTCTACGAAAGGATGATGACGGGGGAGGTGATCTCGCGCCTCACCACCGACACCACGCTCATCCTCTCGGTGATCGGCTCGTCGATCTCGGTGGCGCTGCGCAACGTGCTGATCCTGATCGGCGGGCTCGGGCTGATGATGATGACGAGCCCCAAGCTCACCGGGCTGGCGCTTCTGCTGGTGCCGGTCATCATCGTCCCGATCCTGGTGCTGGGGCGGCGGCTCAGGCGGCTTTCGGCCGAGAACCAGGACTGGATCGCCGACAGTTCCGGTGCGGCCACGGAGCTTCTGCAGGCGGCCCAGACCGTGCAGGCCTACACCGCCGAGGACTACAGCCGCTCCCGCTTCGCCCGCATCACCGAAAAGGCCTACGAGATCGCCCGATCGCGCATCAGGGTCCGTGCCGTGCTGACGGTGATCGTCATTTTCCTGGTCTTCGCCGGGGTCATCTCGGTGCTCTGGATCGGGGCGCGGGACGTGCGGGCCGGGACGATGACTCCGGGCGAACTCGTCCAGTTCGTGATCTATTCGGTGCTCGTCGCCGGTTCCGTCGGCGCGCTCTCGGAGATCTGGGGCGAATTGCAGCGCGCGGCCGGCGCCTCCGAGCGGCTCGTCGAGCTGCTGTCGGCCGAGGATCCGGTGCAGGATCCGGCCGAGCCGCTCATCCCCGAGGCGCCGGCGAAGGGCGACATCCGCTTCGACGGCGTGACCTTCTGCTATCCGACCCGGCCCGACCGCTCGGCCCTCAGGGATGTGTGCTTCCACATACCGCCGGGCGAGACAGTGGCGCTCGTCGGGCCCTCGGGGGCGGGCAAGTCCACCGTGCTGCAGCTTCTCCTGCGCTTCTACGACCCCCAGGAGGGCGCGATCCTGCTCGACGGCATCGATCTGCGCCGGCGCCTTCGCTCCGAGTTCCGCCGCCACATGGCCCTCGTGCCCCAGGATCCGGTGATCTTCGCGACGACCGTGAAGGAGAACATCCGTTTCGGCAGGCTCGATGCCTCCGACGAGGAGATCGTCGAGGCCGCCAGGGCCGCGGCTGCCCACGATTTCATCATGCGCCTGCCCAGGGGCTACGATACCGAGGTCGGCGAACGCGGCGTGCTGCTCTCGGGAGGGCAAAAACAGCGCATCGCCATCGCCCGCGCCATCCTGCGCGATGCGCCGATCCTGCTTCTCGACGAGGCCACTTCCGCCCTCGACGCCGAGAGCGAACGGGCGGTGCAGCAGGCGGTCGATCGCATGGCGCAGGGCCGCACCACCATCATCATCGCCCACCGCCTCGCCACGGTGAAGAAGGCCGACCGCATCCTCGTCTTCGACGAGGGGCGGATCGTCGCCGAGGGCACGCATGAATCCCTCGTCGCCGAGGGCGGCCTCTATGCCCGCCTCGCCCGGCTGCAGTTTCTCGACCTCTCCGGCGGTGCGGGGGAGCCCGCCGAAGAAGCGTCAGGCGCCGGCTAGCACATGGCGATGGGGGCGTGCGATCCGACGCTTCCCGTCGCCCGGCGGGGGAACCGCGGGAGGGTGGCGCATTCCGTTGCGGATGATATGAACCATTCCGGCCGCGATTCCCCGCTCCTGCCGCGGCGCCGCTGCGGCTTCGGGCAGGGGCCGCCGACGCATCGCCGCAGGACAACGCTTCAGACCGAGGAGCCGATCCCATGTTCTACCGCCCCGAGGAAGGCCACGGCCTGCCCCACAACCCCTTCAAGGCCATCGTCGCGCCGCGCCCCATCGGCTGGATCTCGAGCGTGGACGAGAAGGGGCGGGTCAACCTTGCGCCCTATTCCTTCTTCAACGCCATCTCCGACGCGCCCCCGATGGTGATGTTCTCGTCCCAGGGCGTGAAAGGCGGTGGCGAGCGAAAGGACAGCCTTGCCAACATCCGCGCCACCGGGGAATTCGTCGTCAACATCGTCTCGCGGGAACTGAGCGACAAGATGAACCTTTCCTCGGGCGCCTATGAAGCCGGGGTGGACGAATTCGAGATCGCCGGGTTGACCAAGGCACCCTCGGTGACGGTGACGCCGCCGCGGGTGGCCGAGGCGCCGGCGGCGCTCGAATGCCGGCTGTGGCGCGTGATCGATCTGCCGGGCGAGAACAACGCCATGGTCATCGGTATCGTGACCGGGGTGCATATCGACGAACGGCACCTCAAGGACGGGCTTCTCGACGTCACCAGCTATCAGCCCCTCGCCCGTCTGGGCTATTTCGACTATGCCGCGGTCGAGGAGGTGTTCTCGCTCAGGCGGCCCGACAGGCCGGGCGGGGGTGGTGACAGGGGGCGAAAGGGAGGATGAGCTTCCGCCGCGGCCCCGCTTTCCGGGTCGATTGCGCCTGGTCATTCGCCGGAGCCGGGCCGTCTGCCCGATCGGAAGCCCGCCGGGCAGGTGGCGCTTCCGCCGCCCTGTTCGGGGCGCGCCGAGGGGTCGGTGCGGCGGATGCGGAGCACGGCACCCTTGCCCGAACGGCCGTCACCCCGCCGCGTCTTCGGTCCATTTGCGCACGCGCCCTTTCACCCCGTCCCAGGCGCCGGGGGAGAGGGCCCGCGCGAGGAGCCGCTCGGGGTTGGTCGGCGGTGGAAAGCGGATGCCTTCTGCCCGGGTGAAGCCGAAGCGCCGATAGTAGGGCAGATCGCCGACGAGCAGCACCCGCTGCCAGCCGAGCGCGGCGGCCTTTTCGAGCACGGCGCGGATCATCAGTCCGCCGATGCCTTCGCCCTGCCGCGTCGGGTGCACCGCCACCGGGCCGAGGAGGAGGGCCGGCGCACCGTGCGCGCCGATGCGCACGGGCCAGACGCGGATCGCCCCGGCGAGCGTGCCGTCCCGGCTCCGCGCCACGAGGCAGAGCCCGGCGACCGGCGCCACGCCATCGCGCAGCCGGTAGGAGGAGAGCGCCTCGCGGCCCGGTGCGAAGGCCAGATCGAACAGCGCCTCGACTTCCCAGCCGTCTTCGGGGCGCTCCTCCTCGAGCCTGTATCTCTCCTCGACCGCCATGCCGCCTCCTCGATCCGCGCCCGCTTAGCGCAGCCACCCCTTCTTGCCAATGCTTCTTCGCATCCCGGGTCTTTCGAGCGGAAAATCCGCCGCCGTTCACCCCGCGTTAACGGAAGGGGGAGATGATGGGTAGGGAAAACGGGAATCGCCGGCGGAGGCCTTCCGGTCGGGTCGGCGACGAGGGTGGCAGGAGGTGGGAATGCGCGCCGGAGGAGTATCGCCTGGAGGAGGAGCGCCCGGAGCGGGGCCGGGGCGGCTGCCGGGGCCGGGGCGCAGCGCCCAGAGCGCTCCCCGGCGGGGGATGGAACCCGCCGGGGCAGGGGGCGGCCGGGGGGTGGCGCTGTGGTTCGGTGCGCTGGAAGCGCTGATGGTGCGCGAGGTGCGCAGCCGCTTCGCCGGTGATCCGCTGGGCTATCTGTGGAGCTATCTCGCGCCGCTCTTCTGGATCGTCACCCTAGCCGTCGCCTTCCAGCTTCTCGACCGGCGCCTGCCGATCGACGCGGATGTGGTGAGCTTCCTGATCTCGGGGCTCCTGCCCTACATGCTCTTTCGCGGCACCGTGCTCGCGATCCTGCGGACGGGCCGCACCCGGTGCGGAGCTGTCGGCCCCGTAGGGGCGGGGCGGGGCGCGCTTCTGCCGGCTGCGGCGCTGCTCGAACTCCTCAATGGTTGTCTCGTATGGGGGGGGGCTGCTTCTGGGCAATGCGCTGCTCTTCGGTCCGCTTCATCTCGACGATCCCCTGCGCGCCCTCTCCGGTCTCGTCCTTGCCTGGGGGCTCGGATGCGCGGCCGGAGCCTTTCTCGCGGGGTTCGGGGGCCGCCAGGGGGGGATCGAACGGTTTGCGGCGCTTTTCTTCCGGCCGCTCTTCTGGATCTCCGGCGTGTTCTTCGTCGCCAACGAGCTGCCGCAACGGCTGATCGGATGGTTGCGCTGGAACCCCCTTCTGCACGCTGCCGAAATCATGCGCAGCGGCAGCTTCGCCGGTTACGAATCGACCATCGCATCGCCCCTCGTTCCGGTCGTCTTCATCCTCCTTCTTTCGCTGGCCGTCCTGTCCGGCGGGTCCGCTTCGGGGGGAGAGCATGGCTGAGCTTCTGCGGCTGGTGCGGGTGAGCCATGCCGTCGCGGAGGGTCGTGGCGGGCGCTGGGTCCTGCGCCGCGCCTCCCTTGCGCTGCGAAGCGGGGAGCATCTTGGCATCCTGGCCCCCTCCGCGGCGGACCGGGCGACGGTCTGCCGGCTTCTGGCCGGCCGGGAGCGGCCCCTTCGGGGGCGGATCCTCCGCGGCGGGCGGGTGCTCTGGCCGCCGGGGCTTCTCGTCGCCTTCCATCCCCGGCTCTCGGCCTGGGAGAACATCACCCACATCGCCCGAACATGCGGCTTCGCGCGGCCGGGGCGAATTGGCGCCTTCTGCCGCAGCATGAGCGGCCTCGAGAGCGCGTTTCACGCTCCCGTCGCCACCCTGTCCCCCGGGCAGCGTCTGCGTCTCGCCCATGCCCTGGCGCTCGCGCTCGACGGCGCGATCTTCTTTGCCGACGAGAGCATCGCCCCGGCCGAGGCGGGCTTTCGCGCCGCCTTTCTCGCCTTCTTTCGCCAGCGCCTTGCCGGTCGCGGGCTCGTTTTCCTTTCCGCCGACCCCCGCCGTCTCGAACTCCACTGCAATCGGGCCGCGACGCTGGCCGCCGGCCGTCTCGTCCTCTGCGGCGATTTCGACGAGGCGGCGCGGCTGCTGGCCGCGGGCGACGGGCGGAGGGGGGCGGCATGATAGGGGGGCGTTTGCACCAGCACCGGCCGGCAGGGGAAACCGCAGTCGGGGCCCGCTCCGCCTCCGCCGGCACGAAGGGGCCACCGGCCCCGGAAGGAGGCGGGGCGGGGCAGGGGCATGGCGGTCTTTCAGCGGACAGGGCCGCCGCGCCGAGGGCGGAGCCGGTCTTTCCGCGCCGGGCGCGCCGACCGCCCGCCGGCCTCGGAACGGCGGACGGCGAGGACGGGAGCCCCTCCTCCGCCACGAAGACACCGCCTCCGTCCGTCTTCGCGAAGGAGGACACCCTTTCGCGGCCGGTGCGGCAGGAAGGGGCGGACGAGGCGCGCCTGCGGCGCCAGGCGGCTCGTGCGCGGCACAATCGCCATCGCGACCTCGAGCGGCTGCTCCTCGAGGGGCACGCCCGCCTGCCGTCGGAAGCGGGAATTGACCGCGTCGAGGCGGCCCTGTCGCACTTCGAGCGGCAGGGGGTGCGCCGTCTCGTGCTCTCCGCCCTTCTCTTCGTCTTCCTGCCGAGCCTGGCTGCCGCGCTCTACCTCCTCGTCTGGGCCACGCCGCTCTACCGGGCCGAGGCGCGTTTCGCGGTCGAGCGTGGCGTGTCCTCCGCGCGCCTCGCTCTCTCGGGGCTGGCGGGCGCGCTTGGCAGCCCGGACGGGCTCCGGGACGCCTTCATGCTGCGCGACTACATCCTTTCGTCGGCGATGATGCAGCGCCTCGATACCCGTCTCGGCTATCTCGACGATTTCGGAGGCGGGCGGATCGACCCGTTGACCCGCCTGGTGACGGTCCCGGCCCTCGGAATCGACCGCTATCACCATTACCGCCGCCATGTCGCGGTGACGATCGACGTGCAGTCGGGGCTGATCGGCCTTGCCGTCGAGGCGCCGTCTGCCGCGCGCGCGGCCGAGGCGGCCCGGACCATCCTCGAGCTGGCGGCCGACGAGCTCAACCGGCTGTCGGACGAGATCTACCGCGACCAGATGGCGCGGATGGAGGCGGAGCGGGATGTCGCCGAAAGGGCGCTCAAGGCGGCCCGAAGGGATCTGCTCGCGCTGCAGATCTCCCGGCGCGAGCTCGACCCGCGCGAGACGGCGGCCGCGATCTACGCCCGGATGCGGGAGATCGACGGGCGGCTCGACGATCTGGCCCGCCAGCGCGACGTCGCCCGCATGGCGGGCCGGCCCGACAATCCGGCACTCCGGCGGATCGGGGCCGAGATCGCGGTTTTGCATCGCCAGCGCCGTGCGCTCGAGACCCGCCTCGCCGGCCGGCGGGAGAAAGGGGCGCCGCTCAACGAGACGCTCGCCGCCTTCGACGCCGCCGAGGCCCGCCTCGCCCTTGCCCGCCAGCGTTGGGAGAGCGTGCTGGCCTCGCTCGAGGAGGCGCGCCGCGCCGCCCTGGCCGATCGGCGGTATCTCGTCGTGGTCGCGCCACCGCGGGCACCGCCCTTCCCGGAACGCCTGGCGGCCATCCGCCTCAGCCTGTTCGTCTTCCTTGCCCTTCTGGTGCTGTTCCTCCTCGGCCGGGTTTTCCTAGCCGCCTTGCGGATGCGGTTGCAGTCGGCAACGGTGCTCTGACGGGCCAAGCCGGCAGGGTTTCGGAACGGGCGTGCCGCATGTCTGCCGAACGGCTGCAGAATGCCTCCGACCGGGCGCGCCACCCCGTGGCAGGCGGGGCCCGCTCGTGGGTGCGCCGGGAAGACGGGTGAGGATCCCGCACCGGAAGCCGGTCCGCGCCGGAAGGCAGCCGCGCCGAGGGGCCGGGTGAGGGAGTCATGGGGGAGGTCGCGTGTCTGGAAAGGCCGCTCCATGGTACGGGGCGCGGCAGAACGGAAAGGAAGGGAGACGATCTGCCTCGGATACGGCCGCTTCGCGGACATGGGATGATCAGAACCGGAAGCCACCCGCTTCGCGGGCCAGAGGACCATCCCGGTTAGTGTCCGAGGATGTGGTGTAATTTCTGCGCCGTCGCCGGTGCAGTTCCCGGGTGGCCATCGAGGTGTATGGTCGGGTGGAGTTTCAGAGATTCGAGCACGAACCACACGGAGACCCCGAGCCCCAGGACCAACATCGACCTTTCCGAACTTCAGGCCAAGCAGGACGGTGGCGATTTCCTTCGCGCCGTTGCCGAGGCCGTGCTGCAGCTTCTGATGGAGGCCGATGTCGAGGGCCTGATCGGCGCCGGCAAGCATGAGCGCAACAGTGAACGCACAACGTGGCGCACGGGTATCGAGAGCGCGCTCTCGATACCCGTCTGGGCCGGCTGAGGCAGTGTCCCACGGGATGGTGTAATTTCTGCCGGCAGCGCGGGCTGAGCGGAGGCTTTGCGTGGCGAAGCGAGGCCCGCGCTGCTTGCCTGTCGGCCACGGTTGTTCTTCGGCCAAGATTTGGTTTG
>JALSJQ010000046.1 GCA_026989275.1 Albidovulum sp.
GCCGGCATCACCCACACCATGCCGCCGGCCAACGTGTCGGGAATGAACGCCGAGGAGCGCGCCCTCATCCGCCGCTGGTTCGAGGAAGGGCACTCGTGATGGACCGACCCCCTCATGCCGCCCGCGGCGGTGCCGTCATCCATCGCGCGCGGCTTCTCGACTTCCTGCGCGAACCCGTGGACCATGCCGACCTCGCGGCCTGCCGCTTCGAGGAGGACGGGGCGCTCCTCGTCGAGGCAGGGCGCATCCTTGCCCGCGGCCCGTTCGACAGGATCCGCCGCGCCCATCCCGACCTGCCCGTCGAGGACCACCGCCCCCGTCTTCTGCTGCCGGGTTTCATCGACACCCATATCCACTATCCGCAGATGCAGGTGATCGCCTCCTGGGGCACCGAGCTTCTCGACTGGCTCCAGCGCTACACCTTTCCCGAGGAGTGCCGCTTCGCCGACCCCGCCCATGCGGCCCGCATCGCCGCCGCCTTCTTCGACGAGACGTTGCGCCACGGCACCACCACCACCGTGGCCTTCTGCACCTCGCACCCCGAATCGGTCGAAGCCTTCTTCGCCGAAGCCGAGCGGCGCGGCGTCAGGGCCCTGGGCGGCAAGGTGCTGATGGACCGGGGCGCCCCGGCTGCGCTGCTCGACTCGCCCGAACGCGCCTGGGAGGAAAGCCGCGCCCTCATCGAGCGCTGGCACGGCCGCGGACGGCTCGGCTATGTCGTCACCCCGCGCTTCGCCCTGACCTCGACCCCCGAAGAGCTCGACGTGGCCGCCGAACTGATGAAGTTGCGGGACGATCTGTGGCTCCAGACCCATCTTGCCGAGAACCACGCCGAGATCGCGACGGCGCGGAAGCTCTTTCCCGAAACGGCCGACTATTTCGCCATCTACGAGCGCCACGGCCTTGCCGGACCGCGGGCGCTCTTCGGCCATTGCCTGCACCTTTCCGAGCGCGAGCGGCGGGCGATGGCCGAAACCGGGTCGGTCGCCGTCTTCTGCCCGACATCGAATCTCTTCCTCGGCTCCGGCCTCTACGACAACGAGAGGCTGAAGGCGGCGGGCGTGCGCCGCGCGATCGCCACCGATGTCGGTGGCGGCACGAGCTTCTCGCTCCTCGCGACGCTCGACGAGGGCTACAAGGTGCTGGCCTTGCGGGGCCAGCGGCTCTCTCCTCTCGCCGCCTTCTGGTGGATCACCCGCGGCAATGCGGAGGCGCTCGGCCTTTCCGGACAGATCGGCACGCTCGAACCCGGCTCCGAAGCCGATTTCGTGCTGCTCGACGCACGGGCCACGGAGCTGATGGCGCTGCGGATGGAGCGGGTCGAGAGCCTCGCGGAGGAGCTCTTCGTGCTTCAGACCCTGGGGGACGAGCGCTGCATCACCGCAACCTTCGTCGGCGGAGAGCGGGTCCGCCCTGCGCCCGGGCGCGCCGCCGACCGCTGAAGGGCGGGAGGGCGTCAGAGCGCCTCGACCACCGCCTTCAGCTTCTCGCGGATCTTGGAGGCGATATCCCCGAGGGCGGGGTTCTCCACCGCCTGCATCGAGGCGACCGGATCAACCGCCGATACCTCGACACGTCCGTCTTCATGCTGCTGCACCACCACATTGCACGGCAACATGGTGCCGATATGAGGTTCGGCCTGCAGCGCCTTGTAGGCGTGGCGCGGGCTGCAGGCGCCGAGGATGAGATAGGGGCGGAAATCGACGTCGATCTTCTTCCTGAGCGTGGCCTTCACGTCGATCTCGGTCAGCACGCCGAAGCCCTGTTCGGCCAGCTTCTCCTTCACCCGGGCGACGACCTCGTCGAAGGGGCCTTCCACCGTCTTCGAGAAATGGTAGCTCATCTGCCGATCTCCTCGTCCAATGGGGTTGCTCCGACCCATCTCCCGGATGGCGCCTCCCTTCCATGATCTGGATCAAGGCACCGCATGCCCCTATCTGCCTTTCCTGAGCCGCCAAATCAGGAATTGGGACGGGGCAAACGCCTCCTGTCCGATGCGATGAATGAAAGGGAGAGGGAATGGAAAGCCTCTTTCTTCTCGGTCTGCTTCTCGGCATGCGTCATGCGCTCGAGGCGGACCATCTTGCTGCCGTCAGCACGCTGGCGACGAAGGCGGCCGGTGCGAAGCCGCGGCAGCTCGCGCTGCTCGGCGCCAGCTGGGGACTGGGACACACGACGACGCTGTTCCTGCTTTCGGTGCCGGCGCTCGCCTTCGGCCACATGCTGAGCGACGGGCAGATGGCGGCGGTGGAGATCGGTGTCGGTCTGATGCTGATCCTGCTCGGAGCCGACGTCCTGCGCCAGATGGTCCGCCGCCGGATCCACCTCCACCCTCACGAACATGCGGACGGGGTGCGCCATGTCCATTTCCATGCCCACGGCGCGGAGGCGGGGCACGATCATCCCCATGGCCGCTTGTCGGGGCGGGCCTACATCGTCGGGCTCATTCACGGGGTGGCGGGCTCCTCGGCGCTGATCGCGCTTTCGGCCGCAAGCGCCCCGACACTCCTTTCCGCCCTCCTCTACATTCTTCTCTTCGGCATCGGCTCGACCCTCGGCATGGCGCTGCTGACGGTGGCGGTCGCGGTGCCGATGCATCTGGCCGACCGCACGGCGGAGCGAATCGGCAGCGCCATCCGCCTGCTTGCCGCCGGCACGTCGATCGCCTTCGGCCTGCTCGTCATCTTCGAGGAAGCACTGCCGCAGCTTCTGGCCTCATGAGCGGCACCCCCGCACGCGACCGGCCGCCTGCCACCGGCCAGGCGGGAGATCGGGCGCGGGGGGTCTTCCCCCCTTCGCGGCCTTTCCGCCCTTCCACGGCGCGCGGCGCAACAGGACGAGGGCTTGACCTCGTGCCGGCACCGGGGCAGTGAGGGCGCGGCATCTCATCGTGCGGCGGGGTTTACATGGAAAGCCTCTTTCTCCTCGGTTTCCTCCTCGGCATGCGCCATGCCCTCGAGGCCGATCATGTCGCAGCCGTGTCCACCATCGTCGCGCGCGGCGGAGGGCGCAGCAGCCGGCGCCTTGCCTTCATCGGGGTGAGCTGGGGACTCGGCCACACGACCACGCTCTTTCTCGTGGCCGTGCCGGTCCTGCTTTTCGGGCTGATGCTGAGCGACGGCCAGATGGCAGGGCTCGAATTCCTCGTCGGGCTGATGCTGGTCGGCCTCGGGATCGACGTCATCCGCCGGCTCTGGCGCGAGCGGATCCACATCCATGTGCATGAGCACGGGGACGGCGTGCGCCATGTCCATTTCCACAGCCATGCGGGGGAAGACGTGCCTCACGATCATTCGCCCCACGACCACCTGCACCCCCACGAGATCGTTGCGACCGCAAGGGAAGGGCGCATGTCGCTGAGGGCCTATCTCGTCGGTCTCATGCACGGGCTGGCCGGCTCGGGGGCGCTGATCGCCCTTGCCGCCGCCCCGGCGCCATCACTTGGCGTGGCGGCTCTCTACATCCTGCTTTTCGGACTCGGCTCGAGCCTCGGCATGGGGCTCCTGACCTGGGTGATCTCCCTGCCGCTTTCCCTGGCCGACAGGACCGCCCGCAGTCTCGGCGCCGGCATCCGCCTTGCCGCCGGGTTCGCTTCGCTCCTCGTCGGCGGAGTGATGATCTGGGAAAAGGGCGGCGAACTCCTCGCCCTGGTCTGACGGAGGATCCGACCGATCAGCCTTCGCCCCGTTCGAGCCGCCATGCGACGGGGATGCGGCTGGCGGCGGTCCAGAGCGTCAACAGCGCGAAGACCGGCGCCAGCATGGCGAACCAGTCCGGCACGAGCAGACAGATGGTGAAGAAGGCGATGGTTTCCGCCCCTTCGATCAGGCCGCGCGGGTGGTAATGCGATTTGGGACCATTCGCGGATGACCGCAGCCGCCGGCGCTCGGCAAGAATGGCGGTTCCGAAGAAACTTGCCGCATTGATGTAGAAGCTGGCGAGAAGGAAGGCCGTGACGAGGGCCGTGTCCGGCATGGCGACGGCAATGCCGAGCGGCAGGGCGGCATAGACGGTGAAATCGGCCATGAGGTCGAGATGGCCGCCGAGGCCCGTCGGCTTGTGCTGCCGGGCCACATGACCGTCGAGGCCGTCGAACAGTCGCGAAAGCAGGAACAGCCCGAGGGCAGTGCTGAAACAGCCGCGCCCCGCGGCGCAGGCGGCCAGCAGCCCGATGCCGAGCCCGGCACCGGTGACGAGATTGGCCGGCACGCCCCGGCGCGTCAGCAGCGTGGCGATGCGAGCAAGCGGCGGATCGATCATGGGGCGCAAACGGCTGTCGAGCATGTCCGATCTCTAGCGGAGGGCGCCGCTTCGCGCGAGAGCCTTGCGCCGCACGTCACGGCACATTCTCGCGAGCATGCCCCGCCATGGCGCATGCCGCCGGTCAAAAAAGGCCCCGCCGGAGAGGCGGGGCCGAGGTGGACCGGAACATGGTCGGGGAGAAAACACGAAGGGAGACTGTCAGGCTGCGGACGAGGACCGTGCTGCCACGAACTGGTCGAAGGCGGCGAGCGCGTCGGCCGCTTCCATCAGCGCCGGCCCACCGCCCATCTGGATCGCCATCGCGAGGGCATCGACCACCTCCTCGCGCGGCGCACCGAGCTTCGCGAGAATCTCGGCATGATAGCCGATGCAGGGCGTGCATCCCTGCACCGTGGCGATGGCCAGCGCGATGTATTCCTTGATCTTCACGTCGAGGACACCGCTGTCGCGCACGCTCTTCGAAAGCGCGCCGAAAGCTCTGGTCGTGCCGGGGAGGGTGCGGTTGAGGACGCGAATGTCGTCCTTGAACCGCGTCATGTAATCCACCCAGTCCATGCGCCTTCTCCCTCGTTCGCCGGACTCTCTCGATCCTGAGCTTCTTCTGGCCGAGGGAAGAGGGCGCGACCTTGATCAGGATCAAGTCGCGGGGCGGAAAGGGGGAAATTCCGGAAATGACGTTGCGTCAGATCGGGCTTCGCCCATCCCGGAGGAGGCGGTCCGGCGCGATGGAGGCGGCCAGATCGGCACCGATGAAAGACACGGTGCCCCGGATCATTTCCCCGACGAGCACGGCCTGACCGGGAGCGCTCATCATGCCGCTGCCGCCCTGTCCCGCGAGCCAGAAGAAGCCCTCGGCGCGAGGGTCGAAGCCGATGACGGGCACGCGGTCGGGAGCGAAGGTCCGCAGCCCGCCCCAGCTGGCGACGAGGCGGCGGACCTCGATGTCGATCATCTCCTGAAAGCGGGCGATGCCTTCGGCAAGGCGCATGTCGTCGGCCCAGGCGTCGTGGGGCTCGGTCGGGTCTTCCTCCGCCGGGGAGACGAGAAGCGCCCCGGCATCGGGCTTGGCATACCAGCTTTCGCCGGCACCGAGCAGCATCGGCCAGCGATGCGCGTCGATCCCTGCCGGCAGGGCGATGCGCGCCACCGAGCGGCGCATGGGCTGCAGGCCGAGAGGGGCGAGGCCGGCCAGGCGGGCGATCTCGTCGGCCCAGGCACCGGCCGCGTTGATCACGATCGGCGCGGCGAACCGGCCGCGGGGCGTTTCCACATGCCAGAGCCTTCCGGCATGGCGGAGGCTCCTCGCCGGCGCGCCGAGTTCGATTCGCCCCCGGTGGCGACGGATGGTGCGGGCGAAGTGCTGGAGCATGAGGTCGGTGTCGAGATCAAAGGCGTCCTCGATCAGGCCGCAGCGGCCGACGACCTCGCTCCGCAGGGGCGGCACAAGGGCCCGCGCTTCGGCAACGGAAATCTCCCTCACCCGCGGATCGGCCAGCTCCCCGGCATGCGTTTCCTCTTCGCCCTTCGGGATGATGACAAGCAACCCGCGGGGCGTGAAAGCTCCGATCTCCTCGAAGAAGGGACGCGAGCGCCGGCTCATCGCCGCGATGGCCGCATGGCCGTAGCCCGGTTCGTAAAGCGCCGCCGAGCGACCCGATGCATGATGGCCGAGCGCGTCTTCCGCCTCGATCAGCACCACCTCCGCTTCGGGGGCGAGCGCCGCCGCCACGCCAAGCCCGGCGGCACCGCCACCGATCACAACAATGTCGCACCGCATCGTTTCGCTCATCCTTCGTCCTCGTCCTGCGATCTTCGGCCATGCTGCCCGTTCGGGCGCATCTCCCATCGGGCCGCCGCGGCGACGGCCCGCGGCAGAAGACCCGGATCGACATTGCCCCCCGTCAGCACGAGGATGTCGGGCCTGGCGGCCCCACCGGCAATCTCGGCGCCGTGAAACAGAGCGGCGGCCGGGGTGGTGGCCGCCGCCGGTTCGACCACGAGCCGGAGATGACGCAGGATCAGCCCCATGGCAATGACGGTTTCACTGTCGGAGACGGCGATGCCCGGCCCGGCATGGGCGGCAAGCACCGGCAGGGTCAACCGGCCCGGAGCCACGCGCCGGTGCGCTGCGCGGATGGCGACGGCGCCGGGTGGTGCGGGGCAGGGCCGCGATGCCGCGCCCGTCATGTGCCGACCCGTTCGAGAAAGGCCTCGATCGCGAGCAGCGAATGGGGCTCGTCGAGAAAGGGCACATGGCCGCGGTCGGGAACCTCGACGGTGACGAGATCGGGCTTGAGCCGCCGCATCCGCTGCACCGTGGCACGGGATAGGATGTCGGAGCCGGCACCGCGGATCACGGCGAGGGGCAGGTCGGTCAGCCCCTCGTAAAGCGGCCAGAGATCGGGCGGCGGGGTCTCGGCATGGGCCAGCACCGCATCGCGCAGCTTCGGGTCATAGGTGATCTTCAGCCCTTCGGGCGTTTCGACCCAGCGCCTGCGCGCTTCCGCGAGCCACCGTTCATGGGGCACATTGGCAAAGCCGGGGCTGACCCGCGGCAGCGCGCGCGCCGCTTCCTCGTGGCTCTTCCAGACCGGGTCGCGGCCGAGATGGTCGAGAATGCGCCGGAGGCCCGCTTCCTCGACATGAGGGCCTATGTCGTTGAAGAGCACGCCCGCGATCCGTTCATGGGCGATGAGGCCGAGGGTGAGGGCGACGAGGCCGCCGCGCGAGGTGCCGATGATGGCGGCCTTCCCGATGCCGAGATGGTCCATGAGCTCGATCACGTCCCGCGCCTCGACGGGAACGGCATAGTTCAGGTGATTCGGATCGTGATCGGAAGCGCCGCGGCCGCGCCAGTCGAGCCGAATCAGCCGCACATGGCACAGATGGGGGGCAAGGTGGTCGAAATCGCGCCCGTCGCGCGTAAGGCCGGCGAGGCAAAGGACAGGCAGCCCCGTGCCCGCGTCGCGATAGGCGAGAGAGAGGCCGTCGGAGGTGGTGAAGCGGCGGATCTCGTCGGCAGCGGCATCGGTCATGGCGTCATCCTGCAAGTTCGGGCACGGTGGACAGATCGTCGAGCACGACATGGGGGCGCCAGGGCAGCCGGTCCACCGGCTCGCGACGGCGGTTCACCCAGACGCTGCGAAAGCCGAACCCGGCCCCGGCCGCCGCATCCCAGCCGTTTGCGGAAACGAAGACGGTGTGCGCAGGAGGCACAGAAAAATGCTTCTCGACGAGGCCGTAGACCGCAGGCGCCGGCTTGAAGACGCCGACCTCCTCGACCGAAAGCACGCCATCGAGCAGCGCCTCGATGCCGGCCGAGCGGCATGCGCTTTCGAGCATCGCCGGTGAACCGTTTGAAAGAATGGCGGTCTTCGCCCCCTTCCCTCTGAGAGACGCGAGCATGTCCGGCACTTCGGAATAGGCGTCGAGCCGGTCGTAAAGCGCCATCAGCTCCTCGGCGAGGCCGGGGATGCCGGCAAGGCCCCGGGCTTCGAGCGCCCAGTCGAGCGCCTCGGCCGTCACCTGCCGGAAATCGGCATGATTCCCCGCGAGCGCACGGATCCAGCTGTATTGCAGCTGCTTGAGACGCCAGCTCTCGGCGAGGGCCTCCCATGTCCGTGCAAGCGCCGGGAAGCGGCCGTCGGCGGCAAGGCGCCGTGCGGCGGCGGCGACATCGAACAGGGTGCCATAGGCATCGAAGACGAAGATCTCGGGCCGGTTCATCTCTGCCTCCTCCCTCGGCACGGTCCGTGAATGGCGATGCGGGCAGGATGGCCCGCCCGGCCGGCGGGGGCAAGGGCGGACGGGGAAGGACGCCACGGCCGATCGCGCCTTTACATTCGCCCATTCCTCCCTACATTGGCAGGATCACCGCCTTTCCGGGCCCTGGGCCGGGGGGCACGAGATCAACCATCCCCGAAAGAGACAGACATGACCAAGGCCAAGGCGGGCGACACCGCTTCGATTCATTACACCGGCACCTTCGACGACGGCGAGACTTTCGACAGCTCCGAAGGCCGCGAGCCGCTCCGCTTCACTGTCGGCGCCGGCGAAATCATCCCCGGCCTCGACAAGGAGATCGAGGGCATGGAAGTGGGCGAGAAGAAGACGGTGAAGATCGCCGCCGAAGACGCCTACGGCCAGCACGATCCGGCGCGGCTGCGTGCCTTCCCGCGCTCCGACATTCCCGAGAACATTCCGCTCGAACCCGGTATCCAGCTGCAGATGCAGACCCCGGACGGACAGATGATGATCGTCACCGTCGCCGAAGTGACCGATGACGAAGTCGTTCTCGATGCCAACCATCCGCTCGCCGGCAAGGATCTGACCTTCGAGGTCGAGCTCGTGGCCGTCGAGGAGGGCGCGACGGGCTGAGGCGTCACCGGCGAATGCGACGCCTTTTCGGGGTCCGGCCAGGTGCCGGGCCCTTTTCCTTGGCGACAGCCGTTGCGCTCCGCTTGCAACACGCGGCCCGGCCGCCGTCAACGGGGCGCATCGGGGGCCGGTTCACGGGCGGCCGCGATCTTCCCCGGCAGCCCCATTGCCCGGCTGCCGGCCGCACCAGCGTGCACCGGGCGAAGCGGGATGGATCGAGAGCCGGGGGGTCAGGGGAACCCGGCGAAAGGCAGCATTTTCGAAGCCGGAATGGCGAGGTGTATCAGCGAGTCGGGAGGAGAGCCGTAGAAACCACCTCGGCCAACAACAGCGTCGCCTTTCGCAGGTAAGCCCGACAGGTTCTTCTTGTGCAGAACCGGTGAAATCATTTTCCCAAGGCGGACATGAGGAAGCCGAAACACGATTCTGGTCACCCGAAGCGCATCTCTCTCAGAGCCCAACCGAAAATTGAAGTTGAGTGATTTCAGTCTGTTGTGATTCCCTTTGGATTGACGATTCGGAGGGGATCACGATGGCATGGACTGAAATCACTCGCCCGCAACATGACCGAAGAG
>JALSJQ010000047.1 GCA_026989275.1 Albidovulum sp.
GAGCAGGACCGGGAGCTGGCGGTCGGGCTGTTTCGCCAATGTCTGCCACGCCGAGGCCGCAAGGCGCGGGATGACCGTCTGTTTCCGGAGGCGTTGCACTATTTGCAACGCACAACATCACCTGGCGGGCATTGCCGGAGCGCTTCGGCCCGTGGAACGGTGTCTGGAAGCGCTTTTGCCGACTGCAAGCGGTTCAAGAGAATTGCCCTGCGCTGCGAGAAAACCGCTGCCAATTTCGCTTCGATGCTCGCTCTCGTCCGCGCATTCATCTGGATAAAATTCACCCACACGGCCTAGCTCCGTTTCCGTTGGGGTATCCCAACACAAAGGGTGGACAGAAAGGTGGATATAAAATCCGTCTTTCCAGACATGTAGCTGATATTAAACGATCTTCTGGAAAAGAATGGTGCCCGGGGGCGGATTCGAACCACCGACACGCGGATTTTCAGTCCGCTGCTCTACCAACTGAGCTACCCGGGCCGCGGGCGTCCGCCCTCGGTGGCGGCTTATTAGGCCAAGGGGCGGGGGCAGGCAAGAGGGGCAGGAGGATTTTTTCGGGCCGCCAGCGGCCGGCCGGGCGCGGCTTCCGCCGGGGCTCCCCGGCCGTACCGGAAAGGGCGCGCTTCGCCGGGGCGTTCAGGACGAGCGGCGTTCCGGCCGGGGGCGGTCGTTCTCCCCGGCCTCGAAGTCGGGCGCTTCCTCCATCGCGGGAATGGCGTAGCGGCCGCCGAGCCAGCGCGCCAGATCGACATCGGCACAGCGCTTCGAACAGAAGGGGCGGTAGCGGTGGAGCGCAGGCCTGCCGCAGATCGGGCAGGATCGGGCGGGGCCCGGTCTCCCTTCCTCCTTGCGACGGTTCATCGGCACCTCCTCAACATCCCGGCGGCAGGATGCCGAGCGCCTCGAAAAGCCCCGTCCGGTGCAGCGGCATCCGTTCGCGGCGCCTTTGCAGTTCGAGATGGCCGAGATGGGTCCAGCCAAGGACGGCGGTGTCGATCCCCTCGGTCCGCAGCGCCGCCCTGAGGGCGTCTTCGAGTGCCTTCCGGTCCTTCTTCGGCATCGGGGCCATGTCGATGACGATCTGTCCCCCCAGCCCCCGCAGCCGCAACTGGCGCGGCAGTTCCCGGGCGGCGCGCAGGTTGGTCTTGAGCCCGGCCGCGGGCGAGGCGTCGCCGCCGGTGTTCACATCGACCGCCACCAGCGCCGTCGTGGGCTCGATGACGAGGGAAGCCCCCAGGCCGATCGGCACCTCCGGCCGCGCCAGCTTCTCGATCTCCTCGATCACCCCCTCCGCGGCGAAGGCATCCGGCCGTTCGATCACCTCGTCGGGCGCCGGCACGCTCCATTCGCTCCAGGCGAAGGTGTGGGCGTCGGGCGCGGCGAGGAGGAGCTCGGGCCCGGCGCCCGCCTTCTCGGCCAGCACCTTGCGGGCGAGATCGACCAGCCTTTCGAGCTCCTCGACGATCACTTCCGTGTCCTCGCCCGCCGCGGCCGAGCGCAGGATGAGGCCGAGTCGCTCGCTGTCGGCAAGATCGCCGAGGATCCCGACACCGATCTCCTCGAGCCGGTCGCGCTCTTCATGCCCCTTCACCTGGCGCGAGACGTTGACGCCGGGCGCGCCGGGCGTGACGATGCCGAGGCGGCTCTTGAAGAGAAGACGGGTCGAGACGACCGGCGCCTTGTCCTCCTCCGGCCAGCCGGTCACCTGCACGAGAAGGGGCTTGCCGGCGGAGATGCCCTTGACGTTCTTCAGGAAGCCCTGCCGGCCGCCGCCGAGATCGACGAAGATCCCGCCCATCCCCTTGATCGGCCGGCCGGCGATGGCGCGGTAGATCGCGCCGGGCCGCGGCAGATCCGGGTCGGCCGGGTCGATGACGAGATCCTGCAGCCGCCCATCGACCATCAGCGCCGCCGCCGGGCGGCCGTCGATCTCGTCGAGAACGATCACGCGGCCCTTCATCGAACGCTCTCCCCTTGCGTCTGCGAAATGCGGGGCGCTCCCTTGCACGTCCCATCGGCCGATCCGGCCCAGCCGGCGCGCACCGGGTAGCCCGCAGCCTCGAGCAGCCCGGCCGTCTCGGCAAGCGGCAGGCCGACAACGCCGGTGAAGGAACCGTTGACCCAGGGAATGAAGGCGCCGGCCCGCCCCTGGATGGCATAGCCCCCGGCCTTGCCGCGCCATTCGCCCGAGGTCAGATAGGCGGCGATCTCGGCTTCCGAGAGGCGCTTCATCCTGACGGCGGTCACCACGTCGCGCAGCCACCGCCGCCCGTCGTGCCGCTGCAGGGCGATGGCGGTGACGACCCGGTGACGTCGCCCCGAAAGCAGCCGCAGCATCCGGGCGGCATCCTCGGCATCGACGGGCTTGCCGAGAATGCGCCGGCCGAGGGCGACGGTGGTATCGGCCGCAAGCACGATCTCGCCTGCCGCTGCCGCCACGGCATCGGCCTTGGCCGCGGCAATGCGGCGGCAATAGCTGCGCGGCAGCTCGTTCCGGCCCGGCGTCTCGTCGATCTCGGCGGCCCGGATCTCGTCGGGCACGATGCCGATCTGCGCCAGCAGTTCCCGCCTGCGCGGCGAGGCCGAGGCCAGAACCAGCCGCGGTCGGCCCCCGGGCCCGGCCATGGTCATCGCTCCCTGCTTGCCTACTTGAAACGGTAGGTGATGCGGCCCTTGGTGAGGTCGTAGGGTGTCATCTCGACCTGCACCCTGTCGCCGGCAAGAACGCGGATGCGGTTCTTGCGCATCTTGCCGGCGGTATGGGCGATGATCTCATGGCCGTTGTCGAGCTCGACCCGGAACATGGCATTGGGCAGCAATTCCTTGACGGTGCCGGGGAACTCGAGGACGTCTTCCTTGGCCATGGTCTCTCCTTTGCGTGTTCTGCGTGCTCTGCGTGTTCGCGCCCCGATCCTCGCCCGAAGGGGCGTGTCAGGACAGGTTGACGGTCTGCCGTGCGGTGGTGCGGCCACAGGCGGCAAAATACACGACACCCCGCCCGCCGGGCAGGGATTTCGCGCCCTAGATGGGCGCATCGGCGGAAAAAATCAAGCAGGAAGCAACAGGGCCGGGCGAAACGCTCCGAAATTTCCCGGACCGGGCTTGCGGGTGGCGTCTTCCCGTTCTGTCCGCCGCTTCCTTCCGGGGGCGGGAGAGGGCAGGGCTGCCGCGCTATTCTTCCCCCATGCCGGCTTCGGGCGCCTCGTCCTCGAGCGGCATGCCGAAGCGCGAGATGATGCGCTCGCGGATCTGGTCGCGGGTCTGCCGGTAGGCGGCCAGCTTCTCCTGGCGGGTTTCGCCGAGGCCGGTCGGGTCGAGCACCGGCCAGTATTCGACATCGAGGGCGTGAAAGCGCGTGTAGTCGAGGGCACGGCGATGAGCGGCGGGGGAGAGGGCGATGACGAGGTCGAAACTGGTGAGGTCGTCCCCCCATTCCTCCATCTCGTCGAAGCTGCGGGCGCGGTGGCGCGAAAGCTCGATGCCGATCTCGCGGCAGACGGCGACGGCGAAACCGTCGATCTCGAGATCGGACCGCACCCCGGCCGACTGGACGAATACCCGGTCACCGAAATACTTCTTCATGATGCCCTCGGCCATGGGGGAGCGCACCGCGTTGTGATCGCAGCAGAAGAGGACCGATCCGGGCAGCCCCCCCGCCACGCTCAATGCCTCCCGGCAAGCGCGCAGATCAGCGTGAAGAGCCGCCGGGCCGTCATCCTGTCCATGCGGATCTTGCCCTCGAGCCGCTCCATCACCAGCCGCGCCCCCTCGTCATGGATGCCGCGCCGGCCCATGTCGATCGCCTCGATTCGGCTCGGCGGGAGGTTGCGCACGGCGTCGAAATAGGCGTCGCAGATCTGGAAATAGTCCTTCACCACCGGGCGAAAGGGGGTGAGGGAGAGGTGAAACTCGGCGACCTTCTCGCGATCGCGGGTGGTGATGTCGAAGACGAGGCGCCGTTCGCGCATCGCCAGGTGCAGCCGGTAGGGGCCGGCCGGCGCTTCCCGGTCGCCCCGCGGCGGCAGGGCGAAGGCGTTGTTCTCGAGCAGGTCGAACAGCGCGACCTTGCGCTCCTGCTGCATCTCGGAGGTGGGAGCGGGCAGGTCGGCGTCGTCGAGCGTGACCTCGATCAGCCGGTCGCTCTCGGCAAAGCCCGGTGGCGGCCAGCCTGTCCCTTCGGCCTCAGCCATCGCCTCCTCCTGCACCGCCGCTCTCGTCGAGCGCGGCGCGCCGCAGCGCCACCGACAGGCCGTGCGCCTGCAGCCCTTCGGCCTCGGCCAGCGTCTCGGCCGCCGGGCCGATGGCGCCGAGCGCCTCCGGTGTCATCCGCGAAAGGGTGGTGCGTTTCATGAAGTCGAGCACCGAAAGACCGGAGGAAAAGCGGGCCGAACGCGATGTCGGCAGCACGTGATTCGGACCGCCGACATAATCGCCGATCGCCTCCGGCGTCCAGCGGCCGATGAAGATCGCGCCGGCATGGCGCACCTTTCCGGCCACCTCCTCGGCGTTCTCGGTGAGGATCTCGAGATGTTCGGGTGCGAGACGGTCCGACAGGGACACGGCTTCGTCCCAGTTCGCCACGGTGATGACGGCGCCGTGGCGTTCCCAGCTTCGGCCGGCGATCCCGGAACGGGGCAGCGTCTCCAGTCGCCGCGCCACCGCCTCGGCCACGGCCCGGCCGAAGGCGGCATCGTCGGTGATGAGGATCGACTGGGCGCTCTCGTCGTGTTCTGCCTGGGCCAGAAGATCGACCGCCACCCAGTCGGGATCGTTCCTGCCGTCGGCGATCACCAGCACTTCCGACGGTCCGGCGATCATGTCGATGCCGACCTGGCCGAAGACCCGCCGCTTGGCCGCCGCCACCCAAGCATTGCCCGGCCCGGTGATCTTGTCCACCGGGGCGATGCTCTGGGTGCCGTAGGCGAGCGCGGCAATCGCCTGTGCGCCGCCGATGCGCCAGATCTCGTCGATCCCGGCCAGGCGGGCGGCCAGAAGCACCAGCGGGTTCACCTCTCCCTTCGGGGTCGGCACCGCCATGGCCAGGCGCTTCACGCCGGCGACGCGGGCCGGAATCGCGTTCATCAGCACAGAGGAAGGGTAGGAGGCGAGCCCCCCCGGCACATAGAGGCCGGCGGCATCGACCGCCGTCCAGCGCCAGCCGAGCAGGGCGCCGCCCTCGTCCTCCCAGCGGGCGTCCTCGGGCAACTGCCGCGCGTGATAGGCCCGGATGCGTTCGGCGGCAAGCTCGAGTGCCGCACGTTCGGCCGCCGGTACGCGGGCGATGTGTGCGGCGATCTCCTCCTCGGCGAAGCGCAGTCCGGTCGCTTCGGGATCGAAGCCGTCGAACCGGCGGGTATAGTCGATGAGAGCGGCATCGCCGCGCCGGCGCACCTCGTCGATGATGGCGGCGACATCGGCATCGACATCGGCATCGCTCTCGCGCTTGGCGGCAAGAAGGGCGCGGAAGCCCTCCTCGAAGGCGGGGTCGCGCGTGTCGAGGAAACGGACCATCAGAGTGCCTCCCCTTCGTCGAGAGGATGGGCCGGTGCCTTGCCCGACGGGGCGGGGTAGGGGCGCGAGACGTCCTTGAGGGCGATGTCGAGGCATTCGACATCGAGCGCGATCTCCCCGTCGCCGGCGAGGGTGAGGACGAGGCGGCCGGTGCCGTCCTCGACCGGCTCGAACCGCAGGGCGAGGAGCGAGAGCACCAGATCCTTGGCCCCGGCGTCAAAGCCGTTCGAGCAGACCCTCAGCACGTCGTTGACGATGAGAAGCGCCTGCACCCGTTCGCATTTGCCGCTTTTCGCGAACTGCTCCCAGCGGAAGCGGTTGACGAGCATGGCGAAGCGCCGCTCCTTCGGCAGCCATGTCATCTCGCCCGAGGGCATGACGGCATCCTGCAGCAGCGACGAGATCACCGCGAGATCCTCGCCGTCGAAGGCCCGGAGCCTGAGCGGCAGGCCCGTGGTGCCATCCTCGAAACGCGCATCTTCCGTCATTCGCTGATCCTCTCGATCGCGGCCCCGCAGGCGCCGAGCTTCTCTTCCAGGCGTTCATAGCCCCGGTCGAGGTGATAGACGCGGCTGACCACCGTCTCCCCCTCGGCACCGAGCCCCGCGAGAATGAGCGAGACGGAGGCGCGCAGATCGGTCGCCATCACCGGCGCTCCCTTCAGCCGCTCCACTCCCGTCACCCTGGCCGTGCCGCCGTGAACGTCGATCTTCGCCCCCATCCGCATGAGCTCGGGGGCATGCATGAATCTGTTCTCGAAAATCCGTTCTTCAAGGGTTGACACGCCCTCGGCAGTCGCGAGGAGGGCCATCATCTGCGCCTGAAGGTCGGTCGGGAAGCCCGGATAGGGCGCGGTGACGACATCCACCGCCCGCGCCCGGTCGCCGCGGCGGCTGACGGCAAGCCCGCCGGGCACGTCCTCGACGGCGACACCCGCTTCCTCGAGCTTGTCGATGAAGGCGCCGAGAATGTCGCGCCGCGCGCCGGGGAAGCGCACCGTGCCGCCGGTGATCGCCGGGGCGATCATGTAGGTGCCGAGCTCGATGCGGTCGATGATGACCGAATGGGTCGCTCCATGCAGCCGCTTCACCCCCTCGACGGTGATCGTGCCGCTGCCGGCGCCCTCGATTCGCGCGCCCATGGCCGTGAGGCAGCGGGCGAGATCGACGATCTCGGGCTCGCGGGCGGTATTCTCGATCACGGTGGTGCCGCGGGCGAGAGTGGCGGCCATCAGCGTGTTCTCCGTCGCTCCGACCGAGACGAAGGGAAAGCGGATGTGTGCACCCCGCAGCCCGCCATGAGGGGCCCTGGCATGCACATACCCATCGACGAGCTCGATGTCGGCGCCCATCTCCTCGAGGGCCCGCAGATGCAGATCGACCGGTCGCGCGCCGATGGCGCAGCCGCCGGGCAGCGATACCTCGGCCACCCCCTCCCGCGCCAGGAGCGGCCCGAGCACGAGAATCGAGGCCCGCATCCGCCGCACGATGTCGTATTCGGCCCGGCGGGAGGAAAGGGCATGGGAGCTCATGGCGATGACCCGTCCCTCGTCGAGGCGGGAGACCTCGGCGCCGAGCGAACGCAGAAGCAGCGTCATCGTGTCGATGTCGGCGAGGCGGGGCGCGTTCGAGAGCGTCAGCGGCTCGTCCGTCAGCAGCGTGGCCGGCATCAGCGCGAGACAGGCATTCTTCGCCCCGGCGATCGGAATCGTGCCATCGAGTTCCCTGCCGCCGGTGACGACGATCCTGTCCATCAGCTGTCCTCGTTCTTGCGGCCCGCATCGGCACCGGGCGCTGCCCTGCCCCGTTCATGCCGGCGGGCGGTCGCGTCCTCGGGCGTGGTGCCGGCCGTCCCGCCGGCTCCGCGGGCCCGCATCTGCGCCTTGCGGCGCCGGAGATTGGCCCTGAGCGCCGCCGCAAGGCGCGCTTCGCGCTCGGCCCTCGTTTCCTTGCCCTGCCGTGCCATGGCGCCTCTCTAGCCTCTGGCGGTGCCTGCGTCCAGAGATCGGCGCCGGGCCGTGCCGGATCGGCGGGTCGTGTCGGGCGCGGCGGGGCCGAAAGCGGCGGCTCCGGGCGAAAATTGCTCTTGCACCCGCTGCCTTTTGCCCGTAAACGGGCGCCCGTCGGCGGGCTGCCGTAGCTCAGGGGTAGAGCACTCCCTTGGTAAGGGAGAGGTCGTGAGTTCAAATCTCACCGGCAGCACCATTCTCCGCGCCTAATTCCCCCGACGACGCCCCCCGACGTGAAACCGCATCGCCGGTGAAGGCCGCGGATCGGAACCGCCTCGTCTGCCGGTTCGCTCCGCCCCTTCGGGGCGCCGGCAGGCTGACGCCATGTAAATCTTGCCTTGCCGCCACTTTTGCCTGATCCTTGCGCGCGCGACGGGGCCGCGGCCGGGAGGGCCGGGGGTGCCCGCGGCGCAGGCACGCCCTCCGGGCAGGCAAGGGAGGAAAGGACGACATGGCGAAAATGGCGTCGCTCGCGGACAAGCTGGCCATCGAGAACGAAATGCCTTGGGAGGCGCGGCAACCTGCCCGCACCTTGCGGGAGCTTCTCGACAAGACCGCGGCCCGCGTCCCCGGCCGCCCGGCCTTCTCCTTCCAGCTCCTCTCCGATCCGGGAGCCCCGGCCGAGACCCTCGACTGGCGCGGCACCCGCGAGAAGGTGGTGCGGACGGCCAACCTGTTCCGCTCGCTCGGTATCGGCGAGGCGGATGTCGTCGCCTACATCCTGCCGACGATCAACGAAACCGCCATTGCCTTCATGGCCGGTGCCATTGCCGGCATCGTCAACCCGATCAACCCGCTTCTCGAACCGAAGCAGATGGCGGCGCTCCTGCGCGAGAGCGGGGCGAAGGTGGTCGTCACCCTCAGGAGCTTTCCGAAAAGCGACGTGGCCCAGCGCGCGGCCGAGGCCGTGGCGATGGCGCCGGCCGTCGAGACGGTGATCGAGGTCGATCTTCTGCGTTATCTCACCGGCATCAAGAAGCTGATCGTGCCCTTCCTGCGGCCGAAGAACCCGGTGCGGCACGAGGCGCGGGTGCTCGATTTCGACCAGGCCATCGCCGGTCAGCGGGGCGATGACTATGCCTTCCCCGATGCCACCGGGGACCGCATCGCCGCCTATTTCCATACCGGCGGCACCACCGGCATGCCGAAGCTCGCCCAGCACCGCTATTCGGGCATGATCTACAATGGCTGGTGCGTGAACGAACTCATCGCCTCGGAGGAGGACACCTTCCTCTGCCCGCTGCCGCTCTTTCATGTCTTCGCCGCCTATCCGATCCTGATGGCGGTGCTCGCCTCGGGGGCGCACATGGTGATGCCGACCCCTGCCGGCTATCGCGGCGAAGGAGTGTTCGACAATTTCTGGAAGCTCGTCGAGCGCTGGCAGGCGACCTTCATGGTCACCGTGCCGACGGCCGTCGCCCAGCTGATGCAGCGCCCGGTCGATGCCGACGTGTCCTCCCTCAAGACGGCGCTGTGCGGATCGGCGCCATTGCCGGTCGAGCTTTTCCGCCGCTTCGAGGAAGCGACGGGCGTCACCATCCTCGAGGGCTACGGCATGACCGAGGCCACCTGCCTCATCTCCGCCAACCCCTATGACGGCGAAAAGAAGATCGGTTCGGTCGGCCTGCCCTTCCCCTATACCGACGTGCGCATTCTCGACTGCGACGGGGCCGGCAACATCCGCCACGAGGCAGGGGTGGACGAGGTTGCCGAGATCTGCGTCTCCAACCCCGGCGTCATTCCCGGCGCCACCTATACCGACCCCGAGAAGAATCGCGGGCTCTTCGCCGAAGGGCGCTGGTTGCGCACCGGCGATCTCGGGCGGATCGACAGCGACGGCTATCTCTGGATCACCGGCCGGGCGAAGGATCTCATCATCCGCGGCGGCCACAATATCGATCCGGCCCTCATCGAGGAGGCGCTGGCCGCCCATCCGCAGGTCGCCTTCGTGGGCGCGATCGGCCAGCCCGACGCCCATTCCGGCGAACTGCCGGCCGCCTATGTCGAGCTGGTCGAGGGCGGCACGGCGACGGTGGAGGAGCTGATGGAGCACGCCCGGCGCACCATCACCGAGCGGGCGGCGGTGCCGAAGCATCTCGAGATTCTCGACGAATTGCCCAAGACGGCGGTCGGCAAGGTCTTCAAGCCGGCGCTGCGCAAGATGGCCATTGCCCGCGTCTACAACGCCGCGCTCTCGGAGGCGGGTGTGCCGGCGGTCGTCGCCGAGGTGGTGGAGGACAGGAAGCGCGGTCTTGTCGCGCGTCTCAGGCCCGAGGGCGAGAAGCCGTCCGACGAGGCGGTGAACGCGGTGCTCGGCCGCTATCCCCGCCCCTGGGAATGGGCCGAATGAGAGCCGGGGCGGAGGCCGGAGCGCCGCACCCGCCCTGCGTTTCGTGCGCTTCCCGCTTGACCTCGTTCGAGCGAATGGCTAGTTGAACGGAGGCTGGGCGGGCGTAGTTCAGCGGTAGAACGCCAGCTTCCCAAGCTGGATGTCGTGGGTTCGACTCCCATCGCCCGCTCCACTCCTCTTCTTCCTGTTCACGGATGCATCCGGCCCGTTCGCGGCCGGGGCGCGCGAGCCCTGCATGCTTCCAGCCCCCTGTGCGCCTTCCTTTCGTGCATGAGCGCCGCGCTGCACGCGGGTGCATCGGCGCCCTGCGCGGGACGCCGGAGACGAAGCGCGCATGGCTGATGGACCGGCATCGACGATGCGGGACGAGGCGCGGGTCGGCATGGGTGGAGGAGCTGGAGCGGGTGAGGGGAATCGAACCCCCATCTTCAGCTTGGAAGGCTGTTGCTCTACCATTGAGCTACACCCGCTTGCGCTGATGAAATAGCCCGGCTGGTCCTTGCCCGCAAGAGGCGGATGCGTCCCCGGTTCATGCGGGGCTTGACCGGCGGCCGGCGCTGCCCCAAGAAGCGGGCACGTGAACGGCGAAGAAGGAGCGCAGGATGGGCCGGACCGTCTATGTCAACGGCGAATGGGTCGATGAGACCGATGCGAAGATCTCCGTCTTCGATCGCGGTTTCCTCTTCGCCGATGCCGTCTATGAGGTGACGAGCGTTCTTCAGGGCAGGCTGATCGACTTTCCCGGCCATCTCGCCCGGCTGGAGCGGTCCTTGCGCGCGCTCGACATGGAGATGCCGCTTCCGGCCGAGGAGTTTCTCGCGCTCCACCGCGCGATCGTCGCCCGCAACGGACTCGAGGAGGGGCTGATCTATCTGCAGGTCTCCCGCGGCGCTGCCGACCGCGATTTCCACTATCCCGAGAACGTGCCGCAGACGGTGGTGATGTTCACCCAGGAAAAGGCGCTGGTCGAGGCGCCGGCGGCCGAGAGGGGCATTCGCGTCATCACCCTGCCCGATCTGCGCTGGAAGCGGCGCGACATCAAGACCGTGCAGCTCCTCTATCCATCCATGGGCAAGATGGCGGCGCAGGCCGCGGGGGCCGACGATGCCTGGCTCGTCGAGGAGGACGGCACCGTCACCGAGGGCACCTCCAACAACGCCTGGATCGTCACCGCCGGGGGAAAGATCGTCACCCGTCAGCTTTCGCACGACATCCTGCCGGGCATCACCCGCGCGGCGATCATGCGGCTGGCGGAAGCGGAGGGGCTGACCGTCGAGGAGCGCCCCTTCACGCCCGAGGAGGCGAAGGCGGCCGAGGAAGCCTTCATCACCTCGGCCTCGACCTTCGTCCATCCCGTGATCGCGATCGACGAGGTGCCTGTCGGCAGTGGCCGGCCCGGGCCTCTCGCGCGCAAGCTGCGCGGGCTCTACATCGAGGAGGCACTCGCGAGCGCGCTCTGAGCGCTGCGGCCCCCGCAGGAATTTCCCGACAATCGTATTCGTTTACCTTCCGTTAACCTCTGCACGGGCATGATCGGCAAAAGCGTGGAGAGTGCCGATGATGCACGAGGAGGGAATCCCCCCTTTCGGGGGAGGTGACGAAGGGCTGGTGCGGCGCAGGCACGCCCTGCGGGAGAAGATCCGCAAGGCGGTGGAACGGCGCGAGGTCTTCCTTGCCTTCCAGCCGGTGGTGAGCGCCCGTCACCGCGATCGGGTGGCGTTCTACGAGGGGTTGGTGCGGCTTTACGGTGCTTCGCGCGATCCGATCCCCGCGGCCGAATTCATCCCCCTCGTGGAGACGAGCGAGCTGGGCCGCAGGATCGACTGCCTCGCCCTCGAGCAGGGGCTCGAGGCGCTCGGACGAGAGCCCTCGCTGCGTCTCTCGATCAACATGTCGGCCCGGTCGATCGGTTATCGCCGCTGGCTCGACACGCTCCATCTCGGCCTCGAGCGCGACCCGACCATCGCCGAGCGGCTCATCCTCGAGATCACCGAGGCCTCGGCCATGCTGATGCCCGATCTCGTCAGCGCCTTCATGGGCGAGATGCACCGTCAGGGGATCTCCTTCGCGCTCGACGATTTCGGCGCCGGCTACACCGCCTTCCGTCATCTCAAGGATTTCCTGTTCGACATCGTCAAGATCGACGGCGAATACACCCGCGAGATCCATCGTCAGCCCGATGCGCAGGTGCTGGTGGAGGCGCTCGTCACCATCTCCCGCCATTTCGACATGTTCACCGTTGCCGAGGCGGTCGAGACCGAGGAGGAGGCGGATTTCCTCGCCGGGGCCGGTGTCGATTGTCTGCAAGGCTACCTGATCTCCCCGCCCATGCTCGTGCCGCCCTGGGAGGAGAAGGTCGCCGTGCTCGACGATTACATCGACTGAGCGAAAGGGAAGGAGAAGATCGGCGGTCATTCGGACTTCGCCCCGGAATGCTGCAAGGAGCGGGCTCCGTGGAAGGGGGGACGCATCACCCGGCCGCGGCGAATCAGGCCGCTCGGAACGGGCGTTCCGCCTGCACGGGCGCATCGCCCGAACCGGGTGCTCCTGCGTTGGCTCTCCGATGGGGCGGGTCGTTCTCCCGGGGCGCGGGGCGCCCTCCGATCGGGCAATGCTGACGAGAGGGCCGGTCGTCTTCCCGGTCCGCAGGGCGCGATGCTGCCATTGCCGCCGGCTTCGGTGGGCGCTGCACATCTTCCCCGTCTGGTGCCGGAACCGGCATGGGACCGGATGCATCCGGGCTGCACGGGCCCCCCTTCCGGGACCGGCAGGAGAACAGCCCCCGGTCGCAGGAGATGCTCTTCTCCGAAGCTCCCCTCGATCGGGTCTGCTTCGGCAGGACATTTTCACTGCACGGAGCACTCCTGCCGCAGCCGGCGCCCTGATCGAACGCATTGGCAGGGCGTTTCCGGTGGATGAAGCACACCGCCCCGGCTCGGCCGGGCTGCGCGAGCGGGCAAAACGTGCGACCATCTTCCAGATCCACGGAACGCAGGGAGCGTTGCCGACGGAGGGGGCACGAGGGCGTGCCGCTCCCGCCTCTCCCGACAGCCATGCACGCTTCACGGGTTCGGTGCTCCCGGCCGTGGCAGGGGCGCGCAGGGCACGCCATGCGGGCAAGGCGCTCCGGCTCAGGAACCCGATCGACGGCGGGACGATCCCGCCTGGACGGGGCGCACCGCCCGGGGCCACGGCCGGCAGGAAGGAGAGGGCGCGCATCACCCCGATGCCACAGCCTTTCTGCGAAGCCGTGTCCTGATCGCTCCTGTCGCCGGTGGGGATGTCCGGCTGCACCGGAGGCACGGCACGCGCCGCGCGAAAACGCCCCCGGTCGGCAGCGGTTTGCCAGTCGCACCCGTTCCGCGGCAAGGCTCCCCGTCGGGTTTCGCCGGGGAAGCCGGCATGGCCCCTCGGGAAACGGGCCATCCCTGCAAACCGCGGCAGGACCGGCGCAGGTTGCGGCCGGTCGGGGCCCTTCCCGTCGCGGTGCCCGGCGGGAGAAGGGAAGGGGCCGGCATCCGCGTCCGGGCACGGCCCGCGGCTCCGGTCGGGAGGCGGGCCGGAGTGTCTGGTCAGGGGCTCTGGTCGGGAGCGCTCCCCGGGCCGCATCATCCGAAACCGAAAGGAAAACCCCGCCCGAAGGCGGGGTTCGTCCTGTTCTTCTTGCAGATGCGCCGCGGCGCTCCGGTCCGGGTCGCCCAGATGGCCTCAGGCGTTGTCGAGATGTTCGGAGATGAACTTCACCGCATCGCCGACCGTCTGGATGTTCTCGGCGGCGTCGTCGGGGATCTCGATGCCGAATTCCTCCTCGAAGGCCATGACAAGTTCGACCGTGTCGAGGCTGTCGGCGCCGAGATCGTCGATGAAGGAGGCCGATTCGGTGACCTTGTCTTCCTCGACGCCCAGATGCTCCACAACGATCTTCTTCACGCGTTCGGCGATGTCGCTCATCCTCATGTCCTCGTCTTGAAAGGGGCAGGCCCCGTTGCTCTTCCATTCCGCCCGCCCGCCCGGCGGAGCGGGGGCGAAGCTCGTGCCGCCTATAGCACAATCACCGCACCTGGCAAACGGTTTCTCCCCCGCCTTGACGGGGGCTCGCCTCCCGGAAGGTGCCCTCACGGGCGGTGCGCACCACGTTCCGGCCCGACCTAGGTTCGCCTGGCCGCCCGCGCGGGGGGAGGCCCGGCCGCCGTGCCGGAGGCGGGAGGTCAGATCATCGCCATGCCGCCGTTCACATGCAGTGTCTGACCGGTGACATAGGCGGCCTCGGGCGAGGCCAGATAGAGCACCGCCGCCGCGATCTCCTCGGGCGTTCCCATCCGCCCGACCGGGATCTGCCCCAGGATCCGCTCCTTCTGCCTGTCGTTGAGCTTGTCGGTCATCGCCGTGGTGATGAAGCCCGGCGCGACGCAGTTGACGGTGATGCCGCGGCTCGCGATCTCCTGCGCCAGCGACTTCGTGAGCCCGACGAGCCCGGCCTTGGAAGCGGCGTAATTGGCCTGCCCCGGATTGCCGGTGGCGCCGACCACCGAGGTGATGTTGACGATCCGGCCCCAGCGCGCCTTCATCATGCCCCGGAGCACGCCGCGGGTGAGGCGCATCGCCGCCGTCAGGTTGATCTCGAGCACTGTGTCCCAGTCCTCGTCCGACATTCGCATGAGGAGGTTGTCGCGGGTCAGGCCGGCATTGTTGACGAGAATGTCCACCCCGCCCATGGCATCGGCGGCCTCACCCGGCAGCGCATCGACCGCGACCCGATCGGCGAGGTTGCAGGGCAGCACATGGGCCCGTTCCCCGAGCTGCTCGGCCAGTGCCCTGAGCGGGTCGATCCGCGTGCCCGAAAGGCCGACTTCGGCGCCCCGGGCATGGAGCGCGGTGGCGATGGCGCGGCCGATGCCGCCCGATGCGCCGGTGACGAGGGCACGCCTGCCCGTGAGATCAAACATTGCCTTCCCCCTTCTGTTCGATGGCGGCGCGAATGCGCTCGGCGGCCTTGCGCACCCCCTCGGCCGTGCCCGTCGGTGCGCATTCGATCGAACGGGCGATCCGGCGCACCATGCCCGAGAGGGCCTTGCCGGCACCGATCTCGGCGGCCAGGGTCACGCCTTCCCCGGCCATGCGGGCAACGCTCTCGCGCCAGCGCACCCGGCCCGTCACCTGCTCGACGAGCAGGCGCCGGATGGTTTCCGGGTCTTGCACCGGTGCGGCGGTGACATTGGCGACGAGCGGCACGCGCGGCGGCCGGATCGTGGCTTCGGCCAGCGCCGCGGCCATGCGCTCGGCCGCCGGCTGCATCAATGCCGAATGGAACGGGGCGGAGACCGGCAGCATCACCGCCCGTTTCGCCCCCCGTTCCCTGGCCAGCGCCACCGCCCGTTCGATCGCGGCCTTGTGCCCCGAAATCACCACCTGGGCCGGGTCGTTGTCGTTGGCCGCCTCGCAGATGCCCGCTTCGGCCGCCTCGGCCGCGATTTCCTCGACCGCGGCAAGATCGAGTCCGAGGATCGCCGCCATCGCCCCTTCACCGACCGGCACCGCGGCCTGCATCGCCTCGCCGCGCAGGCGCAGGAGCCGGGCCGCCTCGGCGATGTCGAGGGCGCCGGCGGCCGCCAGGGCGGAATATTCCCCGAGGGAATGGCCGGCGACGAAATCGGCCGCATCCGCCGGCACCCCTTCGCCCTCGAGGGCTCTGAGCGTGGCGAGCGACGTGGCCATCAGCGCCGGCTGGGCGTTTCGGGTCAGGGTGAGTTCGTCCTGCGGGCCTTCCCAGATCAGGGCCGAGAGCCTTTCGCCGAGGGCCTCGTCCACGATCTCGAAGACCGCACGCGCCTCGGGCCAGGTGTCGGCGATGTCCCGGCCCATGCCCACGCTCTGGGCCCCCTGGCCGGGAAAGAGAAAGGCAATGGCTGCCATGTGCTCCATCCTCGTTCGTTGGCCGTCCGGGCGGAAAGCTCGCCCGCTCCTGCGGCCGTTGTCATGGCTGACGGTCTAGCCGCCGAGGGCCACGAGAACAAGATGGCCGCGTGCGGGGGAAGGATGCGGCGGATTCTGCCGGCAGCATCGGCGGGCTTGCATGGGTGCATGTGCGGTTTCGTGGCGCGGCAGGGGTGCGGGGCGGGAAAGAGGGCGACCGGGCGCATGGGTGCCGCCGGGAGACAGGTTGATGGCTACCGGGAGACGGGCCGGTGGACAGGACCCGGGACAATCGGAGGCATGGCGGCCAGACGCATGGCGCATGGGCGGCGAACCCGCATCCGTCTTCCCCGGCTCGCCGAAAGAGCGGAACGACGAGCGGGGATCCATCGTCGCGTCTCTCCCTTGCGCGCCGTCGCGCTCGACCGGACACCCCTGCTCCCCGGCCTCGGGCCGGCATTCGGAACTCAGCTGTCCTTGTCGCTGGATCTCCCGCCGGAATGATCGCCCGATCCGCTTTAGTCCGAACTGCCGTCTTCCTCGGCATCATGGGTCGAGCCGTCCGACTTCGTCTCCTTCGACGAACCCGACTTGTTCTTTTTCTTTCCGGAGCCGCTGGAGCTGGTCTTGTCCGACTTGCCCGACCCGCCGAGCGCCGAAGGCGGCGAGTCGGCGCTCTCGGTGCTGGCGCTGTCGGCTTCGCCACTGCTGCCGTCATCGCTGCCGTCATCGCTGCCGTCCGCACTCACGTCCTCGAGAAGGCTCTTCACCTCCTCGTCGGACAGGAGGGCCGCCAGCTCGCTGTCGTCGAGCACTTCGGCTTCTGCATCGACCGTCTCCGTGTCCTCGAACAGATAGGCCGTGTCCTCGATGGCCTTGAGGGCGTCGAAGGAGGTGGAGATCTTGTAGTCGGCCAAGCTCGATTCGATCCGGCCGGACACGTCGCCGAGGCCGCCGTTCACGGTCGAGGCGACGGCCAGGCCGAGGCCGACGGCGGCGGCGATGATCGGCACGTAATCGACCGTGACCGCACCGCTTTCGCTCTTTGCGAAGCCTGCGATCGCGGCGCCCGCCGCGTGGCGGCGGGGCAGGGCGAATGTCGTGTGCGGCCGGCGCGGCGGTCCGCTGCCGCGCAATCTGCGGGCGGCAACGGTCGCCACCCCAGGGTTTCTCGCATGATCAGTCATCTCGAGCACTCCTTGTTGCGTTCCCTGCGCGCTTCGGCTCCCGCATGGGGGCGGCGGTGCGCTTCGGGCCCGGCCCGCAAGATGCGTCCGCGCGCATCGGGGGCAGTCCCCGCTTTTCTGACGGGGGATCCGGGCCGGAGCGTGAAGGGATTGTGGCCGGATGTTGACGGTCGGGTTTGTCGGCGGTTTTCTGCCCGGACCGACCGCGATATGGGAAACCACATGCGCCTCCTCTCGCGATTGTCCCCGGCGTTCGACGATGCCGGGGGGCGGAAGGTTCGCCCGGGGAGCGCCCGGGGATGATTCGCGCACAGAGCGAATCACTCCATCGGGTTGCACTCCATTCCCGCCCTTGCGCACGGGTGTTTTTCTGTTAGAGAAGGCGCGCTCCCGACAGGAACGAATCGCGTTGCCTCTCGTATGCGGCCGGGAGCCGTTGCGCCGCATTTTGAAGCACGCCCGAGACAGGAAACGGAACATGCCTCTTTACGAGCACGTCTTCATTGGCCGGCAGGATCTTTCCAACGCCCAGGCCGAGGGACTGATCGACCATTTCCGCAGCGTTCTCGAGGAGAATGGCGGCAAGGTCCTTCACACCGAATACTGGGGCCTCAAGACGATGGCCTACAAGATCAAGAAGAACCGCAAGGGCCATTACGCCTACATGCGCACCGATGCGCCGGCCGAGGCGGTTCAGGAAATGGAGCGTCTCATGCGGCTGCATGACGACGTTCTGCGGGTTCTGACCGTGCGTGTCGAGAAGCACGAGGAAGGCCCCTCGGTGATGATGCAGTCCCGCGAGCGCCATTCGGACCGGCGCCGCTGAGCTTCAAGGAAGGATAGAGACATGGCCGCAAGACCGTTTTTCCGCCGTCGCAAGACCTGCCCCTTCTCCGGGGCCAATGCGCCGAAGATCGACTACAAGGACGTCAAGCTGCTGCAGCGCTACATTTCCGAGCGCGGCAAGATCGTCCCCAGCCGCATCACCGCCGTTTCCGCGAAGAAGCAACGCGAGCTTGCCCGGGCCATCAAGCGGGCCCGCTACCTCGCCCTTCTTCCCTATGTCGTCAAATAAGGAGCCGGGCCCATGCAAGTCATTCTGCTGGAGAGGGTCGCCAAGCTCGGCCAGATGGGCGATGTCGTCAACGTGAAGGACGGCTTTGCCCGCAACTACCTGCTGCCCCAGGGCAAGGCGCTGCGCGCGACCCCCGAGAACATCCGCCGTTTCGAGGAGCAGAAGGCCCAGCTCGAGGCCCGCAACCTCGAGCTCAGGCGCGAGGCCGAGGCCGTGGCCGAGAAGCTCGACGGCAAGCAGTTCGTCATCATCCGCGCCGCGGCCGACACCGGCGCGCTCTACGGCTCCGTCACCGCCCGTGACATCGCCAACGCAATGACCGAAGACGGCTTCACCGTCGATCGCCGCCAGGTGACGATCGACCGGCCGATCAAGGAACTCGGCCTGCACGAGATCACCGTTCGCCTCCACCCCGAAGTCGAGGTGACGGTGGTGGCCAATGTCGCCCGCAACGAGGAAGAGGCGAAGATCCAGTCCGAGGGCAAGTCGGTGCAGCAGCTCGCTGCCGAGGCCGAGGCGGCCGCCGAGCTCGAGATGGCCGAACTGTTCGAGGACATCGGCGCCGCCGCCCTCGACGAGGAGGGCTCGGAAGCCCCGGCCGCCGAAGCCGCCTCCGGGGAAGGCGACGAAGAGAAGGAAGGCTGAGGCGCCGTCGTCGGCAGACCGGACTAACAGGGGGCCGCCGCATCGCCGGCGGCCCTCGTCATGTGCAGGGGCATGTCCGGCAGGGTGGGCACCGCTGCGATCGGCACGCGGCGCCGTCCGGCGGCGGCTGCGGCCGGCTCTCTCGTGAAGCGCGGTGCCGATGCACGCTTCGCGAGACGGGAACGGCCAAGAGCCGTCCCCGTCGGGCAGGGACGCCTCGCCGGAAGCCCGTCGCTCGGGAGAGGGCCGGTCCGGGAACCCTGCCGGGCAAGCGATGACGAGGGCCGGCGCGTCTGCCACGAAGGCGGAGGAAGACGGCGTGCCCCGAGGGCCGCACGGTCTGACGGCGCGGCGCGCCCATGACCTGTGAGAGTCTCGCCCCCCGTCGCGCGCTCCCCGTCTCGCACCGCCCGGCGCGCTGCCTTGCGCTCCCCTCAGGCCGCCGCTTCGCGGAGCGCCTGCCGGAGACGGGCGAGAGCGGCATCGGCCAGCGGCTTCTCGCGGGCGATGGCGGCGCGCTTGACCGGGCCGAAGCCGCGCATCCGTGCGGGCGCCGAGAGGATGGCGCGGATCTCCTCCGCGTGCTCCGGCCGCCAGAGTGCCGGCAGTTCCTTGAGCAGGGCGGCATACCAGGCGATCAGCGCCCGTTCCTCGCGCCGCTCGGTGGTGTGACCGAAGGGGTCGAACGGCGTGCCCCGCAACCGCCTGAGCCGGGCGAGCACCTTCATCCCCCACCACATCGGTCGGCCGAATGCCCGCTTGGCCGGGCGGCCGCGACTGTCCCTGCCCGCGGGCAGGAGCGGCGGGGCCATGTGCCAGCGGACCCGGAAGTCGCCTTCCACCCCCTCGAACAGGGTGGCGATCTCGTCGAGGAAACCGGTTTCGGTATGGAGCCGGGCCACCTCGTATTCGTCCTTGTAGCTCATCAGCCGGAAGAGCCCGTCGGCCGCGAGGCGCACGAGATCTTCGGGCGCATCCTCGGGCAGGGCTTCGGCGAAGGCCGCGATCCGCCGCTCGTAGAGCGCTGCCCAGCCCTCGTTCTGGTAATCGGTCAGGAACCGGGTGCGGCGGGCGATGAAGGCGGCGAGATCCTCCTCCGCAGGCGGCGTCACCCCGCCCAGGGCGTCGGCCAGCCGCTCGGGCGCCGCCGCCAGCACGCGGCCGATGGCGAAGGCGGCGCGATTGCCCTCGATCGCCACCCCGTTGAGCCGGATCGCCTCCAGGAGCGCCGCTTCCGAGACCGGCACCAGCCCCAGCTGCCAGGCATGGCCCAGCATGACGACATTGGCGAAGACGCCGTCTCCGAGGAGCGTCTCGGCCGCCTTCTTGGCATCGGTCGTCGCGAGGTTTCCCTCCCCGATCACCTCGGCGATCCGGGTGATCCGCGTCTCCTTCTCGAGCGAGGCGGTCGGGTCGAGCACCATCTCGCCGGTGGGGATCTCGGCGCTGTTGAGCGCCATGCGCGTGCCGCGCCGGTAGTGCCGCGAGGCCTTGGGCGAGGACGCCACCACCAGGTCGCAGGCGATGACGGCATCGGCCGCCGCCTCGTCGATCCCGACCTGCTGCACCGCGTCGGGCGCGGTGCCGATCCGCACATGGGAGAGCACCGTGCCGAATTTCTGGGCGAAGCCGGTGAAGTCGAGCACCGATGCGCCGCGCCCCTCGAGATGGGCGGCCATGGTGATCAGCTGGCCGACGGTGACGACGCCGGTGCCGCCCACCCCGCCGACGAGCAGGTTCCACGTTCCGCCGTCCTGCGCATTCCACAGCGGCGTCGCCGGCGGCAGGTCGGCGAGGAGCCGGTTCATGTCGAGCCGGGCCGCCCGCGGCTTGCGCCGTCGCGCCCCTTCCACCGTCACCATGGCCGGGCAGAACCCTTCGAGGCAGGCGAAATCCTTGTTGCAGCTCGACAGGTTGATCTGCCGCTTGCGACCGAAGGGCGTCTCGAGAGGTTCGATCGAGAGGCAGTTCGAGGCCTTCGCGCAGTCGCCGCAGCCTTCGCAGACCGCCGGGTTGATCCATACGAAGCGCGGCGGATCCTCGGCCTTGCCGCGCTTGCGCCGGCGCCTGAGCTCGGTGGCGCAGGGCTGGACGTAGATCAGCACGCTCACCCCGTCGATCTCGCGCAGCTCCTCCTGAACCGGGATCAGCTCGCGTCGATGGTGGAAGGTGACACGCGCGGGAAACTCCTCCGGGCGGATGCGCGCAAGATCGTCGGTGACGACGGCGATGCGTTCCACGCCCTCGGCCCGGGCGACATGGGCCACCGCCGCCGGGGTGAGGGGGCCGTCCACCGGCTGGCCGCCGGTCATCGCCACCGCATCGTTGAACAGGATCTTGAAGGTGACGTTGGCGCCGGCGGCGATCGCCTGGCGCAGGGCGAGGGAGCCCGAATGATACCAGGTGCCTTCGCCCATGTTCTGGAAGAAATGCCGCCGTCCGGCGAAACGCTGACGGAAGGAGCCGGGAACGCCCTCGGCGCCCATATGGGCGAAGCCGCCGGTGTTGCGGTCCATCCACGAGGCCATGACGTGGCAGCCGATCCCCGAGATCGCCCGCGAACCCTCGGGCAGGCGGGTCGAGGTGCCGTGGGGGCAGCCGGAGCAGAACCAGGGCGTGCGCGTCGCGCCGGGCACGAGGATCTCGCGCGGCTTCTCTGCGAGGATGGCGTCGGCCTTTTCCACCAGCCGTTCCCGCGGGAAGAAACGGTCGAGCCGGCGGGCGACGAGCGGCAGCAGCAGCCGCGGCGAGAGCTCCCCCGTCCAGGGCACGAGCGGCTCCATCCTCTCGTCGAACTTGCCGACCATGCGCTCGGGCTTCGCGCCGGGCCAGTCGTAGAAATATTCCTTGAGCTGGCTCTCGACGATGCCGCGCTTCTCCTCGATCACCATCACCTCGGCCTTGCCGCGCACGAAGGCGAGCGCCTGTTCGCGCGCGAGCGGCCAGACCATGCCGACCTTGTGGATGTCGATGCCGAGCGTGCGCAGCTTCTCGTCGGTGAGACCGAGGAGACGCAGTGCCTCCATCAGGTCGAGATGGGCCTTGCCGACGGTGACGAAGCCGAAGGGCGCCTCGGGCAGGGCGAGAAGCGTGCGGTCGATCGGGTTGGCCTCGGCGAAGGCCCGCACCGCGAGAAGCTTCTTTGCCATGCGCGTCTCGATCTCGGTCGATGGCGGATCGACGAGGCGGATGGCAAGCTCGGCCGGGTCGAAGGGCAGGGGCGGCGAGACGAAGCGCCGCGGCCGCGGCAGTTCGAGCGAACGGGCCGATTCGACCACTTCCGACACCGCCTTGAAGCCGACCCATGTCGAGGAGAAGCGGGAGAGGGCGAAACCGTATTCGCCGAATTCGAGATATTCGGCCACCGAGGCCGGATGCAGCACCGGCATGAACCAGGAGAGGAACACGGCATCCGACTGATGGGGCATGGAGGAAGAGACGCAACCGTGGTCGTCGCCCGCCACCACCAGCACGCCGCTCTTCGGTCCGGTGCCGTAGGCGTTGCCGTGGCGCAGCGCGTCTCCCGAACGATCGACGCCGGGGCCCTTGCCATACCACATCGCGAACACGCCCTCGATATCGGCGCCGGGTTCGAGATGGGCCTGCTGGGCTCCGAGCACGGCGGCGGCGCCCATGTCCTCGTTGATGGCCGGCACGAAGTCGATGCGGTGTGCCGCGAGAAGCTCCTTCGCGCGCCACATCTCGAGATCGAGCCCCCCGAGGGGCGAGCCGCGATAGCCGGAAACGAAGCCCGCCGTGTTCCAGCCGCGCGCCGCGTGGCGGCGCGCCTCGTCGATCATGATGCGGGTGAGGGCCTGCGTGCCGGTCAGGAAGACGCGGCCTTCGCTGCGGGTGAAGCGGTCCTCGAGCCGGTAGCGCGCCAGGGCGCGATCATGGCGTGACATGGCGATCTCCCCTTTCTTCGGGGGAATCATGCCGCACACCTGGCGAAATATCCCTTCATTCTTGCGGAATATGCCCAAAAGTGCGAGATTTAGTTTCGCCATTTGGCGGAAAAGCGAAAATGTTTTTCGCAGATCGAGCGGATCGTGGAGGCGCGATGATCGAGATCGACGACATGGACCGCAGGATCCTCGCCGCGCTCGAGGCCGACAGCCGCCTCTCCCATGCCGAGATCGGGGCGCGGATCGGCCTGTCGGCCTCGTCGGTGTGGCGGCGGGTGAAGGCGCTCGAGGCGGCCGGGGTCATCACCCGTTATGCCGCCATCCTCGACCCGGCGAAGACGGGTAGAGGCTTTCAGGCGATCGTCGCGGTGGAGATGCGGCGCCACGATCAGGCCAAGGTCAGGGCCTTCGAGGCGGCCTTGCGCTCCCATCCGGCAATTCTGGCCGCCTGGGCGACGACCGGCACGGCCGACTACCATTTGCGCGTCGCCTGTGCCTCGATCGAGGACTACAACCGCTTTCTCGACGAATTCCTCTTTCGTCAGCCGGCGGTGCAGTCGGCCCAGACCCATGTCGTCCTGCGGGAGATCCGCCCCTGTCCGTGAGGGGGTTGCCGGTGTCGGCCGCCTGCCGCTCTGTCTGTCCGACCGCCCGCAAGGAAGGACAGAGGGAGGCGCCGCCGGGTGGGGCGGTGGCGCGCTTCACGCGCAAGGGAGAGCAGCGAGCGCCTCGTCCGTGTCGGGGTGCCCCGGAGCGCTCCTGCCCGCGAGGGTGCGCCTGCCGGGAGGGTGGCGTTGTGGGGCCCGCCGGGCGACCCCTCCCGCTTGCGGAACTCCTCAGTCTCGAGGGGGGATGCCGCCGATCCGTTCGGTGATCTCGCGGGCCGCGGCCCGCACGCGGGGCGCGATTTCCTCGATCCGGTCGTCAGTGAGCCGCACGCTCGGCCCCGAGATCGACACGCCGGCCACCGCCTCGCCATGGGCGTTGTGGATCGTCGCGGCGACGCAGCGCATGCCCAGGTGATGCTCCTCGTTGTCGAAGGACCAGCCGCGCGCGCGGGTTCGGGCGAGGTCCTCGAAGAGCCGCCCCGGCGTCGTGATGGTGTTGGTCGTGAAGGCCGGCAGCCCGGTGCGCTGGAGAATGCGGCGGATCTCCTCCTCCGTTATCTCCGCCATCAGCGCCTTGCCGATACCCGAAGCGTGCATCGGCGTGCGGGTGCCGGCACGGAAGAAGGCGCGGATCGGTTGCGGTGTCTCCACCTGGCTGACGAAGACCACATGGCCGTTCTCGGCGATGGCAAGGTTGGCGGTCTCGCCGGTTTCCTCCATCAGCCGGCGCAGGATGCCGCGCGCGGCCTCGACGAGATTGGTGTGGGCGAGAAAGGCCGAGCCGGTGCGGAAGGCCTCGACGCCGATGCTCCAGCGCTGACTGGCGGCATCGAGGCAGACGAAGCCGTGCCGGGCGAGGGTGTCGAGCAGCCGATGGGCGGTGGAAGGCGGCATGCCGAGGGTCATCGAGATGTCCGAGAGGATCATCGGGCCATGGCGGCCGAGAGCCTCGAGAATCGACAGGCCGCGGTCGAGAGCCTGAACGGTGCCGCCACCCTCGCGACTCGTGCCGCTGCCGCGCGGCCGGCCCCGCCGACGCCTGGTGGTGTTGCCCGTCTCCGTGGTGTTGCCCGTATCCAACCCGCCTCTCCTTTCCGCCGTCCCCTGCCCGTCGTCCTCGCCCGTCGCCCCCTGTCCGCCGCTTCGTTCGCCTAGGGCGGGTTCGCGGCGGGGATTCGCGCCCGGTGGACACATCCCCGCTTTTATTTCCAACCAGGCGAGAGGGCAATGGAAATCTTCATCAGTTTGAAATATAATGAGAAACCGCCGGTTCAGATTTTTTTGGAAAATATTTCCGAAAAAATTGCAATGGGGCCGTGATGCGCTAAGATGGGCGGGCATACGAAAGCCGGGGCGTTGCAGACCCTGCCGTTGCGTCGGGCCCGGCGCCCTCAAGAAGACGGATCAAGGACACATGCCCCATCATCGCGCCCCCGCCTGGCACAACCCGGTCTTCATCCCCGGCCCGACCAATCTGCCGGAAGCGCTGCGCAAGGCGGTGGACATGCCGACGATCGATCACCGCTCGACGGCCTTTCCCGAAATCCTGCATCCGACGCTCGAGATGGTGCGGCAGGTGCTTCGCGGCAGAGCGGCCGAAGTGTTCCTGTTCGCCGGCACCGGCACGCTTGGCTGGGAGGCGGCCATCACCAACACGCTGTCGCCCGGCGACAGGGTGCTGGCCTGCGAGAACGGGATGTTTTCCCGCAAGTGGATCGACATGTGCCGGCGGCACGGGCTCGAGGTCGAGGAGATTCGCGTGCCCTGGGGAGAGGCGATCCCGGCCGCGCGGATGGGCGAGATCCTCGCCGAAGACCGCGAGCGGCGCATCCGCGCGGTGCTTGCCACCCACAACGAGACGGCGACGGGCGTGCGTTCGGACATCGCCGCCATCCGCGCGGTGCTCGATGCGGCGGACCACCCGGCGCTTCTGATGGTGGACGGCGTCAGTTCGATCGCCTCGATGCCCTTCGAGATGGACGCCTGGGGCGTGGACGTGGCGGTGACCGGATCGCAGAAAGGATTCATGCTGCCTGCGGGGCTGGCCATCGTCGCCTTCTCGCAGAAGGCGCTGGCGATGCTCGAGGCGGCGAGGTTGCCCCGCACCTATTATGACATTCGCGACATGCGTGCGGCCTATCCTGCCGGGGGCTATCCCTACACGCCGCCCCTGGGGCTCATCAACGGCTTGCGGGCGTCTTGCGAGATGCTGCTTGCGGAGGGGCTCGACAACGTCTTCGCCCGCCACCGCCGCATTGCCGAAGGGGTGCGCCGGGCCGTCGATGCCTGGGGGATGCCGCTCTGCGCCGCCAGCCGGAACGTCGCCTCGGATACGGTGACGGCGATCCGCACGCCCGAGGGGTTCGACGCGAACCGCATCGTCGGCCGCGCGGCCGAAGTCTATCATGTCGCCTTCGGTGCCGGGTTGGGAGAGGTGGCGGGCAGGGTTTTCCGCATCGGTCATCTGGGGCTGATGAGCGAGGCGATGGCGCTGTCGGGCATCGCCACGGCCGAGATGGTGATGGTCGATCTCGGCCTGCCGGTCACGTTGGGGGCGGGCGTGGCGGCGGCGCAGGACTACTGGCGCAGGACCCTGCCCGAAGCGCTGCGCATGGCGGCCTGAGGCGGTGCGGGAGGAGCGGATGCAGGAGGAGGGGGCAGCATGAAACGACTCGAACCGGTGCTCAGGGCGGATGACATTCCCGGGCTGGCCGACATGCTGGTCGCCCATGAGCGCATCCGGCCCCATATCCACCGCACGCCGGTTCTCGCGTCGCGGACGATCAGCGAGCAGGCGGGTGCGGAACTGTTCTTCAAGTGCGAGAACTTTCAGAAGGCCGGTGCCTTCAAGGCACGGGGCGCCTCGAACGCGGTGTTCGGCCTGTCCGACGAGGAGGCCGCCCGTGGCGTGGCCACCCATTCCTCGGGCAATCACGGGCTGTGCCTCGCCTATGCCGCGGGGCGGCGGGGCATTCCCTGCACCGTGGTCATGCCGCGCACGGCGCCGCAGGCGAAGAAGGATGCGGTGCGCGCCTATGGCGGCCGGGTGGTCGAGTGCGAACCTTCCACCTCGTCGCGCGAGGCGGTGTTCGCCGAGGTGGTGGCCGAGACCGGCGCCGAATTCGTCCACCCCTACAACGACGCCCGGGTGATCGCCGGGCAGGCGACCTGCTCGAAGGAACTGATCGAGCAGGTGCCGGATCTCGATGCCGTGATCGCGCCCATCGGCGGTGGCGGCATGGTGTCAGGCACCTGCCTGACGCTCTCGAACCTCGCGCCCGGGATCGAGATCTACGCCGCCGAGCCCGAACAGGCCGACGATGCCGCCCGTTCTCTGCACGAGGGGAAGATCATCGCCTATGACGCGCCCCGTACCATCGCCGACGGGCTGAAGGTGCCGCTGAAGGAGCTGACCTGGCACTTCGTCTCGCGGCATGTGACGGACATCCTCACCGTCTCGGAGGACGAGATCGTGGCGGCGATGCGCCTGATCTGGGCGCGGATGAAGATCGTCATGGAGCCCTCGTCGGCCGTCCCGCTGGCGGCGATCCTGAAGAACCCCGACATCTTCGCCGGCAAGCGCGTCGGCGTCATCATCACCGGCGGCAATGTCGATCTGGGCAGGCTGCCCTGGTCGTGACCCGTGCATGACGGACCCTGCACACGGATGCCGCCCAGACAGGAGAGAAGATCCGATGAACAAGCCCGAGCACTTTTCCGCCGATCTGGACGATCTGGAAGTCGGCTACGACATCCCGGCGAAGCCCGGCATGGCCTTCGACGAGATCCAGACCCCGGCGCTGGTGATCGACCTCGATGCGCTCGATCGCAACCTGAAAAAGATGCAGGACATCGCCGATCGCATGGGCGTGCGGCTGCGCGTCCACGGCAAGATGCACAAGTCGGTCGATGTGGCCCGCCGGCAGATCGAACTCGGCGCCTGCGGTATCTGCTGCCAGAAGGTTTCCGAGGCCGAGGCGTTCGCCCGCGGCGGCATCCGGGACATCCTGGTGTCGAACCAGGTGCGCGATCCGCTCAAGATCGACCGGCTGGCCCGCCTGCCGCAGATGGGTGTGCGCACCATCGTCTGCTGCGACGACATCGCCAACGTGCCCGAGCTCGATGCGGCCGCGAAGCGCCACGGCACCGAGATCGAGGTGCTGGTCGAGGTCGATTGCGGTGCGGGCCGCTGCGGTGTGACCTCGGTGGAAGATGCGGTCGCGATCGCCAGGACGATCGACGCGGCCGGAAACCTGAAATTCTCCGGCATCCAGGGCTATCAGGGCGCGATGCAGCATCTGGAGAGCTGGGAGGCGCGGAGGGAGGCAGCCGGGAAGGCCATCGCCATCGTCCGCGGGGTCGTCGAGGCGCTGAATCGGGAAGGTCTGGAATGTGACATCGTCGGCGGTGGCGGCACCGGCTCCTACGAATTCGAGGGTACTTCGGGCGTCTACAACGAGCTGCAATGCGGCTCCTACGCCTTCATGGATGCCGACTACGGGCGCATTCTCGACAAGGAGGGGCGGCGTATCGACGAGAGCCAGTTCGAGCACGCCCTGTTCCTGCTGACCTCGGTGATGAGCCACGCCAAGCCCGACAAGGCGGTGGTCGATGCCGGCCTCAAGGCCCAGTCGGTGGACAGCGGCCTGCCCACGGTCTTCGGCATCGAGGGCGTCACCTACATCAAGTGTTCGGACGAGCACGGCGTGATCGAGGATCCCGAGGGCAGGCTGGCGATCAACCAGCGCATCCGGCTCGTGCCGGGCCACATCGACCCGACCTGCAACGTGCATGACTGGTATGTCGGCGTGCGCGGCGGAAAGGTCGAAACGCTCTGGCCGGTCTCCGCCCGTGGCAAGGCGTTCTGAGGGATGGTCGCAAGAGCGGCGAACGGAGGAGGGCGACCATGCTGGTGATCGATGAGGCGGCATGCGAGGCGCTGGTGGGGCGCGAGGAAGCCTTCGATGCGGTCGAGAGGGTCTTCGCCGCCATGGCGCGGGGCGAGGCGCGCAACTTCCCGGTCGTGCGCGAGGCGCTGGGCCATGCCGATGCGCTTTACGGGTTCAAGTCGGGTTTCGACCGGGCCGGCATGGTGCTGGGCGTCAAGTCGGGCGGCTACTGGCCGCACAATGCCCGGAGGGGGCTGACCAATCACCAGTCCACCGTTTTCCTGTTCGACCCCGACACGGGGCGGCTCGAGGCGGTGGTGGCGGGGAACCATCTCACGGCAATACGGACGGCGGCGGCTTCGGCCGTGTCGATTGCGCATCTGGCGCGCAAGGACGCGAAGGTTCTGGGGATGGTGGGGGCCGGTCACCAGTCGGCCTTCCAGCTCAGGGCCGCGGCCGAGGTGCGCGCTTTCGAGAAGGTCGTGGCCTGGAACCCGCACCCGGAGATGCTGCCGAGGCTCGAGAAGGTCGCCCGCGAGATCGGACTGCCCTTCGAGGCGCTCGAGCGCGAGACGCTCTGCGCCGAGGCCGATGTCATCATCACCATCACTTCGGCCTTCGAACCGCTGTTGATGGCCGAGTGGATCCGCCCCGGCACCCATGTCGCCTGCATGGGTACCGACACGAAGGGCAAGCAGGAGCTCGATCCCGGGATTCTCGCCCGCGCCCGCGTCTTCACCGACGAGGTGGCGCAATCGGTGAGCATCGGCGAGGCGCAGCACGCGGTGGCGGCGGGGCTGTTGGCCGAGGAGGACATCGTTCCGCTCGGAGCGGTCATAAATGGTGACCATCCCGGGCGGCGGAACGACCGGGAGATCACCGTCTTCGACGGCACGGGCGTGGGTCTGCAGGATCTGGCCGTGGCCGCCGTGGCTGCCCGGCGTGCCCCCGAGCGCGACATGGCAAGGGAGGTCGCGCTTGGGGAGAAGCGATGAAATTTCCTTGCGAGACGGGAGGTTCTACTTGTCAGATCAATCTTTTGATGCATGATCGGAAGTGAGGCTCCGCAGGGGGCGACAGTGAATTACCGCAGGAAGGAGGCGGCCCGTCCGGGCCTCTTGCCGTTCTGCGGATCCGTCCGACAGGAGGCAGGGCCGGCAGGGGGCCTTGTCGAGCAAGGTTGAAACCGGGGTCATTCAGGGAGGAATGAAAATGACCAGGACCACCAGACGCGACTTTCTGAAGAAGTCGTCCGTCGGCCTTGCGGCCGCGGGAACCGGCGCGCTGGCCGCGCCGCATGTCGCCAACGCCCAGATGAAGACCATCACCTGGAAGGTGCAGACTTCCTGGCCGGGGGGTATCGGGCTCGAGATCTTCAAGGAATGGTGCCGTTCGATCAAGGACAAGACCAACGGCGAGCTGGAGTTCATCCCTTTCGGCGCCAAGGACGTCGTTGGTGACTTCCAGCTGTTCGATGCCGTTAAGAACGGCGTGCTCCAGGCGATGAACCCGTTCACCCTCTACTGGGCCGGCCGGATCCCGGCCTCGGTGTTCCTCAGCTCCTATCCGCTGGGGCTGCGCCAGCCGGGCGAGTGGGACGTGTTCTATTATGGCCTGGGCGGGCTGGAGATCGCCCGTGACCTCTTCGCGCGCGAGGGCATGTTCTATGTCGGGCCGATCCAGCACGGGCCGAACATCATCCACTCGAAGGTTCCGATCCGCTCGGTCGATGACTTCCGCGGCCGCAAGATGCGCCTGCCGGGGGGCATGGTCGCCGAGGTGTTCCAGGCGCTCGGGGCCAAGACCACCCTGCTGCCGGGCTCCGAGATCTTCCCGGCGCTCGAGAAGGGCACGATCGACGTGGCGGACTATGTGGGACCGGCGATCAACTACGCCCTCGGCTTCAGCCAGGTGACCAAATACATCGTCCTCGGCCCGCCGGGCTTCATGTCGGTCTATCAGCCGGTGGACCTCATGGACCTGACCGTCGGCATGGACGCCTGGAACGCGCTGCCCGACGATCTCAAGACCTTCGTCGAGATGGAGGTGCATTCCTATTCCGACATGCACCACGCCAGGATCCAGAAGGCCGACCAGGAAGCCTGGAAGAAGTTCGAGGAAGACGGCTCCGAGGTCACCCGTCTCAGCCCCGACGACATCGAGGTGATGACCGAGGTGGCCGTGCCGATCTGGTTCAAGTGGGCCAACAAGGATCCGGATGCCAAGCGCGTCTTCAAGATCCAGCTCGATTACATGATGTCGCCTTCGCTCGGCTATGTGACGCCGGACATGATCGAAGGCTACGAGCTTTGATCCCGGTCTGAACCGCGAACCACCCGCCTTCGGGCGGGTGGTTTCGCCTGCCCGGACCCGATGCAGGGTCCGCTCCCCGTCTTCCGCTCCCATCAGGAGATCGAAGGATGCCCAGCGTCAACTTCGTCCTGCCGCACTGGCTCTACTGGTCGGGGCTGATCATCTTCCCGCTCGTGGCGATGATCCTGGCCCGAAAGTCGAAACCCCGGCCGGGGATGCGGCGGTTGTCCCTGGCCTATTTCCTCTGGCTGGTCGCCGGTTTCATCGGCATCCACCGCTTCTACGTCCGCAACCCGTGGGGGATGCTCTACTGGCCGCTTTTCGCCCTCGTGCTGATCGCCAATTCGATGGAGCGTGATGCGCGGGTCGTATTGTCCGACGCCGAGGCCTCGGTAACGGCCATCACCTCGTCGATCGCACGCACCGAGCGCTCGATCGCCAAGGCCGAACGCAAGCTCGCCGAAACGCGAAAGCGCCTCGAGGCCGCGCGTGCCGATGGCGCCGCCGCCGATGATCCGCGCATCAGGCGCTATCAGCGCACCATCGGCAAGCAGGAAGCGAAGATCGAGAAGGCACGGGCGAAGATCGCCGATCTCGAAAGGGAGCGTGCCGACGCACGGCCGGTCATCGCGGAAGCCGCGAAGACGCGAGCCTTCTGGTCGAATGCGGCGCGCTATGCCTTTTTCGCCATTCTCGCGCTGATGGCGATCGACGCGGTGCTCCTGCCGGGGATGGTCCGCAAGGCGAACGAACGCCTGGCTGCCTCGCCCGAGGCACGGCCCCCGGCCGAGAAGCTGCCTGACGACTGGGAACGTGCCGGCACCGGATGGAAGGGGCTGATCGACCGGCTGTCGCTCTTCACCGGCGAATTCGTCGCCTGGTGGGCGGTGATTGCCGTCTTCGCCTATTATTACGAGGTCGTCGTGCGCTACGTCTTCAATTCGCCGACCAACTGGGTGCACGAGTCGATGTTCCTGATGTTCGGCATGCAGTATCTGATCGGTGGCGCCTATGCGATGCTGACCGACAGCCATGTGCGGGTGGACATCTTCTACGCCAAGTTCTCCGAGCGCGGGAAGGCGATCGCCGATCTCCTCACCTCGGTGTTCTTCTTCATCTTCGCCGGCACGCTGCTCGTCACCGGCTGGATCTTCGCCCGTGATTCGATCGCCCAGGGCGAGGTCAGCTTCACCGAATGGGCCATTCAGTACTGGCCCGTGAAGGTGACGATCGTCGTCGGCGGTGCGCTCCTGATCCTGCAGGGCATCGTCAAGCTGGCACGCGACATCGAGCGCGTTGTCCACCCGCAAGTGGCGGAGGGCTGATCAATGGGTCTTGAAATCGACATCCAGACGCTGACCTTCCTGATGTTCGGCAGCCTCCTCGTGCTGCTGATGGCGGGGCTGCCGCTGGCCTTCGTGACCGGTGGTCTGGCGTGTGTCTTCCTCTTCCTGCTCGGCGACGCGCAGATGCTCAACATCGTGCCGAGCCGGATCTTCCCGCTGATGACCGACTATCAGCTCTCGGCCATTCCGCTTTTCATCTTCATGGCCTCGATGCTGGAGAGGGCCGGAATCATCGGCGACATGTTCGACGTCATCTACAAGATCCTGGGCGGCTTGCGCGGGGGGCTTGCGGTCGCGACCATCATCGCCTCGACCATCCTTGCCGCCATGGTCGGGGTGATCGGGGCGGCGGTGGTGACGATGGGCATCATCGCCCTGCCGTCGATGCTCAAGCGCCACTACGATCCGAAGATCGCCATGGGGTCGATCATGGCCGGCGGCACGCTCGGCATCCTCATTCCGCCCTCGATCCTCGCGATCATCTATGCGGTCGTGGCGGAGCAGTCGGTGGGAGAGCTCTTTATCGGCGCGGTATTCCCGGGGCTGCTGCTCTCGGGGCTCTACGTCCTCTACGTGGTGATGCGCTGCACGATCAATCCGCGCCTCGGCCCGCCGATCCCGGTCGAGGAACGGATCTCGTTCGTCGAGAAGCTGCGGCTCCTGCGCAAGATGTCGGCCCCGCTCATCCTCATCTTCGTGGTGTTCTCGGCCCTTTTCTCGGGGGCGGCGACGCCGGTCGAGGCGGCGGGGATCGGCTCCTTCGGCGCCTTCATCGTCGCGGCGCTGCACGGGATGCTCGACTGGCCGACGATCCGCGAGGCGGCGATCGGCACGCTCAAGGCTTCGGCCATGGTGATCTGGATCATGTTCGGCGCGACGATCTTCGTCGGCCTCTATGTGGTCGAGGGCGGGCAGCAGTTCGTCACCGATGCGCTCGACGCCACCGGACTCGGCCCCTGGGGCGTGCTGATCCTGATGCAGATCATCCTCATCATCCTCGGCATGTTCCTCGACTGGGTCGGCATCCTGCTGCTGTGCGTGCCGATCTTCGTGCCGATCATCCGCGGCCTCGGGGCGGCGGCCTTCGGTTTCGACAATCTCGACGATCTCGTGCTGTGGTTCGGAGTGCTCTATCTCGTCAACATGCAGATGAGCTTCCTCTCGCCGCCCTTCGGCTACGCGCTGTTCTACCTGCGCGGCGTGGCGCCGCCGGAGATCCCGATGGCCGACATCTTCAGGGCCGCGCTGCCCTTCCTCGGATTGCAGCTGGTGGGCCTCGTCATCACCATGCTCTGGCCCGAGATCGTGCTCTGGCTGCCGCGGCTGGTCTATGGCTGAGCCCGACCGGGCCGGAGCCGTCACGCAGGACCGGAAGGCCCTCCCGCGGGAGGGCCTTTCCCATGGCAGGGGCGGGGCACGGGGCGGTGCCGGGCGCCTTCCCATGAAGCGAGGCGCCGTTCCGGCGCGGCGGGGAACGTCCTGCCCCCATTCGCTCCCGGAAATGAACGCATCTCCCGGCGCAGGGGCCCCGGTGCAGGATCTGCCATGGATCGTGGAGGAGGAGATAGGAGACGATGGAGCGGGCGATGGGATTCGAACCCACGACCCCAACCTTGGCAAGGTTGTGCTCTACCCCTGAGCTACGCCCGCATCCGGTCCGTCTGCGAGGGCGGATATAGGGAATCGGCACGGCAGGCTCAAGGGGGAAAATGCGCCTCGGCGGCAAAAAATGCGTCTTCGGAAGCGGCTCTCTCGGAACGGAGGGCGCCCTTTTCCCGGTCTCCGCGGCCGCCGCCCGCTTTCCTATTCGCAGACGGTTTCGCCCCGCTTGCGGCGGTTGCGCTGGCGCAGGAGGTTGAGCGTCTCGACGAAGCCCGCGAACAGCATGGCGGCATAGATGAAGCCGCGTTCGATATGGAACTGGAGGCCGTCGGCCACCAGCGCGACCCCGATCATCACCAGGAAGGCCAGGGCCAGCATCTTGGTCGAGGGATGGGCGTTGATGAAATCCGCGATCGGGGCTGCCGCGGCCATCATCACCAGCACGGAGACGACCACGGCCGCCACCATGACGGCGAGATGATCGGCGATGCCGACGGCGGTGATCACGCTGTCGATCGAGAACACCATGTCGAGCAACATGATCTGGAGCACCACCCCGGCCAGGGTGGCGCCGGCCCGCCCACCGGGGGCCGGTCGCTCGCCCTCGACCTCGGCAAAGATCTCGTTGCTTGCCTTCCACAGCAGGAAGACGCCGCCGACGAAGAGCACGATGTCGCGCCAGCTCATGGCGATATCGCCGACGGGCAGGATGAGGACGGGTTCGGTCAGCCCCATCAGCCAGGAGATCGAGAACAGCAGCCCGACCCGCAGCACCAGCGCCCCGAACAGGCCGAGGAACCGCGCCCGCGGGCGCTGCTTCTCGGGCAGGGAGTTGGCGACGATCGAGATGAAGATGATGTTGTCCACCCCGAGAATGATCTCGAGCACGGTCAGGGTGAGGAAGGAGGCCCAGATGGCCGGGTCGGCGAGAAGGTCGAGCATGGATCCCTCGATTGATGCGTGGTTCCGGGGAAGTGTCGGGGAAAGAGGGGGTGTTGTCGAGCCCCGCTCCGCGAAGGCGCCTCAGCCGGCAGGCAGCAGCATTTCGTGATGGAGGACGAGCGGGGCGCCGGATACGGCCGGGAGCAGCGCGACGACATAGCCCGCGGGCAGCTGCGGATCATGAGCCGGGCCCCTTGCCGGCGGCTGGAACGGCAGTTGCATGGTGGTGCTGGCCGGCGTGGTGAAGGGGAGGCCCGAGACGGTGCCCGTCGTCGCCCGGTGGACATGACCGAAGAACAGATGGTCGATCCGCGCCCGGTGCGGGGCGAGCGTGGCGAGGAAGGCGTCGGCATCGACAAGGCCGATGGCGTCGATACCCGCAATGCCGATGGCTGCCGCCGGATGGTGGACGAAGACGAGCAGCCGCGCTCCGGCCCGGTCCGCCTCGTCGAGCGCGGCGGCGAGAAAGGCCAGCCGCTCGGGGCCGAGCCGCCCGGCGTGGCGGCGGGGCAGACGGGCCGGATCCTCGAGGCTGTCGAGCAGGATCAGCCGATGGCGGCCGAGGGGCTGGACGGACTGGACGAAGCCGGCCCCGTCCACCGGCGCCTCGGGAAAAACGGTGCGGAAAGCGGCGCGCCCGTCATGATTGCCGAGGAGGAAATGCACCGGCCAGGGGAGATCCTGCAAAAGCGCGGCAAGCCGGCGATAATCGGCTTCGGTTCCGTCATGGACGAGATCCCCGAGAAGAAGGAGCGCCGCCGCATCGGGGTGGTGGCGGCGGGCATGGGCCAGCGCCCGGGTCACGCTTGTCGCCGGGTCGATGCCGTGAAGCGGCCGCTCGGCCCGCAGATGCAGATCGGCCATCACCAGGAGCTTGAGCGGGGCGGCGCGTTCGGTGGTCATGCTGTCTCCTCGTGTCTGCCCCTCCCTGCCCTTAGCGCCGGGGACCGGGGCCGGCAAGCGGTTCCGGTGGATGCGGTCGGTAGGGACGGCGGATGCGGGGCAGGGGGGGAATGAGGCGTGGCCCCCGTGCTCCGTTCTCCGCACGGGGCGCGGTGCGCGGAGCCGATCGGGGGGAAGGGTCTTCCCGGTGGGTCGTGCCTCGGGCAAGCGGCCTGCCTCGGCAGGTTGAGGGAAGGGGCGCGGCCGGTCGCGTGATGGGTCTGTCGTGACGGTTCCTGCGCGGGGTGCTCCCCCGAACGGGACGAGCTGCCCGGTCTCTCGGAGGAGTGCCGCCGCGGGCAGGGGGTGCGCATGGCCGTCCGGCGCGAAAACGATGCTCGACAGCGGCTGCGGATCGGCGGTCATTCCGATGACGGGGATGCTCCCTTCGCCCCGGGCGCATTTCCCGTTCTTGCCCGCAGGTCGCGGTCACCGCGCCCCCCTGCGGTCCCGTTTCGCCGCCTGCCGCGTCGTCTTCCCGCCCTTTGCGGGCGCGAGCGGCTTCAGCCGGTCTCTTCCGCTGCCTCCGCGTCGGTCTCCGCAGGGGCGAAGGCGATCAGGAGATCCTTCGCCTCCACCTGGTCGCCGGGCTTGACCGGCACCTCGCGAATGACCGCGTCACGCTCGGCATGGAGCGCGGTTTCCATCTTCATCGCCTCGATGGTGAGGAGCAGATCGCCGGCGCGGACCTTCTGCCCGGGGCGGACCGCGACCGATGCCACCACCCCCGGCATCGGTGCGCCGAGCTCGTCGGGGTTGCCGTCGCGCGCCTTGGGGCGTTCGGGGATCGCGGCCTTGATCCTGCGGTCGGCGACGCGGACCATGCGCGGCTGGCCGTTGAGCTCGAAGAACACCTTGACCTGCCCGGTGTCGTCGGGTTCGCCCACGGCCTGCAGGCGGATCACGAGGGTCTTGCCCGGGTCGATCTCGGCCTCGATCTCCTCCCCCGGCTCGAGCCCGTAGAAGAAGGCGCGGGTCGGCAGGGTCCGGACCGGCCCGATGGTGGCGTGGCGTTCCATGTATTTGCGGAACACGGAAGGATACATCAGATAGCCGGCGAGGTCCTCGTCGTCGATCTCGACCCCGCCGAGCGTCTCGGAGATCTCGCGGCGTTTGTCCTCGAGATCGACCGGATCGGCCAGAAGGCCCGGCCGCACGGTGATCGGCTCCTCCCCCTTGAGCACCTTCTTCCGGAGCGCCTCCGGCCAGCCGCCGGGGGGCTGGCCGAGATTGCCGCGCATCATGTCCACCACCGAATCGGGGAAGGCCACCTCGGTGTCGGGGTCGAGCACATCCTCGACGGTGAGCCCCTGGGCGACCATCATCAGCGCCATGTCGCCCACCACCTTCGATGACGGGGTGACCTTGACGATGTCGCCGAACATCCGGTTGACCTCGGCATACATGCGGGCGATCTCGGGCCAGCGTTCCTCGAGCCCCAGCGCCCGGGCCTGGGCCTTGAGATTGGTGAACTGGCCGCCCGGCATCTCGTGGAGCCATACTTCCGAGGTCGGCGCCCTGAGCCCGGCCTCGAAGGCGGCGTATTCGCTGCGGACCCCTTCCCAGTAGCGGGAGATCTCGCGCACGGCGTCGATGTCGAGGCCGGTGTCGCGCTCGGTATGGCGCAGCGCCTCGACGATCGAGCCCAGAGGCGGTTGCGAGGTGCCGCCGGAAAAGGCGTCGATGGCGGCGTCGGCGATGTCCACCCCGGCATCGGCCGCGGCCAGCACCGTTGCGGCGGAAACCCCCGACGTGTCGTGGGTGTGGAAATGGATCGGCAGGCCGACCTCCTCCTTGAGCGCCCGGATCAGGACCCGGGCCGCCGCCGGCTTGAGAAGCCCCGCCATGTCCTTGAGGCCGATGATGTGGGCACCGGCATCGCGCAGCTCCTTCGCCATGCCGACATAGTATTTCAGATCATACCTGGTCCGGGCCGGGTCGAGAATGTCGCCGGTGTAGCAGATCGTGCCCTCGAGCACCTTGCCGGTCTCGAGAACGGCGTCCATCGCCACGCGCATGTTCTCGACCCAGTTGAGGCTGTCGAAGACCCGGAACACGTCCACCCCCGTCTCCGCCGCCTGGCGGACGAAGAACCGCACGACATTGTCGGGATAGTTGGTGTAGCCGACGGCGTTCGCCCCCCTCAGCAGCATCTGGATGAGGAGGTTCGGCATCGCCCTGCGCAGATCGCGCAGCCGCTGCCAGGGGCATTCGTCGAGGAAACGATAGGCGACGTCGAAGGTCGCGCCGCCCCAGGCCTCGACCGAGAACAGTTCCGGCAGATGGGCGGCATAGGCCGGGGCGATCGCGATCATGTCGCGGGAGCGCATTCGCGTGGCGAGGAGCGACTGATGGCCGTCGCGCATGGCGGTGTCGGTGAGGAGGAGCCGCTTCTGGTCGGCGATCCAGCGCACGAGCCCCGCAGGGCCTTCCTCCTCGAGGATCTGCCGCGTGCCGCGCGGTGGCGGGCTCACTCGCGGCCGGACCGGCTTCGGCGCGCGGGCATGGGCCGGCGGGCGGGGGCGGCCCTCGGTGTCGGGATGGCCGTTGACGATGATGTCGGCAAGGTAGTTGAGAAGCTTCGATGCCCGGTCGCGGCGCTCGGGAAAATCGAACAGCTCCGGCGTCTCGTCGATGAAGCGGGTGGTGTAGTCGTTCGCGCGAAAGCGCGGATGGCGCAGAAGATTCTCGATGAAGGGAATGTTGGTGGCCACCCCGCGAATGCGGAACTCCCGCAGCGCCCGGTCCATCCGCGCGATCGCCCGTTCGGGTGTCGGCGCCCAGGCGGTGACCTTCTCCAGAAGGCTGTCGTAATAGCGGGTGATGACGGCGCCCGAATAGGCGGTGCCGCCATCGAGCCGGATCCCCATGCCGGTCGCGCCACGATAGGCGGTGATGCGACCATAGTCGGGAATGAAGTTGTTGCGCGGGTCTTCGGTGGTGATGCGGCATTGCAAGGCATGGCCGTGCAGCGTCACCTCCTCCTGGGAGGCAACGCCGGTGGCCTCGGCCAGCGTCCGGCCCTCGGCGATCAGGATCTGCGCCTGCACGATGTCGATGCCGGTGACCTCCTCGGTCACGGTATGCTCGACCTGGATCCGCGGGTTGACCTCGATGAAGTGGAACCGGCCGGTGTCCATGTCCTGGAGGAACTCGACGGTGCCGGCATTCTCGTAGCCGACATGACGGGCGATCTTCAGGGCGAGCCCGGCCAGCTCGGCGCGCTGCTCCTCGGACAGGTAGGGGGCGGGGGCGCGTTCGACGACCTTCTGGTTGCGCCGCTGGATCGAGCAGTCGCGCTCAAAGAGGTGATAGATCCCGCCATGATGGTCGCCGAGGATCTGGACCTCGACATGGCGGGCCCGTTCGATCATCTTCTCGAGATAGCCCTCGCCCGATCCGAAGGCGGCCTCGGCCTCGCGACGACCTTCGAGGATCGCGGGTTCGAGCTCCTCGGGGGTGCGGATCGGCCGCATGCCGCGCCCGCCGCCGCCCCAGGAGGCCTTGAGCATCAGGGGATAGCCGATCTCCTCGGCCATGCGGCGGATCTCGTCCATGTCGTCGGGCAGGATGTCGCTCGCCGGGATCACCGGCACGCCGGCCTCGATCGCCACCTGCCGTGCCGACGCCTTGTCGCCGAGCTTGCGCATAACCTCGGCCGAGGGGCCGATGAAGGCGATGCCGGCTTCGGCACAGGCATCGACGAAATCGGGGTTCTCGGAAAGCAGGCCGTAGCCGGGGTGAATCGCGTCGGCGCCCGCTTCCTTCGCCACGCGGATCATCTCGTCGATCGAGAGATAGGCCCCGACCGGGCCGAGACCTTCGCCGATCTTGTAGGCTTCGTCGGCCTTGAAACGGTGGAGCGACAGCTTGTCTTCCTCGGCATAGACGGCGATGGCGCGCTTGCCGAGCTCGTTCGCCGCCCGCATGACGCGGATGGCGATCTCGCCGCGATTGGCCACGAGAATCCTGGAAAATTCGCTCATCGGGCAAGGTTCCTGGTCTTTGGCGCAGCTTTCGCGCGGGCTGTCCGGTTGCCACTTCCCTAGACGATCGGCGCCCGGGCGGCAATCGGCCCCTTGGTCGCGCGTGGAGAGAGCATCGCCGCCGCCCGGCCTGTCTGCAGGGGGTTTTCGGAAGATGAGGAGATGGCGCCTGGAACACAGGGCGAACACGGCTTCATTTTCCCTGCCGCCTGCCCTAAGGAGAGAGCATGTGCAGGCAACAGGCAGATGCCCGGCCCATGGGGCAGACGGAAGACGAAGGCGGCGCTCCCGACGAGGCGCAGCGGCAGGACGGGGCGCCGCCCTCGCTCGGGCGGCAGGCAATGGCCCGGCTCGCGGCGGCGCCGGGTGGAGGGGAGCCGCCCTGGCTCGCGGGGCTCAACCCGGCCCAGCGCGCGGCCGTCGAGACTACCGAGGGGCCGCTGCTCGTCCTCGCGGGCGCCGGCACCGGCAAGACCCGGGCGCTGACCGCCCGCATCGCCCATATTCTCGCGACCGGCCGCGCCCGCCCCCACGAGATCCTGGCCGTGACCTTCACCAACAAGGCCGCGCGCGAGATGAAGGCGCGCATCGCCGCCCATCTCGGACAGGCGGTCGAGGGCATGCCCTGGATCGGCACCTTCCATTCGATCGGCGTGAGGTTCCTGCGCCGTCACGGGGAGATGGTCGGGCTGAGATCGAATTTCACCATCCTCGACACCGACGACCAGCTGCGCCTTCTCAAGCAGCTCATCGTCGCCGAAGGGCTCGACGAGAAGCGGCTGCCGGCGCGGCAGATGGCCCATCTCATCGATCGCTGGAAGAACCGGGCGCTCACGCCCGAGAAGCTGCCCGCGAGCGAGGAAGGGGCCTTCGGCGGCTTCGGACGGCGGCTCTACGCGCTCTATCAGGAGCGGCTCGCCACGCTCAACGCCGTCGATTTCGGGGATCTGCTCGTGCATGTCGTCACGATCCTGCAATCGGATGCCGATCTGCTCGAGCGCTATCGCCGGCTTTTCCGCTACATCCTCGTCGACGAGTATCAGGACACCAACGTTGCCCAGTATCTCTGGCTGCGGCTTCTTGCGGGCGAGGGCGGCAACATCTGCTGCGTGGGTGACGACGACCAGTCGATCTATGGCTGGCGCGGCGCCGAGGTCGGCAACATCCTGCGGTTCGAGAAGGACTTTCCCGGCGCCCGCATCATCCGCCTCGAGGAGAACTACCGTTCGACCGAACACATCCTCGCCGCGGCCGACGGGGTGATCGCGGCCAATCGCCGGCGGCTCGGCAAGAGGCTCTGGACCGCGCGCAAGGGCGGCGAGAAGGTGCGGCTGATCGGCCACTGGGACGGGGAGGAGGAAGCGCGGTGGATCGGCGAGGAGATCGAGGATCTTCAGCGCGGAACCCGCGGGCTCAGGCCCTACGGGCTCGACGAGATCGCCATTCTCGTGCGGGCGGCCCACCAGATGCGGGCCTTCGAGGAACGGTTCGTGCAGATCGGCCTGCCCTACCGGGTGATCGGCGGGCCGCGCTTCTACGAGCGGCGCGAGATCCGTGACGCGCTGGCCTATTTCCGCGTCACCCTGTCGCCGAGCGATGATCTCGCCTTCGAACGGATCGTCAACGTGCCGCGCCGCGGCCTGGGCGAGAAGGCGATGCAGACGCTGCACCGCCACGCGCGGGCGCGCGGCATCTCCCTCCTTGCCGCCGCGCGCGAGCTTGTCGGCGAGGGGACGTTCTCGCCACGGGGGCGCAAGGCGCTGCGGGAGTTCGTCGAGGGGTTCGACCGCTGGCGGGCCATGGCCGCCGATCCGGATGCCGATCATGTCGCCCTGGCCGGCACCATTCTCGACGAATCGGGCTACACCGCCATGTGGCAGGCCGAGAAGACCCCCGAGGCCGAGGGGCGGCTCGAGAACCTCAAGGAGCTGTTGAAGGCGCTGGAGGAGTTCGCCTCGCTCGGCGACTTTCTCGAACACGTCGCCCTGGTGAGCGAGGGCGAGGAGACGGCAGAGGGCGAGAAAGTGTCGATCATGACGCTGCACGCCGCCAAGGGGCTCGAATTTCCGGTGGTGTTCCTGCCGGGCTGGGAGGACGGGCTGTTTCCCAACCAGCGGGCGCTCGACGAGAACGGCACCGCCGCGCTCGAGGAGGAGCGGCGGCTGGCCTATGTCGGCATCACCCGTGCCGAGGAGCTCTGCACGATCAGCTTCGCCGCCAATCGCCGGATCTTCGGCCAGTGGCAGTCGGCGCTGCCTTCGCGCTTCATCGAGGATCTGCCGCCCCGGCATGTCGAGGTGCTGACACCGCCGGGGCTCGGCGGCATGCCGGGCGGGCGGCGGGCGGGCCGGCCGGGCGCTGCGGCCGGCGTGGCGCGTGGCGCGACCGGCGATCTCGAGCGCCGCGCGGCCGGGAGCGTCGGGCGCTACGAATCGCCCGGCTGGAAACGGATGCAGCGCCGGGGCGTGGCCGTGGACCGGGGCATGCGTCGCCGGCCGGTGACGATCGATGCCGCCCCCGTGGCGACGCCCCCGGTCGGCACCCGGGTCTTTCACCAGAAGTTCGGCTACGGCCGGGTGGTCGCGGCCGAGGGCAACCGGCTCAGGGTCGATTTCGAGATCTCGGGCGAAAAGATGGTGATGGCCCCCTATCTCGAATGGCCCGGAAGCGGGGGCGGGGGGGACGACACTCCCTTCTGAAGACCGCCTTCCGAATGTGCGGCCCGCTTCAGCCATGCGCTGGGAGAATGGCTTGGCGGCCAGCATTTTTTGCATGCGCAGAAAAAAGGAAAGGCGGCGTGGGGAGGACACGCCGCCTTTCAGGAGCAGAAAACCTTGGGAGAAAAGGTTTTCTGTCGGGGAGGAGGAAAGGGAGAAAACGAAAGGTTCAGCTCTTGCCGCCGTAAACCGCCTCGTGAGCCACCGAGGTGATCATGGAGCGGTTGAGGCCCAGATCGGCCAGTTCGCGATCCGACAGACCGGCCAGCTCGGCCCTGGTGCGACGGAAAAGCCGCCATTTGCGCCAGCTTTCGGCGGCGTCGCCCAGTTTCCGGGCGACGGCCTCGCGAAGGCCGCCTTTCGGCAGATGCAGATGAAGATCGCTGACGAATGCCATTTTCCTTCTCCGTCGCTTGTGCGGCACCGCACGTTCGGGGAGGTTCGATCGCGCCGTGCCGTGCCGCTTGCGTTGGTCCTTGACCTTGGCGTCAACCTGACTTCCGCGGCCCATATGCTCTTTCTGCGCTGCGGCGACAATCCCGTTTCCCCTCATGCCCGATATGCGTATTTTGCATGACTTTCTCTCCTGCCGTTGCAGCAGGCGGAAGGCATGGCGACGCGGCCGCCCATCTGCGGTTCGATCGGCCCTTGCACCTGCCGGGCAGAATGGCATCTCTAGGGAAACGGAGGAGCGGATCATGGCGGCAGAAGCGATGCCCTCGAAGGACGAGGTTCTGAAGGCGCTTGCACGGGTGGCGTTGCCCGAAGGCGGCAACATCGTCGAGGCGGGGATGGTGAAGGCGCTCGCGGTGCAGGATGGGCGGGCGAGTTTCGTGCTCGAGATCCCGGCCGGGGCGGCCGAGCGCCTCGAGCCCGTGCGCCGGCAGGCCGAAGAGGTGCTCGCCGCGTTGCCCGGCATCGACAAGGCGATGGTGGTGATGACGGCGCCGGCCGGCCCCGGCGGGGGCGGGGCGGCGGCCGCTCCCGGGGCCGCGGCCGGCGCGACGCCGCCCGATCTCAGGATCGGCCGCCATCCGCGCCCGCAGGCCGGCCCCGTGCGCATTCCCGGGGTCCGGCATGTGGTGGCGGTGGCATCGGGCAAGGGCGGGGTCGGCAAGTCCACCCTCTCGGCCAATCTCGCCGCCGCGCTCCGGCGCAAGGGGCGCAAGGTCGGTCTGCTCGACGCCGACATCTACGGCCCTTCCCAGCCGAAGATGCTGGGGGCGAAGGGGCGGCCGAAGTCGATCGACGGCAAGACCATCCTGCCCGTCACCGCCCACGGCATCCGGCTGATGTCGCTCGGGCTGATGGTGCCGGAGAACGAGGCGGTGATCTGGCGCGGCCCGATGCTGATCGGGGCGTTGCAGCAGCTGCTGCAGCAGGTGGACTGGGGCGGTCTCGACTGGCTGGTGATCGACCTGCCGCCGGGCACCGGCGACGTGCAGCTCACCCTGTCGCAGAAGGCCGACATCGACGGGGCGGTGGTGGTCTCGACGCCGCAGGACGTGGCGCTGCTCGACGCCCGCAAGGCGATCGACATGTTCCGCAAGACGAAGACGCCGATCCTCGGCCTCGTGGAGAACATGGCGGCCTATCATTGCCCCCGATGCGGTCACGAGGCCCACATCTTCGGCGAGGGCGGCGTGCGCCGCGAGGCCGAGGCGCTGGGCGTGCCCTTCCTCGGCGAAATTCCCCTCAGTCTCGAGATCCGCCTCTCAGGCGATCGCGGCACGCCCGTGGCCCTGGGCGACGGCCCCATGGCCGACGCCTATGGCCGCATCGCCGAGGGGTTGATCGCCGCGCTCGAGGATTGACGCCGGCCCCGTCGGCAAGAGCGGCCGGAAAAGCCGGAAGAGAGGGAAACGAACGGAGAAGCGCCTCGGCGGTGGCTGGGGCGCTCGCCATGCATGGGGCGGCATGTGTGGGAGGGTCGCTGATTCGCCACCATGTTCGCGTCCTGTTCCTGAAACGGTGCCGGCCGGTGGGGCGCGTTGGTGGCGGCGATGGGATCGCATGGTCCGTCATGGCCCGCAGCCCTGGCGCCATATCGGGGGGGTAATGGAGATCTTGCCACCAGATGTTGTGCGTCTGGCGAGCCGCTCCCTGTGGTTGGGATGGCTTTTCCCACCTGTTCCCATCTAGATTCCATAAAAGACCATTGATTGGTGTGGAGTGGCATGGCATCTTTCCCCTGTCGGAAGGGGTTACGCATTCTCCCGAGAAGCAAGAATCCAGAGGCAGGTTTCATCAGGCCCCCTTCCGGCGAACCAGAACGATCCGGCGCCAAGAGCAGCACCCTCCCCCCAGGTGACGGCAGCCGGACAGCCCGGAGACGGGAACGAGGGCGGCGGATCGGGCATGGCAAGGCGCTCGGTCCGCCGTTTTCGTCGGGGCCGGGAGAGAGGGGCAGGAAAGGGCGACGAGGACAGTGCAGACGGGACGGTTCTACGGCACGCACCACCACAAGGTGGACGCAAAGGGGCGGCTCTCCGTCCCGGCCGCCTTCCGTCGCGTGATCGAGGCCGAGGATCCCGAACTGGCACGGGCCCGGGCCGCCGGGCTCGTCGCCGACCAGTTGCCGGCGCCGCGGCTGATGGTGCTGACGGGGTCGCGGCGGATCCGCAGGGAGGATCCGGGCCGCTGGCGCCTCGAATGCCTGACCGTCGAGCGGCTGCGGGAATACCAGGAAGCCGTCGCCCGCCACCCGCGCGGCAGCCGGGCGCGGCGGGCCGGCGAATACTATTTCTCCACCTGGGTGCAGGAACTCAGGGTCGATGCCAATGGCCGCATCGTCCTGCCGGCGGAGCTCAGGGCGGATTTCGGGCTCGAGGACGAGGCGCTTTTCGTCGCCCGCAACGACCGGTTCGAGATCTGGTCGCCCGCGGCCCACGAGAAGGTCGAGGCCGAGGCGATCGACGCGCTCTTCGGCACCGGCTTCGATCCTTTCGAGCTGGTCGATCCGCCGGCGGACAATGCCGCGCAGGGGGCCGCTACCGACGGGAGCGGCGGGAGTGACGACGACGGGAGGGCGTGATGGGCGAGGACGATCGCGCCCCGCCGCCTGCTGCGCCGCCCGGCCCGGAGGGGGAAGGGCGTCATGTCGGCCTTCCCGCCGAACGGCCGGCGAACGGGAATGGCGCCGCCGCCCCGCCCCCTGTGGACGCCCCGCCCCATGTGCCGGTGCTGATCGATGCCATTCTCGCCCATGCCGCTCCGATCCGCGGTACCTGGCTCGACGGCACTTTCGGTGCCGGCGGCTACGCGCGCGCCCTGCTCGCGGCCGGGGCCGAGCGGGTGATCGGGGTCGATCGCGACCCGCTGGCATTCGAAATGGCCGCGCCGCTCGAGGCGGCATTCGGCGGGCGGCTGGAGCTTGTGGCCGGCACCTTCGGGCGGCTCGACGAGATCGCCGGAGCGGCTGGAGCCCTGCCCCTCGACGGAGTGGTGCTCGATCTCGGCGTGTCCTCGATGCAGCTCGATCGGCCCGAGCGCGGCTTTTCCTTTCGCCATGACGGACCGCTCGACATGCGCATGGGGCAGGAAGGGCCGAGCGCGGCCGATCTGGTGGCGGCGCTGTCGGAGGAAGAACTCGCCGCCATTCTCCGCCTCTACGGGGAGGAGCGCCATGCGCGCCGCATTGCCCGTGCCATCGTTGCGGCACGCGAGCAGGCGCCGATCACCACCACCGGGCGGCTGGCCGCCATCGTCGCCGCCGCCATGCCCTCCCGGCGCGGCGGCCGCGGCGGGCGCATCCATCCGGCCACCCGCAGCTTCCAGGCGCTCCGCATCGCGGTCAATGACGAGCTGGGCGAACTCGTGCGCGGTCTTGCCGCCGCCGAACGGGCGCTGGCCCCGGGCGGGGTTCTCGCCGTGGTGACCTTCCATTCGCTCGAGGACCGGATCGTCAAGCGCTTCTTCAAGGAGCGGGCGCCGCGGGTGCATCGCAACCGCTATGGCGCGGAGGAAGCGGCGCCCGGGGGCAGTTTCGAGCTGTTGACGCGCAAGCCGGTCGAGGCGTCCGGGGCGGAGATCGCCGCCAATCCGCGGGCGCGCTCGGCGCGGTTGCGGATCGCCCGGCGCACCGAGGCGCCGGCCCGGTCGGTGGAACCGGAAAGTCTCGGCCTGCCGGTCCTGCCCGCAACCGCGGGCCGGCGGCGCAAGGGGCGGGGAGGGTGAGATGCGGGTCCTGATGCATCTTCTGGCCATTCTCGCCGTGATGGGCTTCGCCTGGTGGGCCTATGGCGAGAACTATCGCACCCGGGCGGTGCGCGAGGAGGTCGCCCGCCTCGAGAACCGGATCGCCGGCACCCGCGAGGAGATCGCCCAGCTCAGGGCCGAATGGGCCTTTCTCAACCGGCCCGACCGGCTCAGGGCGCTGGTTGATCTCAACTTTCCCTTCCTCGGGCTTGTCTCGCCGCGGGCCGATGCCTTCGCGCCGCCTTCCGCCATCCCCTTCCGCGAGGAAGGGCCAGACCGCCGCCCCGGCCGGCCCGAGGAGCCGGTCTTCGTGTCGGGACCGGGGCGTCCCTTGCTGATCGGCCGGGGGAGCCTGCCGCCGCGGAACCTGCCGCAAGACGACATCGCGGACCGGCAGGGGGAGAAGGGGCGATGAAGCACGGGCCCGTCATCCCCGCGGCATCGGCCGCGCACCGGGCGGAGCGGACGCGGCCCGCCCTCTTCGGCGGCGGCGATGACGGTGCCGTGCCGGCTCATGACCGCCGCGCCCTGCTGATCGAACGCCGGCACCGCCTGTTCGAGCTGGCGCAGGGGCGGATCGTCGTGCTCATCATCGCCTTCGTGACGGCTTTCGCCCTTGTCGCCGTCAAGATGGCGACGATCCCGCTTCAGGCCGACGAGGAAGGGGCAGGCGACGGGCGGGGCGAGGTGCTGGTCGCCAGCCGCAGCGAGATCACCGACCGCAAGGGACGGATCCTGGCCACCAACATCCTGACGAATGCGCTCTACGTGCAGCCGCGCAAGCTGCTCGAGCCCGAGCGCGTGGCCCGGGAGCTGGCCGCCATCTTCCCCGATCTCGACGCCGGGCGTCTGGCGCGGCGCTTCGCTTCCGGCACACGTTTCATCTGGCTCAGGCGGCGCCTGTCTCCGGCCCAGCAGCAGGCGGTGCTCGACATCGGCGATCCGGGGTTGCAATTCGCGCCCCGCGAGATGCGCTTCTATCCGAACGGCGCCGTGGCGGCCCATGTTCTGGGCGGGGCCGGCTTCGGCCGCGAGGGGGTGCGGGCCGCCGAGATCGTCGGTCTGGCCGGTGTCGAGAAGGCGCTTGACGGGATGTTGTCGGATCCGGCGCGTCGGGGCGCGCCCGTGGTGCTCTCGCTCGATCTCGGCGTGCAGGCGGAGGTGGAGCGGCTCCTCGCCGATGCCATGGCGCTCTACGGGGCGAAGGGCGCGGGTGCCGTCGTCATGGATGCGGCGACCGGCGAGATCCTGGCCCTGGCGTCCCTGCCGGATTTCGACCCGAACGACCGGGCCTCGGCGGCGAGGGCCGCTCTCGAGGCCCGCCCCGGCGAAGGACCGACCTTCGACCGCCCGGTGCAGGGTCTTTACGAGCTCGGTTCGGTCTTCAAGCCCTTCGTGGCGGCCGAGGCGCTCGAGGAGGGCATCGCCACCCCCGACACGCTGATCGACACGAGGGGGCCGCTGAAATGGGGGCGCTTCACCATTCGCGACTTTCACGATTACGGCCCCCGCCTGACGCTGACCGACGTGATCGTCAGGAGCTCGAACATCGGGGCGGCGCGGCTCGCGCAGAAGATCGGGCCGCAGCGGCAGCGGGCCTTTCTCGCGCGGCTCGGCCTTCTGGAGCCGCTCTCCGTGGAGTTGCCGGAAGCACGGGGTGTGAAGCCGCTCCTGCCCGCGCGCTGGAGCGAGCTCTCGGCCATGACCATCGCCTATGGGCACGGCATTTCCGTCACCCAGCTGCATCTTGCCGCGGCCTATGCGACCATCGCCAATGGCGGGCGCAAGGTGGTGCCGACGCTCCTGCGCCGGCGGTCGCGCCCTCCCGGGCCGCGGGCGATGTCCGCCGAGACGGCCCGCGCCGTGCGGACGATGCTGCGGAAGGTGGTCACCCGCGGCACGGCGCGGATGGCCGACGTGCCCGGCTGGCCGGTCGCCGGCAAGACCGGCACTGCCGACAAGCCCAAGCCCGGCGGCGGTTATGAGGAAGGGAAGACCCTTGCAACCTTCGCCGGCTTCTTTCCCGCCGACGATCCGCGCTATGTGATCGTCGTCACGCTCGACGAACCCTCGATCGAGGCTGCGGGCGAGGCGCGCCGCTCGGCCGGTTGGACAGCGGCCCCCACGGCCGGCGCCATCGTCGAGCGGATCGCGCCGCTCCTGGGGCTCTGGCCCTCGTCGCCGGAGATGTCCCCGGCGGCCGAATGAGGGGATTTCGGCAGCCGCGTGCCCATGACCGATCCGGCACTTGCCCCGAAGGGCGGGCTCGGTCTAGGCAGGCGGAGCCCCGGGCGAGAGGAGCGGCCCGGAAGGGGAGCAGGGCAGGGGGCGTCATGGACGACGACAACCGGAGCGACCGAGTGCCGCGGCGGGAGGAGGCAGACCGAACGCGGCCGCTCTCCGCCCTGGGCCTTCTGCCCGAGGGCGGGCTGCCCGGCGTGCCCGACGTGACGGTCACCGGCCTTGCCCTCTCGAGTCGTGCGGTCGGCCCCGGCCATCTCTTCGCCGCCCTGCCGGGCAGCGCCACCCACGGCGCGCGCTTTGCTGCCGATGCCCTGGCGCGCGGCGCCGCGGCCGTCCTGACCGATGCGGAAGGCGCGGCGCTGATCCGTTCCGAAAGGGCCATGCCGCCGGATCGGGCCCTGATCGTGAGTGCCGATCCCCGGCGCGATCTCGCCCATGCCGCCGCCCGCTGGTTCGGGCGCCAGCCCGGCCATGTGGTGGCGGTGACCGGCACCAACGGCAAGACCTCGGTCGCGTGTTTCACGCGCCAGCTGTGGGAGCTGGCCGGTCTTGCCGCCGTCAATGTCGGCACCACCGGCATCGAGGGCGGCTGGAGCGCGCCCCTCGGCCGCACCACTCCCGACCCGATCACCCTGCACCGCCACTTGGCGGACATGGCCGATGCCGGCATCGATCTCGTGGCGATGGAAGCCTCGTCCCACGGGCTCGACCAGCGCCGGCTCGACGGGGTGCGGCTCGCGGCCGGCGCCTTCACCACCTTCTCGCAGGACCACCTCGACTATCACCGCGACTTCGCCGCCTATTTCGCCGCCAAGATGCGCCTTTTCGACAAGCTTCTGCCGCCGGGGGCGCGGGTGGTCGTCAATCTCGACGACGCCAGGGGGGCGGAGGTGGCGGCCCGGGCGCGCGCGCGGGGGCTCGATGTCGTCACCCTCGGCCATGATCCGCTGGCCGATCTCGTCCTTCTCGACCACCGTTTCGAGGAGGGCGGGCAGAAGCTCCGCTTCGCCTGGCGCGGGCGGGTGCAGATGGCGCGGCTCGGCCTCGTCGGCGGCTTTCAGGCGACGAATGCCCTTGCGGCGGCGCTTCTGGCGGCGAGTGCCGGCGACATCACCGCCGAGGAGGCCTTCGCGATCCTGCCGCGCCTGCGGACCGTGCGCGGGCGCATGGAGGAGGTGGCGCGCCGCGCGCACGGGGCGCCGGTCTTCGTCGATTACGCCCATACCCCCGACGCGCTCGCCACCGCGCTTGCCGCCCTCCGGCCTCATGTGATGGGCCGGCTGGTGGTGGTCTTCGGCGCCGGCGGCGACCGGGACCGGGCCAAGCGGCCGCTGATGGGCCGGGCGGCGGCGGAAGGGGCGGACGTGGTCATCGTCACCGACGACAATCCGCGCACGGAGGACCCGGCCGCGATCCGCGCCGCCATTCGCGAAGGCTGTCCCGGCGCGACGGAGATCCCCGACAGGGCCGAGGCGATCCTGCGGGCGGTGGCGATGCTCGCGCCGGGCGATGCGCTCCTCGTCGCCGGCAAGGGCCATGAGAGCGGCCAGATCGTCGGCGATGTCACCTATCCTTTCAACGATGCCGAACAGGCCTCGCTGGCCGTGGCCGCGATCGAGGGGCGGGAGCCATGAGCGAAGGGCCGGATGCGATGGGCGGGACGGTGACGGGACAGCAGGCGGGCGTGGCGCCGCTGTGGCGCTGGGACGAGCTGGCACGGGCCGCGGGGGGCGAGGTTTCGGGCGCGCCGCGGGGGGCGGGTGTCGGCGGGCTCTCGATCGACAGCCGCAGCCTCGTCCCGGGTGATCTCTTCGTCGCGCTGAAGGACCGGCGCGACGGGCACGATTTCGTCGCCGACGCCGCCCGTGCCGGCGCGGCCGCCGCACTCGTCTCCCGGCGGCCCGAAGGACTGTCCGGAGATTTCCCGCTGATTTTCGTCGAGGACGTGCAGAAGGCGCTCGAACGGCTTGCGGCCCGTGCGCGGGCGCGGCTGCGGGGGCGGGTGATCGCGGTGACGGGTTCGGTCGGCAAGACCTCGACCAAGGAGATGCTGCGCGTCATGCTGGCCGCCTCCGGGAAGGTTCATGCGGCCGAGCGCAGCTTCAACAATCACTGGGGCGTGCCGCTGACCCTCGCGCGCATGCCGGCGGGGAGCGACTTCGCCATCGTCGAGATCGGCATGAACGCTCCGGGCGAAATCGCCCTGCTCGCGCGCCTTGCCCGGCCCGATGTCGCCCTCGTCACCACCATCGCCCCGGCCCATATGGCGGCTTTCGCCGATCTCGAGGACGTGGCCCGCGCCAAGTCCGAGATCTTCGCGGGGCTCGTGCCGGGCGGCACGGCCGTCGTCAATGCCGACGCGCCGGGAGCGGAGGTGCTGGCCCGGGCCGCCGCAACGGCGGGGGGCGGGGTCGTCCGTTTTGCGCAGAGGGCGCCTGCCGACTGGCGGCTCGTTCGTCTGCGCCTCTCGGCGGCGGGGCTCGTCGCGCAGGCCGAGAGGGCGGGCCGGCCGATCCTCTTCAAGCTGGCGACGCCGGCCGCCCATTTCGCCTTCAACGCGCTGGGCGCGCTGGCGACGCTCGAGGCGGTGCGGGGCGATCTCGCCCGCGGGCTCATGGCCCTCGGTCGCTGGCGGCCGCCGCCGGGGCGCGGCCGGCTTCTCGATGTGCCGCTCGATCCGGTCGAGCACGAGAACGCCCTCACCCTGATCGACGACGCCTACAACGCCAACCCCGCCTCGATGGCGGCGGCGCTCGAGACGCTGGCCCGCCTCGCACCGCGCGGTGGCGGGCGGCGGATCGCCATTCTCGGGGACATGCTCGAGCTCGGCGAGGACGAGGCGGCCTATCACGCCGCGCTGGCCGGGCTGCCGGCGATGGCCGCGGTGGACCGGGTGCACATGGTCGGTTCGCGCATGAAGGCGCTGGCCGGGGCCCTGCCGCCGGCGCGGCGGGGGCTTCATGTCGAGACGGCTGCGGCGCTGCTGCCGCATCTCAAGGAATTATTCCGGCCCGGCGATGTCGTGCTCGTGAAGGGTTCGAACGGCGTCGGTCTCGCGCGCGTGGTTGACGCCATCGCGCATCTGGGGCAACCCGGGCGCGGCCGCCCGGGCGTGGCAACCGGCGCGGCCGGTGATGGAGTCGGCATGGCGGGGCCGGGTGGCGGCGGGGAAACCGGCGGCAGCAGGAAGGGGCGCTGATGCTCTACTATCTTTCGCAATTCTCGGATGGTGGCGATCTCTTCAACCTCTTTCGCTACATCACCTTTCGCGCCGGCGGCGCCTTCTTCACCGCCCTTCTCGTCGGGCTTCTCTTCGGCCGGCCGCTGATCGACATGCTGCGCCGGCGGCAGAAGAACGGCCAGCCGATCCGCGAGGACGGGCCGGAGGGGCATTTCGAGAAGGCCGGCACGCCGACCATGGGCGGCCTGCTCATCCTCGCCGCCCTCACCACGGCCACCGTGCTGTGGGCCCGCTGGGACATCCCCCATGTCTGGCTGGTGATGTTCGTGACGGTCAGCTACGGCCTCATCGGCCTTGCCGACGATTACGCCAAGGTGTCGGCCAATTCCCACAGGGGCGTGCCGGGGCGGGTGCGTTTCGCGATCGAGCTCCTCCTTGCCGGCATTGCGGGGTGGTGGGCCGCCGCGATCCACCCCGACCCGCTGGCCTGGAGGCTGGCGCTGCCGCTCCTCAAGGAAGTCTACATCAATCTCGGCTGGTTCTTCATTCCCTTCTCGATGCTGGTGATCGCCGGGGCGGCCAACGCCGTCAACCTCACGGACGGGCTCGACGGCCTTGCCATCATGCCGGTGATGATCGCCGCCGCCGCGCTCGGCATCATCGCCTATGCCGTCGGCCGGGTGGACTTCTCGACCTATCTCGAAGTGCCCTATGTGCCGGGGGCGGGAGAACTCCTGATCTTCGTGGCCGCCCTCATCGGTGGCGGACTCGGCTTCCTGTGGTACAACGCGCCGCCGGCCGCCGTCTTCATGGGCGATACGGGCTCGCTCGCCATCGGCGGGGCCCTCGGGGCGATCGCGGTGGCGATCAAGCACGAGATCGTCCTTGCCATCGTCGGCGGACTGTTCGTGATCGAGGCGCTTTCGGTGATGATCCAGGTCGCCCATTTCAAGCTGACCGGCCGGCGGGTGTTCCTGATGGCGCCGATTCATCACCATTTCGAGAAGAAGGGGTGGAAGGAATCGCAGATCGTCATCCGCTTCTGGATCATCGCGCTGGTGCTGGCGCTGATCGGGCTCGCGACGCTCAAGGTTCGCTGAGGGTGCGGCGCCGTGGGCCGGGCCCGGCACGGGCGCGGCCGGCCAGAGGTTGCAGGACGGACGGTGCATGAAGCAGCATGGAGAAGCCCGGTACCGGCGGCGGATGAAGGCGCCGGATGAAGGACAGGGAGGGAAGCCGGCATGATCCCGGTGAAGGGGTATGAGGGCCGGAAGGTGGCGGTGCTCGGGCTCGGTCGCTCGGGACTGGCGGCGGCGAGGGCGCTCGTTGCGGGTGGGGCCGAGGTTCATGTGCATGACGACGGCGCCGCCGCCCGCGAGCGTGCCCGCCAGGCGGGTTTCACCCTTCTTCGGGGGGGAGGACGGCCGGAGGACTGGCAGGGCTTCTCGCTGCTCGTCGTCTCGCCGGGCATTCCCCATCTCTACCCTGCGCCCCATCCCGTCATCGCCGCGGCGATGATGGCGGGCGTGCCGGTGGACAACGACATCGGTCTCTTCTTCCGCTCCTGGGGGCAGGCCGACTGGAGCCGTTTCGACCGCATCCCCCGGGTGGTGGCGGTGACCGGCTCGAACGGCAAGTCCACCACCTCGGCTCTCATCCACCATGTGTTGAAGGAGAACGGCCGGCCGACCCAGCTCGGCGGCAATATCGGCGTCGGCGTGCTCGATCTTGCGCCGCCCGTCGCGGGCGAGGTGGTGGTGCTCGAGCTGTCCTCCTACCAGAGCGAGCTTGCGCGCGCGCTCACGCCCGACATCGCCGTCTTCCTCAACCTTTCTCCCGATCATCTCGACCGTCACGGCGGCATCGGCGGCTATTTCGCGGCCAAGCGCCGGCTTTTCGCCGAGGGCGGCCCCGACCGGGCGGTGATCGGGGTGGACGAGGCCGAGGGTGTCTTTCTCGCCAACCAGATCGGTGCCGAGGAACCCGGCCGCGTCATCCGCGTGGCGACGGGGCGGAAGCTCTCGGGCAAGGGCTGGGACGTGGTGGTTCGCAAGGGCTTTCTCGCCGAGTGGCGCAAGGGGCGGCAGGTGGCCTCGCTCGACCTGCGGGCGTTGCCGGCGCTCAGGGGACGCGCGGGCTGGCAGAACGCCGCCGCCGCCTGGGGCGTGCTCCGGGCGCTGGGGCTGGCGCCGCGCGAGATCGCGCCGGCCCTGGCCAGCTTCGAGGGGCTGCCCCATCGCGGACAGCTGGTGGGGGAGCGGGGCGGGGTCCGTTTCGTCAACGATTCCAAGGCGACCAATGTCGCCAGCGCCGCCCTCGCCCTCGCCGCCCACGGCCCGGCGCGCTGGATCGCCGGCGGCGAGGCCAAGGAGGGCGGATTGGCGGGCATCGAGCCGGCGCTGCGTCATGTGGTAAAGGCCTATCTCGTCGGCGCGGCGGCCGAGAGCTTCGCCCGGACCCTGGAGGGGCGGGTGCCCTTCGAGATCTGCGGCACGATGGAGCGGGCGGTGGCGCGCGCCGCTGCGGAGGCCGTCTCGGGCGAGACGGTGCTGCTTGCGCCCGCGGCCGCCAGCTTCGACCAGTATCGCGACTTTGCCGAGCGTGGCGAGGACTTCACGCGCTGCGTCGCCGCCCTGAAGGACGCATGACCGGGTAGGGCGTGCCCGGGGGTGCCGCCCGGAGCCCGCCTGCCGGCGCGGGGGGCGGGTTCTACGCCTCGGGGTAACGCATCCCGATCCGGCGGAGGAGCGGTGCTCTCTCGCGATCCGGGAGGCTTCGGGATGAGGCGGGAAGGCACGCATCGCCGCCACCGGTTCTTTCCCGCGGCTCCGTCGCTTCGGGGCGGATCTTTCCGGGCACGGGCCGGGGCAGGTCGCGGGGAGCGCCAGGTCCGTCTCGCTCCCCTTCGGGGTTCTCGCGGCCGGAAATCCGGGCGAAACACCGCGAAGGGAGAAGGAAAGGATCCGTTTCGTCGTCGTGTCCACGCCCGGGGCGACGGGACGAGCCCGACCGCCCTTCCGCGGGGGAAGACCCGGCCGAGGGTGGCGGGCGCCGTGGAATCGGGTTAGAGTGGGAAAACCCGGTCAGCAGCTCCCGAAGAGGGGCCGGCCGGGGCGGTAAGGCGGACCCGGCACAGGCCGGGGAGAGGCAAGGCGCGGCACAGGCCCGGGGAAGGTCGGCCGGCGACAGGCGGGAACGGGCAGGACAGGCGGATGACGGAAATTGCCCATGGCGATCTTTCGCCGGCGGGGGAGGGCGAGGCCCTTCTGCCACGGTGGTGGCGCACGCTCGATCATGGCAGCCTCGTGGCGACGATGCTGCTCGTCGCGCTAGGACTCCTTCTCGCCTTCGCGGCCTCGGTGCCCCTGGCCGAACGCAACGACCTGCCGCCCTTCCATTTCGTCGAACGCCAGATCGTCTTCGCGGTCGTGGCGGTCGGCGTGGTGATCGCCCTCTCCATGCTGAGCCCGAAAGGGGTGCGTCGCTTCGGCACGATCCTCTTTGCCGCCGCCTTCCTCTCCCTCGTCCTCCTGCCCTTCCTCGGCACCGATTACGGCAAGGGGGCGGTGCGGTGGTATTCCCTCGGCTTCGCCTCGCTCCAGCCTTCCGAATTCGTCAAGCCGGGGTTGATGGTGGTGAGCGGCTGGATGATCGCCGCCGCGATCGACCCGCACGCGCCCCCCGGCCGGCTGATTTCCTTCTTCCTGATGATGCTGGTGGTCGGTCTGCTGGTGATCCAGCCCGATTTCGGCCAGTCGGCCCTCGTGGTCATCAGCTGGGCGGTGGTCTATTTCGTCGGCGGCGGTTCGCTGGCGCTGCTCATCGGCATCGGCCTTGCCGGTTCGATCGGCATGGCGGTCGCCTATAACCTGTCGGAGCATTTCGCCCGCCGGATCGACGGTTTCCTCACCTCCGAGGTCGATCCCAACACCCAGCTCGCCTATGCGCTCGACGCCATCCGCGAAGGCGGTCTCTTCGGTGTCGGCGTCGGGGAGGGAACGGTCAAGCAGTGGCTCCCCGATGCCCATACCGATTTCGTGATCGCGGTGGCGGCGGAGGAATACGGCCTCGTGCTGGTGCTCCTCGTCATCGCGCTCTATCTCGTGATCATCCTGCGGTCGCTGGCGCGGCTGATGCGCGAGCGCGACCCGTTCATCCGCAATGCCGGGGTCGGCCTGGTGGCGCTGCTGGGGTTCCAGGCCTTCGTCAACATGGGCGTGGCGGTGCGGCTGCTGCCGGCCAAGGGGATGACGCTGCCCTTCATTTCCTATGGCGGTTCCTCGCTCTTGGCCTCGGCGATCGTCGTCGGGCTGCTTCTCGCCCTCACCCGCTCGCGGCCCCAGGGCGAGCTCGAGGTCTGGCTGCGCCGGCCGCTGCACGCGACGCCTGCAGGCGGAGGCGGCATCTCGCCGGCCGCGCTTGTCGGGCGGAGATCCCCATGACGGGGCATGTCCGCACCGAAGGGGAAGGGCGCGTGCCGGCCCCTCACGCCGTTCTCGCGGCCGGGGGAACCGGCGGGCACATGTTCCCGGCCGAGGCGCTGGCGGAGGTGCTGCTCGCGCGCGGCTGGCGCGTCTCCCTTCTGACCGACAGCCGCGGCGTCCGCTATGCCGGCGGCTTTCCCGAGGCGGTGCCGCGCATCGTCGTCGCAAGCGGAACATGGGCCGGTCGCGCTCCGCTGCAGCGGCTTCTCGCCCCCTTCCGCCTCGTGGCCGGGGTGGCGGCGGCGCAGATGCGCTTTCGTCGCGCGCGCCCCGATATCGTCGTCGGTTTCGGCGGCTATCCGGCCTTCCCGGCGATGGCGGCGGCGACGCTGCGCCGTATCCCGCGGGTGATCCACGAGCAGAACGGGGTGCTCGGGCGGGTCAACCGCCTCTTTGCACGCCGGGTGGACGCGCTGGCGCTCGGCATGTGGCCGACCGTACTGCCCGAGGGGGTGACGGGCGTGCATGTCGGCAATCCGGTGCGAGCCGCGATCCGTGCTCGGGCCGGGGCGCCCTACATGCCGCCCGAGGCGGGGCCGATCTCCCTCCTCGTCACCGGTGGCAGCCAGGGGGCGCGGGTGCTTTCCGATGTGGTGCCGGCGGCGCTGGCGGCCCTGCCCGGGGCGCTGCGCGCGCGGTTGCGGGTCGCCCAGCAGGTGCGGCCCGAGGACCGGGTCCGGGTCGAGGCCGCCTACCGGGCCGCCGGCATTCACGCCGAAATCGCCCCCTTCTTCGACGACATGGCCCGTCGGCTCGCCGAAGCCCAGCTCGTCATCGCCCGGGCCGGTGCCTCGACCGTTTCCGAGATCAACGTCGTCGGGCGGCCGGCGATCTATGTGCCGCTGGCGATCGCCACCCATGATCATCAGACCGCCAATGCCCGCGGCCCCGCCGAGGCGGAAGCGGCGGTGGTGATCCCCGAGCCCGACTTCACGTCCGGGCGGCTTCGGCAGGAAATCGCCGACATCCTCGGCGACCCGCCCCGGGCGGCGGCGATGGCGGCGGCGGCCCTTGCCCTCGGCCGGCCCGATGCGGCAGAGGAACTTGCCGATCTCGTGACGGAGGTGGCCGCGCGCCGCGCGGCGCCCGCCACGACGGCATGACGTGACCCGAGGGAGAGTCGCATGAGCCCCGCCACCAAGCTGCCCACCGATATCGGCCCGATCCATTTCGTCGGCATCGGCGGCATCGGCATGTCGGGCATCGCCGAAGTGCTGCTCAATCTCGGCTACAGGGTGCAGGGGTCGGATCTCGTCGAGAGCGACATCACCCGCCGCCTCGCCGCTCTCGGGGCGCGGATCTTCATCGGTCAGCGGGCGGAGAATCTCGAAGATGCGGAGGTGGTGGTGGTCTCCTCGGCCATCCGCCCCGACAATGCCGAGCTCCGCGAGGCGCGGCGCCGCCATCTGCCGGTGGTGCGCCGGGCCGACATGCTGGCCGAGCTCATGCGGCTCAGATCGAACGTGGCCGTCGCCGGCACCCATGGCAAGACCACCACCACCACGATGGTGGCGACGCTGCTCGACGCCGGCGGGCTCGACCCCACGGTCATCAACGGCGGCATCATCCAGGCCTATGGTTCCAATGCCCGGCTCGGCCGTGGCGAATGGATGGTGGTCGAGGCCGACGAGAGCGACGGCTCCTTCAACCGCCTGCCGGCGACGATCGCCGTCGTGACCAATATCGACCCGGAGCATCTCGAACACTGGGGCTCGTTCGAGGCGCTGCGCGCGGCCTTTCACGCCTTCGTCAGCAACATTCCCTTCTACGGGCTCGCCGTCCTCTGCCTCGATCATCCCGAGGTGCAGCGGCTGGCCGCCGAGATCACCGACCGGCGGGTGAAGAGCTACGGTTTCAATCCCCAGGCCGATGTGCAGGCTCGCGATCTCGTCTTCGAGGGGGGACGCGCTTCCTTCGAGGTGTTCCTGGCCGACGAGAACCGCTCGATGGGGCGCCTCGGGCTGCCGATGACGGGGGAGCACAATGTCGCGAACGCGCTTGCAGCCATCACCGTGGCCCGTCATCTCGGCGTTTCCGAGGCGGTGATTCGCGAGGCGCTGGCCGGCTTTGCGGGAGTGAAGCGGCGCTTCACCCGGGTGGGCGAAGTGAACGGCGTCACCGTCATCGACGACTACGCCCATCATCCGGTCGAGATCGCCGCCGTGCTCAAGGCGGCCCGGCAGGCGACCGAAGGGCGGGTGATCGCGGTGCATCAGCCCCATCGCTACACCCGCCTTGCGCGGCTCTTCGACGATTTCTGCACCGCCTTCAACGATGCCGACATCGTGGCGCTGGCCGAGGTCTATCCGGCCGGCGAGGAACCGATCGCGGGGGCGGACCGGGCCCATCTCGTCGAGGGGTTGCGCGCCGCCGGCCACCGTCATGTGGAGACGGTGGACGGGCCCGGGGAACTGGCGGCGCTGCTTGCCCGCGAGGCGCGACCGGGCGACATGCTGGTCTGCATGGGGGCGGGCACGATCTCGCGCTGGGCCCATGCGCTCGCGAAGGCGGATACGGCAGCGAAAGGGTGAGGGCCCCCGCAGCGGCCGCGGTGCCCCTGGATCGGCAGGCACGCGGGGCATTCCCGGAGGGAAGGCAGCCGGGGAGAGGCCGGGGCGGGGTTCCGCGGAGCAGAGCGTGGCGAGGGCGGGGCGCTGCCGGCCGCGGCGACGGGCGTTCTCGCGCCCGTCCTGTACCACCTGCTTCAGGGGCATCGCTCGGGAAAGGCGCCGTTGCCGAGCGGGGGGCGTGGCCGCCCGCCTTCTGCCGGTTCATTCGGGGGCGCAGCCCCTGATCTCGTAGCTTGCCGCGCCGTCGAGAAGGGTGATGCGGATGTCCTCGCGGGCGATGGCGGTGTTGCCGTCGCCGTAATCGTCGATCTCGGCGGCGGCGGAAAAGCCGTCCGCTTCGGGCTGCATGGCGACGGAGCGCACCCACAGATCGTCTCCCGGCAGCTCGACGATCGCCCTGGCCTTCCGGGACGGTCTTGCCGTGCCGGTGATGCGGGCGGTGACCGCGAAGCCGCCCTCGCGCGGGCGGATGGTGCAACGGGCACGGGCCGAAGAAGCCTCGGGCAGCCGCTCGTCGAGCGCGGCGGCGATGACGGGGTCCGGCCTGCCGCGCCGGGGCGACAGGAGAAGACGGATCTTCTCGCGTGCCGGCACGCAGACGTCGCTGCACACTCCGAAATCGATCTCGCCCTCGAGCCGCACCGGTTTCGACGGGTCCTTCGGCGTGACGATCAGCGGCAGCACCAGTCTGTGCTTGTAGCCGATGCTCTCGAGCCCGCTGACGACGAAGGGCCGCGGCCGCGGCCAGGCGATCTCGATCCGGGCGACGTTCTCGCGCCGGCGCCAGCGGAAGGCAGGGGGGATGCCGGCTGCGCCCGGCACGCGCCAGTAGGTCTTCCAGCCTTCGGCAAGGCGGATGTCGATGGCGGCGACATGGCGGCCGTCGGCGCGGTGCCAGCCCTCGCGAAGCTCGAGCCGGTAGGGGGCATGTTCCGAGGGCAGGGCCACCCCCGGCAGGGCGAGAAGCGCCAGGAGGGCGATCGCCCGGCCGAGGAAGGGCCGAAAGGAGGAGCGCGTTCCGGTCATCATGGCGCCAATCTCGGGCAAAGCGGCGCCGCGTGCAATCGCCACGGGGCGGCGGCGTGGTCACGTTTTGGGGAGGGCAGGCGCCACGCCCCCTTGCACGGGGAACCCTGCGCCCACATCTTGTCTGCATGACCACAGACGTTGAGAGGGAAGAGGCGTCCGCGAAGGAGAAGACGATGGCACGGCGTGAGGACACGCTCGCGGGCAAGCTGCTCGTCGCCATGCCGGGGATGGGCGATCCGCGCTTCCAGAAGAGCGTGATCTATCTGTGCGCCCATTCCGCCGACGGGGCGATGGGCATCATCGTCAACAAGCCGATGCCGGATCTGACCCTGGGCCAGCTTCTCGAACAGCTCGACATTCCCCGCCCGCCGGCCAGCGAGGAGATCCGCGTGCAGATGGGCGGGCCGGTGGAGCCGGGGCGCGGCTTCGTCCTGCACACGAGCGAATACGCCACACAGGGCGGAACCATGCGCATCGGCGCCGACTATGCGCTGACGGCGACGCGCGACATCCTCGTGGATATCGCCCGCGGGGCCGGGCCGCGCCGTTCGATGTTCGCCCTCGGCTACGCCGGCTGGGCGCCGGGCCAGCTCGAAGGGGAGCTGGCCGCCAATGGCTGGCTTGTCGCCGAAGCCGATGACGAGCTTCTCTTCGGGGCCGATCATGGCGCCAAGTGGGAAAAGGCGATCCGCTCCCTCGGCATCGATCCGCGACTCCTTGCCAGCGAGGGGGGCATGGCCTGAGGCCCGCCGGACGCTCCCGGGCGGGGCTGCCGTTTCCGTGGGACGCACCTTTTCCGGGCGCAGGTTCCGGGGTGCAGGACGCGCCCCCCCGAAAGCTGTGCCGAAACCCCGCAACGAGGAAGACGCCGGGGGAAAGGACCGTCGGCCCTCTCGTCGTGCTGCGGCCCGAGCCGGCGTGTTTCGCGCTTGCGGCGGCATGACACTTCCCCGCTCCGCCCCGGCTCGTTTGCGCGGTGGCCTTGTGCGGATGGACGGGATCGCCTAGTCTGACTTCATGGAACAGGATGCAGGACTGGCAGGACCGGCACGGCGCACGCCGCCTCCCCTTGTCGACCCGTTTCAGCGGGCCATCACCTATCTGCGCGTTTCGGTGACGGACAGGTGCGATTTCCGCTGCGTCTACTGCATGTCGGAAAACATGACCTTCCTGCCCAAGCGCGAGCTTCTCACCCTCGAGGAGCTGGACCGGCTCTGTTCCGTCTTCATATCGCTCGGGGTCGAGAAGCTCCGGGTCACCGGGGGCGAACCGCTCGTGCGCCGGGGCATCATGACCTTCTTCCGCGCCATGTCGCGTCATCTGGAAAGCGGGGCGCTGAAGGAGCTCACGCTGACCACCAATGGTTCCCAGCTTGCCCGTCACGCCGAGGAGCTGGCCGCTTGCGGCGTGAAGCGGGTCAATGTCTCGCTCGACACGCGCGACCCCGACAAGTTCCGCAGGATCACCCGCTGGGGCAGTCTCGACAAGGTGCTGGCCGGCATCGAGGCGGCACGCAAGGCCGGGCTTCGGGTCAAGATCAACACCGTCGCCCTCAAGGGCTTCAACGAAGACGAGCTCTTCGACCTCGTCCGCTGGTGTGCCGAGGACGACATGGACATCACCTTCATCGAGGTGATGCCGATGGGCGACATCGGCAACGAGCAGCGGCTGGGCCAATACTGGTCGCTCGAGGATCTGCGGGCGCGGCTCGCCGAGCGCTACACCCTCGTCGAGACACCCGAGCGCACCGGCGGGCCGGCGCGTTATGTCCGCCTGGCCGAAACCGGGCAGCGCATCGGCTTCATCACCCCGCTCAGCCACAATTTCTGCGAAAGCTGCAACCGGGTGCGCCTCACCTGCATCGGCGAGCTGCATCAATGCCTCGGCCAGGAGGAGGCGGCCGATCTGCGCAAGGTGCTGCGCGAGAACCCCGAGGACGACGCGCCAGTGGTCGAGGCGATTCGCGCCGCCATCCGTCGCAAGCCGAAAGGCCATGACTTCGACTATTCGCGCCGCACCGTCGCCGGTCGCATCTCGCGCCACATGAACACTACCGGCGGCTGACCGTTCGCCGCCTGCTCCGGTTCCTCGCAGGGCGCTTCACGCCCTTGTTCCGCTTGCCCCGCCCGCTTCCTCGCGCGAGGAGCGCGGCCGGCCCGCTTCGGGCGCCGCCGCTTCCGTTCGGGCCGTTGCGCCATCCCTTCCCCTTCTCTGGACCGGCGTCGGCCGAGGCCGTAAAGAGGGGCGAGTGAGAGAAGGGAGGGCCCCATGGCCGACAAGGAACAGGGCACGAGCGGCGCGGAAGCCGCGTCGCACGCATATGCCGAAGCCCTCGCCCTCGTCCGTCAGATCTCCGACAAGCCCGTGGAGGCGCTGACCGAGGAGGAGGCGAAGATCGAGCTCGCGCGTCTCGCCCGGATCCTCAACGCCGCCGACCGGGCCTATTATGTCGAGGCGCAGCCCTTCATTTCCGATGCCGAATATGACCGGCTCAAGCAGCGCAACCGGGCGATCGAGAGCCGCTTTCCCCATCTCAAGCGCCCCGACAGCCCGACCGATCGCATCGGCGCGCCCCCGGCGGAGGGCTTTGCCAGGGTGCGCCACAAGGTGCCGCTCTACTCGCTCGACAACATCTTCGCACCCGAGGAGATCCTCGAGTGGGATCGGCGGATCCGCCGTTTTCTCGGCCTCGGCCCCGAAGTGGTGATCGACTATACTGCCGAACCCAAGATCGACGGCCTTTCGATCTCCCTGCGCTACGAATACGGCCAGCTGGTGCTCGCGGCCACCCGCGGCGACGGGCGCGAGGGCGAGGATGTCACCGCCAACGCCATGACCATCCACGACATCCCGCAGGAGATCGCCGGGGCGCCGGAGGTGCTCGAGGTGCGCGGCGAGGTCTACATGACCCATGCCGATTTCGAGGCGCTCAACGAGCGGCAGAAGGCCCGCGGCCTCAAGCCCTTCGCCAATCCGCGCAACGCCGCCGCGGGTTCGCTGCGGCAGCTCGATCCGAACGTGACCGCCGAACGCAAGCTCCATTTCTGGACCTGGGGCTGGGGCGAGCTTTCCGAGCCGCTGGCCGACACGCAGATGGGCGCCTACCGCCGGCTCGGCCGCTTCGGCTTCCCGATCAACCCGCTCATCCGCCTCTGCCACGGCCCTGTCGGGCTGGCCGAGCGCTACAGGTGGTTCGAGGAGAACCGCGCCACGCTCGGCTACGACATCGACGGCGTGGTCTACAAGGTCGATGACCTGTCGCTTCAGGAGCGGCTCGGTTTCACCGCCACGGCGCCGCGCTGGGCGATCGCCCACAAGTTCCCGGCCGAGAAGGCCTGGACCGTGCTCGAGAAGATCCGCATCCAGGTGGGGCGGACGGGAGCGCTCGTGCCCGTGGCCGAGCTCAGGCCGGTGACGATCGGCGGGGTGGTCGTCAGGCGCGCCAGCCTTCACAACGAGGACTACATTCACGGCGTCGATTCGCAGGGGCAGCCGATCCGGGGCGGCAAGGACATCCGCGAGGGCGACTGGGTGCTGGTCTATCGCGCGGGCGACGTCATCCCCCAGATCGCCGATGTCGATCTTGCGCGCCGCCCGCCCGATTCGAAACCCTTCGTCTTTCCCGACCATTGCCCGGTCTGCGGCTCCCTCGCCGTGCGCGAGCCGGGCGATTCGGTGCGCCGCTGCATCGCCGGTCTCGGCTGTCCGGCGCAGGTGGTCGAGCGGCTCAGGCATTTCGTCTCCCGTCGCGCCTTCGATATCGAGGGGCTCGGCGAGAAGCAGATCCGCCGCTTCCACGAGCTGGGCTGGATCTGCGAGCCGGCCGACATCTTCACCCTCGAGGCGCGTCACGGCGCCGATCTGCCGCAGCTCGAGGGCTGGGGGCCGAAATCGGCGCAGAAGCTGTTCGACGCCATCCGCCGCGCCCGCCGCATCGAGCTCAACCGCTTCATCCACGCCCTCGGCATCCGCCATGTCGGCGAGGTCGCGTCGCTGACCCTCGCGCGTCATTTCCGCACCTGGGACGACTTCCTGCGGACGGTGGATGCGGCCGGGGGCGGCCCCGAATTCTGGGAGCTGACCGAGGCCGAGGGCGTCAATGCCGATCTCGCCCGCACCCTGATCGACCATCTGCGGCCGGCCTGCGCGAAGGTGTGCGCCGATCATCCGCCCCGGGAGGATGACGAGGCGGCGCTCCGGGCCTTCCTCGCGGCTTCCCTGCCGGCCGGCTGGGCGCGGCGCGAGGCGATCATCGCCGGCCTTGTGCGCCATTTCATGCAGATCGCCCGTCTCTGCCGCTCGGTGCAGACGGCCGATCCCGACAACCCGGCATGGCGGGAACTCGTCGATATCGACGGCGTCGGCCCCGAGATGGCCCGCTCGCTCGTCCTCACCTTCCACCAGCCGAGGGAGCGGGCGGTGATCGACCGGCTGCTGCCTCATGTCGAGATCCTGCCGATGGAGATGCCGGCCGAAAGCCCGCTGGCCGGCAAGACCATCGTCTTCACGGGGCATCTCGACAGCATGACCCGTGACGAGGCCAAGGCCCGGGTCGAGGCGCTCGGTGCGATGGTGTCGAACTCGGTGTCGCGCAGGACCGATCTCGTGGTCGCCGGGCCGGGGGCGGGGTCGAAGCTGCGCAAGGCCCGTGCCCTCGGGGTGCGGGTGATCGACGAGGCCGGCTTCCTGCGGCTTCTCGGCGAGGCAGAGGGGTAGATGGGCGGCCGGCCCGAGGCGCTCTTTCCGCTTTTCGCGCCGCTCGACCGGCTCGAGGGCGTCGGCCCGAAGAGGGCGGCGCTCTTCGCGCGCATCGGGATCACCCGGCCGGTCGATCTGCTCTTCGCCCTGCCGCACGGGGTGGCTTTGCGCCGCCGTGTCGCAACCCTTGCCGAGGCCGCGCCGCCCGAGACGGTCGTGCTCGATGTCACGATCGAGGCCCACCGTCCCCCGGCCCGGCGGGGGCGGCCCTGGCGGGTGCTGGCGTGCGACGCGGCCGGCTTTCCGCTGGAGATCGTCTTCTTCCATCCCCGGCGGACGTGGATCGAACGCAGCCTGCCGACGGGGGCGCGGCGTGCGATCTCGGGCAGGCTCGAGGCATTCGACGGCCGTCTGCAGATCGTCCACCCCGATCATGTGCTGCCGCCCGGCAAGGCCGGGGAGATTCCTCTGGCCGAGCCGCTTCACCCGCTGACCGAGGGGCTCGGCCGGCGGCAGATGCGGCGGGCGGTGGTGGCGGCGCTGGCGCGGCTGCCGACCCTGCCCGAATGGATCGACCCGCATCTTCTGGCCCGCGAGGGCTGGCCGGGCTGGGCCGAGGCGTTGCGGACGGCCCATGCGCCGCGGCGGGCGGAGGATGTCGCGCCCGCCCACCCGGCGCGCCGACGCCTCGCCTATGACGAGCTTTTCGCCCATCAGCTGGCCCTCGCCATCGCCCGCGCCCGCTGGCGCCGTCGCCCGGGCGTCGCCCGCCGCTTCGCCGGAGCGCTCCAGGAGAAGGTCCGCGCCGCGCTGCCCTTTCCGCTCACCGGGGCGCAGGAGCGGGCCATCGCCGAGATCAACGCCGATCTCACGGCGCCATGCCGGATGAACCGGCTGCTGCAGGGCGATGTCGGCGCCGGCAAGACGCTGGTGGCATTCATGGCTCTTCTCGCGGCGATCGAGGCGGGCGGGCAGGGGGCGCTGATGGCCCCGACCGAGATCCTCGCCCGTCAGCACATGCAGGGGCTGCGGCCATGGGCCGAGGCGGCCGGCATCACCATCGCCCTTCTGACCGGTCGCGACAGCGGGCGGGCACGGGCCGGGAAGCTGCGCCGTCTCGCCGCGGGCGAGATCGACCTTCTGGTCGGCACCCATGCGCTTTTCGGCGAGGAGGTGGTCTTTCGCGATCTGGCCCTGGCGGTGATCGACGAGCAGCACCGTTTCGGGGTCCGCCAGCGCCTCGAGCTGACCGAAAAGGGGGCGCGCACCGATCTTCTGGTGATGACGGCGACGCCGATCCCCCGCTCGCTGGCCCTCGCCGCCTATGGCGACATGGACCTCTCGATCCTCGACGAGAAGCCGCCGGGGCGAAAACCCGTGAAGACGGCCCTCGTTTCCGCCGAACGGCTCGAGGCGGTGGTCGCCCGTCTCGCCCGTGCCGTCTCCGAGGGGCGGCAGGCCTACTGGGTCTGCCCCCTCGTCGAGGAGAGCGACGTGCTCGATCTCGCTGCCGCGGAAGAACGCTACCGGCAACTGGCCGCCGCCCTCGGCCCCGGCAATGTCGCGCTCGTTCACGGGCAGATGCCCCCCGAGGCGCGCGACCGGGCGATGGCCGCCTTCGCCGCCGGCGAGGTCGCCGTGCTGGTGGCAACGACGGTGATCGAGGTCGGCGTCGATGTGCCCGACGCCTCGATCATGGTGATCGAGGGGGCGGAGCGCTTCGGCCTGTCCCAGCTGCATCAGCTGCGCGGTCGTGTCGGCCGCGGGTCGGCGGAAAGCCATTGCCTGCTGCTCTATACGCCGCCCCTCGGCGAAACCGCCCGGCGGCGGCTCGAGATCATGCGGGAGACCGAGGACGGCTTTCGCATCGCCGAGGAGGATCTGCGCATCCGGGGCGCGGGAGACATCCTCGGCACGGCCCAGTCGGGCTTGCCGCGGTTCCGCCTCGCCGATCTCGAGGCCCATGCCGATCTTGCCGCCCTCGCACAGTCCGACGCCCGGGCGCTTCTGGCGGCCGATCCGACGCTTTCCTCCGAACGGGGCAGGGCCGCCCGTCACCTTCTGTGGCTGCTCGAGAAGGACCGGGCGCTCGGGCTGCTCGGCGCCGGCTGATCGCCGCGCCTTCTTCGGCCGCATCCTCTCCTTCATCCGTATTGCATGATGCCCTCCATCATCGGTGTTTCGGCCGGCTGCCCCCATCTCATACCATGATTCCCCCTGTTTGTTCGCATAAAGTTCTTAACATTCGCATCGAATCGGGATAAAAAGAGAACAAATGGAAAACGGGAGGGGGCGATGGATACCATTCGCAGCATCATCGGGCGCGATCCGCGGCGTTTTCTGATGGATCTCGGCGCGGTCGGGTCGCTCTTTCTGCTCCTCGGGCTGCTGCTGGCCCTGCCCGGGGGTGGCTGATCCGGGATCGGAAACAATCACCGAAAAGACCCTGCATTCGCCATATTCATGCCTGTTTTTGCGGCAGAATCATGTCCGAAAGGGCCGTCCGGGGCGGCCTTCGGGCAGGAGATCGGCCATGCGGGACGGAGCGCTTCAGGATCAGGTTCACTTCTTCGGCCGGCTGATCGTGGCATCCTACTTTGCCGCGCGGGGGCTCGGCCTCGTGATCGAGCCGGGAACGATGGAGGCGCTGGTGCGGGAAATGCCGGTCGCGCCGCTCCTGGCCGTGGCCAATTCGGCCTTTCTCGTCACCTGCGCCATCTTCATCGCGCTGGGGATCCATACCCGTTTCGCGGCTCTCCTCTTGGCGCTCTATCTCTTCTGGTCGAGCTACATCTTCAATTTCATCGGCGTCCGGCCGCCGAATCTCGTCGCCTTCTGGAAGGATCTGGCGCTGATCGGCGGGCTGATGATGCTGGTCGGCCATGGTCGCGGGATCTGGGCCTTCGACAATCTCGGCGCTTCTGCGGCAGCGGCGCCGGTCGGGGAGCCGGGGGAGGATGGCGGCGCCGCGCCGGAGGCCGCGCCCGTCTTCATGAAGGCGTCGCAAGGCACAGCCCCGGAAAACCCTGCCCCGGAAGGCGCCGCCCCCGAAGCCGGAGGCGACATGCCGCCCCCCTCGCGGCCTGTCGCGGAGCCGGTCTTCCATCATCGCGCCGGCCCGGTCACTTCGGGCGCCGGGCATCGGGAAGGTCGGCACGAGGAGGGTGCACCGGCAGGCAGCTTCTATGTCAGCGGACGGGGCGAGTTCCGGGCGATGCCGCCGCTCACCGAAGCGGGGACGGCATCGCAGAAGCCGTGAAGGCCGTGAAGGCCCCGGGGGCACCGCCTGCAGCGAATTCCCTTCCCATCCTCCGCCCCGCCCCCTAAATGGGGCGCATGACGGAAACGCTTCACATCGTCGGCGGCGGGCTCGCAGGCTCGGAAGCCGCCTGGCAGGCCGCCGAAGCTGGCGTGCCGGTGGTGCTGCACGAGATGCGCCCGCTCGTCGGCACCTTCGCCCACAAGACCGGCCGCCTGGCGGAAATGGTCTGCTCCAACTCCTTTCGCTCCGACGACGACACCGCCTCGGCCGTCGGCCTGCTGCATTGGGAGATGCGGCAGGCGGGCGGGCTGATCATGCGCATGGCCGACGCGCATCGTCTGCCCGCCGGCGGCGCGCTCGCGGTCGATCGCGAGGGGTTCGCCGCCGCCGTCACCGCCGCGATCGAACAGCATCCGCGCATCACCATCTCCCGCGAGGAGGTGCGCGATCTGCCGTCCGCGGAGTGGGGGCGGGTCATCATTGCCACCGGCCCGCTGACCTCGGGAGCGCTGGCCGAAGCGATCCGGGCCGAAACCGGCGAGGAAGCGCTGGCCTTCTTTGATGCCATCGCGCCCATCGTTCATGCCGACAGCATCGACATGCAGGTGGCCTGGAAACAGTCCCGTTACGACAAGGGCGGGAGCGAGGCCGAGCGCACCGCCTACATCAACTGCCCGATGAACCGCGCCCAGTACGAGGCCTTCATCGACGCCCTTCTCGCCGCCGAGACGGCGCTGCCCCACGAGGGCGAGGAAACGCCCTATTTCGAGGGCTGCCTGCCGATCGAGGTGATGGCCGCGCGCGGGCGCGAAACCCTGCGCCACGGCCCGATGAAGCCCGTGGGCCTGACCAACCCCCACAGGCCCGACGAGAAACCCCATGCCGTCGTCCAGCTGAGGCAGGACAACGCCCTCGGCACGCTGTTCAACATGGTCGGTTTCCAGACCAAGATGAAGCATGGCGAACAGGTGCGGGTATTCCGCATGATCCCGGGGCTCGAGAACGCCCGCTTCGCGCGGCTGGGGGGCATCCACCGCAACACCTTCATCAATTCGCCGCGGCTGCTCGACCGGCAGATGCGGCTGCGCTCGCGGCCCCATATCCGCTTCGCCGGGCAGATCACCGGTGTCGAGGGCTATGTCGAGAGCGCGGCGATGGGGCTGCTCGCCGGGCGGCTGGCCGCGGCCGAGATCCGGGGCCGGGCATTGCCGCCGCCGCCCGACGTCACCGCCACCGGCGCCCTCCTCGCCCACATCACCGGCGGTGCCGATGCCCGCAGCTTCCAGCCGATGAACGTCAATTTCGGTCTTTTCCCGCCGCCCGAGGGGGCGAGGGGCGGCCGGCGCGGGCGCAAGGAGCGCTACCGCGCCTATACCGAGCGGGCGAAGGCGGCGTGGCTGGACTGGCTGGCGGAGAACGCTCCCACGGCCGGGGAAGCGGCCGACCCGCGGAGCGGGCGGGGCTGATGGCCTCGGCCGCGGCTGCCCCGGTCGAGCGCTTCGCCCCCTCGCCCACGGGGCTGCTCCATCTCGGGCATGCCTTCTCGGCCTTCACGGCCCATGATGCGGCGCGCGCGGCGGGCGGGCGCTTCCTCCTGCGGATCGAGGACATCGACCGCAGCCGCGCCCGGCCCGAATACGAGCGGGCCATATTCGAGGATCTCGCCTGGCTCGGCCTGCGCTGGGAAAGACCGGTGATGCGTCAGTCGGAGCGGATGGCGGCCTATCGCGCCGCCCTCGACCGGCTTGCGGGGAACGGGTTGCTCTATCCCTGCCGCTGCACCCGTCGCGACATCGCCGCGGCTCTCTCCGCGCCGCAGGAAGGGGCGCCGATGCACGGGCCCGACGGGATCGTCTATCCCGGAACCTGTCGTCATCGCCCGCTCGCGGAGGCCGGTCCCGAGGACGCGCTCCGGCTCGACATGGGCAAGGCCATCGCCCGTCTCGGCGGGCCGGCGGCGGTGCGGCGGCTCGTGGTGGAGGAGATCGGGCCGATCCATGGCGGCGCTCACCGGCTCGACCCGGACCTTCTTGTCGAGGGGGTGGGGGACGTGGTGCTGGCGCGCAAGGGGCTCGGCACCTCCTACCACCTCGCCGTGGTGATCGACGACGCGGCCCAGGGCGTGACCCATGTCACCCGGGGAGAGGACCTGTTCGCGGCGAGCTTCCTGCACCGGCTCCTGCAGGCGCTTCTCGATCTGCCGGTGCCGCGCTGGCGCCACCACCGGCTGATCCGCGACGCGGCCGGCCGCCGTCTCGCCAAGCGCTGCGACGCCCGCGCGATCCGCCGCTATCGCGCGGAAGGGGCGACCCCGGCCGAGATCCGCGCCCTCCTCGGTCTTGCCCCCGCCGGCTGAGCGGCGCATCGGCCGAGCGGCGCGCCCCCGCTCCCCCGCGCTCTCTGCGGTCTTCTCGCGGGTCGGGGGCATGGCCCCGTGGGGGGTGTCACCCGGCCCCCACCGCCCTTGCAGGGGCCGCCGGCATGGCCGGGGCGACCGGCCCTCTCAACCCTCCCCGAGCGGGTCGATCGTGCCGTGGGTGGCGATGTCGGCAAGATCGACGGTTTCGGTCGGCAGGGCGCGGAAACGCTCGCGCACGCCGCCGGGCTCGAGAACCCGCTCGAGGGCGAGGAGCGTGTTCTCCTCCTGCTCGGCGCACAGGGAGAGCATGTAGTCGATCTCGGCCCGGGCGACCGGTCGTGCCTCGTCGAGCGAAGGGGCTCCCCAGCATTCCACGAAATGGGCCGCGAGCCGTTCGGTCAGCGCCGCCACCTCCTCCGGGGTGATCGGCGTCACGGCCACGAGCGTGGCCCGCCCGAAGCTCTCGAGCCCGAGCCAGCCGTTGGCGAAGGCCTGCCGCGCCTTGCCGACGAGATCGGCCTCGCTCCAGTTGGAGAACTCGAAGCCGCCCGGGATCGCCCATTCCCCGGCCGCGGCCGCCCGGGGAAAGACCAGTTCGTCGCTCTCGTCGAGCCGCAAGGTGCGCGCAAGGAGGAGCCGCTCGGCGCCTGCCGCGCCTTGGGGGGCGTTTCTGTTCATCGGGGATGATCCAATTGTTCGTGAAGGGGCAGAAGGACGGTTTCCCCGTCCTGCCGCAGCAGCATGCCGCCCCGCTCGTCGAGGCCGAGAAAGAGCGACGACTTCTCGTGGGGCAGGGAGAGGTTCCCGGGCCATTCCTCGAGCGGCTTGCCGATCTCCATGCAGCGGGCGCACCAGGCTTCGTGCAGCGGTCGCAGCCCCTCGTCCATGAAGCGGTTGAGCCAGACGAGGAAGTGGCGCGACCAGCTTTCGATCAGCCGCGGGGTCGAGAGACCGACGCAGCCTTCGTCCTCGAGGGTGGTGCGCGTCGGGTCGAGCCCCGGATCCTCGCTCTTGCGTGCAAGGGCGACGTCGAGGGCGAAGACCAGCCAGTCGGGTATGGCGTCGGGATCCCCGGTGCTGCTGGCGACCCGAAGCCGGCCGGCCTCGGCCCGGTTGACGAGGATGCCCTTCGGCCAGGTGAAATGCACCGCCAGCTCCGGCGGGCCGAGGGCGCCGAGGGCATCGGCCAGCCCGAGGGAGACGGCGAACCCGGCCCCGATCGCTTCGCGAAGCGGTGTTTCGGGCGCCAGAAGAATGGCGAGGCGCATCGCGCCGGGATCCTCGGCATGGATGACGAGCCCCGGCTCCTCCTCCGCCTCGCCGGCGGCGATGGCCTTGAAGAAGGGGTCGATCCGCCGGTCCACCGCCCGCGGGGCGAGGAGCGGCGGGAGCTGCGGGGCGAGAAGGAGATCTTCGGTTCCGGTCATGGTCGGGCGACACCTCTTTCGAGCGTTTCCATCAGCGCCGCGGCAATGGCGCGAAAGCCTTTCGCCGCTTCCGAGGATGGCGCGGAGAGAACGAGGGGCACGCCGCTGTCGGCGCCTTCGCGCAGGGCGTTCTCGAAGGGCAGGGAGCCGAGAAGCGGCAGCTTGCGCCGCGCGGCCTCCGCCGCGACGCCGCCCTCCCCGAAAAGCGGGTGGCGCTTGCCGCATGCGTCGCAGGTGAACCAGGCCATGTTCTCGACGAGCCCGAGAACCGGCACTTCGAGCTTCTCGAACATGGTGATGGCCTTGCGGGCATCGAGCAGGGCGATGTCCTGTGGGGTGGAGACGATCACCGCCCCGCCGAGGCCGGCCTCGCGGCTCAGCGTGAGCTGGATGTCCCCCGTGCCGGGCGGCAGATCGACGAGAAGACAGTCGAGCCGTCCCCAGGCCACCTGGTGGAGCAGCTGCCGCATGGCGTTGAGCAGCATCGGGCCCCGCCAGATCACCGCCTCGTCCTCGTCGGTCATGAGCCCGAGGGACATCAGCCGGATGCCGTGATTGACGAGCGGTTTCATCGTCTTGCCGTCGAGCGAGGTCGGCTGGCCGGCCACGCCCAGCATCCGCGGCTGGCTCGGCCCGTAGAGATCGGCGTCGAGCACGCCGACCTGCCAGCCCGCGAGCGCGAGCGCGGCGGCGAGATTGGCGGTGACGCTCGACTTGCCGACCCCGCCCTTGCCCGAACCGATGGCGATGACATGGCGCACATCGGCAAGGCCGCCCGGGGTCAGCCTCTGCCCCTGCCGGGGGCCGGTGCCGAGATCGGGCGGGGAGGAGAGGTGCGGGCGCGCGGGGGCGTCGCCCCGGGCCGGGGCCGTGAGAATCGCTGCGACATGGCGCACCCCCGGCAGGGCGGCCACGGCTTCCTCGGCCGCGCGCCGCAGGGGCTCGAGAGCGGCGCCGCGCCAGCTGTCGCCCTCGATGATGAAGCGGACCGTGTCCCCCTCGACCGAAAGCCCCTTGACCATGCCGGCGCTGACGATGTCGGTCCCCCGGGCCGGATCGACGATCCGCCCGAGCGCCTCGAGCACGATTTTCTCGCTGATCCCGATCACACTTGCCTCCCGCCGCCGAAGCTGCCCCGGCGGTCACTTCTTCGCCGATTTTTGCGCCCCTTTGCGGCGAATGGCAATCACTTGTCGCAGGGAGAGAGAAGATCGTGCGGGGCATGGCCGCAAGGAGCGCCCCTCCGGGCATGGAAAGGCGGGGCGCGGCGTGGCATGGTCGGGCCGAAGGATGCGCGGGGGGAGAGGATGGCGGCCGGCGACAGGACGAGGCAGGCACAGGAGACGCCCCCGGGCGCGGCCCGGCTCGAGGGGGCGCTGGCGCAGCCCCTGACGGCGGCGGTGACGCCACTGGTGCGGCCGGTCGATCCCGCGCTCGGGGCCGAGGCTGCGGCCCGGCTCGAGGGAGGGGCGGAGAACGTCGTCGCCCTCGCCCGCGGCATCGCCGGCACCAGCCCCTATCTGCGGATGCTGATCGAGAAGGAAGGCCCGTGGCTCGCCGAAGCGGTCGGGAAACCGCCCGAGGAGGTGTTGGCCGCCCTCACCACACCCTTTCCTCCCGATCTGCCTCTCGAGGAGATCGGCCGGGCGCTCCGCCGGCGCAAGCGGCGACTGCACCTTTATGTCGCCTTCGCCGATCTCGGCGGCGCCTGGGCACTTCTCGACGTGACCGGGGCGCTCACCCGCCTGGCCGATTTCGCCGTCGATCAGGCGATCCGGCATCTGGTGCATCGCGAGGCGGCGCGGGGGCACCTGCCGGGGGTGACGGCGGAGGAGGCCTTCGCCACGGGCGGTGGGCTCGTCGCCCTCGCCATGGGCAAGATGGGGGGCTTCGAGCTCAACTATTCGTCCGACATCGATCTCGTCATGCTGTTCGACGACAGCCGCTGGCAGGACGATGCGGCGGCGCTCGCCGCGGTGCGCCAGCGTTTCGTCCGGATCACCCGGCGGCTGGTGAAGCTCCTCTCGGAGGTGACGGGCGAGGGCTACGTCTTCCGCACGGATCTGCGGCTGCGGCCGGACCCGTCGGTCACGCCTGTCTGCCTGTCGATGGAGGCGGCGGAGCGCTATTACGAGAGCGTCGGGCGCGGCTGGGAGCGCGCCGCCTTCATCAAGGCGCGGGCGGCGGCGGGCGACATCGCGGCGGGGGAGGCGTTCCTCGCCCGGCTTTCCCCCTTCGTCTGGCGGCGTCATCTCGACTATGCCGCCATCGCCGAAACCCGCGAGATGCAGCTGCGGATCCGCTCCCACAAGGGCTATGCGCCGATTCGCCGTCCGGAGAATGTGCGCGGCCACGACATCAAGCTCGGCCCCGGCGGCATCCGCGAGATCGAGTTCTTCGTCCAGACCCATCAGATGATCTTCGGCGGGCGCGACCGTTCGCTCCGCGTGCGTGGCACCCTCGATGCGCTCGATCGGCTGGCGGCGGCCGGGCGGATCGAGCGGGCGGTGGCCGACGCGCTCGGCGCCGATTATGTCGCCCACCGGACGCTCGAGCACCGGTTGCAGATGCTCCATGACGCCCAGACCCACCGCCTGCCGCTGGCCGAGGAGGAGATGGAGCGGGTGGCGGCGCTGCGGGGCACCGGCCGCAGCCGGCTCGAGGCCGAGGTGGCGGAGCGGCTCGAGCGGGTGCACCGGCTGACCGAGGTGTTTTTCGCCGGCTCGCAAGGGGCCGGGATTCCCCCGCCGCCGCCCCTGCCCGCGGCGCTCGCGCAGGAGGTCGAGCGCTGGCGGCTCCTGCCGCCCCTGCGCTCGAGCCGGGCGCAGGAGATCTTCGCCCGCATCGAACCGCTGATCCTGAGGGCGCTTCTGAGGGCGGCGGACCCGGAAATGGCCTTCTCCGGCTTCACCGACTTTCTCGCCGGCCTGCCGGCGGGGGTGCAGCTGTTCTCGCTGTTCGACGCCAACCGCCACCTCATCGACCTCATCGCCGACATTCTCGGCGTGGCACCGGCGCTCGGGCGCCATCTCGCGAATCATCCCTCGGTGCTCGAGGCGGTGATCACGGGCGATTTCTTCGCGCCCCTGCCGCCGCGGGAGCGGCTCGAGGCGGAGTTGCGGGTCGAACTGGCCGCGGCCGGGGACTACGAGACGGCGCTGCGTGCGGCCCGGCGCTGGCAGCGGGAGACGCATTTCCGCATCGGGGTGCATCTTCTCACCGGTCATCTCGATGCGCTGGCGGCGGGGCGTGCCTGGGCCGATCTGGCCGAGGCGGTGCTGGCGGCGCTCTGGCCGGTGGTGGTGGCCGAGTTCGCGAGGAAGCACGGGGATCCGCCAGGGCGCGGCGCGGCGGTGATCGGCATGGGCTCGCTCGGCGGGCGGGTGCTGACCGCGCGCTCCGATCTCGATCTCATCGTGGTGTTCGACGCACCGCTCGATGCCGTTTCCGAAGGCCCCCGGCCCCTCGATGCCCGCAGATATCATGCCCGGCTGACCCAGGCGCTCATCACCGCGCTGGGCGCGCCGATGCGCGAGGGTGTCCTCTACGAGGTGGACATGCGGCTGAGGCCTTCGGGGCGGCAGGGGCCGGTGGCCACGGCGCTCGCCGCCTTCGAGAACTACCAGTTGCACGAGGCCTGGGGCTGGGAACACCTCGCCCTCACCCGCGCGCGGCCCGTCGCGGGGAGCCGTGCAGTGGGGGAGGAGGTGATGCGGGTACGGGAAAGGGCGCTTGCCGCGGCGGCCGGGAGGCCGGGGCGGATCCTGTCGGCGGTCGCGGCGATGCGGGCGCGGCTCGCGGCAAGCTGGAAGGCGGAGACGGTGGCCGATCCGTGGGAGGCGAAGGCGGGGCCGGGGCGGCGGCTCGACATCGAGCTTCTGGCCGAGGCCGGGGCGATCCTTTCGGGCGAAAGGCCCCAGGAGGCGTCGGCCCAGATCGCGACGCTGCCGGCGGCGGGGCTCGTGCGGGAGGAGGAGGCGGCGCGGCTCGCCCGTGCCCATGCGGACTTCGTGCGGCTTCAGGAGGTCGCCCGTCTCGTGACCGAGGGCCGGTTCGACCCGGGGAGTGCGGGGGAGGGCGGCCGGGCGCTTCTTCTGCGCGAGCTGGGGGCGCCCTCTCTCGAGACGGCCCGGGCGGGGCTCGAGGCCCATCGCGCCGAGGCCGCGGCGATCATCGACAGGGTTCTCGAGGGCGTCTCTCCCGGCGACGGACCGCCGGGCCGGGTGAAGGCGCGGGGTGCCGGCAGTGCGACGTCGGGACATCCGCGGAAATGATGCGGACATGGACGGAGGCGGGATGTGGGCTGTCCGGCGTGGTATGCGGGAACGGGCGCCTTCCTCCGTCTCTCTCCCGTCCGCGACGGGCGGCTCGGTGCGGGGCGGGGTGTGCCACCCGGGGCTGTCGATCGCCCCACGGAGTGACGAGGTCGGCGGTGCCGCCGCGGCGGGCCTGTTCGCGCAGGCTCTGCCAGCCGGTGTGCGCCCCGCTCTTCCCCCGTCTTCCGGGAAGGAATGGAGCAGCGGGCGAAGGAACGACCTTTCCGGGCGCGCCTTTCCGCGAGGGGAGGCGAGGCCGCGCGCCTCGCCGCCCCCGTGTCGGAGCGATGCGCCGACGTCTGCGGGGGCTGCCCGGAATGTCATGCCCGATCGTCGCAGGACCCGGATGCGCCGAGCCGGGCGGAGGCGACCGGCGGAGGATCGCGGGCCCGGCGGCCGGGGGTGCCCCGCCCTTGCGGGCAGGCTGTCTGCGCGTGTATCAGGGGCCGCAACGCCGCCCCTCCGGTGGATCGGATGCGGGTCGGTGTGCAGAAGGTTCGGGCAGGGATCGACGGTGAAGCCGGCAGAGCGGCACCGTCGGGCAGGACGGGAGAGACGGATGCGCAGGGTTGTGATCACGGGGGCCGGGATGGTGACGCCGCTCGCTTCGGGCGTCGAGGAGACATGGCAACGGCTTCTGGCCGGCGAGAGCGGCGCCGGGCCGATCACCCGCTTCGATCCGGAGGGGCTGGCTACCACCTATGCCTGCGAGATTCCCCGCGGCGACGGCACCGAGGGCACCTTCAACCCCGATGACTGGATGGCGCCCAGGGAACAGCGCAAGGTGGACGAATTCATCCTCTATGCCGTGGCGGCGGCCGAGCAGGCGGTGCGGGATGCCGGCTGGATGCCGGAGGACGAGGCCGCCCGCGAGCGCACGGGCGTGATGATCGGTTCG
>JALSJQ010000048.1 GCA_026989275.1 Albidovulum sp.
CGGTCGATCGCCGAGACGGCGCTGCTGATCGAGAAACGCGGCCCGCGGCGGGTTTCGCCCTTCTTCATACCCGGTGCCCTCATCAACCTGGCCTCGGGGCAGGTGTCGATCCGCTACGGTTTCAAGGGGCCGAACCATGCCGTCGTCACCGCCTGTTCGACCGGTGCGCATGCCATCGGCGATGCGGCCCGCATCATCCAGTGGGGCGATGCCGACGTGATGGTGGCCGGCGGCGCCGAGAGCCCGATCTGCCGGATCGGCATTGCCGGCTTCAATGCCTCGAAGGCGCTTTCGACCGGTTTTGCCGACAACCCGAAGGCGGCGTCCCGCCCCTGGGACCGCGCCCGCGACGGCTTCGTGATGGGCGAAGGCGCGGGGGTGGTCGTTCTCGAGGAGCTCGAGCACGCGAAGGCCCGCGGAGCGAAGATCCTTGCCGAGGTGGTGGGCTACGGCATGACCGGCGACGCCCACCACATCACCGCACCGCCCGAGGACGGCAATGGCGGGTTCCGCTCGATGAAGATGGCGCTCGAGCGGGCGGGGCTCGCGCCGGAGGATGTCGATTACATCAATGCGCACGGCACTTCGACCATGGCCGACGTGATCGAGCTCGGCGCGGTGGAGCGGCTCTTGGGCGATGCGGCCGGCAGGGTCACCATGTCCTCGACCAAGTCCGCCACCGGTCACCTCCTCGGGGCGGCGGGGGCGATCGAGGCGATCTTCGCGGCGCTGGCGATCCGTGACCAGGTGGCGCCGCCGACGATCAACCTCGACGATCCGGCGGTGGAAACGCCGGTGGATCTGGCGCCGAACGCGCCGCGGGAGCGGAAGATCGATGTCGCCATGTCCAATTCCTTCGGTTTCGGCGGCACCAACGCCACCCTGGTCCTCAAGCGTTTCGAGGGCTGACACATGGGCTTCGCGCGGTGGCTCGCGGCCAATGCCCTGGCGCTGCTGGTGGTGCTCGGTCTCGTCCTTGCCGGCCTGCTGGGCTGGGCGTGGCGCGAGTTCGAGAGGCCGGGGCCGCTCGTGACGGATACGGTGTTCGAGGTGAAGGCCGGGGATCGGCTGTGGCCGGTCTCCGAGCGGCTCGAGCAGGAAGGGATCGTGCGATCGGCGCGGGTGTTCCGCATCGGGGCGCGGCTCGTCGGCAAGGCGAATGCGCTGAAAAGGGGCGAATACGCGATTCCGGCCCGGGCATCGATGCGCGCCGTGCTCGACATTCTCACCTCGGGCAGGGCGCTGGCGCGGCGGATCACCATTCCCGAGGGGCTGACGAGCTGGCAGGTGGTCGAGCGGCTGAAGGCGGCGGAGGGGCTTGCCGGCACGATCGGGGAAATTCCGCCCGAGGGCTGGCTTGCTCCCGACACCTACGACTATGTGCGCGGAACGGCGCGGCAGACGCTGATCGAGCGGATGATGGAGCGCCAGCGCAAGATCCTTGCCGAGGCCTGGGAGAAACGCGACCCGGACCTGCCGCTCAAGAGCCCCGAGGAAGCCTTGATCCTCGCCTCGATCATAGAGAAGGAGACCGGCAAGCCCGAGGAACGGCCGATCATCGCTTCGGTCTTCGTCAACCGCCTGCGCAAGGGGATGCGGCTTCAGACCGACCCGACGGTGATCTACGGCATCACCGGGGGCAAGGGACCGCTCGGCCGCGGGCTCCGGGTGAGCGAGCTGAAGCGCAGGACGCCCTACAACACCTATGTCATCACCGGCCTGCCGCCGACGCCGATCGCCAATCCGGGGCGCGATGCGATCTGGGCCGCGACTCACCCGGCGAAGACCGATTACCTCTATTTCGTGGCCGACGGCACCGGCGGGCACGTCTTCGCCCGCAGCAATGCCGAACATGCGGCCAATGTCCGCAAGTGGCGGCGGATCGAGAAGGAACGCCAAAGGGCGCAGAAGACGCGTTGACCGGCGGTCCGGTCGGTGCGCGCGGGGGTGCGCACGCTGCCTGCGGGCAATGCCTGGTCGGAATGATTTTCATGTGTAATCAAATGGCTGACCTGTGGTTGCTGCGGATCGGGAGAGGGGGAGAGGCTGCGGCGGCAACTCAACCTGAAAGATTCTTCTTGACCAAGAGAACGCCCTGGGGTATATCTCTCGCCAAGATGGCGGAAATGGGCCCGAGGCGGCCCTGCCGGCATGACGGTTCCACTTCCTGCGCTCCTTCGGGCCCGGCCCGCGGGAGCGTTTTCGTCTGGGAGGTCGGACCCGGCCCGCAAATGGTGCGCGGTTGCTGCGGTCGTCGGTCGCTCGTGGCACCGGCAGTCGGGCATCGGGCCAGGAACGGACGCTCCTTCGGCCTGCCGGAGGAGCGTTTTCCGTCGGGCGGGGCGGTGCGGCCACACCATCGGCACAAGGCAAGACGGGAGGCAGGATGACGGGAAGGAAGAAGGGGGCGCGGGAGCGGATCGGCGGATCGGTCAGGGCCCTGCTCAAGAAGGCGCGAGGGCATTACGCGGTGCTGTCCGATGCGTTGGCGGGGCTGGTTGCGCGACTGCGGACGGGCGAGGTGGAGGCGGTGAAGGAAACGGATGCGCTTTTGCGTTCCTATGCCAAGGCGTTCCAGACGGCGCTCGAGCTCGAGATGAAGATCGAGGAGCAGATGAAGACGGTGGGGAGGCGTGCCGATGATGCAGCCATCGATCTTGCCAAGGCCCGGGAAGAAGTCCGCCGCCGCCTGGATCGCCTCCGGGCCGCCGAGAAGGGCTGACCGCTTTCTGGCCGGTCTGTCGGGCCACGCCCTGCGGGCGCTGCCCTGGCTGTTCGACTTCTGGGCACTCGATCATCAGCTGCCGCCGCCGGGCAACTGGCGCAGCTGGGTGATCCTCGGCGGCCGCGGGGCGGGCAAGACCCGGGCGGGGGCCGAATGGGTGCGGGCGATGGTCGAGGGAACGACGCCCATGGGCCGCGGCCGGGCGCGGCGGCTGGCGCTCATCGGCGAGACCTACGACCAGGCGCGGGAGGTGATGATCTTCGGCGACAGCGGCATCCTTGCCTGTTCTCCTCCCGACCGGCGGCCGAAATGGGAAGCGACGCGGCGCCGGCTCGTCTGGCCGAACGGGGCGATTGCCCAGCTGCATTCGGCGACCGAACCCGAGGCGCTGCGCGGCCCGCAATTCGACGCGGCCTGGCTCGACGAGTTTGCCAAGTGGCGCCGGGCGCGGGAAACGTGGGACATGCTGCAATTCGCGCTCAGGCTCGGACGGCACCCGCAGCAGGTGGTTACCACGACGCCGCGCAACGTGCCGGTGCTCCGGGAGCTTCTGGCAATGGACGATACCGTGGTGACCCGTGCGCCGACCGAGGCCAACCGGGCGCATCTGGCCAAAAGCTTTCTGGCAGCGGTCAAGGCGCGCTACGGCGGCACGCGGCTCGGACGGCAGGAGCTCGGGGGCGAATTGCTGGAGACGGTGGAAGGGGCGCTCTGGCCGCCGGCGCTGCTCGAGCGATGCCGTGGCGGGAAGCCGGGGGCTCTCGGGCGCGTGGTCGTCGGGGTCGATCCGCCGGCGACGGGGCATGCGGGTTCGGACGCCTGCGGCATCATCGTGGCCGGGGCACGAACCGAGGGGCCGCGCGAGAGCTGGCGGGCGGTGGTGCTGGCCGATCGCAGCGTGAAGGCGGCGTCGCCCGCCCGCTGGGCCCGGGCGGCGGTGGCGGCCCTGCAGGAATTCGAGGCCGACATGATCGTGGCCGAGGTCAACCAGGGGGGCGACATGGTCGAGGCGGTGCTGCGCCAGATCGACCCGCTGGTGCCGGTCAGGAAGGTGCGGGCGCGCCGGGGCAAGGGGGCTCGGGCCGAGCCGGTGGCGGCGCTCTACGAACAGGGGCGGGTGACGCATTTGCCGGGGCTCGCGGCGCTCGAGGCCCAGATGGAGCGGATGACGCTCCGCGGCTTCGAGGGTGACGGCAGCCCCGACCGGGTGGACGCCCTCGTCTGGGCGCTGATGATCGACGGGCCGGCACCGGTGGGCGAGCCGCGGATCCGCATGCTCTGATCCCGGGGCGGCGTCGGGGAAGGATCTTTCGGACAGGAGAGTCGATCGGAAATGCCGGCTCCGCGCGACCGGGGCGTTGCCTTCGGCCCCGGGAGAGCGGACGGCCGGGGCGTTTTGTGCGCTCGGGCATCGGGAGCATTCGAGCCGGGCCTGCCCCTCCTTCAGCGAGGTGGCGGCCGGTGCGATGGGCGAAGGCCGACGAGGGCGAGCGTTGGCACCGAGGCCGATGTCGCGGTGATCGATCGTCAGGAGCGTTCCGGCACGGAGCGGGCGTTGGGGGCTTTCGCGCCGGGTCTGCGTCTCTCATGCGGGCGGTGCGGCGCGGGCGGCGAAGGGAAAGAGGGGCGGCGCGGGAGAAGGGGCGCCGGCCGGGCGTCCCTTTAGGCCCCGGGAGGCCGGGGCGGCGTGTCGGAAGGGTCGGCGGCGGCAGGAAGAAGAAGTGAGGAGCGGCGAATGGCACTCGATCTGTTCAGCAGGTTGAAAAGAAGGGAGACGGCGGCGGCCGGCAGGGCGGGGAGCGGTGCCGGGGAGGCCAAGGCCTCGGCGACGGCGGCGCTCCTGGCGCTCGAGAGCGGCGGGCGCGCGGTCTGGACACCGGGGGATGCGGCTTCGCTGATACGGGGTGGTTTCGCCGTCAATCCGGTGGCCTACCGGGCGGCGCGGCTGATCGCGGAGGCGGCGGCCGATCTGCCGCTCGTCGTCGGCGACGGGGAGGTGCGCTGGGCGGCCCATCCGGTGATCGGGCTCCTGGAGCGCCCCAATGCCGAACAGGGGCGGGCCGATTTTCTCGAGGCGCTGTTCCTCCAGCTGGTGCTGACCGGGGACGGGTATCTCGAGGCGGTGCCGGGCGAGGCGCCGGGGCTGCCGCAGGAGCTGCATGTGCTGCGCTCCGACCGGATGGCGGTGGTGGTCGGCAAGGATGGCTGGCCCACGGGTTTCGAATACCGCATCGGCAACCGCAAGCTGCGCTTCCCGGCCGGCGTGCCGGGGGCGGGGCCGATCTGCCATGTGCGGATGATCGACCCGCGCAACGATCATTACGGCTTCTCTCCGCTGCGGGCGGCGGCCCGGTCGATCGACATTCACAACGCCACATCCGCCTGGTCGAAGGCGCTTCTGGACAATGCGGCGCGGCCCTCGGGGGCGCTGGTCTATCGCGGCGGCGACGGGCAGGCGCGCCTTGCGCCCGACCAGTATCGCCGTCTCGTCGAGGAGCTGGAGAACTTCCACCAGGGGGCGCGGAATGCCGGGCGGCCGATGCTGCTCGAGGGCGGGCTCGACTGGAAGCCGATGGGCTTCAGCCCCCAGGAGATGGAGTTTCTCCGCATGAGGGAGGCGGCGGCGCGCGAGATCGCGCTCGCTTTCGGCGTGCCGCCGATGCTGCTCGGCCTGCCGGGGGACAACACCTATGCCAATTACCGCGAGGCGGGGCGGGCTTTCTTCCGGCTTACGGTGCTGCCCCTGGCGCGGCGGGTGCTCGGACGACTCGGCAACTGGCTCGGCGCGCTCGGTGGCGAGCGGATCGTCATCCGGCCCGATCTCGACAAGGTGCCGGCGCTGGCCGAGGAGCGCGACGCCGAATGGCAGCGGATCGCCTCGGCCGATTTCCTCGATGCCGAGGAGAAGCGCGCCCTGCTCGGCCTGCCGCCGCGGAGCGGGAAGCGGGACGGGGAGGGCGCGCCATGAGCGGGGCGCAACGACGGGCGGGCGGCTCGCGCTTTCTCTACGAACCGTTCGAGGCGGCGCTCAGGATCGAGGCCCATGAACGGATCACCGACGAACGCTGGCAGGCGCTGGAGCGGCGGCTCAACGCCATCGAGAGCATGCTCGAACGGCTCGAGCGGCGGCTGTGGCTGGCGGTGTTCGGCGTGGTCGGCTTCGTGCTGACGCAAGGGGTCTATGCCCTGCTCAGGATGGGGGCAGGGTGAGGCAGAAGGAGGACGGGATGGACGAGATGGTGAGCTGGTGCGGTCCGCCGGATCTGGAAACGAAGTTCTGCCGCTTCGGTGAGGGACTGTCGCTCTCGGACGGGGCGGTGATCGAGGGCCATGCCTCGGTGTTCGGCGTGCCCGATGCGGGAGGCGACGTGGTCGAGAAGGGTGCCTATGCCGCGGGTCTCGAGGCGCTGCGGAGGAGCGGGCGGGCCGTGCGGATGCTCTGGCAGCACGATGCGCGCGAGCCGATCGGCGTGTGGGAGGAAGTGCGCGAGGACGAACGCGGGCTCCGTGTCCGAGGCCGTCTCCTCGAGGCGGTGCAGCGCGGGCGCGAGGCCAGGGCGTTGATCGAGGCCGGTGCGGTGGACGGGCTCTCGATCGGCTATCGCGTCATCCGGGCCGAGAAGGACGACAGGGGGCTGCGGCACCTCAAGGAGATCGAGCTGTGGGAAGTGTCGCTGGTGACTTTCCCGATGCAGCCCCTGGCCCGGCTCGGCAAGGGCGGCGTCCTGCCGGCCGCGGAACCGGAGGAGGCGGCCGGGGCGGCGGTGGCCGGGTTGCTGGCCGATGCTCTCGCCGAGGCGCGGCAGCTCCTGGCCGAGGGCCGGCGGGGCGGCAAGGGGGGGTCGGCGGGGGCGGTGATCGCCGCCGGCCGGATGCGGGGGATGCTGACATGAACGGACAGCGGAACGGGCAAGGAGGAAGGCGATGGCCCTGATGGAAGTGAAGGCGCAGCTGGCGGGTTTTCTCGGCGAGGTGGCGGCGATGCAGGACGCGATCTTCGAGCGGATCAACAGACAGGAAGAGAAGATGACCATGCTTGAGCACAGGATGACGGAAACGAATCGCCCGCCCCTCGGGGCTGCGGAGCGGGAGGAGGCTCCCCATCGCAAGGCCTTCGCGGCCTATGTGCGGGCCGGTGACGACAGCGCGCTCAAGGCGCTGGGGCTCGAAGGGAAGGGGATGGTGACCTCGGTGGCGGCCGATGGCGGCTATCTCGTCGATCCCCAGACCGCCGAGCGGATCGAGGGCGTGCTGCGCGGCGCCTCGTCGCTGCGGCAGGTGGCGAAGGTGGTCCAGGTCGAGAGCGGCAGTTTCGACGTGTTGATCGACCATGCCGACATCGGTGCGGGCTGGGGCACGGAGGCGGGCCCGGTCGCCGAGACGGCGACGCCCCAGATCGACCGGATCTCGGTGGTGCTGCACGAGCTCTCGGCCATGCCCAAGGTGTCGCAGCGGCTGCTCGACGACAGCGCCTTCGACATCGAGGGCTGGCTGGCCGAGCGCATCGGCGACAAGTTCGCCCGAGCCGAATCGGCGGCGTTCATCTCCGGGGACGGGGTGGACAAGCCGACGGGCTTCCTCGCCCATCCGCAGGTGGACAATGCCGGCTGGAGCTGGGGCAATATCGGTTACATCCCCACCGGCGTGGCCGGCGATTTCGACGCGACGCGGCCGGCGGACGTGATCGTCGATCTGGTCTATGCCCTCGGCGCCCGCTACCGCGCCAACGGAACCTTCGTGATGAATTCGAAGACCGCGGGCGTGGTGCGCAAGATGAAGGATGTCGATGGCCGCTTCCTCTGGTCCGACGGTCTTGCGGCCCAGGAGCCGGCGCGGCTGATGGGCTATCCGGTGGTGATCTGCGAGGACATGCCGGACATCGCCACCGGCGCGACGGCGATCGCCTTCGGCGACTTCAACGCCGGCTACACCATCGCCGAGCGCCCGGACATGCGGATCCTGCGCGATCCGTTCTCGGCCAAGCCCCATGTCCTGTTCTACGCGACGCGGCGTGTGGGGGGCGACGTGACCGATTTCGCCGCGATCAAGCTCCTCAAGTTCGACGTGGCCTGAGCCGGGCCCGGCCGATGAGGTGGCGGCAGGGGCGGGCATGCCGGTCGGTGCAGGAAGCGGAAGGATGGAAGCGATGGAGTTGACGGAGCTGGCGAAACCGCCGGTCGCGGCGCTGCCCCTGGCCGGGTTCCGGGCGCAGCTGCGCCTCGGCAGCGGTTTTGCGTCGGACGGAGTGCAGGACGGGTTGCTCGAGGCGTGCCTGCGGGCGGGCATGGCGGCGGTGGAGCGGCGCACCGGGCGGGTGCTGCTGGCGCGGGATTTCTCCCTGGCCGTCACCGGCTGGGCCGCGCCGGCACGCCAGCCGCTGCCGCTTGCGCCGGTGCGGGCGGTGAACGGGGTCGATCTCGTCGATGCGCAGGGGCAGACGGTGGCGGCGGATGGCTGGTGGCTTCGGGCCGACGACCAGGCGCCGGCGCTGGAGGCCCGGGGCGTGGCGCTGCCGGCGATCCCTGCGGGCGGCCGGGCGGTGATCCGCTTCCGGGCCGGGCTGGCGGAGAGCTGGGCGGCGCTGCCCGACGATCTTGCGCGGGCGGTGATGATGCTGGCGGCCCATTACTACGATCACCGCGGGGCGCTCGGCGAGGGCGCGATGCCGCGTCCGCTGCCTGAGGGGGTGGCGGCGCTGCTCGCGCCCTGGCGGCGCCTCTCGCTCGGGGGCGGACGATGACGGGGGCGATCGGAGCGCAACCCTTCGTGCTCGAGAGCCGCGGCGAGACGCCGGACGGGGCGGGTGGCTTCGTCGAGGGCTGGACCGCGCTCGGCACGCTCTGGGGCACGCTCGCGCCTGCGGGGCGGGGGCGGCTGCGCGGGGATCGGGCGACGATGCACTACCGGGTGCGGCTCCGGGCGGCGCCGCCGGGCGATCCGGCCCGGCCGCGGCCCGGACAGCGCCTGCGGGCCGGGACGCGGGTGTTCGTGGTCGAGACGGTGCATGAGACGGGGGCGGCCGGGCTCTGGCTCGAATGCCTGGTGCGTGAGGAGGTGATGCGATGAGCTACGGTGCGGCAGCGGCGCTGCAACAGGCGGTGGTGGCTACGCTTCTGGCCGATGCAAGGGTGACGGCGACGCTGGGAGCGGCGGTGCATGACGCCCTGCCCGCGGGCACGCCGCCGGCGCTTCATGCGCTCGTCGGTGAGGAGGAGGTCGAGGACCGTTCGGACGGCTCGGGGGCCGGGGCGCTGCATCGGCTGACGATCCGGGTGGTGTCGTCGGCGGCGGGGTTCCTTCAGGCGAAGGAGGAGGCGGCGGCGATCGAAGCGGCGCTCGACGGGGCCCCGCTCGCGCTCGGGGCGGGGCGGCTGGTCGATCTGCGCTTTCGCGGGGCGAAGGCGCGACGCGACGGAAACAGCGGCACGCGGGTGATCGACCTGACCTTCGAGGCCCGGATCGAGGGGCCGTGAGACGGGTTTGCGGCCGACGGCTGCGCCGGGAACGGGGCGAGGCCGCGAGGGCCGGCAGGATGAAAGGATGAGACGATGGCGGTGCAACGGGGCAGGGATCTCTTGGTGCGGATCGATATCGACGGAACCGGCAGTTTCGAGACGTTGGCGGGGCTGCGGGCGACGCGGCTTTCCTTCAATGCGCGGACGGTGGACGCCACCTCGGTGGAAAGCATCGGCGGCTGGCGCGAGCTTCTGGCCGGGGCCGGGGTCCGGTCGGCCGAGATCTCGGGCAGCGGCATCTTCCGCGATGCCGCGTCGGATGCGCGGGCGCGGCAGGTCTTCTTCGACGGGGAGACGCCGCTGATGCAGGTGGTGATCCCCGATTTCGGCATCGTCGAGGGGCCGTTTCAGATCACGGCGATCGAATATGCCGGTCACCATGACGGCGAGGCGACCTACGACATGAGCTTCGCCTCGGCCGGCGCGTTGAGCTTCACGGCGATCTGAGCCGGTGCGGGGGAGCGGGCGGGGCGGCCCGCAGCAGGCGCAGGGAGGGGATGATGGCGGAAAATCCGTGGCGGGGCGAGGTCGAGATCGTGATCGACGGAACCGCCCGCAAGGCACGGCTGACGCTGGGGGCGCTGGCCGAACTCGAGGAGACGCTCGGCGCCGGTTCGCTGGTCGAGCTCGTCGCCCGGTTCGAGGAAGGGCGTTTCTCGGCGCGCGACGTGATGGCGGTGCTGGCGGCGGGACTGAGGGCCGGCGGCTGGCCGGGCGATGCGGCGCGGCTCGCTTCGGCCGAGATCGCCGGCGGGGTGCCGGCGGCGGTGGCGGCGGCCGGTCGGCTGCTGGCGCGGGCCTTCGCCGGGGGCGCGGACGGCAGCGAGGGCGGAGCGGGCGGGCGCGCCTCCGCGGCGTGAGGCGGCGGTGGGCGCTTCTCGAGGCGGAGAGCGGGGGCTCGCGGCAGGGTGCGGACCGGCGCTCGTCCGCGCAGGTGCTTCGGGGAAACGGCCGCTTCCGGCCGTGGGGCAAGGCGCGGGCGAGATGCGGCGAGGACGGCGGGACGGTGCGATGACGGGCGAGGATGGCAGGATGGCGGAGAAGACGGATGCGATCGACTGGCCGGCGCTGCTGCGGCTCGGGTTGCACGAGCTGCGCCTGGCCCCGGAGACGTTCTGGCAGCTGACCCCGTGGGAGCTGCGGATGATGGCCGGTGCTGCCGGGAGCGCCGGCGCCGGGTTCGAGCGGTGGCGCTTCGCCGATCTCGAGGCGCTGCTGCGGCGGGCGGACGGAGCGCCGGCGGGAGATGGCGGCGCGGTGTCGTGACGGCAGCATTTGTCGGGGTGGAAAACGGGGGGCGCGCGGCAGGGCGCGGGCCGGTGCTCGTTGGCGCGGCTGCTCGGGGGCGGTTGTCGCTCGCGGCCGATGGCGGGGCGCCGGCGGGAGATGATGGCGGCGGGTGCAGGGATGGCGGTGGGGGGTGTGATGGCGGCCGAAGACGACAGGACGACGGGGACGCAGCCGGTGGGCGAGGATGGCCGGAAGGGCGGCCAGTCAGGATGAGGAGGCGAGATGTCCGGGCAAGGTGATGGAGCTGCGGCCGAGCGGCTGGCTGCCATGGAACGCGAGGTCGAGGCGCTGGGACGGGCGCTGCGCTCCTCGCTCAGGGAAATGGGAAGCTTCCGGCGTGACCTTTCGGGACTCGGGGGCGAGATGGCACTGGCGCGGCGGGAGATGAGCCGCCTTGCGCGCGCGGCCGGATCGGGGCTCAGGCGCGCCTTCGAGGGGCTGGTCTTCGACGGCATGAAGCTGACCGATGCGCTGCGGCTTCTCGGACGAGCGATGGCCGACAGCGTGTTCGATCAGGCGCTCCGCCCGGTGCAGAACGCCTTTGGCGCGCTTCTGGCCCAGGGGGTGCAGGCGCTCGTCGGGGGGAGCGGCGCGCGGCTCTTCGCTCGGGGCGGGGTGATCGACGGGGGCGCGGTGCGGGCCTTCGCCCGGGGCGGCGTGGTCGATCGGCCGACCGGCTTTGCCATGCGTGGCGGGCTCGGACTGATGGGCGAGGCCGGCCCGGAGGCGATCCTGCCGCTCGTGCGCGGCGCCGATGGCCGGCTCGGCGTCAGGGCGGCGGGCGGGGCGCGGCCGGTGCAGGTCAACATCAACGTCACGACGCCCGACGTGCAGGGCTTCCGGCGCTCCGAAGCCCAGATCGCGGCCCGGATCGGCCGGTTGATCCGCCAGGGAGGACGCAATGACTGACGGAGCGGTGACGGCATTTCACGAGGTGCGCTTTCCGGCCGATCTGTCCTTCGGCTCGGTCGGGGGGCCGGAATGGCAGGTGGATATCGTGACGCTGGCTTCGGGCCACGAACGGCGCAACCTGCGCCGGAGCCGTTCGCGCCGGCGCTTCGATGCCGGGCTGGGGCTGCGCTCGCTCGACGATCTGGCGCGGCTGATCGCCTTCTTCGAGGCGCGCCGCGGACCTCTGTGCGGCTTTCGCTGGAAGGACTGGAGCGACTGGCATTCGGCCCCTCCCTCGCGGGAACCGGCGCCGACCGACCAGCTCCTCGGCACGGGCGACGGGGTGCGCGTGCGGTTCGATCTCGTCAAGCGTTACGTCTCGGGCGGGGTCGAGGAAGTGCGGCGGATCACGAAGCCGGTGGCCGGGACGGTGAGCGTGGCGCTTGCGGGCGACCGGCTCGTCGAGGGCGAGCATTACGAGGTCGATACCGTGGCAGGGGCGGTGATCTTCGCCACCCCGCCCGGGGCGGGGGCCGAGGTGACGGCCGGGTTCGCCTTCGACGTGCCGGTGCGGTTCGACACCATGCAGCTGGAGATCTCGGCGGCGAGCTTTGCGGCCGGGGAGATTCCGTCGGTGCCGGTGGTGGAAATTCTCGTCTGAGAAAGCCGGGGAGGCAGGAATGGAGATGGATGCGACGACCTGGGAGGCGCTTCTCGCGCCCGATCCGGCGGCCGAGGCGGCTTTCGATGCGACGGCGGCGGGGGAGATGACGACGCTGGCGCGGCTTCACGCCGTCCGCCGGCGCGACGGGGCGGTGTTCGGCTTCACCGACCATGACCGCGACATCGCGCCGGGGGGGCGGTTCGGCGCGCTGGTCTTTCGGGCGGGTGCGGCGCTCGAGGCCGGGGCGCTCGAGGCGGTGAACGGGCTGGCGGTGGACAACGGGGCCGTCTTCGGCGCGTTGAGCGGCGAGGCGATCCGCGAGGGTGACATTCTCGCGGGGCGCTGGGACGGGGCGGAGATCGCGTCGTGGGTCGCCGACTGGCGCGACCCGGCGGCGCGGCGGCTGGTCTTTCGCGGCACGATCGGGCGAATCATCCGCCGCGACGGCACCTTCGAGGCCGAAATCCGCGGCCCGGCCGAAGCGCTCGAGAGGCCCCTGGGCCGGGTGTTCCACCGCCGGTGCGATGCGGTGCTCGGGGACGCGCGTTGCAAGGTGGATCTCGAGGCGCCCGGCTACGGGGTCGAATGGGCGATCGCGGCGGTCGAGGATGGGGGGCGCGTGCTGCTCCTTCGGGGAAGCGACGGTTTCGACGAGGGCTGGTTCACCCACGGGCGGCTCGAGATCCTGGACGGCGCGGCGGCGGGCCATGTGGCGGTCGTGCGCGAAGATGGCCGGGCCGAGGGGAATCGCCGGGTGGTGCTGTGGGAAAGCCCGGCGATGGTGCCGGCGGCGGGCGACCGGGTGCGGCTTCTCGCCGGGTGCGACCGGCGGGCCGAGACCTGTCGCAGGAAGTTTGACAACCTTGTGAATTTCCGAGGTTTTCCGCATCTGCCGCCCGAAGGGTGGATCGTGCGATATCCGGCTTCGGGCGAGGTGCATGACGGCGGGAGCCTGTTCGGATGACGGTGCCGGTGGCCGAGAGTGCGCGCGCGGCGCGGGTGGTGACGGTGGCGCGGCGGTGGCTCGGCACGCCCTATGTCCACCAGGCGAGCTGCCGCGGGGCGGGTTGCGACTGCCTCGGCCTCGTGCGCGGGGTGTGGCGCGAAGTGGTGGGGCGGGAGCCCGTTCCGCTGCCGCCCTACAGCGCCGACTGGGGCGAAGTGCAGGGGGCGGAGCTGCTGTGGCAGGGGGCGCGGCGGCTCCTGCGCGAGCTGCCGCCCGAGGCGGCGCGGCCGGGGGACGTGCTGCTCTTTCGCATGCGCGCGGGCGCGGTGGCCAAGCATCTGGGGATCCTGTCGCGGGGAAGGCCGGGGGCGGCGGGGCGCTTCATCCACGCCTATGCCGGGCACGGGGTGGTGGAGAGCCCGCTTTCGGTGCCCTGGCGCCGGCGGATGGTGGCGGCTTTCCGCTTTCCCGGGACGTGAGGCGGGGAGGACGGGCCGAGCCTCCGCCGCAGACGCGGCTGCCGAGATGTTCCTTTCCCGTGCAGGGTGTCGGGGAGGGAGAGCGGTGCCGCCGACCGAGGGGGAAAGCCGACGGCGGCGGGGCTGCGAGCGAAGGGGCACCCGCGGGATGCCATGCGGGGCGGGCCGGTCGCGGTTTGCCGGGATGGCAGGGGCGATGGGCAGGCCGGATGCGGCGTGCGGCCGTCGGCACATGCGGCCGATCGGGGAGGAGCGCTCCGTTTCCTGTGCTGGCGGCGGGCCTTCGTCTGCGATCGGGTGTGGAGATGTGGGCGGTTCGGCGGGGTTCTCGGGAGTGCGCGTTCTGCGGCAGGCCGGGAGATCTCCTGCAACGAGTGCCGCCCGACCGTTTGCGGGCGGCGGGGGATGTCCGGCGCGAGGATCGTCCGGCCGGGGTGGTTCCGGGGCACGGGGATGCCGGGCCGGTCCGCGCTGCCGGGGCAGATGGAGGCGCCGCGAGGCGCGAGGGAGGGCGTGAATGGCGACGCTGGTCTTGTCGGCCGCGGGTGCGGCGGTCGGTTCGTGGTGGGGCGGGGCGGTGCTCGGGGTTTCGAGCGCCGCCATCGGCCAGGCGGTGGGGGCGACGCTCGGCCGGGTGATCGACGCTCGGCTTCTCGGCGAGGGAAGCGCGCCGGTCGAGACGGGGCGGATCGACCGCTACCGCTTCACCGGAGCGGGAGAAGGCGCCGGGATCCCGTGGCATGTGGGCCGGATGCGGGTGGGGGGGCATGTGATCTGGGCCACCCGCTTCAGGGAGCATGTCACGATCGAGGGCGGCGGTGGCAAGGGCGGCGGGGCACCGACGCGGCGGCGCTACAGCTATTCGGTGTCGCTCGCGATCGCGCTCGGGGAAGGGCCGGTGCTCGGGGTGGAACGGGTCTGGGCCGACGGGCGGCGCATTGCCGCGGGGGATCTCGACATGCGGTTCTATCCGGGGGACGAGGAACAGCTGCCCGACCCGAAGATCGCCGCCGTGGAAGGGGCGGAGAATGTGCCGGCCTATCGTGGCATCGCCTATGTGGTGATCGAGGATCTCGATCTCGCTCCCTTCGGCAATCGCGTGCCGCAGTTTTCCTTCGAGGTGATCCGGCCGGCCGCGGCCGTGGAGGATGCGGCGCGGGGCATCGAGCGGCATCCGCGCGAGGACATCGCCGCGGTCTGCCTCATTCCGGGGACGGGGGAATATGCGCTGGCGACGACGCCGGTGCATTTCGCGCCGCCGGGGGCGCCGGCCCGCTCGTCCAATGTCAACACGCCGGAGATGCGGCCCGATCTCGCGGTGTCGCTCGATGCGCTTGCGGTCGAGCTGCCGCGGGCGAAGCGCATCTCGCTCGTGGTGAGCTGGTTCGGCGACGATCTGCGGGTGAATGCCTGCCGGGTGCGGCCGAAGGTGGAGCATCGTGCGCCCGACGGCACCCCGATGCCCTGGCGCGCCGGCGGCATCGACCGGGCGGCGGCCGCGGAAGTCTCGCGCGACGCCGAGGGCCGCCCCGTCTATGGCGGCACGCCGGCCGACGGGGCGGTGCGCGAGGCGATCGCCGAGATCGCCCGGCGCGGCGGCGAGGTGATGTTCTACCCCTTCCTTCTGATGGACATCCAGCCGGGAAACGGCCTGCCCGACCCGTGGAGCGGGGCGGCGGATCAGCCGGTGATGCCGTGGCGGGGACGCATCACCGCCTCGGTGGCGCCCGGTCGTCCCGGCAGTCCCGACGGCACGGCGGCGGCCGAGGCGGAGGTGGCGGCCTTCTTCGGCACCGCCCGGCCGGAGGATTTCGGCGAGGTGGGCGGCGAGATCGTCTATACCGGCCCCGACGAGTGGTCCTGGCGCCGCTTCATCCTGCATTACGCCCATCTGTGCCGCGCCGCGGGCGGCGTGGCGGCCTTCTGCATCGGCTCGGAGCTGCGGGGCATCACCACCCTTCGCGGGGCGGACAACGGTTTCCCGGCGGTGGCGGAGCTGCGCCGGCTCGCGGCCGATGTGCGCGCCGTTCTGGGACCGGATGTGAAGATCGGCTATGCGGCGGACTGGTCGGAATATTTCGGCTATCACCCCGAGGACGGGTCGGGCGACGTGTTCTTCCATCTCGATCCGCTCTGGGCCGACGACAACATCGATTTCATCGGCATCGACAACTACATGCCGCTCTCCGACTGGCGCGACGGGCAGGACCATCTCGATGCCGGCTGGGGTGACATCCACAATCTCGACTACCTGACCGCCAATGTCGCCGGCGGCGAAGGGTTCGACTGGTATTATGCCGACGAGGCGGCGCGCCGGGCCCAGCGGCGCACACCGATCCGCGACACGGCCCACGGCGAGGACTGGATCTTCCGCCCCAAGGACATTCGCGGCTGGTGGGAGAACAGTCATCACGAACGCATCGGCGGGGTGCGGCAGGCGCAGCCGACGGGCTGGGAGCCGCGGTCGAAGCCGGTCTGGTTCACCGAAATGGGCTGTGCGGCGATCGACAAGGGCACGAACCAGCCCAACGTCTTTCTCGACCCGAAATCCTCCGAATCGCGCCTGCCGCATTTCTCGAACGGGATGCGGGACGATCTCATCCAGCTGCGCTATCTCGCGGCGCTCTACCGCTACTGGCGCGATCCGGCGAACAATCCGGTCTCGCCCCGTTATGGCGGGCCGATGGTGGAGATGGACCGCGCCCATGTCTGGGCCTGGGATGCGCGGCCCTGGCCCGAATTCCCCGAACGGGGGGATCTGTGGGCCGATGGCGGCAATTACGAGCGGGGGCACTGGCTGAACGGCCGGGTGACGAGCGAGAGCTTCGGCCGGGTCGCCGCCGAGGTGCTGGCGCGGGCCGGAGGCGGGCGGCCCGACGTGCGCGCGGCGCCGTATCTCGTGCGGGGCGCGCGGATGGAGGCGGGGCGCGGCGGCCGCGCCTGGCTGCAGCCGCTCCTGCTCGCGGGGGGGATCGACGCGATCGAGGGGGGCGGCGGGCTCGTCTTCCGTCGCCGGGGCGGGCCGGTGCGCCGGGTGCTGGGGCCGTCCGACATCGCCGAGGGCCCGGACGGGGCGCCGCGTCTCGTGCGGCGGCGTGCGGCCGAGGCCGAGACGGCGGGTCGGCTCAGGATCGCGTATCTGCGGGCCCGCGGCGATTTCGAGACCGGGGTGGCCGAGGCGGTGTTCCCCGACGAGCGGGGCAATGCCGCCACCCGGAGCGAGCTGCCGCTGGCGCTCCTCGAGAGCGAGGCGGCGGCGCTGGCGCGGCGCTGGCTGGCCGAGGCGCGGCTCGCGCGCGAGCGGCTGGAATTCGCCCTGGCGCCCTTCGGGGCGCCGCTGGCGCCGGGGGACGTGATTCGCCTGGATCCGGCGCTGCTCGGAGAGGGCGAAGGAGTGCTCTGGCGGGTCGATCGCGTCGAGATGGCCGAGCGGCGACAGGTGACGGCGGTACGGACCGAACCCGGCCTCTACTTGCCGGCGGCGGGCGAGGAGGGGCCGTCCGGCACGCTGCCGGCCTTCGTGCCGCCATTGCCGGTCGAGGCGCTGTTCATGGATCTGCCCCTCATCCGTGGCGACGAGGTGCCCCATGCGCCCCATCTGGCGCTTTCGGCCGATCCGTGGCCGGGGGAGGTGGCGCTCTATGCGGCACCGGGTGATGCGGGCTACGCGCTCGAGGCGCTCTACGGGCTCAGGGCGACGGTGGGGGTGCTCGAAACGCCGCTGGCCGCCGCCGACCCGGCGCTGTGGGATCTGGGAGCGGGGGTGACGGTGCGCCTCGTGTCGGGCGCGCTTGCCTCGGCCGATCCGGCGGCGGTGCTGGCCGGAGCCAATACGGCAGTGATCGGGGTGGGCGAAGCCGAGGGGTGGGAAGTGGTGCGTTTCGCCGAGGCCACGCTCGTGGGGCCGGGGCGCTACCGGCTGCGGCGGCTTCTCAGGGGGCAGGCGGGGTCGGATGCGGACATGGCGCCGCTCTGGCCCGCGGGCAGCCGTTTCGTGCTGCTCGACGGTGTGCCGCGGCAGATCGACCTGCCGCTCGCGCTCAGGAACGTGGTCCGGCACTACCGGGTGGGGCCGGCGGGCCGGCCGTATGACGATCCGAGCTACCGCCATCATGCGCTGGCCTTCCGCGGCATCGGGCTCCGGCCGCTGGCGCCGGTGCATCTGCGGGCCGAGGCCGTGCCCGGCGGGGTGCGGATCGGCTGGATCCGCCGCACGCGCATCGGCGGCGACGACTGGGAAGCGCCCGACGTGCCGCTCGGCGAGGCCCGGGAGCGCTACCGCGTGCGGGTGCTGCAGGGGGGGGTGTCAGTGCGCGAAGTGGAGGTGAGCACGAGCGAATGGCTCTACGACGATGCCGCACGGGCCGCGGACGGGGTGAGCGGCCCCTTCGATGTCGAGGTCGGGCAGCTGTCCGACCGGTTCGGTCTGGGAGCAATGGCGAGGATGACGGTGCATGGCTGAGGTGACGGGCAAGTTCGCGCTGCCGCTGGTGCAGGCGGCACAGGCGCAAAAGCATGTGACGGTGAACGAGGCGCTTTTGCGACTCGAGGGGTTCGCGATGCCGATCCTCGCGGGGCGCGATGCGACCCAGCCGCCGGCGGCTCCGGCCGAGGGCGAGGTCTGGGGCGTCGGGGCCGGGGCGGTCGATGCCTGGGCGGGGCAGGACGGCAAGCTCGCCCTCTTCGTCAACGGGGGCTGGCTCTTCGCCGCTCCCGCCGTCGGCTGGCGGGCCTTCGATGCCGCGACGGGAAGCCTGCTGCTGCATGACGGCAGCGACTGGCGGGCCGATCTCGTGGCGCTGGCGCCTTCGGGTGCGGCGACGGCGGCGCGGATCGTGGAAGGGGAGCACGTCATCGCCGGGGGCGGGCCGGTGGAAACCACGACGATCATGCTGCCCGCGGGCGCGGTGGTGCTCGGGGTGACGGGGCGGGTGCGCGATCCGATCACCGGCACGACGGGGATCACCGGCTGGCGGCTCGGCGTTGCCGGTTCGGACAACCGCTACGGGCAGGGGCTGTCGCTGGCGGCGGGCAGCTGGGTGCGGGGGATGACGGGCTCTCCCCTCACCTACTGGTCCGACACGCCGCTCGCGCTCTCGGCCGAGGGGGGCGACTTCACCGGCGGCCGGGTGCAGCTTGCGGTGCATTACTGGCAGCTCGAGGTGCCGGCCTGAGGGCGGCGCCGACAGAGACGAGGACGGAGAGACGAGGGGGCGCCGGGCCGAGAGGCCCGGCGCCCTTTTCTTGTGCGCGGATGACGGGTCGGATCGAGCATCCGGGGCCGGTGTCGCGGCGGGGGCTGCCCCCGGGCGTTCGGATCGGTGCTCGGGTGAGACTTCGAGCCGGGCGTTCGGATCGGGCATTCGGCTCGGCGTCGGGTGAGGGGCGTGGCGCCTGATCCGGTCGGGCGCTCGGGTGATGGGCTTGTGTCAGGTGTCGGGCGCATGTGCCCGAGGCGCATGTCCGAGACATGCATGTGGATCAGCTGCCCGAACCGGCATGTGGGGTGGATGTCCGGATGACGGGACCGATTCATCCGGATCGGGTATCCGGGGGGCCGGATACGGCGCACCTGGTCCGATTCTGCGGTCTCTCCCGGCGCGCATGGCCCGGTCCGCTGCCTTCGCGCTCGGGGCGGCGGGGCGAACCCTGCCGCGATCGCCCAGGGGGCGGCAATGGCTGGACGGAAAGCGGCACCGTGTTTAAGGTGCGGAAAGGGCATGACCTCGTCGGGAGTGGATGGTGAGCGAGAAGACGCAGATGCCGGAGGAAGCGGCCGGTGCGGATGAGGCGACGCGGGCACGCATCGAGGCGCTCGGGGAGCGGATTTCCGTGGCGCTCGGCCGGGTGGTGCGGACGGTGCGCACCGCTCCCGTCGGCGACGGGGACCGGGCCGAGGAAATCCGCGAGCTCGAGCGGCAGCTGCAGCGGGAGCGGGAGCTGGCGGAGGAGCTGCGGCAATGGGCCGAGCGGCTCAAGCACCGGCTGCGCCGCATGAGCCGGCGCTACGAGGCACGCCTCAGGCGGCTGGCGGACCGGATCGAGGCCCAGTCGGAGGAGATCCGCCGTCTCAGGGACAGCAATCGTGCCCTGACCGGGGAGCTTGCCGCGCTGCGGGAAGCGGCGGCGGGCGGGGCGGTCGATGCCGCGAGGATCAACCGGGCGATGGAGACGGAGATCCGTGCCATGCAGGCGGCCCGGGCGAGCGAGATCGCCGAGATCGACCATCTGATGGCGGAGCTGCGGCCGCTCGTGCGGGAGAAGGCGGGGGCGGCGGAGACGGCGCCGGGCATGACGGAGGAGGCGCAGGATGGCTGAGGTCGAGATCACGATCGGCGGCCGACGCTACCATGTCGCCTGCCAGGACGGGGAAGAACCCTATCTCGAGGCGGCGGCCAGGCTCCTCGACGCCGAGGCGGGGCGGATCGCCGGGCAGGTGGGCAAGCTCACCGAGGCGCGGATGCTGCTGATGGCCGGGCTGATGCTGGCCGACCGCACCGTTGCGCTCGAGGAGGAAATGGCGACGCTGAGAGAGGCGCGGGAAGCGGCCGAGAAGAAGGCGGCCGAGGCGCTGCGACGCGAGGAGGAGGCGGCGCGTGCCGCCCGGCTGGCCGAGGAACGGGTGCAGGCTCTCGAGGCCGAACTGGCCGGCCTCCGGGAGGCCGAGCCGGTGGTGGAGCGGGTCGAGGTCGAGAAGATCGTCGAGGTCGAAAGGGTGGTCGAGCGGGTGCCGCCCGCGGTGCTGACGCTGCTCGAGAATCTCGCCGAACAGGCCGAGGACGCGGCGGCCGAGGCCGAGGCGCTCCTGACGATTCCCGAAAGCCAGATCGACGACGCGGAAGGGCCGATCCTCGACGCGGCGTCACCGGAGGCGGACGATGACGATGCCCCGGCGGATGGCGGGGCCGGTTCGGGAGGAAGCGGCGGCTCGGCGTCTTCGGGAACGACAGTCGGCGCGTCCGCCGCCGGCAGCAGCGCCGCGGCCGAGGAAGGGGGCGGGGAAGATGAAGAGGCGCGGCTGAGCGAAGGGTGACGCTGGCGCGAAGGGGCGTGCAAAGCGGGCGATCATCCTCGTGCCGATATGGCAGTGGCGCTTGCCGGTATGTCGTTGCGCCGGTGCGGGCGGGCCGTTCGGCGGGCAGCCTGTGGCCGGGTTTCGTGTGCCGTGGAAGATGCGGGGCAGGAGGGCGATGCGCCCTTTCGGGGTGCGTGTCGCGTTGGCGGGTGTCCTGTCGGCAAGCGATGGAGGGGCCGCGCACCGAGGAGCGTGGTGGGCGCGGCTGAACCACGGGCGTTCGTTGGACACGGGGCGGGGCCGATGCGGCCGGCGGGGACGCAGGGCCGGGGATCATCCGGACCCGGGGCGATCGTCGGGCGGTGGGTGCCGTCGCTGTGCCGGTGCGCAAGGGGCGCGAAGGGGCGCGAAGGGGCGTTGGTCGCGCCCGATATGGCAGTGCCGCTTGCGGGCATGGCAGGTCCGGCGGGCCGGCCCGCTTGCGGGGGCTGCGGGCCTGCTTTCCGGGGAAGGCCAGGGTGCTTCCCGACGGATGGAGCACCATGCGCACAAGCGGCAGCGGGGGATGCCGTGCCCGGATGCGGTCATGCCGGGGGCTGGCGGTCGGGCCGTGCGGCAGGACGGTTCCGGGCGCATCGGTGTTCCGGGCCCCTCTCCGGCGCGATGCGATGGCGCGGAGTGGGCGGCGCCGGGGCACGGATCCTCTCCGGCCGGGGCGCGGGGAATGCCCGGCCGCGGTGCTCCGGCGGTGGCCGGGTCGAGGGGGCCGCGTCAGCGCAGATCCTCTTTGGTGAGGCGGGTGCGGCCGATATTGCTCAGGAGCTGACGCAACAGGCCGATGCCGCGGATGCCGGTTTCGGTGACGCGGGCATTGAGGCGGACGACCCGGCCGTCGGCGAGGGTGAAGCGTTCGATGTTGCGCACGGTGCCCCGGTCGTCGAAGGAGATCCGCACAACCTGCCGGTCGATCTCCTCGGGAGCCTTCCAGGCATAGTGCCGCCGCTTGCTGGCGACGTAATACCACGCCCTGTCGGTGATGACGCCGGCGGTGGAGGGGCGACCGGCGAGGCGGGCGACCTCCTCGCGATCGCTCACCCCGACCCGGATCCCGGCCAGCACGTCTTCGGGCGGCACATAGCCGTGATTCGTGTAGATGGCGGCGCAGGCGCCGACGAAGAGGGCGAGGAGCACGGGCAGGAAGCGCCCCACCCGGCCCGGCTTCGTCGGCTGAAGGCTCTCGACGGTCATGTTCGGCTTTCCTGCCATGGCGGCCCCTGTCTTCCCCTTGGGCTTATCGAAGGGGGCAGGCAGGTTCAAGGAAAAGCGGCCTGCGCGTTGTGCCGGCCGCCGGGGGAGGATAGGATCGAAAGGGGATGAAGGGAGCCCGGAATGGCCAGGAAACGTCACCGGAAGGAGCATGAAAGGGGCGGAGCGGAGAATCTGCCGCCGGCGCCGGCCGAGATCGTCGGGCTGACCGAGAAGCTGCCGCTGCCGGCGCTGATGAAGCGGGGGGAATGGGCGTTCGACATCGCCCCCGATGCCGCCATGCGGGCGCGGATCGCCGCGGCCTACGATCTTCTGCGGCTGCCCGCGTTGCGACTGGTCGGGACCATTCGCCGCGGTGCCGGCGAGGACTGGCTGCTCGAGGGGCGGCTTGTCGCGCGGGTGGTGCAGCCCTGCGGCATTTCTCTCGAGGAGGTCGAGACGCGGATCGAGGAGCCGGTGCACCGGATCTTCCGCCCCGGCCACGATCTGCGGAAGGCCCCGCCGGGGGAGACGGAGATGCCGGAGGCGGAGAGCGATGTGGAGCCGCTCGGGGGGGTGATCGATCTCGGGGCGGTGCTGCTCGAGGCGCTCGATCTGGCGCTGCCGGCCTTTCCGCGGGCGGAAGGGGCGACGCTCGAGCGGCGCGAGGCGGCGCCGGCGACGGGACGGGGCGGGACGTCGCCCTTCGCGGCGCTGGCCGGGCTCGTCGGCGGGAGGGAGGCGGGTGCGGTCGGAGAGGCGGCGGGCGAAGGCGAGTCGACCGGAGACGAGGCGGCCGGCATGGCCCGCAGGAGAGACGGGGACGGCAAGGGCTGAGCCCGTGGCGCGCCGGCCGGGAGCCGGATGCCGGTCGGGGCGGATGGATGGCAGGTCGGAACGTCGCCGAAGCGGGCGTGGGGCATGTGCGACCGACCCGGCGCAGAGCCTTGATGACGATCTCCGCCGTGAAGGGCGTGGCGCATGCGCGCCCCGGAGCGGCGGGTGTTGCGCGAAGGCGGAGGCGGGGGCGGCATGGCCGGCGATCCGGCAGGGCGGGTTCACCGGGGGGCGTGGCGCTTCATGCGCCCCGTGCGCCTTTCCGAACGGCGGGCCCGAACGGCAGGATCGCGCCTGCGCCGCGCATTGGGACTTGCGCTTTCCGTCAATCCGGCTATGTTCCCGGCCTCACGACCGCCCGTGCCTGCGGGTGGGGCGCCGTGACATGCGTGCGTGGCTCTGCCGTTGAGCGCTATCGTGGCAGGCCGGGCCGCCGGAGGATACGGCTTCCCCATCCGTGCCGAGGCCGGCTTCGGGCCGGAGCGGCGGCCAGAGGATTTTGCAGATGCCAACGAGCCGCAGCACGAGATGCGGCGCCGACTGACAGAGGTTGAGAAATGGCTGTTCAACAGAACAAGGTCTCCCGTGCGCGTCGCAACAAGCGCCGCTCCCATGATGCGCTGACGCCGGCGAATCCGAACGAGTGCCCGAGCTGCGGCGAGCTCAAGCGGCCCCATCACGTCTGCCCTTCCTGCGGCTACTACAATGACCGCGAGGTGGTGGCGGTGGCCGACGAGGCCGAGTTCGACGAAGACGCGGCCTGAGGCTGAACCGGCCACGGTGTGATGACGCGCGCGGGGGATAATCCCGTCGGCGGCGCCGCGGCCGCGACGGCGCGGCCGGTGCGCCTGTCGGTGGATGCCATGGGCGGCGATCGCGGTCCGTCCGCCGTCGTCGATGGCATGGCCCGAATGGCCGGAGCGAACCCCGACGCCCGTTTTCTCCTTCACGGCGACGAGGCGGTGCTGGCGCCGCTCGTCGGGCGGCACGGCGTGCTTGCGGGGCGGGTGGAGATCCGCCACGCGGCGGGCGTCGTGTCGATGGAAGACAAGCCTTCGCAGGTGATGCGCCACGGCAAGGGCACCTCGATGTGGTCGGCCCTGGCGGCGGTGCGCGACGGTGCGGCCGATGTCGCCGTTTCCTGCGGCAATACCGGGGCGCTGATGGCGCTGTCGATGCTGGTTCTGCGGCGCCTGCCCGGGGTGCCGCGGCCGGCGATCGCGATTCTCTGGCCGTCGCGCAACCCTCAGGGATACAACGTGATGCTCGATGTCGGTGCCGACGTGAAGGCCGAGGCGGAGGATCTGCGCCGCTTCGCCCTGATGGGCACGTCCTACGCCCGCAACGGGCTCGGCATCGCCCGGCCGCGGATCGGGCTGATGAATGTCGGCACCGAGGCGCACAAGGGACGGCCCGAGCTGCACGAGGCGGCGGAGCTGATCGCCGCCGATGCCGCGGCGGCCCGGTTCGACTATGTCGGCTTCGTCGAGGGTTCGGACATTCCGTCGGAGAAGGTGGACGTGATCGTGACCGACGGGTTCACCGGCAATGTCGCCCTCAAGACCGCCGAGGGCACCGCCACCTTCATCCGTTCCCTGCTGCGCGAGGCCTTCACCCGCACGCCGCCGGCGCGGCTGGCGGCGCTGACGGCCCGCGGCCCCCTCGGCTGGCTGGCGCGGCGGATCGATCCGCGCCGGGCCAATGGCGGCGTGTTCCTCGGGCTTCGGGGCACGGTGGTGAAGTCCCACGGTTCGGCCGACCGGGTCGGGGTGGCGGCGGCGCTGGAGCTGGCCTGCCGGCTGGCGCGTTCGGACTTCTCGCGCAAGCTGGCGCTGCGGTTGCAGCCTTCCCTTGCGGCCGAGGGCGCGGCGGGCGATAGGGAAGACGAACAGGAAAGGGGCGGGGCATGAGCGTGCGGCGGTCGGTTGTCCGGGGGGTGGGGCATCATCTTCCCGAGCGGGTGGTGACGAATGACGAATTCGCCGAGCGACTCGATACCAGCGACGAATGGATCCGCAGCCGCACCGGCATCGAGCGTCGCCATTTCGCGGCCGAGGGCGAACTGACCTCCGATCTGGCGCTCGAGGCGGCGAAGCGGGCGCTCGGGAATGCCGGCATGGAGGCCGACGCGATCGACGCCATCGTGCTGGCGACCTCGACCCCCGATCTCACCTTTCCCTCGACGGCGACTAGGGTGCAGGCCGGGCTCGGCATGACCCGCGGCTTCGCCTACGACATCCAGGCGGTCTGCGCCGGCTTCGTCTTCGCCCTGGCCAATGCCGACATGCTGATCCGCACCGGCGAAGCCGACCGGGTGCTGGTGATCGGAGCCGAGACCTTCTCGCGCATCCTCGACTGGGACGACCGTTCGACCTGCGTGCTCTTCGGCGACGGGGCCGGGGCGGTGGTACTCGAGGCGGCGCCGGGGCGGGGCGACTCCGCCGACCGCGGCATCCTTGCAGTCGATCTGCATTCGGACGGCCGTTATCGGGACATTCTCTATGTCGATGGCGGCGTCTCGGCGACGGGCTCGGCGGGCTGTCTGAGGATGCAGGGGCGCGAAGTGTTCAAGCATGCGGTCGTCAAGCTGGCAGAGACCGCCGAGGCGGCGCTCGGCAAGGCCGGGCTCAGCGCGGCGGAGGTGGACTGGATCATCCCCCATCAGGCCAATCTGCGCATCATCTCGGCCACGGCCCAGAAACTCGGCCTGCCGATGGAGCGGGTGGTGGTGACGGTGAACGAGCACGGCAACACCTCCGCCGCCTCGATCCCGATGGCGATGTCGGTGGCGGCGAGCGAAGGGCGGCTCTCCCCCGGCGACGTGATCGTGACCGAGGCGATCGGCGGCGGCCTGGCCTGGGGAGCGGCGGTGCTGCGCTGGTAACGGGCGGCCCCGGCGGGGCGGATCCTTCGCAACCCCTTGATTTCAAGACTTCCTCAGCCATTGATGGTTGACTCGCGCGCGCTCCTCTCCCTATGCTCGACGAAAAGCACGGCAACCGGCGGCACATGCCGGGTGGGGAGAGGGAGTGCAGCCCATGGATGATGCGAAGGCGGCGAAGAAGACGCTCACCCGGGCCGATCTGGCCCAGGCGGTGTTTCGCGAGGTCGGTTTGTCGAAGAACGAATCGGCCGAACTCGTCGAATCGGTGATCGAGCATGTCTGTGCCGCCCTCGAACGGGGCGAGACGGTGAAGATCTCCTCCTTCGGCACCTTCCTCGTGCGGCAGAAATCCGAACGCATCGGCCGCAACCCCAAGACCGGGGAAGAGGTGCCGATCACGCCGCGGCGGGTGGTGTCCTTCCGGCCTTCCAACACCATGAAGGAACGGGTCGCGGCGGGTAATCGTCAGCGCGAGTGATCCGAAAGGCGGGGCGGGATGGAGAAGGCACCACAGGCATTCAGGACCATCGGCGAGGCGTCCGAATGGCTCGGTGTCCAGCCCCATGTCCTGCGGTTCTGGGAGAGCCGCTTCGCGCAGATCCGGCCGGTGAAACGGCGCGGCGGCAGGCGCTACTACCGGCCCGACGATCTGCGCCTTCTCGCCGGTATTCGCCACCTGTTGCATGAAGAGGGCATGACCATTCGCGGGGTGCAGAAGCTCCTGCGCGAGAAGGGCGTGGCCCATGTCGCCGCGCTGGCCGACCCGGCGCTGGTCGCCCGGCTCGAGGGCCGGGCGGCGGAGGCGGAGGACGGTGCGGCGACGGAAGGGGCCTCCTCGGCGGCCCGGCCTGCCGGGGAAGGGGGTGCGGAGAAAGCTTCGGCCGCGCAGGTTGCTGCGGTTGCGGAAGACGCCTTGGCCGCGCGAGCCCGTCCGGCGGATGCTCCGGCGGCGGATGGCGGGGAGGCGGCGCCGGGAGCGGGGCCGGAGCGCGACGCTCCGGGCACGGCGGCGAAGACGGGAGAGGCGGGGTTCGCCGAGGCCCGGCAAGCCGGGAAGGTCGTCGCAGAGGCGCCGCCCGCTGCGCGGCGGAAAGACCGGGACGGAGCGGACGGGGCACCGGCGCATCCTGCCGCGCAGGCGGAGGACGATCGGGGCGGGGCTTCGGTCGAGGCGCTCGGGGAGACCGGAAGGGCGGAGGCGACCGCGGAAGATGCCGCGGCGGTGCCGGTCGTCGCGGAGGAAGACGTGGCGCAAGGCCGGAGCACGGCAGCGGCATCGGATGAGGCCGTGGAAGACGCTCCGTCGGCAGAGGAGGCCGCGGAGGCATCTCCGCATGCGGAGGACACCCGGCCCGTGGAGACGCTTCCGGTCGTTCGGGACGCCTCGGCTGCCGAGAAGGTGCCGGTCGCGGAAGACGCCCCGACGGGTGCTCCGCCCCCGGCGGCGAAGAAGGCCCCGGCCGAGGAGGATGCCGCCGGGGAAGCTCCGGTCGCGGGAAGGGTCGGGGAGGAGGTTCCGGCCGGGGCGGAGGGCGCCCGGTTTGCGCAGGAGACCCCGGCGGAGGGCGCCTCGGCTGTGACGGAGGCCCCGGCGGCGGAAGACGCTCTGGCGGCGTCTCCAGTCCCGGGAAAGGCCGCGGAAGACGCATCGGCCGGGCAAGAGTCCCCGATCGCTGCGGAGACGCCGACATCGGAAGAGGTGCTGGCCCGGGAAAGGGCCACGGCGGATGCCCCGCCCCCGGAGGAGAGTGCCGAGGAGGTTCCGGCCGGGGCGGAGGGCGCGGCGGCGTCACCGCCTGCCGACCCGGCGGCTCCCGGGCGCGCGGAGGGTGCGCCGGGCGCGGCGGTCACCCCCCCGGATGCCGGGCGGGGCGGGGACGAGGCCGCGCGGCTCGTCGCGCTCGTGGCGCGGCTCGAGACGCTGCGGGAACGGATGGCGGCCGAGCATCGGCGAATCGAGGCCCGGCTCGGCGATTTTGGCTCTTGAAGCCGGCGCGAAAAACCGTATCTATCCCGCTGTCGGGCCGTGGCGCAGTCTGGTTAGCGCGTTCGTCTGGGGGACGAAAGGTCGCGAGTTCAAATCTCGCCGGCCCGACCATCGGCTCCCCCTTCCCGCATCCCCTGCCCCGGAGATTTCGCCCGGCCGGGCAGGGGCCGGCCGGCTGACGCGCCTTCCCCCCGACGCCCTTCCCCGATCTCCCGCCTTCGACTGGAACCAGCGCCCTTTCCATCCCGTCGTTTCCGGATGCTTCTGCCGCCCTGGGGGGAGAGCGACGGCCAGCCGTGTTTTCATGGCGATATTTCAAGCGTTTGCGCCAATCCCGCTGCGGGGTCCCGAAATCCTGCTTCACGAAGGGTTGAAGCAGCCCTCCTGTCTCCCAATCTCTTCGCCAGACGCCGGTGCGGCAGGGCTGAAGCGCAGCGCCGGACCGGCACGAAACATGAAAGGGACAGAGACATGACCAATACGACCGATACCGGAACCGGTGGCCGGGGCGCCGGGCCGGAAGCGATTCTCGGCTCGATCGCGCCCAAATGGGGCTGGTTCGTTCTGAACGGCGTTCTTGCCGTCCTCTTCGGGCTGATCGCGCTCTTCGCGCCGATTTCGGCCATCTATGCCATGACCGTCATCTGGGGTGCCTTCGCCTTCGCCGACGGCATGATCGCTCTGGTTTCGGGCATCGGCCGGGCGCGGCGGGGAGAGAAGCACTGGTGGGCCTTCATTCTGCGCGGCGCGCTCGGGATCATGGCCGCGGCCGTGGTGCTCGTCATGCCCCATGTGGCGACGCTGGCGCTCACCGTCTTCACCTGGACGATGATGGCCATCTGGTCGGTCGCCATCGGCATTGCCGAGATCACCGCCGCCATTCGCCTGCGCAGGGAGATCGAGGGGGAATGGCTGCTGGCGCTGTCCGGCATCCTCTCGCTGATGCTGGGCGGGGCGATCCCGGTGCTCCTGATCGCCAACCCGGCGGCCTCCGTGGTGGCGATGGGCTACATGATCGGTGCCTGGGCGCTCCTGCACGGCATCCTCTCGGTGGGGCTCGGCCTCAAGCTCAGGCGTCTGGCCGGCACCGCACGCTGAGAGGGCCGCTTGCGGCGACGAACGGTTCCTGAAAGACAGGGGCGGTGAAGGCACGGCCGCCTCACCCATTCGGAGACAGAACAAGATGATCAGAACACAGGAAGCGGCAGAACTCGTGAAACGGCTTGGTGCCCTCGAGGCACCGGTTCTCACCGTCTATGCCGACATCAACCCCGCCAATCCCGACAACCGGGGCGGCGGCTGGCGCACGCGGGTGAAGAATGCGCTCAAGGAGATCGCCCCGATCCACGAGCGCAGGAAACACGCGAAGTCGCTCTACGAGGAAGTGCTCGAGACGATCTCCGAGGAGCGGCCGACCGCCCGCACGATGGCGCTCTTCGCCCGGCAGGACGAGCACGGCAAGGCCCATATCGAGCGGATCGATCTCAATGTCGATCTGCCGGTGGTCGATCTCGGGCAGGGGCGGGTCGAGGCGCGCTGGGGCGAACCTTACGTGGCGCCGCTGGTCTATGCGCTCGACGAGTATCAGCGTGCCGGCGTCATCCATGTCGATGGGGCGAAGTGGCGATTCTTCGAGATCTTCCTCGGGGAGATCCGCGAATGCGAGGAGGTGTTCGAGGAGCTCGACGAGGAGGACTGGAAGGCGCTCAGGGAAGCGTCCGAATTCATCCGCTCGGGGCGGTTGCGGGCCGAGGCCAGGGCCGATCTTTCAGGCTCCAACAAGGACGCCTGGAAGGCCAAGCTCCAGCACTGGCGCCACAAGCTCTACCGCCGCCTTGCCCGTCTGGCGGAGAAGGCGGTGAAGGCGCTCGGCATCGACCGGCTGGTGCTGATGGGCGACGAGACCGAAACCGGCGTTCTCTACAACACCCTGCCGCGTTCGTTGCGCGAGAAGGTGGCGGCGCGGGTGTCGAATCCGGAGGATCTCAACGAGCCCAACAAGGAGGACATCCTCGAGCGTGTCCTGCCGGCGCTGGAAGAGGCCGAGCGCGCGGGGGAGCTGGCTCTCCTAGACGAGATCCGCGAGCAGCCCGGCCCGAAGGGAATGTGCGAGGTGCTCGACGCGCTGCAGTTCGGCCGGCTCGAGGTGATCGTCCTGCCCTGGGGGCTCGATGCCGAGGTCTGGCACTGCCCCGATCCGGCGGACTGGTACACCTGCAACGAGGACGACGCCCGCACGCTCTGCGGCGAGGCGGCCGGGAAGGTGCATCTGCGCGACCGGCTCTTCCGCCTGGCCGACGATTACGGCACCCGCATCGAGCTGGTGCAGGGGCCGGCCGAGGAACGGTTGCGCGCGGAGTTCGACGGTGTTGCCGGGTTGCGCCGCTGGTAGGGGCATTCTCCGGGCAGGGATGCGCGAGGGGGCCTGCGGGCCCCCTTTCCCTGTCGTCGGGGGCGGGTCTGGCGGTTCCTTCTCGGCGGCGGGGTGGTCTGGGGCCGTCTGCCCGGACGGGATCCGCAGGCATTGCAGGCGGGTCGGCCGCCGCGGTGCCTGCCCCGAACGGGGGGCCGGGGCTTCGGGGAAGATCGGTCATGGGTGGTGCGGGCACCGGCCGCGCCGGTGCGGAGCCGGCCGGTGCACGGGCACGGAGGGCCGGTTGATGTGACTGCGGACGGGGCCATGCCCGGACCGGCCCGCGGCACGAGGACGGGTGTCGCGGTGCGGGTCAAGTGGCGCGTCGTCTGCTCCGGCGCGGGCACGGAGGGCCGGTCGGTGCTGCCGCTGCGCGGGAGCATCCCCCGGTCGGGCGAAGCGGGCCCGCATCAGGGTGTTGTTCCCACATGTGAGAGATGCGCTATCTCTTGCGCAGGAGCAGGAAGGTCATCATGCCGAGCGGGGGGAGTGTCTCCCGGCGGACGATCTCGAGCCGCTCGTCAACGAGGATGCGCGAGAGCGGAAAGTCCGGGTGCCAGCCGAGCAGGTCCGCAAGCGGGCTGGCGGCGCGCTCGATCCTGGCCATCATGCCCTTCTCGCGGCTGAAATGGTTGACGATGGCGACATGGCCGCCGGGGCGGCAGACGCGGGCGATCTCGTGCATCACCCGTTCGGGCTCCGGCACCACCGAGAGGATGTGCAGCGCCACCACCCAGTCGAAGCTGGCATCGGCGAAGGCGAGGTGGCGGGCGTCCATCCTCAGAAGCGCCTTGACATGGGACAGCCGCTCCCGGGTGACGCGGGCCTGCGCCTTCTCGAGCATCTCGGCCGAGAAGTCGATGCCGGTCACCCGGTTGCGCGGGTCGTAGAGCGGGAGCGACAGCCCGGTGCCGACGCCGACCTCCAGCACTTCGCCGGGCGCGGCGTTGACCGCGGCGGTGGCCCGGCGGCGCCCGGCCTGGGTGACGGCGCCGAAGGTGCGGTCGTAGATCGGTGCCCAGCGGGCATAGGATGCCTCGATGGCCTGTGGCTCCATCATTCTCCTCCCTGATCCTTTCGCCCCGCCAAGGGGCGATGTTCCGGTTGTGCTTCTCGCGTGGCCGCGCCGGTGCCGGCTGTCGTGTCGGCCGAGGGCATGGGTCGGGTCTGTGGCGGTCGCGGCGCCCGGTCGGGCCGGTTGCGGAGGGCGTCCTTCGGCGGTGGCGTGCCGGGGTCGTTCCTGCCGGGGGCGGCGCCGGCCGGTTTTGCGGGGCGTTCGTCCTCGTGCGGGCCGCCCCCTTCGGCCGATGCGCGGGCGGCCGCTCCGGCCCTGCCGGTGCGCAGCAGGCACCACAGAAGGCTGGCGGCATAGGCGAGGGCGACGAGCGACAGGGTCCGCCAGGGGAAGGTGAGGGCGGCGGCCCCGAGGATCAGGATGCCGAGGATGACGAAGGGGGCCTTGTCGCGCCGGATCGTGACCGACTTGAACGACCAGGTGCGCAGCCGGCTGATCATGAGCAGGCCGACGAAGGCCGGCACGAGGGCCAGGAGCGCGGGCGGCAGGGGCGGTGCGGCGGCGGCGCGGCCGGTCAGGGAGAAGCTGAAGAACATCGGCGCGAGCACGAGGAGCGCGCCCGCAGGCGCCGGCACGCCGATGAAATGATCGGGCGGCCGCGTTGCCTCGCGGGCGAGGATGTTGAAGCGGGCCAGGCGCAGCGCGGTGCAGATCACATAGACGAGAACGGCGATCCAGCCGATCTGCGGCAGCCCGTGCAGCGCCCACAGATAGAGGATGAGGGCCGGCGCGACGCCGAAGTCGAGAAAGTCGGCGAGGCTGTCGAGCTCCGCGCCGAGGGCGCTGTCCGAGCCGAGGCGGCGGGCGAGGAAACCGTCGAGCGTGTCGAGCATGGCCGCGAGAAGCACCAGCAGCACCGCCCGTTCATATTCCTGCATCAGGGCGAATCGGATGGCGGTGAAGCCGGCGGCAAGGGCGGCCAGGGTGACGATGTTGGGCACGAGGCTGACGAGCGGCAGCCGGCCGCGACGCCGTCTCTCTGCCCTTGCGGTGCGAAAGCGGCGGGCCATCGCCTACTCCAGCCGCGCCGCGCAGGGCGGCAGCTTGCGGGCGAGGTCGGCGATTACGGTTTCGCCGGCGATGGTGGTCTGGCCGAGGCAGACCTGCGGCGCCACTCCCTCGGGCAGATAGACATCGACCCGCGAGCCGAAGCGGATGAGGCCGAAACGCTCGCCGCGCCGCAGCGTCTGCCCCTCCTCGACCCAGGAGACGATGCGCCGCGCGACGAGCCCCGCAATCTGCACCACGGCGATTTCGCGCCCGTCCTCGAGTCGCAGGCGCAGCGAGTTGCGCTCGTTGTGCTCGGACGCCTTGTCGAGCGAGGCGTTGAAGAAACGCCCGGGCCGATAGGCGACGGCGACGACCTCGCCCGCTGCCGGGGCCCGGTTCACATGACAGTTGAACACGTTCATGAAGATGCTGACGCGGGTGAGCGGGGTCTCCCCCATGCCGAGCTCGGGCGGCGGGGGCGCGACCTCGATCTGGGAGACGACGCCGTCGGCCGGTGCCACCATGAGCCCCTCCCGCTGGGGCACGGCGCGCCTGGGATCGCGAAAGAAGTAGTAGACCCAGACCGTCAGCGCCACGCCGACGAGCCCCGGCACCTCGTCGATCAGGAAGAGAAGGACGGTGACCGCCGCGGCGATGGCGACGAAGCGGCGCCCCTCGGGGTGCATCGGCTTGATGACGGCATCGAGAACGGACATGGTTTTCCTCGGGCTTGTCCTGCTGCGGCTTCATGTCCCCGTTTGCGACCCTTTGGCAACCATTTTCGACATCGGGGGGCATGATGCCCCGAAAATGGCCGATGCCCCTTCGGGGTGCGGCGGCCGTGCATCGGGTGCGGTCGGGGCCGCTCTTGCGCCTGTCGGCGGGGGAATGCAACAGGACCGATCGTCTCGTCCGTTCCGGTGCGGGGGCGACGAGGGCACGAGGAGGGAGTGACGGGGGCAGGGGGCGGCCGGCGGGAGGCGGCAGGAGCCGAAGCGGATCGCGCCTCGGCCTTCGCGAAGAACCGGGCTGCGGGCCGTGACGTTTCGTCGAAGTGGGCGGAGGGCGCATTGCGAGCGGTTCGAAAGCATGGCACAAAGGCGGCGAGTTGCAGCCGGAAGGAGAGCGTTTCATGACCGATTTCGCCAAGGCGCGCAGAGCGATGGTGGAAAGCCAGATCCGGCCGACCGACGTCACCAGCCTGCCGCTCATCAAGGCCCTTCTCGAAGTGCCGCGCGAGGAATTCGTGCCGGCGAACTTCCGTGCGGTGGCCTATGCCGACGAGGAGATTCCGCTGGCGCCGGGCCGGGCCATGCTCACGCCGCGCAATTTCGCCAAGATGATCGCCGCGCTCGACATCCGTGACGACGATCTGGTGCTCGATATCGGCTGCGGGTTCGGTTATTCCACGGTGGTGATCGCCCGTCTGGCGCAGGCGGTGGTGGGGGTCGAGGAAGTCGAATCGCTTGTGCGGGAGGCCGAGGAGCTCGTGACCCGATTCGCCGACAACGCCGTCATCGTCGAGGCGGCGCTCGCGGCCGGGGCGCCCGCCCACGGCCCCTATGACGTGATCGTTCTCGAGGGGGCTGCGGCCTGCCTGCCCGAGGCCATCGTCGGCCAGCTCAAGGAGGGCGGGCGCATCGGCTGGTTCCACCATGACGGCGAGGCGGCCGGGGAGTGCCGCATCGGCATCCGCCACGGCGGCGACATCGACTGGCGCTTCGCCTTCAACGGATCGGCGCCGCTCCTGCCGGGCTTCGCCAGGGCGCCGGCCTTCGAATTCTGAACATTGCGCCGCGCGGAGGGCGCACGCATCGCCAGGGAGAACGTCGATGGGCCTCGATCGGGAACGCCGTGCATCCGCTCCTGCCGCCACCCGGAGGCGGGGGGGGCGGCTGAAGGCGCTTCTCGCGGCCGGGGTCCTCGGCGCAGGGGCGCTGGCGGCGCTGCCGGCGGCCGGAGCCGACACGCTGCGGGCGGCGCTGGCCGATGCCTATCGCAACAGCCCGCTCATCGAGGCCAACCGGGCGCTGCTCAGGGCCAGCGACGAGAACCTCGTGCAGGCGCTGGCGGCGATGAAGCCCGTGTTCAACCTCACCGCCGGTTCGACCTGGATCGACCCCGTGCCCTTCGGTGGCAATCGAGTGACGACGACGGTTTCGCTCTCGGCCTCGCTGGCCATTCATGACGGGGGCGCCTCGCGCCTGGCGGCGCTGTCGGCCGAGGAGAGCATCCGCTCGCTCCGGGCGAGCCTGCAGGATGTGGAACAGCAGGTCTTCCTTGCCGTGGTGAAGGCCTATCTCGATCTGCGCCGCGACGAGCGCTATCTCGAACTGGCGCGCAACTCGGTGAAGGTGCTGCAGGAACAGTTGCAGGCGACCGAAGACCGGTTCGCCGTCGGCGAGGTGACGCGCACCGATGTCGCCCAGGCGCGGGCCCGCCTCGAGGCGGCCAAGGCCAATCTCGCGGCCCGCAAGGGCAATGTCGAGATCAGCCGCGCGGTGTTCAGGGAGGTGGTGGGCCGTCCCCCGCACCCGCCCCTGGCGGCGCCGCCGCTGCCGAAGGGGCTGCCGGTTTCGGAAGAGGCCGCGCGCAAGGCGGCGCTGACCCGCCATCCGCGTATCCGCGCGCAGCAGCATGGCGTGAAGGCGGCGGAGCTTGCGGCCGAGCGTGCGAAGGCGGCGCTGGGCCCGCGGCTCGACGGGACGGCCGCGCTCTCGGGCAGCTCGACCACCGGGCGCAGCGCCACGATCGGCCTCACGCTCACCGTGCCGCTCTATCAGGGAGGGCGACTCACCTCGCTCTATCGCCAGGCCCTCGAGAACGCCGCCAAGGCACGGGCCGATCTTCTCGGCGCCTCGCGGCAGGTTTCGCGGGAAGCGACGGCGGCCTGGGCGCGCCTCAGGATCGCGCGTGCGGCCATCGAGGCGCGCAAGGAACAGCTGGCGGCGGCCGAGACCGCCTTCGAGGGAGTGCGCGAGGAAGCCCGGCTCGGAGTGCGCACCACGCTCGATGTGCTCAACGCCGAACAGGAAGTGCTGACCGCGGGCGCCGATCTCGCCTCGGCCCGGCGCGACTACCATCTTGCCGCCCATACGCTTCTGGCCGCCACCGGCCGGTTGACGGCCCGGGCGCTGGCATTGCCGGTCAGGCGCTACGACCCGGTGGCGCATTACAGAAAGGTCAACGGGGATGATCCGCTTGGCCGGAAGGGACGGGCCATCGACCGCATCCTGCGCCGTGCGGGGCGCCAGCCGAAGTGATTTCAGGCAAATCCGCGCGATAATCCGCATTGCCCGAGCGCCGGGTCGTGGTAGATTGACGAGGGGAGCAGGAGGCAGGACATGGCAGATCCCGGGCATGCAGACAGCACCGCTCAGACCGCAGGGGATGCGGACGGTCAGGAAGACGTGCTGGCAATCATCCGGCAGCTGATCGCCGAGGAGCTCGGGAACGGCCCGGCCGCCCTGCGGCGCGAGGCAACCGAGCCGGAGCCGGGCGATGGCGCATCTGCCGCCGCCGCAGGCGGCCCCGAGGGCGGCCCGAGCGGCAACGGGGCCCTGCCGGCGGAACCGGACGCGGAGCCGGCTTCGGCACTTGGCGACAGGCTCCGGGAGGCAGCGGAGGAGGCAGCGGCCGAGGGTGGCGTCGCCCCGTTCGTCCATGAGGAGCGGGGTTCGGACGGCGGAAAGGGCATGAGGGCGGCAGCTTCGATACGCCAGCCGCTGGTCCTGACCCCGGCTTTTCGCGTGGCCGACGAAGCGTTGCCGGCCGGGGAGCCGGCCGAGGGTCCGTCGCCCGAGGGATCGTTGCTCGAGGGGCGGTCGGCCGGGGCGTCGTCGTTCGGGGAGGAAGCGGCCGAGGCGCCGTCACCCGAGACGCCGCCATCCGAGGATCCGGCCGGGGAACCGCCATCCGAGGCACTGGCCGATGTCCCGTCTTCCGAGGACCTGCCGCCCGGGGAGATGCGCTCGCGGGCGCCGCTTCACGGGGAAAAGGCGGTGCCGGCCGCGGCTGACGATACTGCCGAAGATGCGGGAGAGCGGGCGGAAGCGCCCGGAAGTGCGGCGAACGAGACGTGGCACGACGGCGGTTCGACGGCCGAAGGCGGGCCGCGCGAGAAGGCAGGTCCGGCAAGGGCGGAGCCGGGAGAGGCGGCGCCTTCTTCCGATTCCACTTTCGGACAGGAGGAGCGCGTGGTGGCAGCCGGGGCGGCGCATGTCGCCGTTGCCGGGAGCGGCCCGGAGGACGGGACGGCCGCTCCGGGCGACGATGCCGATCGGTCGGCCGCCGGTCCCGTGGCCGGGGGGAGCGTCGATCCGGCCGGGGGCTCCGAAGCGACGGCGGAGGGGGCGGCAGGCGCGTCCGGCGAGAGGGAGGGCGAGGCCGCAACGGCCGGGTCGGCGGTCGATGCCGGGGAAGCCCTCGACCGCGAGGCGCTGCGCCCCCTTGTTGCGGCGCTGGTGCGCGAGGAGCTGATGGGCGAACTCGGCGATCGCATCACCCGCAATGTCCGCAAGCTGGTGCGCCGCGAGATCAACCGCATTCTTGCCAGTCGCGATTTCGAGTGATCCGGCGCGGCTGTCCGTGTCGCGGTCCGGAGGTGGCGGGTGACGCTGTAGCGCCCTGCCACCCTCTTTCACGTCGAAAGCCGAAACGGGTTCGGCGCGGCCTGGCGCCGCTTCGGATGCGGGTGGCGGGTGGTGCCGCGAGGCGACCGCGGCCCGTCCGGTGCCTTCCCGGCGGGCATGGCTCCTGCCGACTGCGTGCGTTGCGGACATTCCCGGCCGCGAGGCTGGCATCGACGGCCGGTTCGTGGCAGGGACGGGGCGTCGAACGGATGAGGGCGTTCCCGGTGATCATGCGGCATGACATTCCCTTCGCCATGGCGGGGCAGCGGATCGGCCTTCTCGGGGGGTCGTTCGATCCGCCCCATGCGGGCCATGTCAACCTCTCCCTGTGGGCGCTCAAGCGGTTCGCGCTCGATCGGGTCTGGTGGCTCGTGAGCCCGGGCAATCCGCTCAAGCCGCAGCCGGCGGCGCCGCTCGGGTTGCGGGTCGCTGCCGCCCGTGCCCTCGTGGCCCATCCCCGCATCGTGGTGACCGATATCGAGGCGCGGCTCGGCACGCGATACACCGCCGAAACCCTCGAGGCGCTGCGCCGGCTCTGCCCCGGCTGTCGCTTCACCTGGCTGATGGGAGCCGACAATCTGGCGCATTTCCATCTCTGGGACCGCTGGCAGGACATCTGCCGGATGGTCCCTCTGGGCATCCTCGCCCGGCCGGGGATGCGGATGGCGGCGCGGCGTTCGCGGGCCGCCATCGTCTGCGCCCGGCACCGCCTGCCGATCGAGGCGGCGCCGCTCCTCTCGCGGCGGGCGCCGCCGGCCTGGTGCATGATCAACATGCCGATGGTCGATCTGTCCTCCAGCTGCCTGCGCAGGAGAGGGGCCTGGCCGCCGCGTCCGGTCGGGCCGGAGAGAGGCTGAAGGGGCCGTGCGCCCCGCCCCCCGGCGCCTGCGGCGGGAAAGGGGCGGGCAATGCCGCTTTGGCGCCACCATTTGCCGCCATTTGGGGTTTCTTCCGGGCAAAGGAGGGGCTCCGGGCTTGCAGGCGGCCGGAAGCGGCGCGCTTGCCCCCTGTCGTCTGCCCGGTGCCGGCAGGCAGGTTCCGACCTGGGCCTCGGCCCGGTTCGATCGGGCATTGCGGGCGTGGCTGCCTCCTACGAAGAATGTCAGGTCGGCCGTGGCCGGCAGGGGAGGGAGCGCTTCCGCCCTCTCGTGCATCCGGGAGGTCCGCACCTCGCCGGCATTTGCGCCGATCGTGCGCCAGGTGCAGACGGCCGGCGGGGCGTCCGGCGCCGTGGTGTTCCGAAATCCGGACCGGCATCCCGCGAACGGGGAAGGGCGTCCGGCCTTCTCGCCGCGCTTCTCGTTGTGTGCGGGGAGCGGGGCCGATCCTTGCTGATCCGGTGCGCCGAGACATGCCCGGATGCGCTGCCCCTGCGATGCCCCGAAAAGGCTTTTCCGGTCGGATGGGAAATGCATAATGATTGCCGGAATGTTTCCGGTCTTTCTTTCAGGTGATTGAAGCGAGGGCCCGTTTGCGGGTGCGGCGATTGAAGGGAACGGATGGAAAGCTCCGCCCCGGCCGCGGCGGCCGGGAGAGCGGGAAGGGCGGTGGGCCGGCCCCTTGTGCCGAGGATGCGGCCCGGCGCCGGTTTCTTCTGGCGCTGCCGGGCATCGCGGCGCCGCTTCTTGCCGGCCCGTCTGTGCTTGGCGGCACGCTGCGACCGCAGCCGCGGCCCGGCGCCGAGGCCGGCCGGGCGGTGGCCTCGCGGGGTGGTCGGGCGTCGTCGGTGCTGGCCGGATCACCCCTTGCCGACAAGACGGCCTGCCTTGCCGTCGATACTGCGACCGGTGCGGTGATCCTTGCGCACCGGTCGGATGCGTTCCTGCCACCGGCGAGCGTCACCAAGATCCTCACGGCGCTTTACGGGCTCGAGACCCTCGGGGCCGATTACCGCTTCGCCACCCGTCTGGAGGTGAACGGCCCGGTGGAAGGGGGGCGGATCAGGGGAGATGTGGTGCTTGCCGGCGGCGGCGATCCCACGCTCGACACCAGAGGGCTTGCCGAGCTGGCCGCCCGTCTGGCGGCGGCCGGGGTGCGGGAGATCGAGGGCCGCTTCCTCTTCGACGAGCATGCCCTGCCGCAATTGCGGGCTCTTGCGGCCGACCAGCCGATCACGGCCGCCTACAATCCGGGGCTTTCGGGGCTCAACCTGAATTTCAACCGGGTTCACTTCTCCTGGGAACGGCGGAGCGCGGGCCTTGCACTCGCGCTCGACGCGCGGGCCGGGCCGCTCAGGCCCGGGGTCGGCTGCATCACGATCGAGGCCGCCGAGCGGGCGTCTCCGGTCTATCGCTACCGGATCGAGGCGGATCGGGCCGAGCGGTGGAGCGTGGCGCGACGGGCTCTCGGCCGACGGGGGAGCCGCTGGCTGCCGGTGCGCCTGCCGGGGCGATATGCCGCCGACGTGTTCCGCACCCTGGCGCGCAGTCACGGCATCGTGCTGCCGCCCCCCTTGCCGGCGGCGGGTGCACGCGACGGGTTTCGGGTGCTGGTCGGCATCGAGAGCGAACCGCTCGACAGGGTGCTCAAGGGAATGCTGCGCTATTCCACCAATCTGACGGCGGAGGCGGTGGGGCTTCGGGCGACACACCGGCGGACAGGGCGGGTGCCGCCCGGTCTTGCCCGTTCGGCCGAGGTCATGGCCGACTGGGCACGCCACCGATTCGGCCTGACCCGGCTTTCCCTGCACGATCATTCGGGCCTGCACGACGCTACCCGCATAAGCCCGCGCGAGCTGATGACGGTCCTGCGGGACGGAAGGGCCCGCGAGATGCTGCTGCCGCTCCTCAAGGAGGTGAAACCCGGGCAGCTTGCCCGGAGGCGGGAGCGGCGGCCCGTTCGCACCAGGGGGCATGTCCGGGCCAAGACGGGGACGCTTCATTTCGTCTCGGCACTCGCGGGCTATGTGGAGGCGGCCGACGGGCATCTCATCGCCTTCGTGATCCAGTCGGCCGATCTCGACAGGCGGGCGCGTATCGACCGACGGTTGACCGCACCGCCTGCCGGGGCCCGCAGATGGAAGCTCCGGGCCCGCGAGCTTCAGCGGGCGCTGCTGATCGAGTGGCTCGACCGGGCAGGGGGCTCCGGTGGCTGACAGGGCGTTGCATGGGCGCGCCGGCGGGCAGGGGGGAGAGCGGGGTTCTCCGGTGGTGGCAGGGCGGAGACCCGGATCGGGGGACGGAGGAGGGGAGCACGGCAAGCGGGGGCGGATGCGCCGGGCAGGACAAGGGCGGGCACCCTGATGCGCGGCGGAAGCTGCGCGCCCCATCCGCTCAGGTGCTCCGGCACCGCGCGGGAACGGCCCGGGTTTGGGCGGGGGCGCCAGCCGCGCAGGGGGACGACCGGGCGAGGGCGGCGCATGTGGGGGCACGAGGGCGGGGCACGCGCGAGAGACGGGCGAGGGGCGGTCGGGGTTTGCCGCAGGGTGCAGCGCGGGGCAGATGCGCGCCACCGGGGAAGAAGCGGATCCGGGTGTGCGGGGCGGTTGGGCCCCCTTGCGGGGCGTGTCCGCGAGAGAGGCGGAACATCCGTGGGGCAACCGGGCTTCATGGGCGCGCGAGCAGCAGCGCCGAGACATCGTCGGGGAACTGTTCGCGCCCCGAAAGGCGGTGCAGCCCCGCGAGCAGGGCGGTTCTGAAGTCTCCTGCGTGATCGCGCACCCGGCCGGCCAGCCATGCGGCCATTTCCGCCTCCTCGAGATAGCGGCCGTCGGGCAGCGGGCATTCGGTGATCCCGTCCGAATGCAGCAGCAGATGCTCGTGTGCGTCCAGGATGAAGCGGCTTTCTTCCCAGTCGGCGCCCTCGATGAGACCGATCGGCAGTCCGCCTTCCCCGAGCTGCCGCCAGCCGCCATCGGGGCGCACCGCCAGGGGCGGCGGATGGCCGGCCTGCACCAGCCGCCCTTCACCCGTTTCGAGATCGAGAATGACGAGGGCCATGGTGAAATAGTGATCGGTCTCGACGTCCTCGAGCAGGCGGGTGTTGAGCAGGGCGGCGGTTTCGGCCGGATCCCGCGGGCGGCAACTTCCGTCCTCCTCGCAGAGAAGGGCGATGTTGTAGCGCGGATCGGCCGGGGACAGATAGGCCGCGATACGGGCCGTGAGCAGCGCAGAGCCGACCCCGTGGCCGGAAACATCGACCGAATAGAGCCCGATCATGCGGGGCGCGATCTCGAACCAGCCGACCAGATCCCCGCCGACATGACCGCTCGGCTCGAGCACGAAGTGAAGCGTGCCGGTCTTGATGCGGACGGGGGCGGCGGGCACGAGCGAAAGCTGCAGCTTGCGCGCCTCGCGCAGATCCCGATCGACGGCCTGGTAGAGCCTGTCGAGCTCCTCGAGGGTCTCCCTGAGCCTGCGGTTGTGGCGCAGCAGGCGCTCCTCGGCCTCGATGATCCTGAGCCCGGCCCGCAGCCGTGCCTGAAGCTCGGCCCGGTTGACCGGCTTGGCCACGAAATCGTCGGCGCCCGCATCGAGCCCTTCGGCGATCTCTTCCTTGGCCGATTTGGACGTGACGAGGATGAAGTAGGAATAGCGTTCGAGCGCAAGCGCCCGCAGCCGGCGGCAGACTTCGGGTCCGGCAATGCCGGGCGGCATCATCCAGTCGCAGATGATGACGTCCGGCTGCCAGCCCCGGCAGATGATGAGTGCCTGTTCACCCGAAGCCGCTTCGCGAAACTCGGCATCGAACCCCCGGAGCGCCGCCATCACGAGGCGGCGTTGCAGGGCGCTGTCGTCGACGACGAGAATGCGTCGCCGCCGCCCGCCTTCCTCCTCCCCGGAGGCGAGGCGCGACGATGCGGGCGCGGCGGCCGGCAGAGGGGGGGGCGATGCGCGGATCGGTCCTTCTTCCATGCCTCCAGTTGGTGGGCGAAAGTTTAATATCGGGTGAACGGCGCCGGGAAATGCGGCCTTTCACGTCGAAAACCGCACGGGATTTGTGTCGATCTTTCGACAATTCGCCCATGAAGGGCCGCGGGGCGGGCGCTTCGGAGAAAGTGCGACCAAATGTCACAAAATTTGACTTCATCCCCCCGTCCGCTCGTGCATACTTTCCTTGCGTCACCTGTGGCCCGGGGGCGCAGTGTCCGATCGAATCGGAACGGGAGCGGAGATTGCAGGATGGCTGTCCTTCTCGAAGACGAAAGCCGGAACAGGGATCTGGCCGGCCTTGAAGAGCTTCTGTCGGTCTGGATCGACGAGATCGGTCCGGGCGGCTGGTACGAGGTCGATCCGGCGGTCGATGCGATGTTGCGCAACCGCTTCCGTTCCCTGTGGGAGAAGGGCGCGCGCGGCGCTCTCGCCCGCTACATCACCTCGCCGCGCAAGGCGCTTGCGGTGATCATCCTGCTCGATCAGCTGCCCCGCAACATGTTCCGCGGCAGTCCGATGGCCTTCTCGACCGACAATCTGGCCCGCAAATACGCCAAGATCGCCATTCACCGCGGTTACGACATGCGCATCCCGGAGCCCGAGCGCCAGTTCTTCTATCTGCCGCTGATGCATTCGGAATGCATCTCCGATCAGGAGCGCTCGGTGCGCCTCTTCAAGGAGCGGATGCCCGCAACCGGCGAGAAGAACCTGCCCCATGCCCGAGCCCATCGGGAGATCATCCGCCGCTATGGTCGCTTCCCCACCCGCAATGCGGCGCTGAAGCGTCAGGACACGCCGGCCGAGAGCGAGTTCCTCGAGAAGGGGGGCTACGGCAGCGTGCTGCGGGAGCTGAGTGCCTGATCGCCGCGCTTCGGGGCGGGAGGTTGTTCCGTCGGCCGGGGGTTCCCATGGTGTTCCGGTTGAACGTTCGACGTTGAACCTTTCCTCTCCGCATTTGACCTGACCTGCCCGTTGTGCCATTTCCTGCATGGAGACACGGACAACGACGCCCTTCCGGGAGAGGACAGGCTCATGGCAGATCCCGACAACAGGCAGCGTGACCTCGTCGTCATCGGCGCGGGTCCGGGCGGTTATGTCGCCGCCATTCGCGCCGCTCAGCTCGGCTGCGATGTCACGGTGGTCGAACGCGAGCATCTCGGCGGGATCTGTCTCAACTGGGGCTGCATTCCCACCAAGGCGCTGCTGCGTTCGGCCGAAGTGTTCGACCTGGCACGACGCGGCGGGGAGTTTGGTTTGACGTTGAATGATGTCGGGTTCGATCTCAGCGCCATGGTCGCCCGTTCCCGCAAGGTGGCCCGGCAGCTCAATCAGGGGGTGGGCCATCTTCTGCGGAAGAACGGCGTCGAGGTCGTGATGGGCACGGGCCGGCTGCTCGGCGGCGGCAAGGTGGCTGTCAGCCCGCAGGAGGGCGGGCCGGAGCGGGTGCTCGCCGCCCGTCACATCATCCTCGCGACCGGTGCCCGGGCACGGGATCTGCCCGGACTCGAGGCCGACGGGGTGCGCGTGTGGAACTACCGGCATGCGCTCGAGCCGCCCTTCTTCCCCGAACGGCTGCTCGTGGTGGGGTCGGGGGCGATCGGCATCGAATTCGCCTCCTTCTTCAACACCCTGGGCAGCCGGGTGACGGTGGTCGAGGTGATGGAGCGGATCCTGCCGGCGGAGGATGCGGAGATTTCCGATCTGGCCCGCAAGGCCTTCGAGCGGCGCGGCATGACGATCCGCACCGGCGCGGCCGTCGAGGCGCTCGAACGGCGCCCGGACGAGGTCGTCGCCCGCATCCGGCAGGGGGAGATCCGCGAGGAGGCGGCCTTCGATGCGGTCATCATGGCGGTCGGCATCACCGCCAACATCGAGGGGCTCGGCCTTGCGGAGGCCGGTGTCGAGGTCGAGCGCGGCCATGTGGTGGTGGATGCGTTCTGCCGCACCACCGCCGAAGGGGTCCATGCCATCGGCGACATCGCCGGGCCACCCTGGCTCGCCCACAAGGCCAGCCATGAGGGGGTGATGGTCGCCGAGCATCTTGCCGGGCGCGACGTGCACCCCCTTCGGCCCGAGCGGATTCCGGGTTGCACCTATTGCACGCCGCAGATCGCCTCGGTCGGGCTGACGGAGGAGGCGGCGCGCGCGGCCGGGCACGAGGTCCGCATCGGCCGCTTCCCGCTGATCGGTAACGGCAAGGCCATCGCTCTGGGGGAGCCCGAAGGGCTGGTGAAGACCGTCTTCGATGCCCGCACCGGCGAGCTTCTCGGGGCACACATGATCGGCCCGGAGGTCACCGAACTCGTCCAGGGCTATGCCGTCGGCCAGAGTGCCGAGGCGACGGAGGCGGAATTCCTCGCTACCGTCTTCCCGCACCCGACCTTGTCCGAAGCGATGCACGAGGCCGTTCTTGCCGCCTGGGAGGGGGCGATCCATATCTGAAGCCGGAGCATCGCACAGGGGTTGGCGCCCCGCGGCCCGGCGTCTTGCATGTCCGGGGACCGGTTTCTTCGCAATTGTCGAAAAATTCGGACAAAGCCGCTGCATTTACCCGCCGCATCGGCCGGATCCGGCGGCGCCGGTTAGGGCGCCGTTAAGACTTCTCGCGCATCCTCGATTCGCAAGCGCATCTGCGCATGCCAGCGAACCGAGGATGTCATGGATTGCAGACCGGAGCCCGATTCCCCCGAAGAGCGCCGCCGACGACTGGTCGGCTGGCTGCTTCTTGCCGTCGGTCTTCTGGCCCTTCTGGGGCTCGCCCTCGGCACGGCCTGGTTCGCGAAGGTGCTGTTCAAGCGGCTCGAGGAAGGCGCGCCGATCGTGGCCGGCGCCGAGGGCGACAGGATCCCGCCGCTCCTGCGCGGCGCCATGCCCGCGGCCACCACCAGCCTCGTCTATGGCGAACCCAGGCGGCCGCGCCCGCCGCGCATGTGCGAGATGCCGCACGATTATTTCGAGACGCATCGCGACCTCTTCTTCGCGCCCGAAGACGCCTATCCCGGCTACACCCGCCGCAACGAATATGTGCGCCCCTATCGCGAGCGGCGCGGCTTTCTCACCGAACGGGAAATGCGTGCGGCGCGCGTGGCCTGGAAGTATTTCGAGAACTTCACCCAGGAGACGACGGGTCTTGCCAACTCCGTCGGCAACTACCCCTCCACCACCTTGTGGGACACCGCTTCCTACATCTCCGGCCTCGTGGCGGCCTACGAGCTCTGCATCATCGACAAGCCGGAATTCGACAGGCGGATCTTCGCGCTTCTCACCACTTTCAAGACCCTCGAGCTCTTCCGCGGGGAGCTGCCCAACAAGGTCTATCACACCAAGACCGGTGCCAAGGTCGATTACACCAACAAGCCGGGGGAGATCGGCTTCTCCTCGCTCGACATCGGCCGTTTCCTCGTCTGGATGCGGATCCTGAAGAACCGGTATCCCTACCTCGCCAACACCATAGATTCGGTGCTGCTCCGCTGGGATTTCTCCCATGTGATCGACCGGGAGGGGATCCTCTACGGCGGCCATATCGACAAGGAGACGGGCGGCACGAACTATTCGCAGGAAGGCCGTCTCGGTTACGAGGAATACGCTGCCAAGGGCTTTGCCCTCTGGGGGTTCCGGCCCTATCTCGCGCATCGGGCCGAGCCCTTTCTCACCGCGTCGATCTTCGACATTCCCGTCCCCTATGACGGGCGCGACCCCCGGGTCTTCCATTCCCAGAACTATGTCGTCACGGAATCCTACATCCAGGACGGGCTGGAGCTCGGTTGGGACCTTCCCCAGGACGACAGCAGCCCCGACTGGCTCTATTCGGACGGCTGGCGGGCCGAGTTTGCCGATCGCATCTACCGCGTGCAGGAAGCGCGCTACTTCAAGACCGGTTATCTGACGGCCCGCTCGGAGCACAATGTGAAGGGGCCGCCCTATTTCACCTACGACACGATCTTTTCGGACGGATATCCATGGAACACGGTGACGCCGCGGGGGGACTATTCGCCGGATCACGCGGCGATCGCCTCGAAGGCGGCGCTCGGGATGTGGGTCCTGTGGGACACGCCCTATACCGACCTGCTCCATGATGCCATCATCGAGCTCTACGATCCGGAAAAGGGTTTCTACGAGGGGCTTTACGAGCGCGGCCAGGGCAAGATCGAGATCTTCACCGCCAACAACAACGGCGTGATTCTGGCGGCGCTGCTCCACAAGGTGCAGGGCAGGATCCTCACCCCTTACACCGGCGGCAGCGAGGTCTGGTACACGGCCTTTCGCGACCGCGACACGCGCAAGCGCAAGAATCTGCCCGACCCCCCCCAGAAGGAAGACTGGCTCCCGGCGCTACGGTACCGGACAATGATGGAGGCTGAAGAGTCATGAAAACCACGATCAGGATTGCCGCATTCGCCGGCATCGTTCTGGCGTCGTTCGGTCCGAACGCGCCGTCCACCGACGCGCAGGAGGACAATTTCTCGCCGCAGAACCAGCTCGTCGATACCTCGATCCTGTTTGCAGCGGGCGCCCGGGAGGAAGAGCAGACGCTGCGCGGCGCGCTCGGCTGGCCGACCTTCCAGGAGGGACAGGTGCTCGGGGTCCATTACCGTTTCGACCCGGATGCCTACGCCCGTTTCGGACCCACCCCTACTCTCGACAACGATTTCTTCGAGGTGCTCTGTCACCCCGCAACCCGGCTTTGCACGGCCACGAAGCAGCCGATCCAGATCTGGATGAAGGACAGGGAGACGCCGCGCCTGTCAATTCGGGGCATCAGCCGCAATACCCATGTCTACGCCTCCGACGGGGCGTCGAGGATCGAACTGCCACCCGATCTTCTGGCCGAACTGGCGCCTTCGGTGGAGCAGGCCCTGCTCAATGCCAGCGAGCTCGTCCTCGAAACCGAAGGGGAGGCGCCGCGGAAGATCTCCCTTGCAGGCTTCATTCCCGCGCTCGTCTATATCCAGTGGGTGGCGCGGGAGCAGGATCCGTCGGTCTTTCCGACCGGCTGGCCCGTTGCGCAGAGCACGTCCTCCGAGGACAGGCTGTCGCTCGCCCCGAAGACGCCGGATGCACAAGAGGCGGGAAAGGATGCTGCGAGCGTGGAAACGGCCCTGAGTCTTCAGCCGCCCGCCCGGATCCGCCCCGCCCTCGCCCCTCTGAGCTGGCGTTCCCAGCGTCGGGAAGGGGCCGGACCTCCCCCGGTTTCCGCACTGCGGGAGGTGGCGGATACCGATCGGATCGAAGGACTGCTGAAGGTTTGCGAGTCTCTCGCGCCCGTCGATGCCGCCAGGGCCGTTCCCGCGGCGCAACCGAAGCCCGATCTCGCCGCCGAAGAACCGGCAGCGGTCGTTCAGGCGCAGGGCGCAACGGCGAACGATCGCAGCATTCGCGAATTGCAATGGGCCGTGCTGAAACTCTCCATCATGATCAGCGCCATGGAGCGGCAGATGCGCAAACCCTCCCCTGCCGCCCGGGAGGGAGAAGCGGGTGGTTCGGAAGCGGCACAGACCGCGACGGAGATCCGGCGGGCCCCGGCGGCCGATCCGACCGTGAGCCGGGCGGTGCCGGACGATCAGCTGCGCCTTCTGCTCGAGACACTTTCCGATATCCGCCTGCCGTCCCCCGTGTCTTCCACGGGCCGCGGTGCTGCTGCGGCTGTCGCCGACGACGGGCGCAAGCCGGGTGGTGGTGCCGAGCGTGATGTCCGGCAAGCGCCGGAGCCTGCGGTCGCATCGGCAACCCCGGGGCATGCGGCCTCGGTTCAGGATCGGCCCCGGAAGGTGATCATCGAGATCCGTCTGACCGGCCTTCCCGCCGGCGACGGGAAGGAGGACGAGCCTTCCACTCCGGCGGGACCGGAGAACGCCGCTACCCTCTCGCCCGGGTCCGCCCCCGATGTCGGCGATGGCGGTGGCGACTTCTTTCCCCTCGAGCCTGCCGCAAGGCCGTTGCACGAGTGAGAAACGTGGAAGCTTCCGTCAGCAGGCACGGTCTTTGCACCCACCGCACCGCAATGGGAGCGGCGCCCATCAGCCGCCTCACCGGAACGACTTTTCCTCTCGGGGAAAACAGGTGCTTCGGGCATGGAAGGATATGACATGCGCGCCACGAGAGGATCGCGCCGGGATACCCGCCTGTTCCTCCTCTGCGCCTGACACCGCCCTCACCGGAGTTTCTGCCCCTGCCGGAGAGCGACCTTGCCACCGCCCATGCGAGGGCCGATGCCGATGCGTGCTCCTGCTACGCAGAACCCGCACCAGCGGCTCACCTTCCCATCCGGAGGGGAAGGGCGATGTGCCGCCCTGCACGGGTCTTGCCCGAAGGCGTTGTGCGTACTTTCCTGGCCCTTGGCAGACATGGCGCCCCGCCTGGGCAGGTCATGGGAGTGGAACATGGCGGTTTGCCTCCGGCGCGGCAGCTGAAAGCAGTGTCCCACGGGATGGTGTAATTTCTGCCGGCAGCGCGGGCTGAGCGGAGGCTTTGCGTGGCGAAGCGAGGCCCGCGCTGCTTGCCTGTCGGCCACGGTTGTTCTTCGGCCAAGATTTGGTTTG
>JALSJQ010000049.1 GCA_026989275.1 Albidovulum sp.
GTCGGCGAAGCACCATCTAGGACATCAACAAAAACTCCGCAAGAGGGAAAATACCAAAAAACGCAAAAAGGAGAAGAAAAGGGCGGGGTGTGGCATCGCTCCCTCTCGCCCTTCGGGCCCTGCGGCGCTATTTCTCGGTCGATCACGCCGGGCGAGCCGGCCTTTCGGATGCCGAATTCACGCGAGGGAGAGGGACATGGCGCGCAAGATTGCTGCCGGAAACTGGAAGATGAACGGGCTGAAGGCCGATCTGGCCGAGATCGATTCGCTGGCCGCGGCGATCGCGGACATCGAATCGCGCCCCGAGGTGCTGATCTGTCCGCCCTTCACCCTGCTGCCGCTGATGCATGAGCGGGCTGCAGGCACGGGAATCGCGGTTGGCGGGCAGGACTGCCATCCCGAGCCCTCGGGCGCCCATACGGGCGACATCGCGGCCGAGATGCTGGCCGATGCCGGCGCAAGCCATGTCATCCTCGGCCATTCCGAGCGGCGGAGCGACCATGCCGAGGACGACGCCCTCGTGGCCGCAAAGGCGCGTGCCGCGTGGCGGGCGGAGCTGGTCGCCATCATCTGCGTCGGCGAGAGCGAAGCCGAACGCGACGCCGGCCGGACGCTCGAGGTGATCGGCCGGCAGCTTGCAGGCTCGGTGCCGCAGGGCGCAAGGCCGGAGAACACCGTCATCGCCTACGAGCCGGTCTGGGCCATCGGCACCGGCCGCACCCCGACCACCGCCGAGATCGCCGAGGTGCATGCCTTCATGCGCGAGAGGCTCGTCGCCGCGCACGGGGCCGCCGCCGCCGACATTCCCCTCCTTTACGGCGGCTCGGTCAAGCCGGGCAACGCGGCGGAAATCTTCGCCGTGGCCGATGTCGATGGCGGACTCGTCGGTGGCGCCTCGCTCAGGGCCGCCGATTTCGTTCCGATCGTCGCGGCGCTGGCCGCGTCCTGACACGCGCGGAGAGCGGGGAAGGGATGCGCCCCTTCCCCTCTCCTTCCCCCTGCCCCGTCAGGCTCCGGCCCGTTCGATCACGTCGAGCGCCATTTCGGCGAGGATCGGGATCGCCTCGGCATAGCGCCGCGCCGTCTCGGGGTTCGAAGCGTTGCCGTCATGGGCCCGCCGCACCACCCCCTCGAGGATCGCCGCAAGGCGGAAGAAGGCGAAGGCGAGGTAGAACTCCCACCCCTCGATGGCGGCGATGCCGCGACGGCGGCAATAGGCAGCGACATATTCCTCTTCCGAAGGCAGGCCGAGCGCCTTGCGGTCGAGCCCGCCGAGGCCGCGCATGCCCGCCTCGTGGGGCAGCCGCCACTGCATGCACTGATAGGCAAGATCGGCATAGGGGTGACCGAGCGTGGAAAGCTCCCAGTCGATCACCGCCGCCACCTCCGGCGCCGCGGGGGCGAAGATCATGTTGTCGAGCCGCCAGTCGCCATGCACCAGGGCGATCTGCCCGTCGTCTTCCGGCAGATGGTCGGCGAGCCACGCCATGAGCCGCTCCATCCGGGGATCGGGAGCAAGCGCCGAAGCGCGATACTGATCGGACCAGCGCCGGGTCTGACGAGCGAAATAGTTGCCGGGCCTGCCGAAATCGGCGAGCCCGACCGCCGCCACATCGACATCGTGCAGCGCGGCGAGGGTCGCGTTCATCGCATCATAGATCGCGCCGCGCTCCCCGGGCGCCAGATCGGGCAGGGCCGGATCCCAGAAGATGCGTCCCGGCACATGGTCCATGACGAAGAACATCCGCCCGATGGGACTTTCCGCCTCCCCGGCCAGGAGATGCACCTTCGGCACCGGCACGTCGGTAGCGGCCAGCGCCTGCATGACGCGGAACTCCCGGTCCACCTGATGGGCCGATCTGAGGAGCCGGCCCGGCGGCTTGGCCCTGAGCACGTAGCGCCCGCCCGTCGCCTCGAGCAGATAGGTGGGGTTGGACTGGCCGGTGCCGAATTTCCTGATGCGTTCGAGCCTGCCGAAGCCGGCGATTCGCGCGGCCAGCCACGGGCCGAGGACATCCTTGTCGAACCGGTGCGGATCGTCCGTCGCGCTGTGCTCTGCCATCTGCCTTTCCCTCCCCTCTTGCCCATTGAAGGCAATGGAGCGAACCGGATCAAGCCCGGCGGGGAGGGCGACGAGATGACGTTGCGTCGTCCGGCCGCGCCGCCCTTCGGCCCCGATTGACAGCCGCGACCGGGCGGCGTTTCGTTGCAGAGGCACCGAGGAAGGGAGGGAAACATGGCTGGCAGAATGGATCTTGGCATGACGGAGCGTCTCGCGCCGATTCACGCGCGCCTCGTCGAGATGATCCGCGAGGAAATCATGCCTGCGGATGAAGTGTTTCTCGCCGAAGTCGGCAAGGGGGATCGCTGGCAGTTCACCGAACGGCAGACCGAGATCCTCGAGGGGCTCAAGGAGAAGGCGAAGGCCGAAGGGTTGTGGAATCTGTGGCTGACGGACAGCGAACGCGGCCCGGGCCTGACCACGGTCGAATACGCCTATCTGGCCGAGGAAATGGGCAAGAGCCATCTCGCGGCCGAGGCCTTCAACTGCAACGCGCCCGATACGGGCAACATGGAAGTGCTCGAACGCTACGGCAGCCCCGAGCAGAAGGCCCGCTGGCTAGAACCGCTGCTCGAAGGGCGCATCCGCTCGGCCTATCTGATGACGGAGCCCGATGTCGCTTCCTCGGACGCGACCAACATCTCCATGTCCTGCGTGCGCGAGGGGGACGAATACGTCCTCAACGGCGAAAAGTGGTGGGCCACCGGCGCGGGGGACCCGCGCTGCGCGATCTATATCGTGATGGTCCGCACCCCCGATCCGGAACGCGGAAGATACGAGCAGCACTCGATGATCCTTGTGCCGGCGGACACGCCCGGCGTCGAGGTTCTGCGGCCGATGGAGGTCTTCGGCCACGACGACGCCCCCCACGGCCACATGCACATCCGTTTCACCGATGTGCGCGTGCCGGTCGAGAATCTGATCCTCGGAGAAGGACGCGGCTTCGAGATCGCCCAGGGGCGGCTCGGCCCGGGGCGGATTCACCACGCCATGCGCGCCATCGGCCAGGCGGAACGCGCGCTCGAGCTGATGAGTCGCCGGGCCCTCTCCCGCGAGGCCTTCGGGAAGCGCATCGCCCGGCTCGGCGCCAATTTCGACATCATCGCCGAAAGTCGCATGGCCATCGAACAGGCACGGCTTCTCTGCCTCAAGGCCGCCTGGATGATGGACCAGGGCGATCTCAAGGCCGCGGCACCGTGGATCTCGATGATCAAGGTGAAGGCGCCGGAGGTGGCGCTCAGGGTGACGGACGAGGCGATGCAGATGCACGGCGCCCAAGGCCTCAGCCAGGACACGCCGCTGGCGCGGCAATGGGTCAATCTGCGCACTCTGCGCCTTGCCGACGGGCCCGACGCGGTCCACCGCCGCGTCATCGCCCGCCGCGAGCTGCGCCGGCACACCAACGAGCGCATCTGAGCGGCCCGGGGCGTCACATCCAGCCGCGCCAGCGGAAGTAGAGCCAGGGCAGGATCGCCGAGAGCACCATCGCCCCGAGGGCCAGCGGATAGCCCCAGGGCCAGTCGAGCTCGGGCATGTGGCGGAAGTTCATGCCGTAGATCGAGGCGATCAGCGTCGGCGGCAGGAACACCACCGCCACCACCGAGAAGATCTTGATGATGGCGTTCTGCTCGATGTTGATCAGCCCCATGGTCGCGTCGAGCAGGAAGGTGATCTTGCCGGCAAGAAAGGCGGTGTGATCGACGAGGGAGCGCACATCCTCGCTCACCGTCTGCATTCGCCGCTCGAGGGCGGCGTCCAGCGTTCCCCGATCCGGCTGACGGACGAGAAAACCGGCGACGCGGCCGAAGGTGGCGAGCGATTCGCGCAGCTTGGAGAGCGCATCGTCGGCGCGGCCGATCGCTCCGAGCACATCGTCGAGGGCGCGCGCCTCGCCCCCGCCCGGATCCTCGCCGTTGGCGGCGAAGACCGCGTGCGACAACCGCTCGATGCGACGACCGACCTCCTCCACCATGTCCGCGAGATCATCGACCACGGCCTCGAACAGCGCCACCAGCACCGTGGCGGGCGCGGCGCAACCGAGGCCGAGCCGGCCGATGCGGGCGGGCAGCGTATCGAAGGGGCGCGGCGCGTGATAGCGAAGCGTGAGAAGCCGATCCGGCGCGAGAATGAACGTCACGGGGCCGTTCTCCAGCCATCCTCCCCGATCGGCGGGGATGTTGGCCGTCATGAAGAGCACGTCGCCGCGGCGCACGAGGCGGGACGATATCTCGATCTCGCGCATCGCCTCGATGCTCGGGATCTCGAAACCGAGCGCCGCCCCGATTGCCGACGCCTCTTGCGCCGTCGGCTGCACGAGATCGATCCAGACGGGATCTTCGGGCAGGGGCGCCGTCGCCCCGTCCCCCGGATCGAGCACCACGGGATGCAGCGCGCCTTCCCTGCAGACAAATCCCCGGATCATCCACGCCCCCCTTCGGCCGCCCTCCGCCATACCGCCGCCCCGCAGCGGCAGAAGGATTGGAACAGGATTGCGCCGCAGGATCAATCCGCATCGCCTCGCGGGGGAGCAGGATGTTCGGATAGGAACAAATCCGCCCCCCCTCGCCACCAAAGTCCGGCAAGGATCGAGACGAGAACGCCCGTGGTGAGGTTCCGCACAGGGTGGTTGATGCTCGAAAGATCGGAACGAAGCGGCGGGAGCAAGGCCCGCCGGGGGGAAGGCTATCGGAGCAAGAGCGATCGGGGCGACGAGTATCGGAGGGAGAAGCGGAGCGGGAAGGATGCCGCACGCGGCTGTCGCACTTCCGACCCGACCTTTCCCTTCCTCCGGTTTCCACCTGCATCGCTGCCGCCGGCAAGGCGAAACCTCGTGTTCGCGCCCATCCCTCCCCAGCCCGGCCTCCCTTCCTCCGGCTTTCGGCGCCCACCCGATGCGAACGCGCCGTCCCCGCAGGCCTATCGGCTCGCGTGGCCGCCCCGAAACCCTCTCGGGGCCCGGTGTATCCGTCAGCGCCGCGTTCCTGCGCCTCGCGCCCCCGGAACCCGGCCTTGGGCACATCCGCGTCATCGGGCAGCCCGCCACGCAAGAAGGGCGCCTCGCGAGGCGACCTTCCCTTCGGTGGTCGATGAGGAAACTCGTCAGCTGGTCGGCTCGGGCGCCGGCCCTTCGCCCTCCGCCTCGCCGTCGCGACGACGGCGGCGCTTCGGCACCGACGGCAACGCGGCGATCTTGCCGATCTCGCTGTCGCCGCCCTCCTCGTCGTCGCTGCGGTCGAGCGGCTCGCCACGGATGACCTTGCGGATCTCGTCGCCGGTCAGCGTCTCGTATTCGAGAAGCCCCTGCGCCAGCCGCTCGAGATCCTCGCGCTTCTCCGTCAGGATCCGCCGCGCCGTCTCGTAGCCCTCGTCGACGATCTTCTTCACTTCCTCGTCGATCAGCTTCTGGGTTTCGGGCGAGATCACCGAACCGCCGGAATAGGCGCCGAGATAGCTCTGCTGCTCATTGGCATAGTCGATATTTCCGAGCTTCTCGCTCATGCCGTACTGGGTGACCATGGCGCGGGCGATCCTGGTCACCTGCTGGATGTCCGAGGCCGCGCCCGACGTCACCCGGTCCGGCCCGAAGATCATCTCCTCGGCGACCTTGCCTCCCATGGCCATCGCGATCTTCGACTTGAGCTTGCGCTTGGTGATGGAGAGCTGGTCGCGCTCGGGCAGGCTCAGCACCAGCCCCAGCGCCCGACCGCGGGGGATGATCGTCGCCTTGTGGATCGGGTCGTGCTCCGGGACGTTGAGGCCGACGATGGCATGGCCCGCCTCGTGATAGGCGGTGAGCTTCTTCTCGTCCTCGCTCATCACCATCGAGCGCCGCTCGGCCCCCATCATCACCTTGTCCTTGGCGTTCTCGAAATCCTCCATGGTGATGAAGCGCCGCCCGGCCCGGGCCGCCATGAGCGCGGCCTCGTTGACGAGGTTGGCAAGATCCGCCCCCGAAAAGCCCGGCGTGCCGCGGGCGATGATCCTCAGATCGACATCGGGCCCGAGCGGCTTGCCGCGGGCATGGACCTGCAGGATCTTCTCGCGCCCCTTGATGTCGGGGTTCGGCACCTGGATCTGGCGGTCGAAACGGCCGGGCCGCAGCAGCGCCGGGTCGAGCACGTCGGGCCGGTTGGTGGCGGCGACGATGATCACGCCCTCATTGGCCTCGAAGCCGTCCATCTCGACGAGAAGCTGGTTGAGCGTCTGCTCGCGCTCGTCGTTGCCGCCGCCATAGCCGATGCCGCGATGTCGGCCGACGGCGTCGATCTCGTCGATGAAGACGATGCAGGGTGCGTTCTTCTTGGCCTGTTCGAACATGTCGCGCACCCGGGATGCGCCGACGCCCACGAACATCTCGACGAAGTCCGACCCCGAGATGGTGAAGAACGGCACCCCGGCCTCGCCGGCGATGGCACGGGCGAGGAGTGTCTTGCCGGTCCCCGGCGGCCCCACGAGGAGCGCGCCCTTGGGGATCTTGCCGCCGAGGCGGGAGAATTTCTGCGGATTCTTGAGAAACTCGACGATCTCCTCGAGCTCTTCCTTGGCCTCGTCGATGCCGGCCACATCGTCGAAGGTCACCTTGCCGTGCTTTTCCGTGAGGAGCTTGGCGCGCGACTTGCCGAAGCCCATCGCACCGCCGCCGCCGCGCCCCTGCATCCGGTTCATGAAGAAGATCCACACGCCGATGAGGAGCAGGACCGGCAGCCAGAAGTTGAGGAAGGTGTAGAGGAGGCCGTTCTCGTCCTGCGGCTTGGCCTCGATGTCCACGCCCTTGGCAAGGAGCTTGTCGGTCACGTCGGTATTGTCGGGCCGGACGGTGACGAATTCGCGCCCGTCACTGGTGCGGACATAGATCTTCTCGCCGTCGATGGTGACGTGACTGACGTCGCCGCTTTCGACCCGCTGCATGAAGTCGGAGAAGGTGATCCTGCCGCGCCCGGCTTCCATCGCCCCGTTGGCAAAGAGGTTGAACAGCGCGACGATCAGAAGAAAGAGGACGGCCCAGAAGGCCAGATTGCGTGCATTTCCCACGGGAAACTCTCCTCATCTGCCCGACGCCGCCCTCGGATCTGCCTCGGCCGCCCCTTCGCGCCGGAGCAGAGGGGGCGGGCGACGCCGCGGACGATTCGCCGTCGGGCCGGGTTGCGTCGCCCCTAACATATGCCTCGGGCCGGGGCTTTCAATGCGATAAGTTGGACTTCACGAAATCGTCGGCGGCGATCCGCAGATGCGCCCGCCACAGCCGCCCTTCCGGCAGGACCCAGCCGGCGACGGGGGCGGCCAGGAGGCGACCGTCCGCCGACCACAGGGCGGGAGACGCCCGCAGCTCGGCCGCGCTCGCGCCCGCGGGCGGGCGGAAGGCGCGGCCTTCCCCGGCCGGACGGCCCCGGATGTGCGCGAGCCCGGCAGGGCCGAGAGCCGCGACGCGGGGGCGCCCGGCAGGGGGCGGCAGGGGCGCTCCGGGCACCGGGCGAATCTCCCAGCGTCGGTCCCACGGCCCCGGCGGCAGCGTCGGACCTTGGGCATGGCGCCATTCCCGCACAATGCGGATCTCGTGCCCCTCGGGCCGGACAAGGCACTGGCCAAGCGTCACCCTCTCGCCCCGTTGCAGCCGCTCCAGCGCCGTCTCCGCCTCCCGATGGCGCGGCAACCGGCCGATCCGGGCGAGCACCCGCATCAGAAGGCGCAAGGCGGGTTCCTCGGGGGCGGCCAGGAAGGCACGCAGATCGAGTGCGACCCCGCCGGCAGGTCGCACGGCGAGCGCCTCGCGCGCGAGCGCGTCGGTCATGGCCTCGAGCGCCGCGTCGGCCCGGGCGAGGCGGCGGGCGCTCCGGGCGACGGCTGCGGGGTCGATCCCGGTTTCGCCAAGCCGTCCGAGCGCTTCGCGAATGCGCACCCGCTCGAAGGACGGGTCGGCATTCGAAGGATCCTCCGCCCAGCCGACCGCATGCGCCCTCAGCCACGCCCGCAGCTCCGCACGCCGCACGCCGAGAAGCGGCCGCAACCAGGTCATTCCCTCCCGAAGGTGGCGCGGCGTCATGGCGGAAAGCCCCCTCGTGCCGGCGCCGCGACCAAGGCGCATCAGCACGGTTTCGGCCTGGTCGTCCTGCGTATGCCCGAGAAGGACCGCCACCGCCCCCTCCTCGCGCGCGGCCGCGGCCAGCAGTGCGTAGCGTGCGGCCCGCGCGGCCGCCTGAAGGTTCCCGCGCCCCTTCCAGCCGCGCCAGGGGAGCACGCGATGGGGCAGGCCGAGCCGCCCGGCCGCGGCACGCACGAGGGCGATTTCGCGGGCGATCTCGGCTGGGGGCCGCAGGCCGTGATCGACGGTGAAGACCACGAGCGACCGCCCCGCCTCCCGCGCCCAGGGCGCGGCGAGGTGCACAAGCGCCATCGAATCGCCCCCGCCCGAAACGGCCACGCCGAGGGGCGCGCCGGCGGGCAGATCGGCGGTCAGGCGCGCAAGCTCGGCCGCGACCTGTCCTGCAAGGGAATCGTGCCGCTCCGGGCCGTTCTCGTTCCGTTTCATGATCCGTCGATCCCGGGCGGTGCGCCGCCCGACCGAAAGTTCATTCGGGACTCATTCGACCGGACAGGCCAGCGCCTTCATCTCTTCCTCGGCCTTCCCGGCCGCAGCGGTGCCGCCATGGCGGCGCGGAACTTCCCGCAGCGTCAGGCAGGCTTCCTCGGTCTTTCCGAGATGGGAAAGCTCGACGCCGAGCCGGTAGAGGGCATCGGGAGCCTGATCGCCCCCCGGATCGCTCGAATAGGCGTCGAGGAAGGCGCGGGCCGCCCCGGCATGCTGCCCGAGCGCTTCGAGCGCCTCGCCGCGGCGATAGAGCGCCCGGGGTGCATAGGCCCCGCCGGGATAATCGGTCGCCACCCTGGCATAAAGATCGGCGGCGCGGGCGTAATCGCCCTCGACGAAGGCCTTCTCGGCCGCAGCGAAATCGGCCTTCTCGCCGATGGCGGCATCTCCCCCCGCCTCGCCCGCGCCCGCAGACGGGGTCGGCACGGCCGGGGAGGAAGACGGTTCCCCTTCATCTCCGCCGAGGAGGGTGGTGCCGCCATTGGCGAGCTTCGCCACGTCGCCGCCCTCGAGTTCGACCAGGCGGTATTCCAGATCGCGGATGCGCCGCGCGCCATCCTCGGCGATGCGCCGGATGCGCCGCTCCAGCGCCTCGGTCTTGCCGGTGAGGCGGGCGACCTCCTCCTCGAGCGCCTGCACCCGCGCCGGCAGCGAGCCGGCGGGCATCCCGCCGAGCCCGCCCCGTCCGGTGGTGGCGAGCTCGCGCCTGAGCCGCCGGATCTCGACGGCGAGCTGCGTCAGCTCCTGGCGGATGTCGGCCAGGGTCTCGGCCCGGTCGGCCGGCGCAAGCGTGATGCCGCCGCCCTGCCCCGCCTCCTGGGCGGCAAGCGGCACCGAAAGGGCGATGCCGACCGCCACCGCCGCGCCCATGAAGAGCACGGTGCGGCCCCTCCTGCCTCTACCGCACCACCGCCGGGGCCGGTCGCCCCGTTCGCCCTGTCTCATCCGCGCCTCTCCCGTCCTGCCATCAGACATCCACGGCCCCCCTTCGCCCCGTCAGGCACCGGCCGGCACCAGCACCGTCACCGCGCGGCGGTTCTGGGCCCAGCACCGTTCGGCCGAGCAGAGCGCCACCGGCCGTTCCTTGCCGTAACTTACCGTCTTGAGCCGACGGGCCGCCACCCCCTGGGCGACGAGATAGTCGCGCACCGCCGCCGCCCGCCGCGCCCCGAGCGCGAGGTTGTATTCGCGCGTGCCGCGCTCGTCCGTGTGCCCCTCGATGACGGCATCATATTCGGGGTTGTCCATCAACCAGCGGGCCTGGGCGTCGAGAATCGCCATGGCCTCGGGGGAAAGGGTGGACTGGTCGGTGGCGAAGAAGACCCGATCGCCCACCGTGTCCTTGAAATAGGCGGGCGAATTGGGCGCCGCGGTGCCACCGCCGGCGCCGCCGCCGAACCGTTCCCCCGGAATCTGCCCGGTGCAGGCGGCGAGAAACGGCCCTGCCGCCAGAAGAAGCCAGCGGCGCGAGATACGCCCGGGCGCATCCGCGCCCGTGCCCCCCTCCGGTCCGGTAGTCGTCTCGATGCGTGTCATACGTCCATTCTCCTGCATGTTTCCCGTGGCGGGATGCCCGAACGCACCCCGATGATCGTCGCCCGTACCGTCATGGCAGAAGGCCGCTCCAGGACGGGTCGGAAGCCGGCCCCGGCGTCGGCAGACGGCGCAGGTTGCGCCCGTTGATGTTGACCGTGAAGAGCGCGGGCGTGCCGGCCTCGCCCGGAGGCTCACGGAAGAAGACGATCACCCGCCCGTTCGGCGCCCAGCTCGGCCCCTCGTCGAGGAAGGAGGTGGTCAACAGCCTTTCGTCGGAGCCGTCGGGTCGCATGATGCCGATATGGAATCGGCCCCTGCTCTGCCGCGTGAAGGCGATCCGGTCGCCGCGGGGCGACCATGCGGGCGAGCCGTAGCGCCCCGGCCCGAAGCTGATGCGCTGCGCCTCGCCACCTTCGCCCGGCATGACATAGAGCTGCGGGCTGCCGGAGCGGTCGGACACGAAGACGATGCGTCGGCCGTCGGGCGAAAAGCTCGCCTCGGTATCGATGCCGGGGGAGCGCGTGAGCCGGGTGCGGGCCCCGCTTGCCAGATCGAGCTTGTAGAGATCGACATTGCCGGCCACGATCGCCGAATAGATTACCGTGCGGCCGTCGGGAGAGAGCCTCGGGGCGAAGCTCATCGTCGCCCCCGGAGCCAGAAGGCGGCTGCGGGCGGTGGCGAGGTCGATCATCGCCGCCCGCGGCGCGCCGCCGGCATAGCTCGTATAGACGATGCGCTTCCCGTCGGACGAAAGATGGGGCGATAGCACCAGCGCACGCCCGTCGGTCAGATAGCGCAGACCGGCCCCGTCCTGATCCATGATGGCGATGCGCTTGATCCGCCGCCCCTTGGGACCGGCTTCGGCGACGAAGGCGATGCGACTGTCGAAATAGCCCTTCTCGCCGGTGATCCGTTCGAAAACGGAATCGGCGATCTTGTGGGCGATGCGGCGCCATTGCCCGCGGCGGGCGGAGAAACGCATCCCTTCGCCCATCGGCTGACCGGCGAAGATGTCGTGGAGGCGAAACTTGACCGTGACCCGGTCGCCGCTGACCGACACCGCCCCCGTCACCAGCCCCTGGGCGTTGATCGCCCGCCAGTCGTCATAGCTGACGCGGGCATCGAAGGAGGTGATGCGGGCGAGATGGGCTTCGGGTGGCAGCACCCGGAAGAGCCCGGACCTTTCGAGATCGGCCCCGATCACCCGGGGAATGTCCTCCGCGAGCCGTCCTGCGCCCGGCCCTTCGGCGATGAAGAGCGGAATGGCGATCGGAACCGGCTGGCTCACCCCTTCGGTGATGGTGATGCGCAGCGGAGGCCGCGCCTCCTGGGCATCGACCACCGCAATTCCCGCTCCGGCAAGACCGAGAACAAGGGCAAGGATGACGCTCAGGCGTTTGATGACAGGCGTGATCACTTCAGACATCACTGGATCCCCATCCTGGCGAGATCGAAGGTGATCTCCATTTCCCGCCACGCCTCGTAACGGTCGGCCGGCAGGTCGAAATCGTTCTGGCAGAAGATAACCGCTCGCTTCGCGGTCTCATAGGCCGTTCGCTGGGCCCTGTCGCTTCCCGGCGAAATCCCGACCAGGGAGATCGCGTTCGGATCGATCCGTCCATCGGGCGAGAAGCGCACCCGCAAGGTGACGGTGATCCGCCGCGCCTCCTCGCCGAGCGCGCGGACATTCCAGCACCGGCGCAGGGCGCTCCGCAGCCGCTCGACATCACCCGGATCGAGCGAGGGCCGCGGCGTCGGCAGGGCCCGGGCCGAGGTGGTGGCTGCGTCGGCCTCGGCCCAGGCCAGGAGCTCCTCGATGGTGGCCACGGGCGCGGCGGGGGCGGCGGGGAGCTCCCGGCCCGGCGAATTCACCTGCGCCTTCCTCGGCGCCGGCCGGGGCGGACGACCGCGCGGGCGCAGCGAACGGGCCGGGGCCAGCCGGCCAAGCCCGGCATCGGCTTCGGCCACGGGAACGGGCGCCGCCTCCTCCGGCGGGGCGGGCGGCGTCTTCACCGGCGAACGGGGCGCCGCGTCGGCAGGCCGGGCGCCGGTCGCTTCGGCATCAGGAGCGGGCGGTCTTTCGGGCCGCGGCGTGCTCAGATCGACCTTGGGAACGAAGCGTGGCCCCTCGTCGAGCGCCGCCAGCATGTCGGGCGAGCCCGTGGGGCCTTCGGGGATCCGATCCACCTCCCCCGGGGTCGGCCGGGGCGGCAGCGGGCCGGTCTCGGCGATCTCGCTCCGGCCGATCTCGGGTTTTTCGGGCAGGGTGACATCGCCCGGAAGCGGCGGCGGCGTCACCGCCTCGGGCGGCCGGTCGGCTGCAAGATCGGTGCGACCGGGCACCGGTGCCGAAGCGGGGGCCGGCCCGATCGCGGGCCGGGGGCGGGCCGGCGGCGCTTCCTCGCGGGCCGGCGCCGGGGTCGGTCGCGCCGGTTGAGGAGCGGGCGGCAGGGACGGCGCCGCGAGGCTGCGCGCGGCAAGTTCGGCCTCGCTGACGACGGCGACGTCGGTGATCGTCAGTTCGGGAGGCGGGCGCCGCGGCGCCCACCACTCTCCGGCCAGGATGGCCGCGAGCAGAAGGCCGTGGCCTGCCAGCGATATGATCAGCCCCGTGCGCACCGTCTCGACCGTCCTGCCCATGCCATTGCATTCATCCGCGCCTGCCCCGAGCATCTCCGATGCGGCCGTCATTCGCTCCCGGCCCGGTCGGAGCCCCGGGCCGCAGCGCCGCCCGCGGCCTCCTTTTCCGTCTCCTTCCCTGCAGCGGAGGAGGCGGAAGGACCTTCCTGCGCGGTGACGAGGGCGAGATCCCTGAAACCGGCGGCATCGAGCGCCCCCATCAGCCGCATGACATCGCCATAGGGAATCGCACCGTCGGCCCTGAGATAGATCCGCTTCGAGCGCCGCTCGGCGAGCACGGCCCTGAGCCGCCCCACCAGCTCCGCCGCCGCCACCTCCCGATCCTGGAGGACGAGCCGTCCGTCGGCCGTGAGTGTCAGGGTGAGGGGCGGCTCCTCGGGCTCCACCGGCAGCGGGCCGGCCTCCGTCTTCGGCAGATCGACATCGACCCCCACGGTCAGCATCGGCGCCGCCACCATGAAGATGACGAGGAGCACCAGCATCACGTCCACCATCGGCGTGACGTTGATCTCGGCGATCGGGCGATGGCGCCTGAAGCGCCCGTGCCGCCCGCCACCCGCGCTGCCGCCGAACCCTGCCATCGCTCAGTCTCCCAGCTGCCGCGAAAGGATGGTCGAGAGCTCCTCGGCGAAGGCCTCGTATTCGGCCAGCAGCCGGTCGGTGTCGGCCGAGAGCTTGTTGTAGAAGATCACCGCCGGAATGGCCGCGAAGAGACCGAGCGCCGTGGCCACGAGGGCCTCGGCGATGCCCGGAGCGACGACGGCGAGGTTGGTGTTGGCTTCGCGGGCGATTTCCTCGAAGGCGGTCTTGATGCCCCAGACGGTGCCGAAAAGGCCGATGAAGGGGGCGGTCGAACCCACCGTCGCCAGCACGCGCAGCCCCTGCTCGAGCCTGTCGGCCTCGCGCATGATCGCCACCCGCATCACCCGTTCGATACGGGCGACGGCGCCGGGCACGAGCCCGCCATCCTCGCGGTTCGACTGTTTCCACTCCGCCATGGCGGCCACGAAGATCCGCTCGAGGCCCCGCCTCGGCGCCTGCACCATCTCCTCGAACAGCTCCGCCAGCGAGCGTCCCGACCAGAAGGTGGCGTCGAAACGCGCCAGATTGCGCCGCGCAACCCGCAGATCGATGAGTTTCTGGATGATGATCGCCCAGCTCCAGACCGAGGCGATGCCGAGGATCACCATCACCGCCTTCACCGTCGGCGTGGCCTGCCAGAACAGCGTCCACAGCGAAAAATCGACCCCGCGGGCCGCATCGAGAATGTCCGTTTCCATCGCTCCTGCCCTGAAACCTGCCTGTCTGCGCCCTGCCGTTGCCTCCGTCGAACGCCCCGGGGGCTTCCACTCCGGCGCGCCCGGCGCGCCGCAAGGCGCCCTGCCTGCCTCTTTCTTCCCGCGGCCTGCCGTTCAGGCCGCCCTTCCGTCGCGCTGCGTCGCCCCGGCCGGCAGCCCTCGCGAAGAACGCCCGGCCACGGGCACGCGCCCTCGGGAGAATAGCCACTTTCGCCGACGCGACCAACCGCTTCACGCATTCTTGTCGGCAAAGGCCCCGCCTCCGGCCAGTTTGTGGCGAATTTCTGCCGGAATCCGCACCGGCCGGCCGCTCTCCTCCAGACAGGCGATCTCGACCCGGGCCGAAAAGAGCCGCTCCGCACCACGCAACACATCCTGTTCGAGGACGATCCGCGCCCCGGTCACGGCAACGGTGCGGGTTTCCACCGTCAGAAGATCGTCGAACCGGGCCGGCCGATGGTAGTCGGCCGCAAGGCGACGAACGGCGAAGACCAGCCTCTCCCGCTCCTTCATCGCCCGCTGGTCGATGCCGAACGTGCGCAGCATTTCCGAACGGGCCCGCTCGATGAAGCGCAGATAGTTGGCATAATAGACGATGCCGGCAAGATCGGTGTCCTCGTAATAGACCCGAACGGGAAAGCGGTGCGTCCTGCGTCCCTCCTGCGCCCGTGCCATGTCCTGCCGCCCTCACCCCTTGCCGCCGCCGAAGAGGTCGGGGGCGGCGGCGCGGCCGGGAGCGGCGGGTGCGGGCAGGCCGAGATGGCGCCAGCCCTTTTCCGCCAGCATCCGCCCGCGCGGCGTGCGCTGGATCAGCCCCTGCTGCAGCAGATAGGGCTCGATCACCTCCTCGATGGCGTCGCGGCTTTCGCTCATGGCGGCGGCGATCGTCTCGACGCCGACCGGCCCACCGCCGTAATTCTCGGCGATGATGGAAAGATAGCGCCGGTCGGCCGCGTCGAGCCCGAGCCCGTCAACCCCGAGCCGGTCGAGCGCGCCGGCGGCCAGCTCCCGGGTTATGCAGCCGTCGGCCTCCACGAGCGCGAAATCGACCACCCGCCGCAGGAGCCGGCCGGCGATGCGCGGCGTGCCGCGGGCACGACGGGCGATCTCCTCGGCCCCGTCCTCGCTGATGCCCACCCCGAGCAGCGCGGCGCCGCGGGTCACGATCCGGTGCAGCTCTCCCACGGTGTAGAACTGGAGCCGCACCGGAATGCCGAACCGGTCGCGCAGGGGGGTCGTCAAGAGGCCGAGCCGCGTCGTCGCCCCGACGAGGGTGAAAGGCTGGAGCTCGATGCGCACCGTCCGCGCCGCCGGCCCCTCGCCGATCACGAGATCGAGCTCGAAATCCTCCATCGCCGGATAGAGCACCTCCTCGACCGCCGGGTTGAGGCGGTGAATTTCGTCGATGAAGAGCACGTCGCGCGGCTCGAGATTGGTCAGGATCGCCGCCAGATCCCCCGCCCGGGCCAGCACCGGCCCCGACGTCATGCGGAAGTTGACTCCGAGTTCGCGGGCGATGATCTGGGCCAGCGTGGTCTTTCCGAGGCCGGGGGGACCGTGAAAGAGGGTGTGGTCCATCGCCTCGCCGCGGCGCCGGGCGCTCTCGATGAAGACGGCGAGATTGGCCCGCGCCTCGGCCTGGCCGACGAAATCGGTAAGCCGTTGCGGACGCAGCGCCCGGTCGGCATCCTCGGGCAGCGCCTCGGCTCTCACGATCGGATCGGGCTCATGCATCCTGTCGCTCATCCTCGTCGCCGCTCCGCCGGCCCGCTCCCGTCAGCCGCCGTGCGCCCTTTCCCCCGTCCTCGCCCCGGCCACGCCCGGAGCGCCGGTCATCCCGCTTCGGGGGCCAGGCGGCGCAGGGCGCTGCGGATGAGGGCGGCCGTGTCGGCCTCGGAGCTCTCCTCGAGCGCGGCGGCCACGGCGGCGGCGGCCTCGCCCTGTCCATAGCCGAGATTGACGAGGGCGGAAAGCGCCTCGCCCTGGGCCTTCGCCCGCGCCCGGGCGGCATCACCCTGCCGCCCCCCCTGCCCCGCCGGCGCGCCCGGGGCCGTTCGTGGCTCCGCCGCCCCCCCTTCCGGGGCGGGGTCGGGCACGGGCACGGCCTCCTCCTGCGGCATCTCCGCCGCCATCGCCATGACGGCCGGAGCCTTGTCCCCAAGCTCGTTGACGATGCGCTGTGCGAGCTTCGGGCCGATGCCGGGCGCAGCCTTGATGGCGGCGAAATCGCCAAGGGCGATGGCCCGGCTCACCCCTTCGGCACCGAGCGTGCCGAGAATCGCCAGGGCGCCCTTCGCCCCGACCCCCTGGACGGTGACGAGCAGCCGGTGCCATTCGCGCTCGGCGAGGGACAGGAAACCGTAGAGCCGCAGGAGATCCTCACGCACCAGAAGATCGGTATAGAGCACCACGCTGCCACCCCGCGGCGGCAGGGCGGCCAGGGTGCGCTCCGAACAATGCACCTCGTAGCCAACGCCGCCCACGTCGATCAGGAGTTGATCGGGCCCCTTCCAGACGATCCGCCCCGCGAGCCGCCCGATCATGCCTCGAGCGCCTTCCCGATGGCGGCACGGCCGAGGCGGCCGGCGGCGAAATGGGCGTGGCAGAGAGCGACGGCGAGCGCGTCCGCCGCGTCGGGCCCGGCAATCTCGACCCCGGGCAGCTGCAGGCGCACCATGTATTCGACCTGCCCCTTGTCGGCATGGCCGACCCCGACCACCGTCTTCTTGACCCGGTTCGGCGCATATTCGCCGATCGGCAGCCCGGCCCGCGCCGGCACCAGCAAGGCCACGGCCCGCGCCTGGCCGAGCTTGAGCGTGCCGGCCGCATCGCGGTTGACGAAGGTTTCCTCGACCGCCGCCTCGTCGGGCCGGTAGCTCTCCAGAACCGATTCGAGCGCCGCGAAGAGCGCCACGAGGCGGACGGCCAGCGTCGTGCCCCGCCCCTCGGCAACGCCGTTGGCCACATGGCGGATGCGGCTGCCCGTCACCTCGATCACGCCCCAGCCGGTGCGCTGCAGGCCCGGATCGATTCCCAATATCCGCATGTCGTCCTCCTGCCTCGCCACCGGGCTAGCACGAAAGGGGAACACAGGCCAGAGAAAACCGTGCGCCCGGCCTGGCATGCCCCGATCGCGCCATGTGGCGGGTGCATGACGGGGATGCCGATTCGGCATTTGTGAATCCGCCACCGCGGCCCTAGATGCCTCCTGCCCGCCGAAGACGACGGAAAGCCCGCCGGCGGGCAGGAGAAACGCCCTTCCCCCATTCCGAACCGTCACCCCGGCCACGCGCCGGGGCCCTCTTGAGGAAACGACAATGGCCCTGACCGAACTTCACACCCGCCGCAGCGGCGCGGTGCCGCTCTCCACCCTCATCGCCTGGCGACTCGTCCAGGCGCTGGAAGGCGCGATCGCCTTCCTGCGGAACGAATGGGTCGTCTGGCGGACCCGCCGGGCGCTGATGGCGCTCGACGACCGCCAGCTTGCGGATATCGGCCTCTCGCGCGCCGAGATCGCGCGCTGGCGCCCCGAACGGCCGCGCATCCGCTGAGAGCCGCACCCGGTTCCGGGAGACGGCACACAGCCTCGACGGCGCTGCGCGGCACCCGATCCGCCCTGCTTCCGGCGGCGGCACGGCGCATGGTGCGGGGCGGCCGCGGGCCGGCACTTCGCCGCCCCGCCGAGCGAATCCCGACGGATCCCCGAGGGTGCCGCCCCTCACCCCTTCCCGCCGTCGCGGATCCTCTGCCACAGCCGCGCCATGGCGAGGGAGACGGGGTCGATCTGCATGATGGCGGCGACGAGTCGGGCGACCCCGCCCCGGGCGCGCTCCTCGGCGATGCTCCGCGCATAGGCGGCCGGCCCCTCATGGGCGATGATCACGGCCTTGACGAAGAGAAAGGCGAAGGCCAGCGTCAGCACCGCCCCTGCGACGCGCACCCCCCGGCCCGCACCCCACCCGCGCGGCGAAGGGGCGTGCGCGGCCGCTGCGGCGGACGCGTCGTCCTCGTCATCCCGATTCAATGCGAGGCGGCGCAGCCTCTCGCGAAACCGGCGGCGGTTCTCGTCGTCCATGCCGAGTCTTGTCCTTCTGCCCGGAGCCTCCTGCCCCGCGCTTGCATGGTAGGACTTCGCCGCGGGCGCGGCAATCCTGCCGACGCAAACGACCCTGCCGGGTGCGGAGCCGGCAGGAATCGGCCCATGGGCTCAACCGCGGCGCCGCAAGGTCAGCGTGGTCCATTCGCCGAGCGAGATCCGCGGCGCCACAGCGGCGGCTGGCGCGAATCCCGCCGCGTCATAGGCCGCTTCCACCTCGCCTGCCTGTTCTTCGAGGATGCCCGAAAGGATGACGTGCCCGCCCGGCGCCACATGCCGGGCCATGGCGGGAGCAAGAGCGACGAGCGGCCCCTTGAGGATGTTGGCGAAGACGAGATCGAACGGACCCTCGGCCGCGAAGGCCGGATGATCGAAACCGGCCGCCTCCACGACGCGGACCCTGTCGGCCACGCCGTTGCGAGCCGCATTGGCCGCCGCCGTCTCGACGGCGACCGGGTCGATGTCCCCGGCGAGCATCGGCCGGCCGGTCGCCTTGGCCGCGGCGATGGCGAGCACCGCCGTGCCGCAGCCGACATCGGCCAGCCGCCGGGGCGTCACCCCGGCTTCGATCAGCGCCTCGAAGGCCAGAAGACAGCCGCGGGTGGTGCCGTGATGGCCGGTGCCGAAGGCCATGGCCGCATCGACGAGAACCGGGATCACCCCTTCAGGCACCTTGTGGGCGTCGTGGCTGCCGTGGAGGAAGAAACGCCCGGCCCGAACCGGTGCCAGTTCCCGGCGCACCTTGGCGACCCAGTCCTGCTCGGGCAGCTCGGAGACGGCGAAGGGCGCGGCACCGAAGGCGGCGGCCAGAAGCGCCAGCGCCGCTTCGTCGGGGCGCTCGGTGAAATAGCCCCCCACCTCCCAGCGCCCCGAACCGTCCTCGATCTCGAACACGCCGAGCCCGACGGGGGCCGGGTCGAGCCGCTCTTCCATCGCCGCCCCGAGGGCTTCGGCGGCCTCTTCTCCCTCGAGCGTGGTCAGTGCAATCCAGGTCGTCATCGTTCCTTCCGCCGGGCCTTCATGGCCCCGCCCCGCTCCTAGCATTCCCCAGGGCCGGATGGCGAGAGCCCGGAACGCTCCGAGCGATGCAGGGCAGACCGGCCCGCGTCGTTCGCGCATCACCGCCCGGCGGGAAGCCCCGGCCGGTCGTCGGCGATCTCCCCCCTCAGCCCCGCGACGGCGGCAGCGGGCAGCGGATGCCGAGGCCGCGCAACCCGCAATAGCCCTGGGGGTTGCGGGTAAGATATTGCTGGTGAAGGGACTCGGCATGGTAGAAGGGCGGGTTCTCGACGATCTCGGTCGTCACCGGGCCGAGACCGCGGGCCGCGAGCACGGCTTCGTATGCGCGGCGGCGCTCCTCGGCCAGCACCTTCTGCGCCGGTGTCGTCACCCCGATCATCGAGCGATATTGCGTGCCGATGTCGTTGCCCTGGCGCATCCCCTGGGTCGGGTCGTGATTCTCCCAGAAGAGCCGCAGGAGATCCTCGAAGCCGATCCCGCGCGGATCGAAGACCACGCGCACGAGCTCGGCATGGCCGGTGCCCCCCGAGCAGACTTCCTCGTAGGTCGGGTTCGGCGTGATGCCGCCGCCATACCCCGCCGCCGTCAGCCAGACGCCGGACTGCTGCCAGAAGAGCCGCTCGGCACCCCAGAAGCACCCCATGCCGAAGAAGGCCTCCTCCATGCCGGCAGGCACGGGAGCGGTGAGGGGGCGGTCGAAGACGAGATGGCCGGGCGCCGTCGGAATCGGGGTCGCACGGCCGGGCAGGGCCTCGTCACGGCGCGGCAGGCGGAGCTTGTCGAAGACGCTGGCCATGAATTTCTCCTTCGCGGAAGCCCCTTGCACAATGCGGGCGGCACCGTCGGGCCGTGGGGGCGAGGCCCCTCGCGCGGCCGCCTCGTGCACCGCCACGTTTCACGACGGCTTCGCCACCACCGTTCGCGCCGTCTCGTCCGGGGCGGCGGGAGCCGCTCCCCTGCGCCGCCGCTCCGGCGCATCGCCCGCACCGCGCGCCAGCCGGTTCACCAGCCGCCAGCCGACGAAACCGGTGATCACCCCGGCGAAGGCGTTGGCGAAGCCCTGCCCATACACCACGCCGGGCGCCATGAAGAGAAGGGCCCCGAAATGGGCGGAGGGATACATCAGCACCCCGTCCCTGCCCCAGTTGGCGATGGTCGCCCAGATCGGTCGCTCGAGATTGTTGAAGGCCGCAAGGGCGACGAACTGCGCGCCGGCGAAGATGTAGGCGCCGGCAGTCACATGGGTGAAGGCGCGGAACACTTCGCGCCCCTCGGAGCCGAGAGCGAAAAACCCGGCGAGGACATCCGAGAAGGCGGCGAGCAGCGCCCAGACGATCAGCGTATAGACGAGTACGAATTTCAGCGCATCGAGATAGGCGCGGCGGACGCGGTCCCAGCGCCCGGCGGCCGCATTCTGGCCGATGATGCCGCCGATCGCGCCCGAAAGGGCGAAAAGCCCGCCGAAGGCCAGAATGTTCACCCGCGAGACCACCGCCCAGCCGGCCACGGACCCGTCCCCGAAAGAGGCGACGGCCGAGGTGACGATGCTGTTTCCGACCGGGGTCGAGAACTGTGTCAGCAGCGCCGGCAGGGCGATGGCCCAGAAGGGGCGGAAGGCAAGGCGGACATCGCGCCAGCGCGGCCATTCGATCAGCCGGTGGACCACCACCACCGCGTGGAGGGCCACGGCCGCCCCGAGCAGCCGCGAGAGCAGCACCGCCCAGGCCGCTCCCTGGAGGCCCATGTCGAGCCCGAGGATGAGAATCGGGTCGAGCACCATGGCAAGGAGCCCCGAGACCAGGGTGATCAGCATCGAGCGCCAGGCGTCGCCCTCGCCGCGCAGGATCCCCGAGCCGGCGAAGCCGACAGCCATCAACGGCAGCGAGAGCATGACGACGAAGAGATAGTCCGAGGCAAGCGACCGCGTGCGGCCGGTGGCCCCCACGAGCGCGAGGATCTCGTCCCGCAGCAGGAGTACGAGAAGGGCGACGGCCGAGAGCACCAGCACGGTCATCAGGCTTGCGCCCGTCCCGTAGCGGCGGGCGCGGGTGCGGCTGCCGGCCCCGAGGGCCCGGGCGACGAGCGCGGCGGTCGCGATCATGAAGCCGACCCCGGCCGAGAGGGTGAAGAACTGCACCGTCCAGGCGAAGCCGAGCGCCGCCGTCAGCCGTTCGTCACCCAGCCAGGAGATCCAGAACAGGTTGATGACATCGACGAGAAAGAGAAAGGTCAGACCGAACATGGATGTCAGGGTCATGCGCACCACATGCCCCATGGTCGACCCGTGGAGGAAACGCGCCGCGTGCTGCACCTGCACCTTGCCTGTCAAGATCCCGATCTCCGGTCACACCATTACCTGTTCACCAGCGGGCGCGCCGACCCGAGGGCGATCCCGGGCCCTTTTCGGGGCCGCGCTTCGGCGGGCGATGCTCCTTTCTACCCCATTCCGGCATCACTCGCGAGAGGAGAAAAGCCTGACCTTGCGGCAACCCGCCCATGCGAGCCTTCGGCGAATCAGACGCCCCCCGGAACGGGAACGGGGCCGCCCGCCGGCGGCCCCGTCCGCAATCCCGGCATGCCCGAAAGGGCCGCCGATCAGTTCTTGGCGTAGAATTCGACCACGAGATGGGGTTCCATCTGCACCGGATAGGGGATGTCCGCAAGCTGCGGGATGCGGACGAACTTCGCCGTCATCTTGTTGTGATCGACTTCGAGATAGTCGGGCACGTCGCGCTCGGCAGAGGCGATGGCCTCGAGAACGATCGGGATCTGGCGCGACTTCTCGCGCACCTCGATCACGTCGCCCTCCTTGACCCGATAGGACGGGATGTTCACCCGACGGCCGTTGACCAGCACATGGCCGTGGTTGACGAACTGGCGGGCGGCGAAGATCGTCGGCACGAACTTGGCGCGATAGACCACCGCATCGAGCCGGCGCTCCAGAAGACCGACGAGGTTCTCGCCGGTATCGCCCCGCATCCGCTCCGCCTCGCGATAGATGCGGCGGAACTGCTTCTCGGTGATGTCGCCGTAATAGCCCTTGAGCTTCTGCTTGGCCCTGAGCTGGATGCCGAAATCCGACAGCTTGCCCTTGCGGCGCTGGCCATGCTGGCCCGGACCATAGGGCCGGCGGTTGACAGGGGACTTGGCGCGTCCCCAGATGTTTTCGCCCATGCGGCGGTCGATCTTGTATTTGGCAGAGGTGCGTTTGGTCACCGTCTGATCTCCTTCTCTGACATGGAAGGGCGTTGTCCTTTCCCTCCGGGCGTCCTTTCGGGCCTTCCCTTCGGGCGACAGGCATCCCCTTGCGGGGGCCGCCAACACCAATGAATCGCCGCCGGCACGGCTGCACCGGCGTCGCGCGCCCTTATAGGCCCGGCGCCGCCGGTGTCAACCGCCGCCCGCCTCAGCGATAGACCTCGTTCTCGGTCGGGAAGGCGCGGCTCTTCACGTCCGCGGCATAGGCCTGCACCGCGTTCTCGATCTCCTCGAGGAGCCGGCCATAGACCTTGACGAATTTCGGCGGGTGCGGGTTGAGGCCGAGCATGTCCTCGAGCACGAGGATCTGCCCGTCACAGCGTGCGCTGGCGCCGATGCCGATGGTGGGAATGTCGATCTGTTCCGTGATCCGGGCCGCGAGCGGCTCGACCATCCCCTCGAGCACCACCGCAAAGGCCCCGGCCTCGGCGACGGAACGGGCGTCTTCCTCGAACAGCGGCCATGTCCGAGGGTCGCGCCCCTGGGTGCGGAAGCCGCCGAGCGTGTTCACCGACTGGGGCGTCAGCCCGATATGGGCCATCACCGGGATGCCGCGCTCGACGAGAAAGCGGATCGTTTCGGCCATGCGCCGCCCTCCCTCGAGCTTGACGGCACCGGCCCCGGTTTCCTTCATGATCCGCGCGGCGTTGCGGAAGGCGACCTCGGGGCTCTCCTCGTAGGTGCCGAAAGGCATGTCCACCACCACCAGCGCCCGGCGGGTGCCGCGCATCACCGCCTTGCCGTGCATGATCATCAGATCGAGCGGCACGCCGACGGTGCTGTCCATGCCGTGCATCACCATGCCGAGACTGTCGCCGACGAGGATCACGTCGGCATGGCGATCGACGATGGCGGCGGTATGTGCGTGATAGGAGGTCAGCGCCACGATCGGCTCGCCGCCCTTGCGCTTGCGGATAGCCGGGGCGGTGATGCGGCGGGTCGGTTTCTCGGTGCTCATGGGCGGCTCCCTTGTCGCGTGTCTGTGGTGGATGAACGGATCGGCGCCCGAAGGCGCCCGCGTCACGGGCCGGGCGGCGCGACGGGCGGGGTCAGCACCCGGTTGTCGATCAGGAACACGTCCCCGAAACGGGCGGCCAGAAGCGCCACCGCCGGGCGGCGGACGATGCCGCGAAGAGGGGCGAGCGTCGCGGCGTCGCGGACATCGACCGATCGGATCTCCGCCCGGGGTTCGGCGCGGATCGTTTCCTCGATCAGCCGCCTGAGCGCCGCCGCCGTCACCGGCCCTTCGGCCATCCGGGCCTCGGCCGCATCGAGGGCCCGCGAAAGCACCGCCGCGGCCGCCCGGTCCGCGGGCGAGAGCCGCACATTGCGCGAGGACATGGCCAGCCCGTCGGCATCGCGCACGATCGGCACGCCGCGGATCGTCACCGGCATGTCGAGATCGCGCACCATCTGGCGGATCACCAGAAGCTGCTGATAGTCCTTCTCGCCGAAATAAGCCCGATCGGGCTGCACGATGTTGAAGAGCTTGGACACCACCGTCGCCACGCCGCGGAAATGGCCGGGGCGCAGCCGACCGATGAGGATCCGGCCCAGCCGCCCCGGATCGACCGCCGTGCCGACCGCCGCCGGACCCGACGGATACATCTCCTCCACCGACGGAACGAAGACGCCATCGACCCCTTCGGCCTCGAGGAGCGCCAGATCGCGGGCCTCGTCGCGCGGATAGACGGCGTAGTCCTCGCCGGGGGAGAACTGGGTGGGGTTGACGAAGATCGAGACGATCACCCGGTCGTTCTCGGCCCGGGCGGCGCGCACGAGCGCAAGATGACCCTCGTGCAGATATCCCATGGTCGGCACGAGGCCGACGCTTTCGCCCGCCCGCTTCCAGCGGCCGACGGCGGCGCGCACCGCCTGTCTCGTTCGGAAGATCTCCATCGCAACTCCCCCTCGCCCCCGTTCTATGCTGCAGGTGCGAAATCGGCAAGCGGGACACGGCGTCACCCCCGGCCGCGGCGGGAAGAACGCACCCGCCCTGCCCTCTCCGGCCCCGACCGGCATCGTCGGGAACGACCTGGCGGAAACGGCCATGTCGGAAACGGGGGCTCGGCCGTCGCCCTCATCCTTGCCCGGCACGGGCGAAGGAGCCAGACTGGCGAAGCGCCGGGGGCGGCGCAGCCGCCGCGGCATCCGTCCGGGCGGGCAGTCAGGCAGAGGAGGAGCGGAAAGGTGAAGACCCATGTGCGCGCACTCGTGGTCGGCGGCGGGGCCGTCGGCGTGTCGATCGCCTACCATCTGGCAAAGGGCGGATGGGGCGACGAGGTGATGCTGATCGAGCGCGACGAGCTCACCGCCGGCTCCACCTGGCACGCGGCCGGGCTGCTGCCGCTGTTCAACATGAGCTACTCCGTCAGCCACATCCACGACTATTCGGTAAAGCTCTACAAGAGCCTCGAGAAGGAGACCGGCCTCGATCCGGGCTTTCGCGTCGTCGGCAATCTGCGCATGGCCCAGACGCGCGAGCGGATGGACGAATACATGCTTTACGCCACCACCGCCGAGACGGTGGGCATCCCCTACGAATGGCTGAGCCCGAAGGAGATCGGGGAGCGCTGGCCGCTGGTGAGGACCGACGATCTGGTGGGCGCACTCTTCCATCCGACCGACGGCTACATCAACCCGGCCGACGTGACCCAGGCCATGGCCCGCGGCGCGCGGATGCACGGGGCGGTGATCGAACGGCGCTGGCAGGCCGACGGCTTCCGCCGGAGCGGGGCGGAGTGGCAGATCACCCTCACCCGCATGGCCGAAAGGGGCGGCAACCTCGTGCCGACCGACGAGCAGGTGACGGTGACGGCCGAGCATGTCGTCGTCGCCTCGGGCAACCACGCCCAGCGCACGGCCCGGCTTCTCGGCATCCGGCATCCGGCGATTCCGGTCGAGCATCAGTATGTCGTCACCGAGCCCGACCCGGCGCTGGTGGCCTGGCGCGAGGCCGGCAATCCCGAGCATCCCGTCCTGCGCGATGCCGACGCCCGCTGGTATGTGCGCGAGGAGCGCGGCGGCTGGATCCTCGGTCCCTACGAGAAGGGCGCGCCGGCCCGCTTCCTCCACGGCGTTCCCGACAATTTCCGCGCCGATCTCTTCCCCCTCGATCTCGAACGGATCGAGGAGGAATACATGTCCTTCATCCATCGCATCCCCTCGGTGGAGAAGGTCGGCCTCAAGGACGATTTCAACGGCCCGATCTGCTACACGCCCGACGGCAACCCGCTCCTCGGCGAGGCGCCGGGACTCAGGAACATGTGGCTTGCCGAGGGGTTCAGCTTCGGCATCACCGCCGCGGGCGGCGCCGGGCACTACCTCGCCCAGATGATGCAGGAGGGCGAGGCCGAGATCGACATGGCCTCGCTCGACCCGAAGCGCTTCGGCGACTGGATGACGACCGAATATGCCGCCCGCAAGAACGAGGAGGCCTACGCGCACGTCTTCATCCTGCACCACCCCGACGAGGAACGCCCCGCCTGCCGGCCGCTCAGAACCAACCCCGCCTATGAACGCGAGAAGGCGATGGGCGCCCAGTTCGGCCAGGTCAACGGCTGGGAACGGCCCAACTACTATGGCCCGAAAGACGCGCCGCCCGACTTCGACGAGAAGGCACGCTCCTTCCGCCGCGGCGCCTGGTGGCCCTATGCGAAGGCCGAGGCCGAGGCGATCCGCTCGGGCGTCGGGCTGATCGACGCCTCGGCCTTCGCCAAGCACGTCGTGCACGGCCCCGGCGCGGCGGCCTTCCTCGACTGGTTCACCACCAACCGGCTGCCGCGGGTGGGGCGCATCGGCCTCACCTATGCGCTGAGCGAGGCCGGCACGGTGCGCTCGGAATATACCATGCTGCGCGAGGCGGAGGACCGCTTCGTGCTGATCTCGGCCGGCGCCTGGCACGCCTACGATCGCGACTGGCTCCTCAAGCGGGCGGAGGACTTCATGGCCCGGGGGGGCGCACCGCTTCATGTCGAGGACTGGACCACCCGCATCGGCGTCTTCGCCATCGCCGGACCGAAGAGCCGCGACGTGCTGCGCGAGGTCGTGCGCGATGTCGAACCCGAGACGGTGTTCTCGAACGCGCGCTTTCCCTGGCTCTCCCACCGGCGCATCGAGCTCGGCATGTGCCCGCTGACGGCGGTGCGCGTCGCCTACACGGGCGAACTCGGCTGGGAGCTCCACCACCCGATGGAGATGCAGAACTATCTGTGGGATCTCCTGTGGGAGGCAGGCGCGAAACACGGCATGAAGCCGGTGGGCATGCGGGCCCAGAACTGGCTCCGGCAGGAGAAGAGCTATCGCGCCTTCGGCACCGAACTCGGCCGCGACGCCACCCCGCTCGAGGCCGGGCTCGAACGTTTCGTGGACCTCTCCAAGGATTTCCTCGGCAAGGAGCGGATGCTGGCGACGCCGATCCGCGCGAAATGCGCCACCGTGCTGGTGGACGGCCCTGCGGACGCCGACCCGTGGGGCCGCGAGGCGCTCCATGACGCATCGGGCGAGCGGCTCGTCGGCCGGCTGACCTCGGGCGGGTATTCGGTCGTGTTCGGAAAGTCGATCGCCATGGGCTATGTCGAACCGGATCTGGCCGCACCGGGCACGCGCCTCAAGGTCAGGATGTTCGACACGCTCTGGAACGCCGAAGTCCTGCCCGAGAGCCCCTACGATCCCCGGAACGCGCGGCTGCGGGCCGACGGCTGACAAGGGTGCCGATGTCCCGCGACTTGCGGGAACGTCCCGGCACCCTGCCGGAGACGGATGCGGAGCGGAGGAGGAGACCTGTCCGGCCCCCTTGGCGTCAGCCGGTCGTTCGCCGCGGGCGCATCAGCCTGCGCGCGAGCCGCATCGCAATAAGCAGCAGCCACAAAAGCCCGGCTCCGCCGATCCCGGCAATGGCGAAGAGGGCGAGCACGAGCAGGGAAGGCGGCAGGGTCGCGAGCGGCGCCGGCAACGCCGTGAAAAACGCTGCCGACCCCGCGCCCCCCTGCCCCGCGACCAGAGCGAGCCCCCCGATCAGCCCGAGGGCCAGCACGCCCGTCAGCAGCAGAAGAAGCCGCGGCGGGCAGGGCCGGCGGCGCCGCGCCGCACGGAGGGCACGGCGAAAGGCACGGATCGCACCCCCCATGTCGTGCCCGATCCGCATCAGCGCCGGCACCACGAGAAGCACCAGCACGAGGCCGAAGCCGAGTCCGTAGACCAGGGTGATGATGGTGGGCTTGAGGAACTGCGCCTGGCGCGACTGCTCGTAAAGCAGCGGCGCGAGGCCGAGCACCGTTGTCAGCGTGGTCAGGAGCACCGGGCGGAAACGCTCGACCACCGCCTCGACGATCGCGTGATCGAGCGCCCGGGTGCGGGCCCGCTGATCGATCGCGGTGATGAGCACGATCGAATCGTTGATGATGATGCCGCTCATGCCGATGAGCCCCACCACGGAGAACATCGACAGCGGCACCCCCCACCACCAGTGGCCCCACAGCGCGCCGACAAGGCCGAAGGGAATGACCGACATCACCACCGCCGGCCGCGACCAGCTGGCGAAGACCGCCGCCAGCACCAGATAGATGCCCGCAAGGCCGAGGAGAAAGCCCGTGAGCGCGTCGGAAAGGAACCGCCGTTCCTGCTCGGCGAGCCCGCCCAGTTGCCAGTCCACCCCGAATCGGCTCTCGATCGCGGGCAGGATGCGCTCCTTCAACGTCGCCATCACCGCCGCGGCCCGGGCCGGGTCGTCCTCGGCCAGATCGCCGCTCACGGTCACGACCCGCACCCCGTTCTCGCGGCGCACGACGGCGAATCCTTCGCGGGTGCTCGGCTCGACCACGTCGGCAAGCGGCACCCAGCGGCCCGGGTCGATGCGGATCCAGCCGCTGTCGACGAGATCGGCCGCCCGGTCCTCGGGGCGGAACACGACCTTGAGCGCGACCGTCCGGCGCCCCTCGGGAATGCGGGCGGCGGTGATGCCTTCGAGCCGTTCGCGCAGCCGCCGGGCGAGCCGGTCGCCGTCGAGCCCCAGCGCTTCCCCCCGCGCGGTGAGGCGCAGCCGCATTTCGGGCTTGCCCCAGGGCAGCGTGTCCTCGAGCGCCGAGACTTCCGGGAAGTCGGCAAGCCGCGCCTTGAGTTCCTCGGCCGCCGCCTTCAGTGTGCGGGCGTCGGCGCCCGAAAGCGCCACGTCGATCGCCGCCCCGCCGGGGCCGGAGCGGAAGGAACGGAAACCGAGCGTGTCGAGAAGTGGATGGCGCTTCACCTCGCGCTTGAGGTCGGCAAGGAAGCGAAAGGAGGAATAGGGCCGCTCGTCGGCGTCGATGAGTTCGATGTCGATGGCGCCGACGAGATCGGGGTCGATGTCGCCCTCGCGCGTGCCGCCCCCGGTCGAGGCCAGCACGAAGGTGACCGGATCGCGACCGTATCTCTCGGCATAGCGGGCGGCCAGCCGGTCGGTCGCGCGCTGCAACTCGCGCATCATGGCCAGAGTGTCGGCCCGGCCTGCGCCCTCGAGCATGGTGAAGCTGGCCCGCACCGAACCGAGCTCCGGGGCGTTGAAGAAACGCCAGGGCACGTCGCCGCGCAGGATCGCAGCCACGGAGAGGGCAAGGAGAAAGATCGCGCCGGCAAGCACGGGGTGGCGCAACCGTATCGTCCAGCGTGCCGCGGGACGCACCACATGCTCCAGCAGGCGGACGAAGCCCCGGTCGAACAGGCGGCTCGGCATGTCGAGCCAGCGCCGGCGGTCGCCGCTCTCTGCCAGCGACACCGCCATGTGCCGGGGCAGGACGAGAAAGCATTCGAGAAGCGAGGCAACGAGAACCGCCGCCACCGTCAGCGGGATGTCCTTCACCAGCTGACCGAAACGGCCCGAGATCACCGCGAGGGCGGCAAAGGCGATGATCGTCGTCGCCGTGGCGGCAAAGACCGGGGCCGCCATCCGCCGCACGGCCTTCTCGGCGGCCCGAAGCGGCGTCTCGCCGAGGCGACGGGCGCGATAATCGGCATGTTCGCCCACGACGATCGCATCATCCACCACCATGCCGAGGGTGATGATGAGGGCGAAGAGCGAGATCATGTTGAGGCTGATCCCGGCGATATGCATGATCGCCACCGCCGCGGCGAGGGAGACGGGAATGCCCATCGCCACCCAGAAGGCGGTGCGCGCATCGAGAAAGAGGAACAGCAGGAGAAGCACGAAGACAAGGCCGACGGCGGCATTGTCGAGAAGCAGTTCGAGCCGCTGGCGGATGAGGTCGGCCCGCTGTCGGATCAGCCGCATCTCCACCCCCTCCGGCAACCGCCCGGCCATCTCGGCGGTGATGCGGCGCACCTTGTCGAGGAGTTCGATCGCATCCTCCCCGGCGCCGCGGCTCACTCGCAGGGCCACCGCCGGCCGGTCACCGACGAAGAGCGCCTCCTTGCGGCCGACCCCTTCGGCCCGCACGCGGCCGAGATCGCCCACCCGCACCGCCGAACCGTCGGGCGCGCGCCGCACCACCACCCGGGAGATCTCCTCCGCCCCGCGCCGTTCCTCTCCGACCCGCACCCGCACCCCGCCGTCGGCCACCGCGCCCGCGGGCTGGCTGCCGCTCGCGCGTGCAAGCCCCGCCGCCACCTCGGCCGCCGGGATGTCGCGGGCGATGAGCCGCCCCGCATCGAGTTCCACCACGATGGCCGGATCGGCAATGCCGATGGTCTCGACCCGGCTCACTCCGGCCGCATGCAGCCGCGCCACGAGATCGTCGGCAAAGCGCGCCAGAAGATCCCGCTCCACGGGCCCGGTGATGACCACATCCGTCACCCTGTCATGCCAGCGCACGCGGTCGATCTCGGGAGGATCGGCGTCTTCGGGCAGATCGCGCACCCCGTCTACCGCCGCCTTCACCGCGTCGAGGGCCTCGGCCATGTCGGTGCCGGGGGCGAATTCGGCCGAGATCACCGCCCGACCTTCCGTCGCCGTGGCCGAGGTATTCTCGACGCCCGCGACGGTGAGAAGCGCCGGCTCGATCCGCTGGACGATGGCGCTGTCCACGTCTTCGGGCCCGGCGCCGGGCCAGCTGACCGACACCGTCACCCGTTCGATCACGACATCGGGAAAGAACTGGGCGTTGAGACGGGGGAAGGCCCAGAGCCCCGCCACCAGCATCATCAGCATCAGGATGTTGGCGAGGGTGCGATGGCGGATGAAGCGCCGCAGAAGCGACGGGGCGCCTTCCGGGGCCGTGGACGGGAGAGGTCTCATCGCGCCGTCCCGCCGGCGGAAGCCGGATCGGCCGCGTGTTCGGCGGCGGAAGGGGCCACTCCGGCGGCACCGGCCCGAACGGGGGCCTCGCTTTTCTCCCCCGTTCCGGCGGCGGGAAGGCGAGAAGGAGCCGAGGTCGGCACGGCATTCCCCGGTCCGGTTTTCTCCTGAACGGGGTCGGGCGAGAGCTTCGGCCCGGGCGGCGCCTTTCCACCCGCCACGCCGCCCGGAGCCTCGCTCCCGAGGGCGATCGGCCGCACGCGGACCCCGGGCGCGAGAAGCGGCGTGCGCACGGCGACGATGCGGCGGCCGGCAAGGGCGGCGGGCACCGCGACGAGCACCGCGTCGCCCTCCCGGTGGACGATGCGGACCGCCACCGCCTCGAGCCGCCCATCCGCCCCGAGCGCGAGCACCGTTCCATCCGTCCCCAGCGCCGTCGCCGGTATCCGCGCCGCTTCGGCAACGGTCGGCCCCGTGATCTCGAGACGAACGAAATCGCCCGGCTTGAGCCGGGCCGGAGCCCCTTCGCGCGCCGCCCCCGTCACCCGGGCACGAAGCCGGCGACCGCCGCTCGCACTCTCGGCCACCGGCGACTCGCGCACGATGCGCCCGGGGAAGACCGCCCGGCGCTCCCCGAGCTCGAGCAGGATCGAGAGCGGCCGCCCGAGAACGGAGCCGTCGGGACCGGCCAGGCGGGCATGATCGGCCAGGGAAACGGTGAAGACCGCCTCGAGCGCCTGCGGATCGAACAGCCGACCGAGCCGTTCGCCGGGGGATACCGTGGCCCCCGCCGTGACCGTCACGCCGTCGGGCAGCCCGTTCATCGGAGCGACGACGCGCGTGTCCTCGAGCGCCTTTTCGGCGAGGGCGAGGGCGATGCGCCGCCGCTCGCGCATCACCTTCGCCCGTGCAAGCCGCGCCTCGGCCTCGGCCAGCGCCCGCTCCCGCGCCACCTGCGCCTCGCGCGCCTGCACCGCGGCGATCTCGGCTTTCTCCAGCGCCGCCTCGGTGGTGGCACCGCGGGCCAGAAGATCCTTCTGGCGCCCGAGTGCCCGTTCGCGCAGCGCCGCCTGCTGCCGGGCCGTCTCGAGATCCTTCCGCGCCAGTCTCAGGGCGTTCTCGGCGGCGGTGATCTCGGCCTCGGCATCCTCGAGATCGACCCGCGCCCGGGCCAGCTGCGCTTCGGCCTCGCGCGCATCGAGCCGCACGAGCACCGCCCCTTTCGGAACGGGGCGCCCCGCGGCAAAAGCCGGCAGCACCGCCGCGACCTCGCCGCCGGCCCGGGCCTTGAGCACGACTTCCCGCCGCGCCTCGATCCGGCCATGTCCGCGAATGACGGGGGCCAGCCGCGCCGGGCGGAGGGTGATCGTCCGCACCGCATGCACCCGCTCCTGCCGCCGGGGGGCATGGTCCGCGCGCTCCATCCGCGCCTCGAGCGCTCGCACCACCACGAAGACGGCCGCGCCGAGCAGCGCCACCGTCAGCACGATCGCAACCAGTCCGACCAGGGCGCGACCCATGAAGCGCATGAAGGTTCTCCTCCGACGATGTCGCCGCGCTACTTGCGCCGCTTGTGCTCCTCGAGACGCGGCATGATCTCGACGAGATTGCACGGCCGGTGGCGGTAATCGAGCTGCCAGCGCAGGATCTCGTCCCAGGCGTCCCTGCAGGCGCCGGGGCTGCCGGGCAGCGCGAAGAGGTAGGTGCCGCCGGCCACGCCGCCCGTCGCCCGCGACTGCATGGCCGAGGTGCCGACCTTCTCCATCGACACCACGGTGAAGACGGTGGCGAAGGCCTCGATCTCCTTCTCGTAAACCTCGCGATGGGCCTCGACCGTGACATCGCGCCCGGTGAGCCCGGTGCCGCCGGTGGAAATGATGACGTCCACCTCCGGGTCAGCGATCCACTCTCGCAGCTTCGCCGCGATCTCCGGCCGTTCGTCGGGCAGGATCTCGCGATGGACCACGCGATGCCCCGCGCCCTCGATCCGCTCGACGAGCACCGCCCCCGATCGGTCCTCGGCGAGCGAGCGGCTGTCGGAGACGGTCAGAACGGCGATCCCCACGGGGATGAATTCGCGGCTTTCATCGATCTTCGGCATGGGTTCTCTCCTCTCGCCTGACAGGCCGCCCCAAGCCTCGGAGCGCGCTGTCCTCCGGTCGGATCAATGCGCGCATGGGCGGCGATTGCAAGCCGTCACGGGCCGAAGGCGGAAGCCGTGGAGCGGGCGGACGGCCGTTCGGGCGGCGTGCACGCGATCGTGATCAACTGTCGGGGGCGGGCGATGGTGTTTCGCCGGGCGGCTCGGGCGGCAGGAGGCCATGCTCGATCAGCCAGGCCTTGAGCTCGAGCAGATCGGCCCAGGCCTCGCGCTTGGCGTGGGGGTTGCGCAGCAGATAGGCCGGATGGAACATCGGCAGGGCCGGTTTCGTCCCGACACCGGGCAGATCGATCTGCTGCCAGTGTCCGCGCAGACGCGTGATGCCCTTGCGGCCGAGGAGCGCGGCCAGGGCGGTATTGCCCATCAGCACCAGCACCGCCGGATCGACAAGGGCGACATGGCGCGCGAGAAAGGGCAGCGCGAGGGCGATTTCCTCCGGAGTCGGTTCCCGGTTCTGCGGTGGACGCCAGTTGAGCACGTTGGTGATGTAGAGCGCGCGGGCCGGATCCTCGGCGTCACGCGCAAGACCGATGGCGGCGAACATCCGGTCGAGCAGCTGACCGGCGCGACCGACGAAGGGCCTGCCGATGCGGTCCTCGTCCCGGCCCGGTGCCTCGCCGACGATCATCACCCGCGCCACGGGATTGCCGTCGGCGAAGACGAGGTTGCGCGCTCCCTTGCGGATCTCGAACCCGTCGAAGGCCTCGATCGCCGCCCGCAGCGCCTCGAGGCTGTCGGCCGCGGCGGCGAGACGCTTCGCCTTCTCGAGCGGATCTTCCTCCGGGGCGCAGACGACGTGGGCCGCCTGCTGCGACGATGCGGTTTCCCTCCCGGGCCCCGCGGCGGCGGACGAGGCGCCCTGCGAGGCCACCGAGGCGGCAGGTGAAGCGGCGGACGGGGGATTCCCCCGGCGCGCCGCCCCTTCCGCCCCGCGGCGGTGCGCCTCGGCCCGGCTCTCGGCGAAGCGGTCCACCGGCACATCGCCGATCGGCGCATCGGCTCCGAGTTCGGCCTGCCATGCCAGCGCCGCCTTCAAGGCCTCGATCTCGTCCCTGCCCGTCATCCTCGTTCCTCGCGCTGCCGGATGCCCCGGCCGGTCGAGGTTACGCCCTTCGCGACGGGCGGTAAATCCCCGCGCTTGTGCCCGCCCCGGCGGCTTTCTATAAGCGCGGCGACACAAGCGGGCAGGAGCGCGCCATGACCGTCAGCCCCCCGGCCGGCCTCGAGGGCCGCCACCTTCTCGGCATCGAGCCGCTTTCGGTCGAGGAGATCCTGAGGATCCTCGACCTGGCCGAGGAATATGTCGCCCTCAACCGGCAGGCGGTGAAGCGGACCGACACGCTAGCCGGCATCACCCAGATCAACATGTTCTTCGAGGCATCGACCCGCACCCAGGCCTCGTTCGAGATCGCCGGCAAGCGGCTCGGGGCCGACGTGATGAACATGGCGATGCAGGCCTCGTCGATCCGGAAGGGCGAGACGCTGATCGACACCGCCACCACCCTCAACGCGATGCATCCCGACATTCTCGTGGTGCGCCACCCCCATTCGGGGGCGGTGAACCTTCTGGCGCAGAAGGTCAACTGCGCGGTGATCAACGCCGGCGACGGGCGGCACGAACACCCGACCCAGGCCCTGCTCGACGCCCTGACCATCCGCCGCGAGAAGGGCCGGCTCACGCGGCTGACGGTGGCCATCTGCGGCGACATCGCCCACAGCCGCGTCGCCCGCTCGAACATCCTCCTCCTCGGCAAGCTCGGCAACCGCATCCGCCTCGTCGGGCCGCGCACGCTGCTGCCGCGCGGCTTCGCCGAACTTGGCGCCGAAGTCCACGAGAACATGGAAGAGGGGCTCGCGGATACCGACGTCGTGATGATGCTGCGGCTGCAGAAGGAGCGCATGGACGGCGCCTTCATCCCCTCGGTGCGGGAATACTACCACCGCTGGGGGCTCGATGCCGCCAAGCTCGCCCACGCCAGGCCGGATGCCATCGTCATGCATCCCGGACCGATGAACCGCGGCGTCGAGATCGACGGGGACCTCGCCGACGACATCAACCGCTCCGTGATCCGCGAGCAGGTCGAGATGGGCGTGGCGGTGCGCATGGCGGTGATGGACCTGCTGGCGCGCCGCCTCAGGGACGAGCGCGCGGCAGCCGCGGACGTTCCGGGGCGAAGCGGATGACGGAGGTGCGCGGATGAACGAGCACGGCATGAACGGGGCGGCCGGAGAGGCGCATCCCCGGGAGGAAGGGCGGCCGCTTCTCTTTCGCAACGCCCGCATCATCGATCCGGCGGCCGGGCGCGAGATCCGCGGCGATCTCCTGGTGCGCGAGGGCCGGATCGCCGCCATCGGGCAGGCCATCGCCCCGCCCGAGGGGGCGGCGACGATCGACTGCGCCGGTGCCTGCCTCGCTCCCGGCATCATCGATGTGGGCGTCAAGGTCGGCGAGCCCGGAGAACGCCACAAGGAAAGCTACCGCACCGCCTCGGCCGCCGCCGCGGCCGGCGGCGTGACCACCATCGTCACCCGTCCCGACACCGCCCAGCCGATCGACACGCCCGAAACGCTCGAATTCGTCCGTCGCCGCGCCGCCGAGGTCGCGCAGATCAGGATCCATCCGATGGCCGCCCTCACCCGCCGCCGCGAAGGGCGGGAGATGAGCGAGATCGGCCTGCTGATGGATGCCGGCGCCGTGGCCTTCACCGACGGCGATCACGTGGTGGAAGACACGAAGGTGCTCGCCCGCTGCCTCACCTATGCGGCGATGATGGGGGCGAAGGTGATCGGCCATGTGCAGGATCCGGGGCTCTCCCGTGGCGCGGCCGCCACCGCCGGCAAGTTCGCCGCCCTCAAGGGGCTGCCCGCCGTGCCGGCGATGGCCGAGCGGATGGGCCTCATGCGCGATCTGGCCCTCGTCGAGCTGACGGGGGCGGACTGGCATGCCGACCAGGTCACCACGCGGAGCGCCCTTGCCGTGCTCGCCCGGGCGAAGGAAGCGGGGCTGGCGGTGACGGCGGGCTGCTCGATCCATCACCTCACGCTCAACGAGTTCGACATCGGCGACTATCGCACCTTCTTCAAGCTCAAGCCGCCGCTGCGCGCCGAGGAAGACCGGGTGGCGGCGGTCGAGGCGGTGGCGTCGGGGCTGATCGACATCATCGCCTCGATGCACACGCCCCAGGACGAGGAATCGAAACGCCTGCCCTTCGAGGAAGCCGCTTCGGGGGCGGTCGGGCTCGAGACGCTGCTGCCGGCGGCGCTGCGCCTCGTTCATGGCGGCCAGCTCGACCTGCCGCGACTCTTCCGCGCCCTCTCGCTGCGGCCTGCGGAGATCTTCGGCCTCGAGGGCGGGCGGATGCAAAGGGGCGCTCCGGCCGATCTGGTGCTGTTCGACCCGGACCGGCCCTTCATTCTCGACCGCTTCGCCCTGCACTCGAAATCGAAGAACACCCCGTTTGACGGGGCCCGCATGGAAGGGCGCGTGCTCGGCACCTGGGTCGGCGGCCGGCAGATCTTTCCCGCCGGGGACGGCTGAGCCCGAAGGAACCCAAAGCCGGAGCGAAGGAAGGGCGGGGACGGTCGGGGGCCCTCGTGCACGAGCGCCCCGCTCCCCCGCCGGGGCGCCTCGCTACCGGCAGCGGCCGCCGCGGAGCGGCTTCCGGGGCCCGATCGGGCAGGTGTCGATCCGGCCGGCGGAACCGGCCTTGCGCCGCCGGCCGCGGTCTGCATCATGCCCGAAGGGCCGGGCCGCCGGCGCGGATGCGGAGGACACGGGGGCATGCCATGCCAGGACAGGAGGAGTTGTCCATGATCGCCGATCTCTGGCCCGCTCTCGGCTCGCCGCCGGGCCATCTCGCCCTGGCGGCGGTGCTCGGCTATCTCCTCGGCTCCGTTCCCTTCGGCCTTGTCATCGCCCGGCTCCTGGGGCTCGGCGACATCCGCCGCATCGGCTCGGGCAATATCGGCGCGACCAACGTGCTGAGAACGGGCAACCGCCTCGCCGCCCTCCTCACGCTGATCCTTGACAGCGGCAAGGGGGCGGCGGCGGTGCTCGTTGCCCGGCAGATCGCGGCCGAGGATGCGGTCCAGATCGCCGGCTTTGCGGCTTTCCTCGGCCATTGTTACCCGGTCTGGCTCGGCTTTCGTGGCGGCAAGGGGGTGGCGACCTTTCTCGGCACGCTCCTCGCCCTCGACCCGCCGACCGGAATCGCGGCCTGCGGCACCTGGCTCGCCGTCGCCCTGCTCCTGCGCATTTCCTCGCTTTCGGCCCTCGTCGCCGCGGCGCTGGCGCCGCTGTGGGCCGTGCTCCTCGGCCGGAGCGAGATCGCCCTTCTGGCCGCCGTTCTCGCCGCGCTCGTCTGGTGGCGCCACCGCGCCAACATCGCCCGGCTCCTGACCGGCACCGAGCCGCGAATCGGCCAGGGGCGGCAGGCCGCCGGAGACAGCCGCCATCCCGATTCCGATGGCTGAAGGGCGGCCGCTGCCGCTTCCTGCGGCATCCGTGCCCGCCACGGGGCACCCCGCCGTCCCATGCCCGCCCCGGGCGCCATTCGTCCCGAACGGATCCGGCGCCTTTCGGCCATGGGCGCGTGTGACACTTCGTCAGCATGGCCTCGGCCCCGGCTCGACCTATCTTGGAGCCGACGGCCCCCGTGAAGGGCCGGAGAACACCACGAACCCGACACACGCCCCAGCAGCGAGGCTCCCATGACCCGGCTCACTCCCCTTGCCCCGGAAATCGTCCTCTCCCGCAGGAGCGAAGAGGAGGACGGCGGCGAACGCCCCCTCGCCCCGGCCCTCCGGAACGGCTGGCGCCTCAAGTGCCCCCGTTGCGGCCAGGGCCCGCTGATGAAGGCCTATCTCAAGACCCATGACCATTGCGTGGTCTGCGACGAGCCGCTGCATCACCACCGGGCCGATGACGGGCCGGCCTACACCACCATCCTCGTCGGCGGCCATGTGATGGCGCCGTTCCTGATGGCGACCTATACCTTCTTCGACCCGAACCCGCTGGTCGTTGCCGTGGGCTTCTCGACCGCCTTCACCGCCCTTTCGCTCTGGATGCTGCCGCGGATGAAGGGACTTTTCGTCGCCTTCCAGTGGGCCAAGCGGATGCACGGCTTCGGCGAAGCCGTGGGCTCCGATGCGCCGCTCGGAAAGGAAGACGCACCGAAAGACACCGAGAGAGGCTGAACCCGGCTCGTGCCGAACCGCCTTCGCCTCGGCAGGTCCGGTTTCCGGGGGTGGAGGGAGAGGGAAAGGCCCGAAGACGCAACCGCCGGCCGAAGCCGCCTGGGGGCGGCGCCGCCCGCTCCTTGCCCGGAGGATATTCCCCCGTGCCGCCGAAGCGCCAAGGAAGAACCGCGAATCCCTCCCGAAATACACTGCAGCGCAGCGATCCGGGCCTTGCCATGCCCGGCCGCAGCCGCTAAATCCGTCGGTGGAGACGTGGCCGAGTGGTCGAAGGCGCTCCCCTGCTAAGGGAGTAGGCCCTTAACGGGGCCTCGTGGGTTCGAATCCCATCGTCTCCGCCACCCAATTCCAAAAACAAGAGATATTCCAGAGCATTGTGGCAAGAACCGCAAGGCGGCTTCCCCAATCGTTCCCCCAGTTCGCAGGAATTCGAGGCGAATGGCGATCTCTTGCCGGCGCATTGGCACCTCCCCGAACCTTTTTTCTTGGTGTTTCTAGGTTCTGTTGACGTTCAGGATTCCCAAAGGGTGTGATTTCTGATTCAAGGTTGCAAACAACAGGAGAGCAGCCTTGATCCGTCGTGTTTTGACCGATGCCCAATGGGCAATCATGGAACCATACTGCCTTGGCAAGCCAACCGATCCCGGCCAGACGGGACGCGATCCACGCCTGTTCATGGAAGCGGTGCTGTGGATTGTGCGAACCGGCGCGCAGTGGCGCGAGTTGCCGAGCGAGTTTGGCAAGTGGAACTCGGTGTTCAAGCGGCCCCATTGATGGGTTAAAGTGGATGTTTTCTATCGCATGTTCAAGGCATTGGTCGCAGATTCGGACTTCGAATACGCAATGATAGACGGCACGATCGTCAAG
>JALSJQ010000050.1 GCA_026989275.1 Albidovulum sp.
TCGTTGGCGCTCTCGATCCATGAAGGCGTCGGCTGCATCGGCAAGGGTCCTGCGGGCGGAAAGCTCCGAGTGGCGAAGGTTCGGCTGGCCCGCTCTTATCATTGCGATTGCAATGAAGTCAAGGCGGCCGGCCGACCTCGGGCGACGGACGGCGGTTTCAACGCTCGAGGGAGAAGAAGCGGCCGGCGGGTGATTCGGTGAAGATCTCGACACCGTCGGCAGTCACGCCCACCGTGTGCTCGAACTGGGCCGAGAGCGACCGGTCACGGGTGACGGCGGTCCAGTCGTCGGAGAGGATCTTCGTGTCGGGACGGCCGAGATTGACCATGGGTTCGATGGTGAAGAACATGCCTTCCTCGAGCACCGGTCCCGTCCCCGGCCGGCCATAGTGCAGCACGTTGGGCGGCGCATGGAACACCCGCCCGATACCGTGGCCGCAGAAATCCCGCACCACGGACATGCGCTGCCGCTCGACATGCTCCTGGATCGCCGCGCCGATGTCGCCGAAGGTGTTGCCCGGGCGCACCTGTTCGATGCCGATCATCAGCGCATCATGGGTGACGCGGATCAGCTTCTCGGCCTGCCGCGAAAGCTTCCCGGCCACATACATGCGGCTGCTGTCGCCATACCAGCCGTCCAGGATCACCGTCACGTCGATGTTGAGGATGTCCCCGTCCTTGAGCTCGTCGCTCCCGCGGCGTTTCTCGAGGCTCTTCGAGACCGTCTCGCCCCGCCCCATCGGAATGTCGGCGCCGGGGATGCCGTGACAGACGACGTGATTGACCGAAATGCAGCAGGATTTCGGATAACCCCTGTAGCCGAGCGTTGCCGGGACGGCGCCATGGGCCGTGATGAAATCGTGGATGATCCGGTCGAGTTCGCCGGTGGTGACGCCGGGATGCACATGCTCTCCGATCATGTCGAGGGTTTCGGCCGCCAGCCGGCCGGCGCGCCGCATGCCTTCGAAATCCTCGGGGGCATGCAGGGTGATGCCGTCGGCATTCACATGTCTGAGCTCGGTTTCGTCCATGGCGGGCTCCTCGCTGACCGGGTGCCGGGGCGGCCGGCCCTTGTTACTTAATCCCTCTACGGGTTCTCTGCCAGTGCCGGCGGCAGGATCGGCAGCGGATCGGCGGTTTCGATCTCCTCTGGGGTGATCGTGGTGCCGACGGCATGAAACCGCACCCCCGCCGCTTCCGCGGCCTCATGGGCGGCGGCATAGGCCGGGTCGATGTCTCCGGCGATGCGGAAGGCTTCGGCGTCGGTGCGCTGAACGACATACAGCACCGCCGCCCCATCGCCCTGCCGTGCCTTTTCCGCCAGTTCGGCCAAATGGCGCGCACCGCGCTTCGTGACCGTGTCGGGAAATTCCGCGATGCCGGGCTTGCGAACGAGATGGGCGTTCTTCACCTCGAGCCAGAGCCTGCGCCCCGCCTCATCCGTCAGAAGGAAATCGACCCGGCTCGACGTGCCGTAACGCACCTCGCGACGGATGGTGCGACAGTGGCGGAAAGGGGCGAGACGGCCCGCCTCGAGCGCTTCGGCGACAAGATGGTTGGCAAATCCCGAATCGATGCCGGCAAGATGCCCCCCGGGCAGTTCGGCGAGCTTCCAGCTCCATTCGAGCCTGCGCCCGCCACCGGCGACATGCTGCACCCAGATGCGCGTGCCGGGCTCCGCAAGCCCCGTCATCCGCCCCGGATTGGGGCAGTGGGCCGTGATCGTGCGGCCGTCTTTCTCGAGAGTCGCATCGGCGAGGAATCGCTTGTAGCGCCGGAGGAGACGCGCCGGGGCGAGAGGTGTTGGAAAGCGCATGATCCGGGGCCTATAGATGGAAGCGGCCCTTCGGGCAAGGCAGCAGGCAGGAGATGTGCATGGCCCGTTCCCCGGATCCTTCCCCGACAGCCGCCGGGGCACCGACCGCGGCGATGATCGTCATCGGCGACGAGCTGCTCTCGGGGCGCACGCGCGATGCCAACACGCCACATCTCGCCCAGGCGCTGGAGAAGGTCGGCATCCGGCTGCGCGAGGTGCGAATCGTGCCCGACGAGGAGGATGCGATCGTCGAGGCGGTGCGGGCGCTTGCCGCCCGGCACGACCATGTCTTCACCTCGGGCGGCATCGGCCCGACCCATGACGACATCACCGCCGACGCCGTGGCCCGGGCCTTCGGCCGCCCCGTCGGCATCCACCCCGAGGCGCATGCGCGGCTCGTGACCTTCTACGAGGCGCGCGGCATCGGGATGAACGCGGCGCGGCTGCGCATGGCCCGCATCCCCGAAGGGGCGCGGCTGATCGACAATCCGGTGTCGGCCGCGCCGGGTTTCTCCGTCGAGAACGTCCACGTGATGGCCGGAGTGCCGAGCATCTTCCGCGAGATGCTGGCCGGTCTTCTGCCGCGGCTTGCGGGCGGCGTACCGCTTCTCGTGCGCGCTTTCCTCCTGCGCCGCCCCGAAGGGGAGATCGCGGCATTGCTCGGCGAGATCGCGGCGGCGCATCCCGATGTCGCGATCGGCTCCTATCCCTCCTTTCGTGCCGACGGCCATGAAACCCGCATCGTGCTCAGAAGTGCCGATCCGGTTGCCATCGAGGCTGCACGCGCGGCCCTGACGGCCGCCTTCCCGGATCTCGTGACCGACGAGAACGGGACCGGCGGGGACGGGGCCGGCGATGCCTGATTCGGCCGACACGCCCCCCCTGCCGGAACCCGGAGCCCTTTTCGCGGCGCTTCACGCCACCTGGCCTGCGGCCGAAGAACGGCGGTTCGGCCCCTTCGTGCTCCGCCGCGGGGCCGGTGGCGGGCGGCGCGTCTCGAGCGCGACACTCTCCACCCCGCCGCCCGAACACCTCCCGGCCGAGACCATCACGGAAGCCGAAAGCGCGATGCGGGAATGGGGGCAGGCCCCGGGTTTCATGATCCGCCGGCTTGCCGACCCCGAGGGCGACGCGGCCGAACAGACCCTCGCCGCCGCTCTTGTGCGCCGGAGCTACACCGAACGCGACCCGACGGTGATGCTCGCCGCACCTCTCGACACGCTCCTCGCCACACCCCGCAACAAACCCGGCGAAACCCTCGTCAACGAAGGAGCGCCGCTGCGGCTGCAGGAAGAGATCTGGGCCGAGGGCGGCATCGGCCCGGCGCGGCTCGGGGTGATGGGGCGGGTGCGCGGCCCGCGGGCCTTCCTGCTTTCCCGCAAGGGGCAGCGGCCGGGCGGGGTCGGTTTCGTGGCCGTGGCAGGGGACATCGGCTTCCTCCATGCCCTGTTCGTTCCCGCCGATCTGCGCGGCCGGGGCCACGGGCGGCGCCTTCTCGGCGCGGCCGCGGCCTTCGCCGGGCGCCACGGCGCCCGCCACCTCGCCGTGGTGACTACCGGCGGGAATCTGCCGGCCCGGCAACTGTTTGTTAACGCGGGGATGACATTCTGCGGGGGATACACATATCTTGTCCTCGAAGAAACAGGCACGAGCATATCCTCCGCGCATGGACATGAAGGTCGAAAATCCTCCCGTCACCGCCCTTGATCTGCCGGCGGTGGACCCTCTCCCCGAGAGGACGGCGGCCTATTTCGCCCTGTGCGAAGAAAAGCTCGGCCTCGTTCCGAACGTGCTTAGGGCGCATGCCTTCGCGCCGGCCAAGCTCGAGGCCTTCACCGCCATGTACAACGAGCTGATGCTGGCCGAATCGGGCCTCTCGAAGCTCGAGCGCGAGATGATCGCGGTGGTCGTTTCCTCGATCAACCGCTGTTTCTACTGCCTCACCGCCCACGGCGCCGCGGTGCGCCAGCTTTCGGGCGACCCGGTTCTGGGGGAGATGCTGGTGATGAACTGGCGCGTCGCCCCGCTCGACGAGCGGCAAAGGGCGATGCTGGCCTTCGCCGAAAGGCTCACCCGCGAACCCCATGCGATCGGAGAGGCCGATCGTGCGGCGCTGCGTGAGGCCGGCTTTTCCGACCGGGACATCTGGGACATCGCTTCCGTCGTCGCCTTCTTCAACATGTCGAACCGGCTGGCTTCGGCCACGGACATGCGCCCCAACCCCGAATATCACGCGATGGCACGATGATGATTCGCTCGACGATCGCCCTGGCGCTGACCGTTCTGCTCCTGCCGGGAGCGGGGGCGGCCATGCCGTGGGCAGGGACGGGCGATGCGGGCCTGCAGCCGGTGGCGGCAACACGAATCGTCCATTCGCTGCCGGGGCTGGAGAGAACGAAGGAGAGGCTCTCCGTCCTGCAGAGGGCGCGGCGCATCGCACTGCCGATCGGCCCGTGGACCGGCGACGGCCGCAACACCATCGAACGGATGGGAGATCTGCGCCGCAGCGTCTATCGCGTCGAGGGGCTGACGGAGGGGGCGGCTCCGCTTGCGGCCGCACTCGAGAAGGCTCTGCGGCTGGCCGGGTATGAACTCATCTACAGCTGCGAAAGCCGCGAATGCGGAGGGTTCGATTTCCGCTTCTCCCTCGACGTGGCCCCGCCTCCGGCGATGCATGTCGATCTTGGCGATTATCACTACCTCCTGGCTTCGCGGACAGGGGAGAAGGGCCCCGTCCATGTGATGGCGCTCGTCTCCCGCAGCGGCTCGACCGGTTTCATCCAGATCGACGAGGTGCTCCCGACCTCCGCCGGAGAAGGCGACGGGGCCGTGGTGCTCTCGACGAAGAGCGAGGCCACGGCGCCGATCGCGGATGCGCTTGCCGAGGGAACGGACGGGCAGGGAGCGAACGGGGCAACCGATCTGGGGGAGCTTCTTCTTTCCCGCGGCGCTGCCGTTCTGGAAGGGTTGCGGTTCGCCAGAGGGTCGGCCCGGCTCGAGGGTGAGGCCGCAAGGCGGTCCCTTTCCGCTCTCGCCGCCTTCCTCGAGGCCAATCCCGATCACCGGGTGATGCTGGTCGGCCATACCGACGCCACCGGCTCGCTCGCGGGCAACCTGGCGCTTTCGCGCAAGCGGGCCGAGAGCGTGCGGCGCAAGCTCATCGAGGATTACGGCATCTCGCCGGCCGTCGTCTCCGCCGAAGGCGCCGGGTTCCTCGCACCGCGTGCCCCGAACACCAGCGAGAAAGGGCGCTCCCTCAACCGCCGGGTCGAGGCCATCCTTCTGAACTGATCGTGAGCGCCCGACGGCTTTCCGCCGACCATCCGGTGTCGAACCGGATTGCCTGGCAACACCCCTGTCAAGGGAATCGGACGCCGACGCCGAAATGTCGGGTGGCCGCTCCGGGGCGGAGATGCCCTCTCGGGCTCATCCGGGGTGGATCATGCTGGGCAGGGATGCCAGCGAACTGCGGTGCGGGCATGAAGACGGGCGGCCGGGCCGCTGCGGAGAAAGGCACACGGAGCGATGGGCACTGGTCTTGGCGTGGACGCACCCAATACGAATCGGGTCGTCACGGAAGAGGGCAACCGTGTCGTCGAGCTTCCGGAGGTGGGTCCATCAATCTCGCGCCCATTTTCAACCGGATTTGCGATTCGCAAAGAGCACCTCCCATGCCGGCACCATCGCGGCTTTCCGCCGCGGGCCGGGAAAGATCCGCGGGGTTCCGAGGGGTTCCGAAACTCCGATGCGGGCTCGGGGATCCCCGACCGGGCACCCGGGCACGCCAACTCTTCCGTCGCACGGCTCCTCGCGAAGGGCCGGCGCGGCGGTAGCGGCGGGAGGTGGCAAGGAAGCATCGGGCGGCCGCCCTTGTCTCCGCGGGGCGGCGCCTGCCGCCCTTGCGCCGGCATGCCGGCATGCCCGCCGCGACCGGCGATACCGCTTTCGAAACGCCCGCACCTGCCGGGCCGGGGATGCCTCGTCCGGGCCGAATGGCGGGGTCGGCAGGGTGCCGGAGGATGCAGGGGAAAGGCGGAAGATCCGGCGAGGCGCCACCACGCTTCACCAGTCGTCGGGCCCCTTGCCCTTGAAGGCCTCGACGAAGTGGTCGATGAAGGCGCGGAGCTTCGGCTGCATGAACCGGCCGGGCGGATAGACCGCGTGAATGCCGCAGTTCTCGACCGGCAGGCCCTCGATCGCCTCCTCGAGTTCGCCCGAGCGAAGCGCAGGCGCACAGAGGTAGCTCGGCAGGTAGGCGATGCCGAGTCCGGCCTTCGCCGCATCGAGAAGCGCCCGGCCGTCGTTGATGGTGAGCCAGCCCGTCGCCCGGATCTGCCGCTTCTCGCCCGAAGGCGCGGTGAGCTTCCAGACATTGCCATTCGCCTGGGCGGTGTAGTGAAGGAGCTTGTGCTGGACGAGATCGTCGATCCGCCGCGGCTTGCCGAACTTGCGGAAATAGTCGCGCGAGCCGACCAGGCGCATGGTGGTCTCGGCGATCTTGCGCACCCGCAGGGAGCTGTCCTCGAGATCGCCCACGCGGATCGCGACATCGAAGCCTTCCGAGATCAGCTCGACATAACGATCCGTCAGCACGAGGTTGGCGGTGATATCGGGATACTTCCTGAGAAAGGAGGCCATTTCCCGCGCCATGTGCATCACCCCGAAATCGGAGACGACCGCGACGCGCAGCAGCCCCGTCGGCGCCGATTGCAGCGCCGACACGATGGCATCGGCCTCCCCGGCCTCGTTCAGCACCTTCCGCGCCCGGTCGTAATACGCCAGGCCGATCTCCGTCGGGCTGACACGCCGGGTGGTGCGGTTGAGAAGCCGCGCCCCGAGCCGGGCCTCGAGCGAAGCCACGTGTTTCGAGACGGCCGACTTCGAGATGCCAAGCTTCTTCGCCGCATCGGTGAAGCCGCCGAGATCGACGACCGTCGCGAATGCCTCCATTTCCGCAAGGCGATCCATACTGATGACACTCCCTACTTCACGAACACCCCCTGTCAGCTTTCCAGATGCCATCCAATTCGGGCAACACCATGCACGAGCCGCGGCAAGCTTGGGGAGATTTCCTCCCGTTTGCGGCAAATGCCGCAGTTCCTTCACGCTTTTCGGCGCCGCCGCCGCGCCGCCCTTGTCATCCGCCGGCACAGGCGCTATATCGCAGGCAACAACGGCGGCTCGAGCCTTCGAGCCCCACCGGAAATTCGAGCGGGCCGTTGGCCCGCTTTTTTGGTTTGGAGGCGACCGTGCCGCACACCGGCGATCGGAACAAGAACGAAGAGACGACGCGGCCTGCCCCGGAAAACCCGGCGGCCGGGCGTGATCTCGTCGCCGTCACGCCAATCGAGGAGCGGCTGGCCGGGATCGTCCGCCCCGTCGTCGAGGGGATGGGATACGAGCTGGTGCGGCTGCGCTTCATGGGGGGCGAAGGCAGAACCCTTCAGGTGATGGTCGATCGGCCCGCGGGCGGGATCGACATCAACGAGCTCGCCGAGATCTCCACCGCGCTTTCCGCGGTGCTCGACGTCGAGGATCCGATCGAGAGCGCCTACACTCTCGAGGTTTCCTCGCCCGGTCTCGACCGGCCGCTGACCCGGCCGAAGGATTTCACGATCTGGGCCGGTTTCGAAGCCAGGCTCGAAACCCGCGAGCCGATCGAGGGGCGGCGGCGCTTCCGCGGCCAGCTCCACGGCATGGAGGGAAACGAGGTGCTGATCGAGATTCCCGAAGGCGTGATCGGCCTCGATTTCGACTGGCTGGCCAGCGCCCGGCTGATCGCCAATGACGAACTGATCGGGAAGATGATGGCCATGCGCAAGGCAACCCCGGTCGAGAACCTCGACCGGGGCAGCTTCGACGCCATCGAAACCGACGACAACCGCGAAGAGGACGGAAAATGAGCATCACCAGCGCCAACCGGCTCGAGCTTCTGCAGATCGCCGAGGCCGTGGCCCGCGAAAAGATGATCGACCCGGAGCATGTCATCCAGGCGATGGAGGAATCCCTCGCCCGCGCCGCCAGGTCGCGCTATGGATCCGAATTCGACATCCGCGCCCATATCGACCGCAAGACCGGCAAGCTCACCCTCACCCGCGTGCGCACGGTCGTCGAGGAGGTCGAGAATCCGGCGGCCGAGATCACGGTGGAGGAGGCCCGCGCCGAGAAGCCCGACGCCGAGATCGGGGACGAGATCACCGAGGAGCTGCCGCCGCTCGAGATGGGGCGGATCGCCGCGCAGTCGGCCAAGCAGGTCATCCATCAGCGGGTCCGCGAGGCCGAACGCGAACGGCAGTACGAGGAGTTCAAGGATCGCGTCGGCACCATCATCAACGGAACGGTCAAGCGCGATGAATACGGCAACGTGATCGTCGATGTTGGCCGCGGCGAGGCCGTCATGCGGCGCAACGACAAGATTCCGCGGGAGACGCTGCGCCAGGGCGACCGGATCCGCGCCCTCATCAAGGATGTGCGCCGCGAGCAGCGCGGCCCGCAGATCTTCCTTTCGCGCACCGCGCCCGAATTCATGGCCAAGCTGTTCGAGATGGAGGTGCCGGAAATCTATGACGGCATCATCGAGATCAAGGCCGTTGCCCGCGACCCGGGTTCCCGCGCCAAGATCGCCGTCCATTCCAACGACCCGACCATCGACCCGGTCGGCGCCTGCGTCGGCATGCGCGGCTCGCGGGTGCAGGCGGTGGTGAGCGAGCTTGCGGGCGAGAAGATCGACATCATCCCCTGGTCGGAGGATCTGGCCACCTTCCTCGTCAACGCCCTGCAGCCGGCCGAGGTCACCAAGGTCGTGTTCGACGAAGAGGCCGGCAAGGTCGAGGTGGTGGTGCCGGACGAGCAGCTCTCGCTCGCCATCGGCCGCCGCGGCCAGAATGTGCGCCTGGCCTCGCAGCTGACCGGACTCGACATCGACATCCTCACCGAGGAGGAGGAGTCCGAACGGCGCCAGAAGGAATTCGCCGAACGCACCGAGCTTTTCATGAAGGCTCTCGACGTGGACGAGCTCGTCGCCCAGCTTCTGGCGGCCGAAGGCTTCGCCAGCATCGAGGAGGTGGCCTATGTCGATCTCGACGAACTGACCGCCATCGAGGGCTTCGACGAGGAAACCGCCCAGGAGCTGCAGACACGGGCCCGCGAACATCTCGAGGCCGAGGCGGCGCGGGCGATCGAGAAGGCCCGCGAGCTCGGGGTCGAGGACAGCCTGATCGCCTTCGAGGGGCTGACCCCGCAGATGCTGGTCAAGCTCGGCGAGGAAGGCATCCGCACCCTCGAGGACTTCGCCACCCTCGCCGACTGGGAAATCGCCGGCGGCTGGACGGTGCAGAACGGCGAGCGCGTCAAGGACGACGGCATTCTCGAAGAGTTCGATGTCTCCCTCGAGGAAGCGCAGGATCTGGTGATGAACGCCCGCCTGCAACTCGGCTGGGTCGACATTTCCGATCTCGAGAAGACCGCTGCAGAAGGGGGCGGCGAGGAAGACGGCGCACATGCCGAAGGCGAGGAAACCGCCTCTGCCGCGGCGGAAGGCACGGAAGGTGCAGTGCCCGTCGTCGCCCCGGACAGCACCGAGGACAGGGCGCCGGAGACGCGCTGAGGGCTGGTCGATGAGCCGCGGGGGTCGCGAGAAGAAGGCGGAAGCGAGCGAACGGCGCTGCATCGTCAGCGGCGAAAGCCGGCCGGTGAGCGAACTCGTCCGCTTCGTCGTCGCCCCCGAGGGCATGGTCGTTCCCGATGTCGCGGGCCGGCTGCCGGGCCGCGGCATCTGGGTGACGGCGGAGCGGGGGACGCTCGAGAAGGCCGTCCGCACCAACGCCTTCGCCCGGGCGGCGCGCCGGCAGGTGAAGCTGCCCGAAGGGCTGGTCGATCTGGTCGAGCGGCTTCTGGTCGAGCGGCTCGTGGGGCTCGTCTCGCTGGCCCGCAAGGGCGGCGGCGCCGTTGCCGGTTACGAGAAGACCCTGGCGCTCCTCGGATCGGGCCGGGCGGGTGCGCTTCTCCAGGCCAGTGACGGCTCCCCCGCCCAGAAGGCCCGGCTGCGGCCGCCGGGCGGGGAGGAGCGCCGCATCGAATGCCTGACCGCGAACGAACTCGGTTTGGCTTTTGGCCGGGAAAATGTCATACATGCCGCGCTGGTCTCTGGCGGTTTGGCGGAACGTGTAGTACAGGAGGCTCCGCGCCTGGCCGCACTCCGCGCCAGACGAGATCAGGCATCCCGGCATCAGGAGGATGCGCCGGCCCCGCGTCGGCCCCATGCAGGTACTGGAGATAGATGAGCGACAACGACAACAAGGGTGGCAAGACATTGGGGCTGCGCGGCGCGCGGCCCGGTCAGGTGCGCCAGAAATTCAGCCACGGGCGGACAAAGCCGGTCGTCGTCGAAACGAAGCGTCGCCGGGTGGTCGTGCCGAAACCCGGCGCGGCAAAACCTGCTGCCGAGAAATCGCAGGCCGCCAGGGCCGCTGCCGGTTCCGAAGCCGCGCGGCAGGCCTCGAAGCGGCCGGCCGGCATTTCCGACGCCGAGCTCGAGCGGCGACTCAAGGCGCTTCAGGAGGCGAAGAAACGCGAGGCCGAGGAAGCCAGGCGCCGCGAGGAAGAGGAACGCCGCCGCGCCGAAGAGCGCGAACGCCGGCGCCGCGAGGCCGAGGAAGCCAGGCGCCGCGAGGAGGAGGAACGCCGCCGCGCCGAGGAAGAAGCGGCCCGCAAGGCGGCGCTCGAGGCCGAGTCGAAGCGCGCCTCGGAGCCGGTGGCGTCGGTCGCACCCGAACCTTCGACCGCCCCGCGGCCGAAACCTTCGGCCACGCCGTCACGCCCCGCACCCCGAAAGGAACGCGAGGAGCGCAAGCCGAAGCCCTCGAAAGGGGCCGGCGAGCGGCGACGCGGCAAGCTCACCCTCAGCCAGGCCCTGAGCGACGACGGCGGGCGGCAGCGTTCGCTGGCCGCGATGCGCCGGCGTCAGGAGCGCGAAAAGCGCCGGATGATGGGCCGGCAGGCGCCACGCGAGAAGGTCATCCGGGAGGTGCAGATCCCCGACACGATCGTCGTCTCCGAGCTTGCCAACCGCATGGCCGAGCGTTCGGCCGACGTGGTCAAGGCGTTGATGAACATGGGGATGATGGTCACCTCCAACCAGTCGATCGACGCCGAGACCGCCGAGCTGATCGTCGAGGAGTTCGGGCACAAGCCGGTGCGGGTGTCGGCATCTTCGGTCGAGGACGTGATCGACACCGAGGAGGATCGGCCGGAAGATCTCGTGCCGCGGCCGCCGGTGGTCACCGTCATGGGCCATGTGGACCACGGAAAGACCTCGCTGCTCGACGCCATCCGCAAATCCGACGTGGCCGCGCGCGAGGCCGGGGGCATCACCCAGCACATCGGCGCCTATCAGGTGACCACGGAGGACGGCAAGCTCATCACCTTCCTCGACACGCCGGGCCACGAGGCCTTCACCTCCATGCGGGCCCGCGGCGCGCAGGTGACGGACATCGTCGTCCTCGTCGTCGCCGCCAATGACGGGGTGATGCCGCAGACGGTCGAGGCGATCAACCACGCCAAGGCTGCAGAAGTGCCGATGATCGTCGCCATCAACAAGATCGACGTGCCTGGTGCCGACCCCGAAAAGGTCCGTCTCGAACTTCTCCAGCACGAGGTGGTGGTCGAGAAGCTTTCGGGCGACGTGCTCGACGTGGAAGTGTCGGCCAAGACCGGACATGGGATCGACGAGCTGCTCGAGGCCATCAACCTTCAGGCCGAACTCCTCGACCTCAAGGCCAATCCGAACCGCAAGGCCAGGGGCGCCGTGATCGAGGCCCAGCTCGACACCGGCCGCGGCCCGGTGGCGACGGTGCTGGTGCAGAACGGCACCCTGCGCCGGGGCGACGTGTTCGTCGTCGGCGAGGAATGGGGCAAGGTCCGCGCCATGGTCAACGACCGCGGCAAGCAGGTCAGGGAAGCGGGGCCATCCACGCCCGTCGAGGTGCTCGGCCTGCATGGTCTGCCCCATGCAGGCGACGTGCTCAACGTCGTCGAGAAGGAAGAGCAGGCGCGGGAGATCTCCGAATATCGCAAGGAGAAGGCCCGCGAGGCCAAGGCGGCGGCGGGCGCCGGCATCACCCTCGAACAGCTTCTCGCGAAGGCCAAGGCCGACAAGGAGGTCGCCGAACTGCCGCTCATCGTCAAGGCCGACGTGCAGGGATCGCTCGAAGCGATCACCCAGGCTCTCGAGAAGATCGGCAACGAGGATGTGCGCGTGCGGGTGATCCATTCGGGCGTCGGCGCCATCACCGAAACCGATGTCCGCCTTGCCGAGGCCTCGAACGCGCCGATCATCGGCTTCAATGTCCGGGCCAACGCCCCGGCGCGCAAGGCGGCGAACCAGAAGGGCGTCGAGATCCGCTACTATTCGGTGATCTACGACCTCGTAGATGACGTGAAGAAGGCCGCCGAAGGGCTGCTCAAGCCCGAGGTCCGGGAAAACTTCATCGGCTATGCCACCATCCAGAAGGTGTTCAAGGTCACCGGTGTGGGCAAGGTGGCGGGCTGCGTGGTCACCGAAGGCGTGGCGCGGCGCTCGGCCGGCGTGCGGCTCCTGCGCGACAATGTCGTCATCCACGAAGGCACGCTCAAGACCCTCAAGCGCTTCAAGGACGAGGTCAAGGAGGTGCAGGCCGGGCAGGAATGCGGCATGGCCTTCGAGAATTACGACGACATCCGCGAGGGCGACGTCATCGAGATCTTCGAGCGCGAGGAAGTGCAGCGCACCCTCGCATGAGGACGCCGCAAGACGAGGAATTTCGGAAAAACCTCTGCTCCCGCAGGGGTTTTTCTTTCAGCGCCGACTGCGTTCGCCGAGGGGAATGACGTTTTCGGCAGCGGGTTCGGGGGATGGATCGAAGGGGTAGATGTCTTCGATCCCCCAGACGCGGGCGCGGCCGGCCATGCTGCGGTATTCCTCCTCGTCGAGCGCCTGCCGCGCATACTCGACCACCATGTCCGAGGCACGGGCCGGGTAGGGCCGGGCGAGATAGCTTACATCTTCGTCATAAACCCTCGCAACGAAAGCCTTTTCTCCGGCAGCCAGCGCCTTTCTCAACCCCTTCGTGAAAGGCGCGAAGCTGCGGGACATTTCGGCGATCATCAGCCGGGCAAAGGCGGTTGGCGCCTCGATCGGGGCGACGAGACCTTCGCCATCCCACGCATCGGCTTCCTTCTCCACCCATTCGAGAATTCGGGGAAACTGCTCGACGAGCCGCGCCGGCACCGGATCGGCCAGGGTATGGCCCCTGAGCCCACCGATCATCACCGCATCGACGGCTGTCGGTCGATCTCCCATGAGATAGCGGCTGACGGCGAGCTGCTCTTCGGCCGCTTCGAGAATCCGGGCATATTCCTCCTCGGCCATGGCCTGCTGATGCGGGCTCGAGACGCCGGTCGCGCGACAGGCCTTCAGCCCCCAGCGGGCGATCTCGACCGCGAGCCTGCCATCTCCCCGGGCCATTTCGAGGGCTGCCGGCCCGGCGCATTCCTCGTAGTGCCAGCGATAATGCACCATCGTGCGGCCGAGCCATTCGTCGAGAAAATTCTCGATCATGTGGACCAGCACCCCGACCGGCCCCTCGGGAAAGAGCCGGCGCCGGGGAAAGCGGCCGTCGAGCATGAAGAGGATCGGCGTGGTGTCGGCGACGGCCCAGCCTTCCGGGGTCTCGAGCACCGGCAGCTGATGGGTGCCCGCCCGCCGGCGCACATCCGTCATCCCCTGCGGACCGAAAGCGACTTCCACCGCCTCGAAGGGCGCACCGTAGAAGATCAATGCTGCCTCGAGCTTGCGCGAGAAATAGCTCAGCGGATGCCCGTGCAACCGGTAGATGCTCGCCATGACAGGCCCTCCCGCCCGAAAGTGGCAGAGGCGCCGGGGAAAGGCAATCTCTCCCTTGAATGCGAGCGGGGAGCGGCGCATATGTCAGCCACGCATGGCCGGCAGCAAGCACGAGGGGCATCCCATGGCCGACAGCACCCGCGACAGCTTTCCCGGATGGCACGGCACCACCATTCTCGCGGTGCGCAAGGGCGGCAAGGTCGTGGTTGCGGGCGACGGGCAGGTGACGCTTGGTCAGACCGTCATCAAGGCCTCGGCGCGCAAGGTGCGGCGGCTCAGCCCCGGCGGGCATGACATCGTGGCGGGCTTCGCCGGTTCCACCGCCGACGCCTTCACCCTCCTGGAGCGGCTCGAAGCAAAGCTCGAGGCGGCGTCGGGGCATCTGCTGCGCGCCTGTGTCGATCTCGCCAAGGACTGGCGGACCGACAAGTTCCTGCGCAATCTCGAAGCCATGCTGATCGTGACCGACGGCCGGGGACTCTATGTCGTCACCGGGGCCGGCGACGTGCTCGAACCCGAGCACGACATCGCCGCCATCGGTTCGGGCGGCAACTACGCCCTGGCGGCGGCGCGTGCCCTGATCGACAGCGATCTCGACGCCGAAACCATTGCCCGCAGGGCCCTGGCGATCGCCGCCGACATCTGCGTCTACACGAACGACCGGCTGACGGTGGAGACGATCGGGGAGAACGGACAATGAGTGATCTCACCCCGCGGCGGATCGTCGCCGAGCTCGACCGTTTCGTCGTCGGCCAGGCGGAAGCCAAGAGGGCGGTGGCCGTCGCATTGCGCAACCGCTGGCGGCGACAGAAGCTGCCGGCCGATCTGCGCGATGAGGTGCATCCGAAGAACATCCTGATGATCGGGCCGACCGGCGTCGGCAAGACCGAGATCTCGCGGCGCCTCGCCCGGCTTGCCGGTGCGCCCTTCCTCAAGGTCGAAGCCACCAGATTCACCGAGGTCGGCTATGTCGGCCGCGACGTGGAGCAGATCATCCGTGATCTCGTCGATGCCGCCATCGTCATGATCCGCGACCGCAAGCGGGAGGAGGTGCGCGACGCGGCCCGGCGGGCGGCCGAGGAACGGGTGATCGACGCCCTTGCCGGTCCCGACGCCCGCGAAGGCACGCGCGAGATGTTCCGTCGCAAGCTTCGCGCCGGCGAGCTCGACGACAAGGAAATCGAGATCGAGATCGGCGAAAGCGGCCCGCCGATGCCGTTCCTCGAACTGCCGGGCCAGAGTGGCGGCATGCCCGACCTCGGTGCCCTTTTCGGCAGGATGCTGGGCGGGCGGACCCGCAAGCGGGTCCGCGTCGGCGACAGTCACGACCTTCTGGTCGCGGAGGAAGCCGACAAGCTCATCGACCAGGACATGGTGCGCAAGGAAGCGCTGGCGGCGGTCGAACAGTCGGGCATCGTCTTCATCGACGAGATCGACAAGGTCTGCGCCCGGGAGGGGCGAACCGGCGCCGATGTCTCCCGCGAGGGGGTTCAGCGCGACCTTCTGCCCCTCATCGAGGGCACCACCGTCTCGACCCGTCACGGCCCGGTGAAGACCGACCACATTCTCTTCATCGCCTCGGGTGCGTTTCATGTGGCCAGACCGTCGGACCTCCTGCCTGAACTGCAGGGGCGGCTGCCGATCCGCGTCGAGCTCCGGCCGCTGACCGAACGGGACTTCGTCCGCATCCTGACGGAAACCGACAACGCCCTCACACGACAATACGAGGCGCTGATGGCGACGGAGGGCGTCGAGGTCGAATTCACCGAAGACGGAATCGCCGCTCTTGCCCGGATCGCCGCCGAGGTCAACCGGCAGGTCGAGAACATCGGCGCACGGCGGCTCCATACCGTGATGGAGCGGGTGTTCGAGGAGATTTCCTTCAACGCCCCCGACATGGCCGGAGCGAAGGTCGTGATCGACAAGGCCCATGTCGAGCGCGAGCTGATGCCGCTGCTCAAAGGCGGCGACATGAACCGCTACGTGCTCTGAGGGGGCTTTCGGGTTGCGCCCCGTTCGGGCTGCGCCCAGGATCACAAGGTTCGGCGGCGGCGGCGCAGATAGACATAGAACGCCCCTTCGCCCCCGTGCCGGGGGCGGGCAAGGCACCAGTCGAGAACGATGCCCGCGAGCGGCGGCGCCTGCAGCCAGCGCGGCAGCATCCGCCGCAGGACGCCTGCGGGCTGCTCCAGCGGATCCCGCGGCCCCGGCGTGGCCGAACCCTTTCCGGTGATGACGAGCACGACCCGCTTGTCGGTGCGGTGCGCCTCGGTGATGAAATGCACGAGGCGCCGATGGGCTTCGTCCCGGGTCATGCCATGCAGATCGAGCCGTCTTTCGATCGGCAGTCTTCCCTGCCGCATCCGCGCATGGGTGCGCCGATCGAGTTCCCGTCCGCGCCGGCCGGAGATGCCGGATTGCTCGAGAGGAGGCGGCGGCGCATTCGCGCGTTCTCCGATGCGGAATCCACGCTCGGGGATGATGCCGCTCTTGCCCGCTTTCGGGATCCGCGACTCGTTCGGCGGGCCGCTCGAGGAGGGCTTCCGACGGTGGGGGCGGGCCTCTTCCTCGCCCGTTTCGTCCATGGCCTGGGTGAACATGCCGCGCAGGGGGGGCTTGCCCCGGGGCATCGGCGTGATGGTGCGCGTGACGCGCTCCCACAGGACGCGGTCCTCTTCCGGGATCGACGCGCCTCCTTTCTTCCCGCTGCCGGCCATGACTCAGCCGTCGGTGGAAACGAGGGTCCAGTTGGGATCGGAAGAGCCCATCTTTCGGGCGAAGGTCCACACGTCCTTCTGGCGGCGGATGGCCGTGGGGCTGCCCTCCACGATGTCACCCTCGGCATTGCGGACGGTCGAGATCAGCTCTCCGGTGAAGCTGACGGTCACCTCGGCCTCACCGCTTTCGGGATCGAACCAGGCATCGGTGATGCTGGCATCGCGAATGCCGACGAACTGTGCCTCTACACTGAGCCCGCGGGCTTCCCGTTCGGCGACGGCTTCGCGAAAGGCGGCATAGATCTCGGGATCGACCAGATCCCGGACTTCCTCGACGTTGCCGCGCTCATAGGCCATGAGGATCATCTCGTAGGCGGCCTTGGCCCCTTCGAGAAAGTCGCGGATGCTCCAGCCGGGCTCGGCTTCCTTCATCTGCCGCAGGGCCCGGGCGGCATCGCTCTCGGGATCGACGAAATCGGCGATGTTCTCTCCCCCCTCGATCACCGCGAGCTGCGGGCGTTTCTCGGCAGGTGCGGGAGACGAGGAGCCCGCCGCGCGCGGCGGCCGCTCGAAACCGTCGCGCGTGCCGAGAACGCTCCTGAGCCGCAGAAGCAGGAAAACAGCTACAGCCGCGAGGACGATCAGCTGGATGATGGCCGAGCTCATGATTTCTCCTCTGGCCGGTTCCGGCCGTTCACGCAATTTCGACCGCTCCCCGGTGGCAACGATCTCCTGCCCGCCCTATGTAAGGAAGGTGCGGGGCCGAGTCCACCAGCGGGCCTGCAGCTTTTCGTGAGGTTCTGCCATGTGGCTCTTCGTCCTGCTCGTCATCGTGCCGATCATCGAGATCGCGCTCTTCGTCAAGATCGGCGGCCTGATCGGGCTTGGTCCGACCATCGCCATCGTCATTCTGACCGCCCTTCTAGGCAGCTGGCTCCTGAAGAGGGAAGGGCTGGCGGCTCTGGCGCGGCTCGAGGCGGCCGTCCTGCGCGGCGACGATCCGTCTCCGGTGCTGATCGACGGCATCCTGATCCTGGCGGCAGGTCTTCTCCTTCTCACCCCAGGCTTCTTCACCGACACGATCGGCTTCCTTCTCCTGCTTCCGCCGACGCGCGCGGCCTTCATCCGCTGGGCCGGGCGACAGATCGTCCGGCGTGTGGTGATCCTGCGTCGCGGGCGGGGTGGCCACGGGGCGGAGGCGCGACGGGCACCGCGATCTTCCCGCACCACCATCATCGACGGGGTGGACTATACCGTCATCGAGGAAGACTGATTTCAGGGTTCCGGGCGTGATTGAGCCCCGGAACCGATATTGCTAAGGGAGCGGAGGTTTCTTCATTCCCGAGCATTCCCGAGGATCTTCCATGACCGAACAGAACCAGGCCGGCGAACATCCGCTCCCGCGCGTCGAGGCGCTGGGGCAATATGTCCGCGATCTCTCCTTCGAGAACATCGCCATGCAGACGGGCCTCAACCCCGAAGGGCCGCCCAAGGTGCAGGTCGAGGTCAATCTCGGCGCCAATACCCGCTCCCAGCCCAACGAATACGAGGTGCTCGTCAAGCTCGGCATCAAGGCCGACACCCAGAAGGACGAGCCGATCTTCATTCTCGAGCTCGAATACGGCGCCGTCTTCCGCATCGAGAACGTGCCGGAAGATCAGCTGCACCCCTTCCTGATGATCGAATGCCCGCGGATCATGTTTCCCTTCCTGCGCCGCATCGCGCATGACGTGACCCGCGACGGCGGCTTCCCGCCGCTCAATCTGGAGAACATCGACTGGATCGCGCTCTATCGCAACGAGATGGCGCGCCAGCAGGCGATGGCCGAAGCGGGGGGACAAGGACAGGGCCAAGGCCGGCCGAACTGATCGGCCGCTCCGGATCGGCCTTCGTGAAAGACCAGGGCGGGCCGGTAACGGAAACCTGCCGGTCTTCCCTCGCCGAGAGCCGATGCGCCACCCCTGACCGGTCCGGTGCGTGCCGATCCTCACGTTTCCCGCTCCGGCGGCGCCCTCAGCCGAAGCGGCGCCACAGCGCCTTGTCGCCGAGCGATCTCACCATGTCCTCGTGGGCGCGGCGCTCCTGCTCGGTCAGCCGCGGCGGCAGCGGCCTGGGGCGCGGCGGTGGCGTCCATTCGGGATCGATGCCTTCGCCACGGCCGGGCAGGGCGGCGTTCGCCGCAAGTTCGAGGCCGGGCTGCAGCCCTCCCTTGAGGTGAAGATAGACGGCGGCGAGAAGCTCGCTGTCGAGCAGGGCGCCGTGTTTCTCGCGTGCGGCGAGATCGATGCCGAAGCGCGTGCAGAGCGCGTCGAGGGTGTTGTTCGCCCCGGGAAAGCGCGTCCGCGCCAGCGCCAGCGTGTCCACCGCACGCGATGGCGGCAGCGGCTCGCGGCCGGCGCGCACGAGTTCGGCATTGAGAAAACGCATGTCGAAGGCGGCGTTGTGGATCACGAGCGGCGCCTCGCCGATGAAGTCGAGGAAGTCATCGACGATCTCGCGGAAGCGGGGCTTGTCGGCCAGAAAATCGGCGCTGAGCCCGTGCACCGCCTCGGCCTCGGCCGGCATGTCGCGCTCGGGGTTGAGATAGACGTGGAAGGTCCGGCCCGTGGGCAGGAGGTTCTCGATCTCGACGCAACCGATCTCGACGATGCGGTGGCCGCTCTCGGGCTCGAGGCCGGTGGTTTCGGTGTCGAGGACGATCTCGCGCATGGTCTCTCCGTGATACCGGGGCCGGACTGCGCCGGCGGAAGTTTCAGAAGTTTCGGTCGGTCTGCAAATCGGCGTTCCTCAGGCGGGCGAGAACCCGCCGCACCCCTTCTCGTGCCGTCTCGGGGGTGGAGGTGTCGATGACGAAATCCGCCCGGCGGCGCTTTTCGGCATCGGGCAACTGGCGGGCGAGGATGCGGGCGAACTCTTCCTCGCTCATCGTCCCCCGGGCGAGAACCCGCTTCCTTTGCGCTTCGGGCGGGGCCGAGACCACGACCACGACATCGACCTCGCCCTCCGCTCCGGTCTCGAAGAGAAGCGGCACGTCGACCACGACCAGGTCATGGCCTGCCTCGCCGGCCCGCTCGATGAAGGCGGTGCGATCCTCGGCGACGAGCGGGTGGATTGCGGCCTCGAGCCGCGCGAGAGCCTCCTTGTCGTCGAGCACCCGGGCCCGCAGGCGGGCGCGATCGACCCCTTCGGGGGTGACGGCGCCGGGAAAGAGCCGCGCGACCACCTTCGTGCCGGCCGCGCCGGGGCCGTAGAGACGGTGAACGGCGGCATCGGCATCCCATACGGGGACGCCGGCTTCGGCAAAGAGGCGGGCGGTGGCGGTCTTGCCCATGCCGATCGACCCCGTAAGGCCGATGACCCGCGGCCGGGGGCGTTCTCGGTCGCTGGTCTTCTTGCCCGACGCCGTCATGCCTTGCCCGCCTTCCTCGTCACCCTTCGCCATCCCTTCGTGTTCATCCGGCCAGAACCGCCTTGCGCAAGTCGCCGTCCACCTCCGGGCGGCGGCCGAACCAGCTTTCGAACCCCGGCACGGCCTGGTGGAGCAACATGCCGAGCCCGTCCACCACCCGGCACCCATGAGCCTCGGCGCGGATCAGAAGGTCGGTCATCAGCGGCGTGTAGACGATATCGGCCACGACGGCGCTTTTCGGCAGGGCTTCGAGGCGCAATCTGAGCGGCGGCTTTCCCTTCATGCCGAGAGAGGTGGTATTGACAAGGGTGGCGGCACCTTCGAGCGCCCGTTCGGCCTCGATCCACTCCACCGGATGCACGCGGGCGCCGAAATGTTCGGCAAGGAGCTCGGCCCGGGCGCGGGTGCGGTTTGCCAGCCGGATTTCGGGGGCCCCGGCGTCGAGCAGGGCGTGGATGACCGCCCGGGCGGCACCGCCGGCACCGAGAACGACCGCCGGCCCGGCAGTCGCATCCCAGGAAGGCACCGTCTGCCTCATGTTGGCGAGAAAGCCGTAGGCGTCGGTATTGTCGGCATGGATCCTCCCTTCGCCGTGGAAGGTCAGCGTGTTGGCGGCTCCGATGAGCGCAGCCCGGTCGGAGGCGGTGTCGGCAAGGCGGAGCGCGGCTTCCTTGTGGGGAAGGGTGACGTTGACGCCACGAAATCCCATCTTCGGCAGAATCCGCAGGACCTCGGCAAGATCGGCCGGCCGCACTTCGAGCGGCACGTAATGCCCGCGGATGCCGTAGCGACCGAGCCAGTGGGCATGAAGCACCGGCGAACGCGACTGGCCGACCGGATCGCCGATGACACCGGCCACGAGCGGCTGCGCGATCTTTCCGTTCCCTGTCATGGCACCCTCCCCGAACGGCCTGCCGCCACGCTCAGCCTTCGAGATGGCCGATATCCGTGAGGTATCGCAAGAGTGGCAGCAGCGGCAAACCCTGAATCGTGAAAAGATCGCCCTCGATCCGGTCCATCAGCCGCACCCCTTCGCCCTCGATCATGTAGGCCCCGACGCTTCGGCAAACAACGGAACCGTTGCGTTCGAGGTAGCGGGCCAGATAGGCGTCCGAGAAGGGCCGCATCGACAGCCGGGGCACCGCGACATGGCGCCAGAGCGCCCGGCCGTCGCGAACGATGACAGCGGCGGTGACGAGCTCGTGGGTACCGCCTCTGAGACGGCGCAGCTGCGCCGCTGCTTCTCCGATGTCGGCGGGCTTCCGGAAAATCTCTCCCTCGTGCACGAGAAGCTGATCGGCTCCGAGCACCAGCCGGCCCGCATGGCGACGCGATACCGACACCGCCTTGTGCTCGGCGAGAGTGTCGGCGATGTCGCGTGGCGCGGCGCCGGAATCGATTGCGGCGAGGCGGATCATTTCCTCGTCCACCCGCGGCATTTCCACCTCATGCGGCACATGCGCCGCCTCGAGCATCCTGCGGCGGGCTGCCGAACCCGAAGCGAGAACGATCCCCTGATCCATGTGCATAACCTGTGGCTTGTTCCGCCGAAACGATGGCTGCGGCCGGCCGGATGATCCGACTGGCGGCGGCTCCCGCCTTCCATTCACCCGTCGGCGGAAAAATGGCAATGGTCATCCACGGTGGACGAGTGTGCGTTCAATTCTGTGGAAAGGTGCTCTCTCCGCCTTTCATTCCCCGATATCCTTTAGGAAATGGATTGGCAACCAATTGAAAATTTTTATCTTTTCACGTCCACTCCAGAACCGGATCAGCCCCGATTCTCCGGGAAAAGGCTGTGGAAATCTGCACAATTCCACTTTTCCACAGTTCAGCAATCACACACTTACCTATTTTCATCTTCCTGTTTATGGAGGGGGAAACGGAGGAACACATGAGCGATTTTCTCGTATCGGCCTACCCGTGGACCAAGGCGCTGCACGTGATGTCGGTTCTCAGCTGGATGGCGGGGCTGTTCTATCTGCCGAGGCTGTTCGTCCATCATGTAGAGCGGACCCGCCCCGGCACCGAGATGGACGGCGTCTTCCAGATGATGGAGCACAAGCTCCTGCGCCTCATCATGAACCCGGCGATGATCGCGACCTGGATGTTCGGCCTCGGGCTCGTCTTCACCCCGGGGGTGATCGATTGGGGAGATGGCTGGCCCTGGGTGAAGGCGGCGGCCGTTCTGGCCATGACCTGGTTTCATCACTGGCTGGCCCGCAAGCGCAAGGAACTGGCTTCGGGCGCCTGGAGGACCAGCGGGAGAACCTTTCGCATCATGAACGAAATTCCGACGCTGCTGATGATCGTCATCGTCATCATGGTGGTCGTCAAGCCCTTCTGAGCGGGATCGTCGGACATCGGTCCTTGCCGGAAGAGGGGAGCATCGTTGACGGGCCGGGCGGAAAGGTCTATGAAAGGGCGGCCGTCCGGCCGGATGCGGGATTCCCCCTGAAACAGTGAATGACGGCGCGCATCGCGCTGCCCGGAGCCATTTCCATGACCACGACAGACGACAAGACCCCCATCAAGGCAGGGTCCGGCACGCTATCCCTGCCCGATCGGAAGACGGAGGAAGCGGCGGTGGCCGAATCCCCGGAGGTTTCCCCGGAAGCTCCGGCGACGGAAGCACGATCTCGCGGCGTTGCCGTGGAGGGGGAGGCTGACGGGAAACGGAGCGGCGGACCCGAAACCCTCTCCCTCGCCGAGCTCAAGAAGAAGAGCCCGGCCGAGCTTCTCGAGATGGCCGAAGAGCTCGAGATCGAGAACGCCTCGTCTATGCGCAAGGGCGACATGCTCTTCACCATTCTCAAGGCGAAGGCCGAAGAGGGTGTCGAGATTCTCGGAGAGGGCGTGATCGAGGTTCTCCAGGACGGGTTCGGTTTTCTGCGTTCGCCCGAGTCGAACTACCTGCCGGGGCCCGAGGACATCTATGTCAGCCCCGATATGATCCGCCAGTATGCGCTTCGGACCGGGGACACGGTCGAAGGGGTGATGCGGGCGCCGGAGGATGGCGAGAAGTATTTTGCGCTCGTCAAGGTCACGCGGATCAACTTCGAGGAACCGGAGAAGGCACGGCACAAGATCCATTTCGACAACCTCACGCCGCTCTACCCGACGGAGCGGCTGAAGATGGAAATCGACGATCCGAAGGTGAAGGACATCTCCGGCCGCGTGATCGACCTGGTGGCTCCCCTGGGCAAGGGGCAGCGGGCGCTGATCGTGGCGCCGCCCCGGACCGGCAAGACCGTTCTTCTGCAGAACATCGCCCATTCGATCGAGAGGAACCACCCGGAGGTTTACCTCATCGTGCTTCTGATCGACGAGCGCCCCGAGGAAGTGACCGACATGCAGCGCTCGGTGAAGGGCGAGGTGATTTCATCCACCTTCGACGAGCCGGCGACGCGCCATGTGGCGGTGTCGGAAATGGTGATCGAGAAGGCCAAGCGACTCGTCGAGCACAAGCGCGACGTGGTGATCCTGCTCGATTCGATCACCCGGCTCGGCCGAGCCTACAACACCGTGGTTCCGTCGTCGGGCAAGGTGCTGACCGGGGGCGTCGACGCCAATGCGCTGCAGCGGCCGAAGCGCTTCTTCGGGGCGGCCCGGAACATCGAAGAGGGCGGATCGCTCACCATTATCGCCACGGCGCTGATCGAGACCGGCTCGCGCATGGACGAGGTGATCTTCGAGGAGTTCAAGGGAACCGGCAATTCCGAGATCGTGCTCGACCGCAAGGTGGCCGACAAGCGCATTTTCCCGGCGATCGACATCCTCAAGTCGGGAACGCGGAAGGAAGAGCTGCTCGTGCCGAAGAAGGATCTTCAGAAAACCTATGTGCTGCGGCGGATTCTCAACCCGATGGGCACGCAGGATGCGATCGAGTTCCTGCTCTCGAAGCTCAAGCAGAGCAGGAGCAATGCCGAGTTCTTCGATTCGATGAACACCTGAGTGTCCCGGCACGGTGGAGAGCCGCATGGAAGACACGATCTTCGCCGAGGCCACGGCCCGCGGCAGGGCCGGCGTTGCCATCATCCGCGTTTCGGGGCCGAGGGCCCGGGTTGCTGCCGCGGCGCTTGCCGGCACGCTGCCCGAGCCGCACCGTGCGGCGCTGCGGACGTTCCGGTCCGGGGATGATCTCATCGATCATGGTCTGCTGATCCTGTTCCCGGAAGGGGCCAGCTTCACCGGGGAAGAGGTGGTCGAATTCCATGTGCATGGTTCGCTGGCCATCACCCGGGCGCTTCTCGAGGCTCTCGGGCGCATCGAGGGGTTGCGGCCGGCGGCGCCGGGCGAGTTCACCCGCCGTGCCCTTCTCAACGGACGGCTCGACCTTGCGCAGGTTGAAGGGCTTTCCGACCTGATTGCCGCCGAGACGGAAGCGCAGCGCAAGCAGGCGATACGGGTGTTTTCCGGGGAGCTTGGCGGCAAGGTCGGCATGTGGCGGAAAGATCTGGTCGAGATCGCGGCTCATGTCGAGGCGCTGATCGATTTTTCCGACGAGGATGTTCCCGCGACCCTGCCCGAAGCGCTGATCGCTCGGCTCGACGGTGTTCGCGAAAGCCTCGAGGCGGCTCTTCGGGGGAGTGCGGCGGCGGAGCGGATCCGCGAGGGGTTCGAGGTGGCGATCATCGGCGCGCCCAATGTCGGGAAATCGAGCCTCCTCAACCACCTGGCAGGGCGGGAAGCGGCGATCGTCTCGGATGTTCCCGGCACCACGCGAGATGTCATCGAGGTGCGGCTCGAGCTTGCCGGTCTTCCCGTCACCCTGCTCGATACCGCGGGGCTGCATGAGCCGGGCGACGAGATCGAACGCATCGGGATCGAACGGGCCAGAGCGCGCGCCGAGGCGGCGGATCTGCGGCTGATCCTTCTCGAGCATGACGGGGAGCTTCCCGAGGGAGTGATGCCAGATCCCGACGATCTGATCGTCATCACGAAGACCGACCTGACGGAGCAGCCGCCGGTTCACGGGATCGGCATTTCCAGCCGAACGGGGGCGGGGATCGACAGACTGCTGTCGGCGATCGGGGAACGGTTGTCCGCCAAGGCGGCGGGTGCTTCTCTCGTCACGACCCAGCGGCAGCGCCATGCCGTTTCGGAAGCGCTTCGTTCCATCGAGGCTGCGCAGCAGTTCGTTTCGCGGGTGGATGAGCACCCCGAAATCCTTGCCGAACATCTGAGAGGGGCGATCACGGCTCTTGAAATGCTGATCGGCAAGGTCGATGTTGAGCATCTCCTGGACGACATCTTCTCTCGATTCTGCATCGGCAAATAGTGCGAGGTGTTTCACATGAAACACGATTTCGATGTGATCGTGGTCGGTGGTGGCCATGCGGGAGTCGAGGCGGCGCATGCTGCCGCACGGATGGGCGCCGATACGGCCCTCGTCACCCATCGACTCGACAGAATTGGGGAAATGTCCTGCAATCCGGCGATCGGCGGGTTGGGCAAGGGCCACCTCGTGCGCGAGATCGATGCGCTGGACGGGCTGATGGGGCGGATCGGCGACAGGGCCGGCATCCATTACCGGCTGCTCAACCGCCGCAAGGGGCCTGCTGTGCAGGGGCCGCGAGCCCAGCAGGATCGGGCTCTCTACAAGGCGGCGATGCAACAGGAGTTCCATCGCACCCGGAATCTGACCCTGATCGAGGGAGAGGTCACGGACCTGATTGTCAAAGGAGGTGTCATCGGCGGTGTCATCCTCGAAGAAGGCGAGGCACTTCATGGCAAGGCTGTGGTTCTGACAACCGGAACATTTCTCGGCGGCATCATTCATATCGGTGACAGGACCATCACCGGAGGGCGGATGGGAGATCCGGCCTCGAATGCGCTTTCCGCGCGCATTCGCGATTTCGGTCTGCCACTCGGCCGGCTGAAGACGGGAACACCGCCGCGCCTGCACAGAAACTCGATCCATTGGGATATTCTCGAACCGCAGCCGAGCGAAGATGACCCGGTGATGCTGTCCTTCCTGAACACGGCGCCCGAAGCGCCCCAGGTCAGCTGTTTCATCACGCACACGAACCCGGCAACTCACGAGATCATCGCGGCCAATCTCGATCGTTCGGCGATGTATTCGGGCAGGATCAAGGGTCGCGGGCCGCGATACTGCCCTTCGATCGAAGACAAGGTGGTGCGGTTTGCCGACAAGGAGAGTCACCAGATCTTTCTCGAACCAGAAGGCCTGACCAGCGATCTTGTTTATCCGAACGGTATTTCCACCTCCTTGCCGGAAGATGTGCAGCTCGCATATGTGCGGACGATCAAGGGGTTGGAGAAAGCCGAGATCGTCCGGCCGGGCTATGCCATCGAATACGATTATGTCGATCCGCGGGCTCTCAGCCATGACTTGGCCGTGCGCGATCTCGTGGGTCTTTACCTCGCCGGACAGATCAATGGCACCACGGGCTATGAAGAGGCAGCGGCACAAGGTCTTCTTGCCGGCATCAATGCCGCTCTTCATGCACGAGGAGAAGCGCCCTTCACCCTTGCTCGGCACGAGAGCTATATCGGCGTGATGGTCGATGATCTCGTTACCCGAGGAGTGACAGAACCCTATCGCATGTTCACTTCCCGGGCCGAATATCGGTTACATTTGCGTGCCGACAATGCAGATCAGCGTCTTACACCTAAAGGGATCGCTCTGGGGTGTGTCGGACCCGAAAGGGCACACCGTTTTGCGCAGAAGATGGAGGCGATCGAGGCGGGGAAAGAGCTGCTCGAATCTCTCGTGCTTGCACCGGATGCCGTCGAAAGGGAGCACCTCCCGATCAAGAAAGATGGGCGCAAGCGGAACGCTCTCGATCTTCTGACATTTCCCGACATATCGGCCGAGCAGCTGATGAAGATCTGGCCCGAGATCGGAACGCTCTCTCTGGATGTGCTTGCCCAACTGGAACGGGATGCGCTTTATGCGCATTATGTTCGTCGTCAGATGCAGGAAGCCGAGCGCCTGAAAAGAGAGCAGGAAAAGCCCATTCCGTCGAATTTTGATTACACTGCCATCCCCGGTCTTTCCAACGAGCTGCGCGAGAAACTGACAACAACCCGGCCTGAAACCTTGGGGCAGGCAAGCCGTATCGAGGGAATGACCCACGCCGCTCTCACGCTCCTTCTCTTGGCGCTCGAAAAGGTGAGGATGCGAAAATCGGCGTGATGTCAGACATGAGCCGCGATCAGTTCGGTGAGCGATTCGGCGTTTCACATGAAACGCTCGACCGGCTGCGCACCTATGAAACGCTCCTGAGGAAGTGGAATCCGCGGATCAACCTTGTGGCTCCGAGCACCCTGAAAGATGTCTGGCGACGACATTTTCATGATTCGGCCCAGCTTCTCGCTCTTGCCCCCATGGATGTGCGCGTCTGGGCGGATCTAGGGAGCGGCGCCGGTTTTCCCGGCCTTGTCCTGGCCATCCTCGCGATGGAAAAGCGACCTGGGGCAAGATTTCATCTTGTCGAATCCGATCGCCGCAAGGCCGTTTTCCTTAACGAAGCAATTCGCAATACCGGCGCGCCAGCCGATGTTCATGCCGGGAGAATCGAAAGTCTGCTAGCCCTTCGTGCCGACACGTTGTCGGCGCGCGCGCTTGCCCCGCTGGAAAGGCTCCTGCCGATGGTTCTTCGGCATGGAAAACCCGAAACCGTCGCACTTTTTCTCAAAGGCCGAAATCATCCGGGAGAAATCGCTTCGGCGTCTAAGCGGTTCGATTTCGATTGCGAGGTGGTGCCAAGCGAAATAGACCCGGAAGGGGTCATCCTGAAAATCCAGCGAGTGAAGGAGCGGAATCTTGGTTGACAGACCGCCTGCCACGATCGCGATCGCCAATCAGAAAGGAGGGGTTGGCAAGACGACCACGGCAATCAATCTCGGTGCGGCTCTCGCCATGCGGGGAGTGCGTACGCTCATCATAGACCTTGATCCTCAAGGAAACGCCTCCACGGGCCTTGGCATCGCCAATGAGGCGCGGGAAAGCACGAGTCACGATCTGCTTGCCGGCATGGAAGTGGAGCCGCTGGAAACGGGAATCGAGCACCTTTCCATTGTCCCTGCCACCGCCGATCTCAGCTCGATCGATGTGGAGCTTGCCGATGATGCCCGCCGAGCCGTTCGGCTTCGCGAGGCCTTGGGTCGTGTTTCACGTGAAACGGATGTGGTTCTGATCGATTGTCCTCCCTCGCTCAATCTCCTTACTGTCAATGCGATGGTGGCGGCCAATTCGGTTCTCGTGCCGCTGCAGTGCGAATTCTTCGCGCTCGAGGGGCTTTCGCAGCTTCTGTTGACGGTTCGCGAGATTCGAAGGACCATCAGCCCCAGGCTGCGGATCGAGGGGGTGGTGCTGACCATGTATGACAAGCGCAACAACCTTTCACGGCAGGTCGAAAGGGATGCCCGGGAATATCTTGAGGATCTCGTTTTCAGAACGGTCATTCCGCGCAATGTCCGGGTGAGCGAAGCGCCGTCCTTCGCCAGGCCGGTGGTCCTCTATGATCCCCGAAGCGCAGGAGCAAAGGCATACTTCGATCTTGCGCAGGAATTCCTGACGCGGATCGACATGGCGGGAGCGAAGCATGACACGGAAGACGCATAAGGGGCTGGGCCGCGGGCTCGGAGCGCTGATCGGGGATGCCGGCTCGCTGGTGGAAGAGGGGATGCCCGCCGACCTTGTTCGGGCGGAGCAAAGCCTGCCGATCGAGGTGCTGCATCCGAACCCGCATCAGCCGCGCCGGAGGTTTTCGGATGAGGAGTTGTCCGAGCTGGCCGCCTCGATCCGGGAACACGGTATCCTTCAGCCGATCATCGTGCGCCCCGATCCGCAGAGAAGCGGGGAATTCCAGATCGTGGCCGGGGAGCGCCGCTGGCGGGCGGCACAGCAGGCCCAGCTTCACGAAGTGCCGGTAATCATCCGCGAACTCGATGACCAGAAGGTGATGGAAATCGCCCTGGTCGAAAACATTCAGCGCAGCGATCTCAGTCCCATGGAGGAAGCCGCCGCCTATCGCGCCCTGATCGACCGGCATGGCTATTCTCAGGAGGCGCTGGGAAAGATCGTCGGCAAGAGTCGCAGCCATGTTGCCAACACCATCCGCCTTCTCTCGTTGCCGGAAGAGGTGCAGGATCTGGTCGAGCGGGGCAAGCTCGGGGCCGGTCATGCGCGCGCGCTCATCGGCCACCCGGAGGCTGTGAAGCTGGCCCGCAGGATCGTTGCCGAAGGGTTGACCGCGCGCGATGCGGAAAGGCTCGCGAAACGGGAGGTGCAGGGCAAGGGTTCCTCGCGGAAAATCCGCCGGAAGTGGGAAAAGGACGCCGACACCCTGGCACTCGAGGAGGATCTTTCGGCAGCCCTGCGTCGAAGGGTGCGGATCGACCATGACCCGGCCACGGGCCGCGGACGTCTCGTTCTCGAATATGCCTCGCTCGAGGATCTGGATGATCTGTGCGCCTTGCTGACGACGGCCGGCCTGTCACGAGGATGAAGCCGTTGTCGGGCTCGGCAAGGATCGATCACGCCAGGACCTGCACGAGAAGAGAGTCGAGCAGGAGCCATCCGCGCCGCGTCGCCCGCATCCGGTCACCTTCGATCGCGAACAACCCTTGCCGCGCCAGTTCGGAAAGCCTTTCCTGATCTAGAAGATCCGCATCGAGCGCCCGCAGCCGGGAGAGGGAGATGCCCTGCCGCGTGCGCAGGCCCATGAGCAGGTATTCGAGGGCGCTGTCTTTCGGGGCGATGGGCTGCCGGCAGGCCTCGCCATGTCCCAGGCGCTTTAGCTGGGCGAGCCACTCCTCCGGCTGCCGGATCTCCTCGGTGGCAAACCGGGTGCCAGCCGAATGCATGCGCCCATGCGCTCCGGGACCGATGCCGAGGTAATCTCCCAGCCGCCAATAGAGCATGTTGTGCCGCGATTCCTGCCCGGGCTCGGCGTGATTGGAGATTTCGTAGGCCGGCAAGCCGGCGGCGTCGCAAAGTTCCTGGGTCAGGAGATACATCTCGGCTGCGGTCTCTTCGTCCGGGAGTCCCTCGAGCCGCCCGGCCTTGGCCCGCCGGCCGAAAGCGGTGCCGGGCTCGATCGTCAGCTGGTAGAGCGAGAGGTGTCCGCCGGCTAGGGCCAGGGCCTGCCGCAGTTCGGCTTTCCACGCTGCGGGTGTCTGGTGCTGGCGTGCATAGATGAGGTCGAAACTGTAGCGCTGGAAGATGGTGGCGGCCGTGTCGATGGCCGCCCGTGCTTCGGCCGCATCGTGCAACCGGCCGAGCCAGCGAAGATCGGCATCGTTCAATGCCTGAACGCCGATGGAAATCCGGTTGACGCCGCCTGCGCGGTAGCCGGCAAACTTCTGCGCTTCGACGGAGCTCGGATTGGCTTCGAGCGTCACTTCAAGATCGGCTGCCAGTCGCCAGCTTTTCGCGATCTTTTCGAGAATGGCGGATACGGTGGCCGGAGACATCAGGCTCGGTGTGCCCCCTCCGAAGAACACCGACACGACCTCGCGGTCTGAAGTTTCCCCCGCCGCCCTTTCGAGAGCCTGCAGATAGGCGCGGCACCAGTCTTCTTCGTCGACATGGCGGACGACATGACTGTTGAAGTCGCAATAGGGACACTTGGCGGCACAAAAGGGCCAGTGGATGTAGATGCCGAAATCGCCGCTTTCGTCGGCAGGGAGAGGGGGAAGGGTCATGAATCTGCCAGAAGCGCCGCCTTGAGCCTGGCAAAGGCGACGGCACGATGACTCATTGCATGCTTGCGTGCCGGGTCCATCTCGCCGAAGGTCTCCCTTTCGCCGTCGGGCAGGAAGATCGGGTCGTAGCCGAACCCCCGGTCGCCTCGCGGCGGCCAGACGATCCGCCCCTTCACCTCGCCTTCGAAAAGGGCACAATCGCCGTCGGGCCAGGCCAGCGCCAGAGCGCAGACGAACCGCGCCCTCCACGGCTCCGGCGCTTCTCTCTCGCACAGGGCGCCGTGAACCCGGGCCATCGCATGGCGGAAATCCCGCCCCGCACCGGTTTCGGCCCAGCGGGCGCTGTAGATGCCGGGCTGCCCGTCGAGAGCCGCCACCTCGAGGCCGCTGTCATCGGCAAGTGCCGGCAGTTCCGCGACGCCAGCGACATGAAGCGCCTTCAGCCGCGCATTGCCGGCGAAGCTCGTCTCGGTTTCTTCCGGGTCGGAAATACCGAGATCGGGCGCGGCCAGTACCTCGACCCGCCAGGGCGCGAGCAGGGCGGCGATCTCGCGGATCTTGCCGCGGTTGTGCGAAGCGATGACGAGCTTCTCCCCCTTGCCGAGCCGCCGCGTCATCGGCCGACCGCCTCCCGCTGTGCGGCCACGAGCTCCGAGATGCCCTTCTCCGCCAGATCGAGCAGAGTGTCGAGTTCGGCGCGCGAGAAGGTCGCCCCTTCGGCCGAAGCCTGCACCTCGACGAGCCCGCCCCGACCGGTCATGACGAAATTGGCGTCGGTCGCCGCTTCGCTGTCCTCGGCATAGTCGAGATCGAGCACCGGCTGCCCGGCGTAGATCCCGGCGGAAATCGCCGCCACATGATCGATCATCGGATCACCCGTGACCTCCCCGGCCCGGACGAGCCTGTCCACCGCCAGCCGCAGGGCGACCCAGCCGCCGGTGATCGAGGCACAGCGCGTGCCGCCATCGGCCTGCAGCACGTCGCAATCGATGGTGATCTGCCGCTCCCCGAGGGCGGACCGGTCAATGGCGGCGCGCAGGGATCTTCCTATAAGTCTTTGAATTTCCTGAGTTCTTCCGCTCTGTTTTCCGCTTGCCGCCTCGCGGCGATTGCGCGTGGTCGTGGCCCGGGGCAGCATGCCGTATTCCGCCGTCACCCAGCCGAGGCCGGAGCCGCGGAGAAAGGAGGGGGTTCTTTCCTCGATGGTGGCGGTGCACAGCACATGGGTATTGCCCATGCGGATGAGGCAGGAGCCCTCGGCATGCATGGTCACGCCGGTTTCGATTGAAACCGGGCGAATCTGATCTAGATTTCTTCCTGATGGGCGCATGATGCTATCCTTTCGTTGCCGTCAGATAGGCCGCCTGCACCGGCGAGTAAAGGCTTGTGCCCCTTCCGCTCGATTGACGGCAGGCCTGCGCGCCCCTAAGGCTCAGGAGGTGCAGATGGCGAGAGACATGAGCAACACCCGCGAGCTTCTCGAAGCGATGGACATGCGGACCCGCGAGGTCTTCCGCCGGGTCGTCGAGAGCTATCTCGACACCGGCGCCCCGGTCGGCTCGCGCACGCTTTCGAAGCAGTTGCCGCTCAAGGCCTCGCCCGCCACCATCCGCAACGTGATGCAGGATCTCGAGGAGATGGGCCTGCTCGAAAGCCCCCATGTCTCGGCGGGGCGGCTGCCGACCGAGCGCGGCCTGCGGCTCTTCGTCGATGCCCTGCTCGAAGTGGGAGAGATCGCGCCGGAAGATCGCGAAGCCATCGATGCTTCCGTCGGCTACAACGGCGAGGATCTCTCGGTGCTGCTCGATCGGGCGAGCGAAGCGCTCTCCGCCGTCACCCACGGCGCCAGTCTCGTGCTCGCGCCCCGGATCGAGGCGCCGATCCGCGAGGTGCAGGTGGTGCCGCTTTCGGGGGACGACGCCCTCCTGGTCATCGTCACCGAAGACGGCCAGGTCGAGAACCGCCTTTTCCGGATGCCGCAGGGGCTCTCTCCGGCCGGGCTCGAACAGGCGGCCAATTTCGTCAACAGCATCGCCCGCGGCCGCACGATCGCCGAGCTGCGCCGCGTCATCGAGCAGGAAATCGCCCGCCATCGCAGCGAGCTCGACAACCTTGCCCGCCAGCTGGTCGAGGCCGGGCTCGCCGTCTGGCAGCACGACGAGGATCATGAAGAGCGGCTGATCGTCCGGGGCCAGGCCAATCTTCTCGACGATGCGGACATGCTGGCCAATCTCGACCGCGTGCGGGAGCTGTTCGAGGATCTGGAGAAGAAGCGCGACATCGTCGAATTCCTCGAGCTGGCCGAACAGGGCGAGGGGGTGCGGATCTTCATCGGCTCCGAGAACAAACTTTTTTCGCTTTCGGCTTCATCTCTCGTGGTTTCCCCCTATATGAACGCTGATCGCAAGATTGTCGGGGCCGTGGGGGTGATCGGCCCGAGGCGGCTCAACTACGGCCGGATCCTGCCGATCATCGACTACACGGCCCAGCTGGTTGGCCGGATCGTCTCCGGCCGATCGTGAACGGGAGTGAAGGAATGAGCGAAGATCGCAAGGAAGAGGGCCTCTCGAAGGAGGAGCGCAACGCCATGGCGGCAGCCGAGGCGGCGGCGCTCGAGGCCGGGAGAGGCGGGAAAGACGAGGGCGACAAGGCCGAAGCCGGCCCTGACGCCGAGGCGGAACAGAGGTCGGACATGCCGGACATCGCAGCGCTCGAAGCCGAGCGCGACGAACTCAGGGACCGGCTTCTGCGCGCGCTTGCCGAGATCGAGAACTTGCGCAAGCGCGCCGAGCGCGAGCGCCGCGAAGCACTGCAATATGGCGGCACGCGGCTCGCGCGGGACATTCTCTCGGTCTATGACAACCTCACCCGTGCCCTCTCCCTGGTGACCGAGGAGCAACGCAAGGCCGCCGAGGCCTTCATCGAGGGGATCGAGCTGACGCGCCGCGAGCTGCTCAGCACCCTCGAGCGTCACGACATCGTGCGGATCTCTCCCGAGAAGGGCGAGGATTTCGATCCCGATCACCACGAGGCCATGTTCGAGGCTCCGGTGCCCGGCACCGAACAGGGCAAGGTGATCGAGGTCATGCGCGAAGGCTTCAGAATCGGCGACCGGCTCCTGCGCCCGGCGCAGGTCGGCGTCTCGGCCAGAGCGCCGGCGCCGAGCGAAGCGGCCACGGAAGAAAACGAAAGCTGATCTTTCCCGACGGCCGCAACGGGCGGCAGGCAGGGCCGGAAGGGACGTGGCGGCGGCCCCGGATCTCTCCGGGGCCGCTTTCTGGTCTCAGCTCCGGCTCAGAAGGGCTTTCAGCTCGTAGAGGAGATCGAGAGCCATGCGCGGTGTGATCTCGTCGGGCTGGATCTCGGCCAGCCGCGCCTCGACCGGGCTTTTCTCCCGCTTCTCCTTCGCCGGGCGGATCTCGGCCGAGAAGAGCGGCAGTTCCTCGGCGAGGCGACGGCGGGAATCGTTTCCGCGTTCCAGAAGATCGAGCACTTCCCGCGCCCGGCGGATCACCGCTTCGGGCAACCCCGCCAGCCGCGCGACGTGGATGCCGTAGGAACGATCGGCCACGCCCTTGCGGACCTCGTGAAGAAAGACGACCTCTCCCTCCCACTCCCGCACGACGACGGTGGCGTTGGTCACGCCGGGAAGCCGCGCGGCGATGTCTGTCAGCTCGTGATAATGGGTGGCGAAGAGGGCCCGGCAGCGGTTCACGTCGTGCAGGTGCTCGAGCACGGCCCAGGCCAGGGCCATGCCGTCATGGGTGGCTGTGCCGCGGCCGATCTCGTCGAGGATGACGAGGGCGCGCTCGTCGGCCTGGTTGAGGATCGCCGCCGTCTCCACCATCTCGACCATGAAGGTGGACTGGCCGCGGGCCAGATCGTCTGCCGCGCCCACCCGCGAGAACACCCGGGAGACGATGCCGATCCGCGCCGCCTCGGCCGGCACGAAGGCCCCGGCCTGGGCCAGGATGGTGATGAGGGCGTTCTGGCGCAGGAAGGTGGACTTGCCGGCCATGTTGGGTCCGGTGACGAGCCGGATCGCTGCGCCGTCCTCCCCGGGGGAGAGATCGCAGTCATTGGGAACGAAGGCCTCGCCCTTGCGCTTGAGTGCGGCCTCGACCACCGGGTGCCGTCCGCTCTCGATGACGAAATCGCGCCCCTGGGTGAGTTCGGGGCGGGTCCAGCCCTCCTGTCGGGCGAGTTCGGCAAGGGCGGCGGCGACATCGAGCTCGGCGAGGGCGGCGGCGAGTTCCAGGAGCGCCTGGCTGTCTTCGAGAACGGCGTCGCGCAGCCGGGCGAAGATCCGCCGTTCGATGGCGAGGGCGGTTTCGGCGGCGGTCACGATCCGCCGCTCGAGATCGACCAGCTTCCGGGTGGTGAAGCGCACCGCATTGGCCGTGGTCTGGCGATGGATGAAGGTTTCGGCCAAAGGCGGCGACATCATCCTCGATGCATGGGTCGCCGGTGTCTCGACGAAATAGCCGAGCACGTTGTTGTGCTTGATCTTCAGAGAGGAAATACCTGTTTGCTCGACATATTCTCCCTGCAGCGAAGCGATCACCTCGCGGCTGCGGTCGCGCAGGGCGCGGGCTTCGTCGAGTTCGGGGTCGACGCCGGGCGCGACAAGACCGCCATCCTTGAGCATGGCCGGCGGCTCGGCGACGAGGGTGTCGTCGAGAAGCGCGAGCAGGGCGGTGTGGCCGGCGAGTCTTTCGCGCACGGCGGCAAGACGCTCGGGAAGCTCGTCTTGCGCGGCGAGAAGGGCGTGGAGTTCCTCGGCGCGGGCCAGGGTCTGGCGGACGCTGCCGAGATCGCGCGGCGTGCCGCGGTCAAGGGACAGGCGGGAGAGGGCGCGAGCCAGATCGGGCGTGCGATGCAGCACTGATCTGAGATCGGTCCGCAGCGCGTCGTCCGCGACGAGCGCGGCCACGGCATCGAGCCGGGCATCGATGCCGGCGATGTCGGTGAGGGGGGCGGAGATGCGTTCCTCGAGAAGCCGCGCTCCACCCGGGGTGACGGTGCGGTCGATCGTGTGGAGCAGCGATCCTTCTCTCCGGCCCGAAAGGGTCCTTGCCAGTTCGAGATTGCGCCGCGTGGCCGGGTCCATCCGCAACACGCCGCTTTCGCGCAGCTGCCGGGGTGGCTGCAGCATCGGCAGCTTGCCGCGCTGGGTCAGGTCGAGATAGGCGACGAGGCCGCCCAGGGCCGAGATCTCCGCCCGCGAGAAATCGCCGAAAGCCGCGAGGGAGGAGACGCCGAACATCTCGCACAGCCGCCGTTCGGCGCTCTGGGAATCGAAATTCGTGGCCGCAAGAGGGGTGACGGTGATGTCGAAGCCGCCGGTCTCGGCCCGGATGTCCGCCTCACGCCGGTCGGGCACGACCAGCTCCCGCGGGGCGATGCCCGCAAGCGCCGAAGCGAGGCTTTCTTCGAGCGGCATCACCTTCAGCTCGCCGGTGGAAATGTCGGCCCAGGCGAGTGCGGCCGTGCCGTGGACCGTGTTCCATGCGGCAAGGAAGTTGTGGCTGCGCGGATCGAGCAGGGCGTCCTCGGTCAGCGTACCGGGAGTGACGAGGCGCACGACATCGCGTTTCACCACCGCCTTCGAGCCCCGCTTCCTCGCCTCGGCCGGATCCTCGAGCTGCTCGCAGACGGCGACGCGGAAACCCTTGCGGATCAGTGTCTGCAGGTAGCTTTCCGCCGAATGGACCGGCACGCCGCACATCGGGATATCCTCCCCGAGGTGCTTGCCGCGCTTCGTGAGGGCGATGTCGAGCGCTTCGGCGGCCTTGACCGCGTCGTCGAAGAAGAGCTCGTAGAAATCCCCCATGCGGTAGAAGAGCAGCGCGTCGGGCACCTGGGCCTTGATG